>NZ_MBEJ01000028.1 GCF_001953975.1 Mycobacterium sp. NS-7484
CACGGGGGGGGCCGGCGCGGGGAACCCGGGGCGGGGGCGGGTGCCGCCGGGGGCGGGGGGGGTGCGGGTGGCGCCGGGGCGGGCGCGGGGCCCTTCAGCTCCGGCAGGTCGCCGACGATCTCCCGGACCTTCGCGATCAGCGCGTCAGGAGTGGTGGGCTGGTATTCCTCACCGTTGATCTGAACGGTCGGGGTCGAATTGATACCGGTGGCCGCGGCCATGCCCTGCACCATCTCGACGTAGCGGCCCTTGGTGATGCAATCGGGCACGTCGCCGCCGGCACCGGCCTGACGGGCGAGCTCGATGATCCGGGCGTTGTCCGGGTAGATACCGCTGCCCTCCTCCGGCTGGATTCCAGGCGTGTAGAGCGCGGAGTGGAAGCGGCGGAACGCGTCGACGGACTCGTCGGCGATGCAGTAGGCCGCACCACCGGCGCGCGACGAGTAGCCGTTACCGGCCTTGTCGAGGATCGCCACCATGTGGTAGTCGACGGCGACGGCCCCGGTGTCGATCAGCTTGTTGATGGTCGGACCGAAGAGCTGCTCCAGATGGCCGCAGGCCGGGCACAGGAAGTCCTCGTAGAGACTGATCGTCACCTTGGGGTCAGACGTTCCTTCTTCGGTGATCACGTTCGGTGCGGCCACGTGCACCGCCCGGGCCTCACCCGACGCCGGGCGCTTGTGGCCCGTCATCACGATGTAGAGCACGAGACCGACCGCGAACAGCACCACCACGGCTGTCAGCCCGATCTGAACCCACAGGTTGCGCTTGCGGTCAGCCGCCTTGAGGTCGTACTTCGCGGTCTTCTTCGGTTTGGCCACGCCGACCAGCGTACCGGCGAGGCCAGGTCAGCTTTCGGCGTGGCTGAGATGTGCCCGCACCGCTGAGATCATGGCGCTCGTGGCGGTGACACTGCCGCCGCCGAGCGGGAAGAAGTTGGCGAACGCGTGGATCATCGACCGTTCTTCCCGGAGATCCACCACCACACCGGCCGCCTGCATCGCCTCGGCGTACCGGTTCCCCTCGTCACGTAGCGGATCGAAGCCCGCGGTGATCACGAGAGCGGGCGGCAAGCCGGAGAGGTCTTCGCTGAGCAGCGGTGATACCAGAGGATCCGAGGCCGCCACCTCCGCGCCGTCGAGGTAGTGCCCGGCGAACCAGCGCATATCACGATCGGTCAGGAAGTAACCGTCGGCGAACAACGTCTTGGACCGCGTGTCGCTGGACCAGTCGGTGACCGGGTAGAGCAGCAGCTGCAGGGCAGGCAGCGGCAGCTCCGAGTCGCGGGCTTGCAGGGCCACCAAGGCAGCCAGGTTGCCGCCGGCACTGTCACCGCCGACGACGATCTGCGTGGCACCCAGGCCCGCGGCGTGGTCCAGCGCCCAGCGGTAGGCGGCGTAGGCGTCGTCGAGGGCGGCCGGCGCCTTGTGCTCGGGCGCGAGCCGGTAGTCCACCGAGACCACCTGGATGCCGCCGTCGCGGCAGATCAACCGGCACAGGCTGTCGTGGGTGTCGAGATCACCGATGACAAATCCACCGCCGTGGAAATAGAGGAGCATCGCCGGCGTCGTCGACGCGCCGGAGCCGTCCGGGACGTACCGTCGCGCCTTCATCGGTCCGGCCGGCCCGGGGATCGAAATGTCGGTGACGTCGGCATCGATGCGGGGACTCATCATGGCCGCGGTGGCCCGTAATGCGGCGCGCGACACCGCAACCCCGGTCTCGGGGCTGTGGTCTGCGACCAGCTCACCCGTCCCGGAGGCGTGCTGCAGTGCGAGCGTGAACTGCAGAGTGGTGTCCAGCGTGTTGCCGTCGACGGTCACGCTGCGCCCACCCAGGAGCAGACGCTTGCGCGGATCGGAGATCCGCGGGATCGCAGCGAGGGACAATTTGGTGGCCCGCTCGAGCAGCCGCTGTGTGGCTCGCTGCTGCTGGTGGCCGTCGTGCCCCACCAGCGCCTGCCCGCCTGGCAGACTTTCAGTCATGGCTGCTCCCTCTGTGAATCCTCGTGTCACGCTCAACGACGGTAATTCGATACCGCAAGTCGGGTTGGGGGTATGGCAGACCCCTGCCGAAGACACCGAACGCGCGGTGACCGCGGCGCTGCAGGCCGGCTATCGCCATATCGATACTGCTGCCGCCTACCGCAATGAAGCCGAGGTCGGTGCGGGCATACGCAACTCCGGGATCCCCCGTGAGGACGTGTTCCTGGTGACCAAGCTGTGGAACAGCGACCAGGGATATGACGCCGCGCTGGCCGCCTTCGACGCAAGCCTCGACCGGCTCGGCGTGGATTATCTGGACCTCTACCTCATCCACTGGCCGGTGCCCGCCAACGGCGCCTACGTCGACACCTTCAAAGCCTTTGCCCACCTGCACGACCAGGGCCGGGTCCGGTCCATCGGGGTGAGCAACTTCGAACCCGAGCATCTCGACGTCCTCATCGACTCGACCGGCATCGTTCCGGCGGTCAATCAGGTCGAGCTGCATCCGCTGCTGCCCCAACACGCCCTTCGCGAAGTCCACGCGAAGCTCGGCATCGCCACCGAGGCCTGGAGCCCGCTGGGGCAGGGATCGCTGCTCACCGATCCGGTCGTCACCGGGGTTGCCGAAGAACACGGAAAAACCCCGGCCCAGGTACTGATTAGGTGGCATATCCAGCTGGGTAATATCGTCATCCCCAAGTCGGTGAACCCAGAGCGGATCGTGAGCAATTTCGATGTGTTCGATTTCGATCTGACCGAAGCGAACATGTCGGCCATCGCCTCGTTGGACACAGGCACACGCCTGGGACCCGATCCACGAACCTTCAACTTCACAGGATAGGTGACATGACATCCTCGGACGGGGCTGCGATCCCCACCGTCACGCTCAACGACGACCGCACGATCCCTGTCGTGGGCCTGGGCGTCGGCGGACTCTCGGATTCCGAGGCAGAAGCGGCGGTGTCCGCCGCTCTTGAGGCCGGCCACCGGTTGATCGACACCGCGGCCGCCTACGGCAACGAGGCCGGTGTCGGCCGAGCCATCACGGCGTCGGGCATCCCGCGCGAGGACATCTACGTCACCACCAAACTGGCCATCCCCGATTACGGATTCCAGTCCTCCCAGGACGCCGGCAAGGCCAGCCTGGAGCGGCTCGGCCTGGACTACGTGGATCTGTACCTGATCCATTGGCCGGGCACGGACACCGGCAAGTACGTCGACAGCTGGGGCGGGCTGATGGCGCTCAAGCAGGAGGGCCTGGCCCGCTCCACCGGCGTGGCCAACTTCAGCCCCGAGAACCTGTCCACGATCGTGGAACTGACGTTCGTGACGCCCGCGGTCAACCAGATCGAACTGCATCCGTTGCTCAATCAAAGCGCCTGGCGGGCGGGCAACGCCCAGTACGGCATCACCACGCAGGCCTACAGCCCGCTCGGGGTCGGTGCCCTGCTGGACAACCCGGCCGTCACCGCGATCGCCGATGCCCACGACAAGACCCCGGCCCAGGTGCTGATCCGGTGGAGCATCCAGCTGGGCAACTCGGTGATCTTCCGGTCGACCAAGCCGGAGCGGATCTCCGCCAATTTCGACGTGTTCGGCTTCGAGTTGACCGACGAGCAGATGGACAGCCTCAACGGTCTCGATGACGGCACCCGGTTCCGTCCCGATCCGGCGACGTTCGCGGGATAGATCCGCCGTCACTACCCCGTCGGACAGGTGCCCGCCGCTTCGCGCAGCACCGCCGCCGACGCCGCGTCGACCGGTAGCGCATACCCGCGCAGCACCTCGACGAACTGCACCGCGTACTGACACCAGAATGCGCGGTTGGGCGGCATCCAACGGGCGGGCTCCTGATCGCCCTTGTCCTGGTTGGGTTTACCGGCGACTGCGAGCAGATTGGCCGGATCGTTGGCGAACCGCAGCCGCAGATCATCGGGCCAGTTCCGGGCGCCGAGATCCCAGGCCAGCGCCAACGGCACGATGTGGTCGATCTGTACCGCGGCACCGGTCTGGTTGCCGCGCAGGAACGACACGACCGCGTTCGTATAGGGATCGTGCAGGGTTCCGGTTGCCACGGCGACCGGACACCGCTTGATCGCCACGAACGTCTTGTCGACGAGGTCACGGTTGAGGATGTCGTTGCGGGTGTCGCAGCCGTTGTGACCGCCGGGCGCGCTGTTGTCGTCATCCCAGGCGTCACCGAAAGCCGCACGGCGGTAGTCGTTGCCGCGCACCCGCGCTGGGATCTCGGGCACCCCGGCCAGCAGGTCGACGCCGGCCGCGATGCTGGGCGCTTGCGCCCCCGCGACGAACCGGTCGGAGTGTTGCGTCGACCAGCTCACCTGGACGGCGACCACCACCGCGAGGACGACGGCCGCTGCCAACCACAACAACCGGCGGCGGCTCATGCCTTTTCCAGGTACTCGACGCGGTCGGTGTCCACGAACTGTGCTGCCAGCAGGTCCATCCCAGGGTCGTGTTGGCTCTGCGCATACCGCTGCTCACAGAACGACCGGGCCTCCTGGATCACCTCGAGATGATCCCGCAGCGACAGGAAGCGCAAGTTGATGGTGCGTCCGGACTGGTTGAGACCCAACACATCTCCCTCGCGCCGCTCGTCGAGGTCCAGGTCGGCCAGCGCGAAGCCGTCCAGCGTCGCGGCGACGGCCTTGATCCGTGCACCGGCCTTGGAGGCCTCGGGCAGACGGGTGGCCAACAGGCACAGGCTCGGATGCTGTCCGCGGCCGATGCGACCACGCAGCTGATGAAGCTGACTGATACCGAATCGGTCGGCATCCATCACCACCATCATGGTGGAGTTGGGCACGTCGACGCCGACCTCGATGACCGTGGTGCACACCAGCACATCGATCTCGCCGGCCCGGAAGGCGCCCATCACCGCGTCCTTCTCGTCACCGGGCAGCCGGCCGTGCATCAGGCCGAGCCGTAAACCCGACAGCGGGCCCGCGCTCAGCCTGTCGAAGAGATCAACCACGGTGATCGGCGGCGGGCCACCGCGGTCTTCACCCTTGTCGCCGGGCTTGTCCGATTCGTCGATACGCGAGGCGACCACATAGGCCTGCCGTCCCGCGGCCACCTCTTCGCGGATCCGGGCCCAGGCCCGGTCCAGCCAGGCCGGCTTCTGCGAGACGAAAATGGTGTTGGTGGTGATGGGTTGGCGACCCCGGGGCAGCTCGCGCAGCGTCGAGGTCTCCAGATCGCCGTACACGGTGAGCGCGACGGTCCGCGGGATCGGCGTGGCCGTCATCACGAGCAGATGCGGCGTCAGACCATCCCGCGCCTTGGCGCGCAACGTATCCCGCTGCTCCACCCCGAACCGGTGCTGCTCGTCGACGACCACCATCCCCAAGTTGTGGAACTCCACCGCCTCCTGCAGCAACGCGTGGGTGCCGACGACGATGCCGGCCCGGCCGGATGCCACGTCGCTGCGCACGGCGCGCTTCTGCGGCGCAGTCATCGCACCGGTCAGCAGTGTCACCCCAGTGGCCGTCTCCGCACCGCCGAGCTGACCGGCCATCGCCAGTGGCCCCAACACGTCCCGTATCGAGCGGGCATGTTGGGCGGCAAGCACTTCGGTGGGCGCCAACAATGCGCACTGGTAACCCGCGTCGACCATCTGCAGCATCGCCAGCACCGACACGATGGTCTTGCCGGACCCCACCTCGCCCTGCAGCATCCGGTTCATCGGACGCGTCGAGCCCAACTCGTCCGAGATCACCTCCAGCACTTCGGATTGCCCGGCGGTCAACTCGAACGGCAGCCGGCTGCGCATCGCGGCGGCCAGCCCGTGGTCGGAGCGTCCTGCGGCGGGCCCGGATTCACTGAACTCACCGTAACGCCGCGCCACCAACCCCCACTGCAGCCCGATGGCCTCGTCATAGGTCAACCGTTCGGCGGCGCGCTCGCGTTGAGTCGCGTTGTCGGCCAGGTGAATTGCCCGCAGCGCCTCATCCTCGGACAGCAGACCGTGTTGGCGCACAAAGGCTTCCGGTAGCGGATCGGAAACCGGGTCGAGAACGTCGAGGACCTGCCGCACGCACGCGTAGATGTCCCAGCTCTGCACCTTGGCCGAGGCCGGATAGATGGGGAAGAAGTCGCGCTCGAACTCGGCCAGCATGTCCTCGCCGGAGGCCCCAGAAGCCGAGGCAATGGTCTTGAGCGATTTGGTGCCGATCTGCTTGCCCGACGGCGCATTCAGGACCAGAAATGCCGGATGATCCAGTTGAAGGGCCTTGCGGAAGTACTTGACCTCGCCGGAAAGCATGAGCCGCGTGCCGGTCGACAGTTTGTCCGCCATCCACCCCGCGTTGAAGAACGTCGCCGTCACGGCGGGCCGGTGCTCACCGAGGGTGACTCGCAGCCACTTCCGGGTGATCGGCTTGCCCGTCTTCTTGCTGAAGCCCGGCTTCATCTCACCGGTCTTCGTTTCGGTGACCACCTCGATGAACGTGACGTGCTCGCCCTCTTCCAGATCGAGGGCCTCGCCTTCACCGCGAATCGACATGCCGTCGCTGTATTTCCGGGGGTAGTGCCGCAGCAGGTCGTTGACCGTGACGATGCCGAAGTGTTCCTCGAGCGGCTTGGCCGAGCGCCCCCCGATCACCAGGTCCAGCCGGTCGGCGAGGGTGGCCATCACTCCACCCCGATCAGCAGCGCGTCGCCACGGTGGCCGGTGTGGTATGTCACCAGCTCGGCTCCGAGGTGGGCGCGGTGTACGTGGGCCTGCAGAGCTTCCCCGACGGCGCCGTCAACGCCCTCACCGGTCAACACCGTGATCAGCTCTCCCCCGGCCACCATCATGAGGTCGATCAACCCGGCCGCCGCCGCGGTGATGTCAGGTCCGACGATGAGCACCTCGTCGCCGGTGATACCGAGACCGTCACCGGGTTTGCAGGCTCCGGCCCAGGTCAGGGCGTCTTCGGTGGCGATCCGCACCGCACCGTGGCGCGCGCCCGCCGCGGCACGCGCCATCGTGTAGCCGTCGTCGACCGCTTGTCTGCCCTCGTCGTGGACGGCCAGGGCGGCCAAGCCCTGCACCATCGAGCCGGCAGGCACCGGGACCACGTCGATGCCCCATCCGATCGCGGCCGTGCATCCGGCCACCAGTTCCTCGGCGGCGACATATCCGTTGGGCAGCACCATGACCTGGGCCGCCCCCACATCGATCAGGGCACGCAACAACTGCTGGGCGGTGATCGGCTCGCCACGCTCGGGCCGCAGCACGTGCGCGCCCTCGCCGGCGAACAGATCGACACCACCGTCACCGTCGACGGCGGCCAACACCGCGCGCTCTCGCGCCCACCCACCGGCCGGCCGGACACCGGGGCCGGCAGTCAACGCGGTGATCTGAATGCGGCTCAGCGATCCCACCGCCAGGCCCGCCTCGACCGCCGCCCCGGCGTCGTCGACGTGGACGTGGACCGAGTAGTGATCCCGGTCGGAGGCCGCGATCGCCACCGACTCTCCCATCTCGTCCAACACGGCGCGCAACCCTTCGACGGCCCGGGCCCGGCAACCGCTCAGCAGGTACATGACCTCGAACTGCGGCGGCGCCCCGGTGGCGGCAAGATCGGCGGCCGCGCGCGCGGCCTGTGGCGAGGCCGGGGCGTAGACCGGGCGGTGCGGCGCGTGCCCGGCCAGCGTGGCGGTCATCGCGTCGAGCAGGACGAGCAGGCCCCGGCCCCCGGAATCGACGACACCCGCCTTGGCCAGGACATCGAGTTGCTCGGGCGTACGTTCCAGGGCAACCGACGCGGCCTCGCCCGCGGCTGCCGCAGTATCGGCCACGTCGCCACCTTCGGCCGCGCAATGTTCCGCGGCCTCGGCGGCGGCCTGCAGGACCGAGACGATCGTGCCCGGCACGGGATCACCCATCGACGTGACGGCCAGGGTGGCGGCGTGCCGCAGCGCCGCTCCGAACAGCGCGCTGTCGATCTCGGAGAGATCCCCGTGGCGTTGGGCGGCCACCGCGGTGATGACCTCGGCCAGGCCCAGCAGAATCTGCGACAGGATCACCCCGGAGTTGCCGCGTGCACCCTGCAGCGCCCCGGCGGCCAGGGCGCTGGCCACTGCCACGATGTCGCCCCCGGTCGGCTCGGCCGCCACATGCGCCCACGCCGATCGCATGGTGAACAGCATGTTCGTCCCGGTATCGGCATCGGCCACCGGGAACACGTTGAGCCGGTTGATCTCGTCGGTGTGAGTGATCAGGTCGTCGACGGCAGCATGGGCCCACGACCGCAGAGCGGAGGCGTCCAGCCGCCGAGCCGACATCCGACCTCCCAATCCCCTTCAGAATTGCGGTGCCTCTCAGTGCGCGACCCGGGCACCGCCGTCGGCGCCAGCCTATCCAGTGGCAACGACAAACCCGATCACAGCATCGCCGGCTGTGGACAACCTGAAGCGGTGTTCACGAGCCGTTTTGGCGTTCGTTGGCCCTCCCGGTATTCTGATCAGGTTGTCGGGTCGAGCCGCGTCGGTTTGCGGCGAGCAAGCCCAGACCCCCAAGAACTGATTTCGAGGAGTTGTTGATATGGCTGCCGTGTGCGATATCTGCGGAAAGGCGCCCGGCTTCGGCAAGTCGGTGTCGCACTCGCATCGGCGGACCAGCCGGCGCTGGGATCCGAACATCCAGTCGGTCCGTGCCGTGGCGCGTCCGGGTGGCAACAAGCAGCGCGTGAACGCCTGCACCTCCTGCATCAAGGCCGGCAAGGTCTCCCGCGGCTGACGTCGCGTACCAGTCCGCGCATCTGATCAGGTGCGCGGACTCTCTTTGTTTACCCGAGCGGTAGGCCGGGTATCTGCCGTCGGCATGTTTCCATGTCGTGCATCACAATCGTCGCTCGGTGTCTTCGCGGCTGCCCTCGCCGTCGGCGCCATGCTGACCGCGTGCGGAGGCAGCGGCAGCGATGACGATTCGACGGTGGAGATCTCCACGACCTCGGAGACTCCCTCCGAAGGCGACGGTGACGTGACCATCGAGATCCCCTCACCGGGAATCCCCTCGCCTTCGATCCCGTCTCCGCCGCCGCTGCCCTGACCGCACTCAGGGCAAGCGCCAGTCGATCGGATCGGCGCCCAACTGCTGCAGCAGCTCATTGGCACGGCTGAACGGGCGTGACCCGAAGAAACCCCGCGAGGCCGACAACGGCGACGGGTGCGGCGATTCGATTGTCACGCAGTCACCTTCGGCCAGCATCGGTTTGAGCGTCGAGGCATCGCGTCCCCACAGGATCGCGACCATCGGCTGCTTGCGGGCCACCAGAGCCCGGATCGCACACTCGGTGACGGCCTCCCAGCCCTTGCCACGATGTGAGGCCGGCGTGCCCGGAGAGACCGTGAGGACCCTGTTGAGCAACAGGACGCCGCGCTGCGACCACGGGGTCAAGTCACCGTTGGTCGGCAGCGGGTAGGCCAGATCGTCGGTGTACTCCTTGAAGATGTTCGACAGACTGCGTGGCAGCGGACGGACATCGGCAGCCACCGAGAAACTCAGGCCGACGGCGTGTCCCGGAGTCGGGTAGGGATCCTGACCGACGATCAGCACACGCACCTGATCGAACGGAAATGTGAAGGCGCGCAAAACATTCTGGCCTGCAGGCAGATAACGTCGACCGGCGGCCAACTCTTCCCGCAGGAACTCCCCCATCTGCGCGACATGCGCACTCACCGGCTCGAGCGCGTGGGCCCATCCCGCCTCGACGAGTTCGTTCAACGGACGGGCACCCGCTGTTGCATTGCTCCTCGCGTCCACACCCGCCGCATTGCTCCTCGCGTCCACCGCCGCCAAATTGCTCCTCGCGTCCGCAGTCACAGGAAACCAACTTAGCGGTCCGGGTCAGTCAAACGATTGCCATCCACGGCTTCCCGCCCACGCGGCGCCGTCGACGAGTACCACCCCTGGGCCGTCCAGCACCCGACCGATGACCCGCCAGCCAGGCGGCACCGCGCCCGGGAACGTCGCCACCAGCGCATGGTCCTCGCCACCGCCCAGCACCCATTCCCACGGGTCTTCACCTGCCTGCGCCGCAGCCGCGGCAACGGCCGCCCGGTCGTCGTCCAGCGCATCGCGATCCACGTCGATCCCGACCCCCGAAGCCGTTGCGATGTGGCCGAGATCGGCGAGCAGACCATCGGAGACGTCGGTCATCGCCGAGGCACCTGCCGCCGCGGCAACCCCACCTTGGCCGTAGGGCGGCTGTGGGGTCCGATGTCGCTGTCGCAGTTCCGCGAACCCGTCGATGTCGTTGCGCAGGACCGCGAATCCGGCGGCCGAGCGGCCCAATTCGCCGGCGATCGCCACGGTGTCGCCGGGGCGGGCGCCGCTGCGCCGCACCGGCTCGCGGCCACTCAGATCACCGAGCACGGTGACCGATATCACCCACAGCGGCGCGCGAACCAGGTCGCCGCCGGCGATGCTGGCGCCCACCAACCGCGCCTCGTCCCAAAGCCCGTCAGCCACTTCGGCTGCGGCGGTCACCGAGGTGTCCGCCGGTGCGCCGAATGCCACCACGAAGGCGGTGGCCGCAGCGCCCATCGCTTCGATGTCAGCGGCGTTCTGCGCGATCGCCTTGCGGCCGATGTCGTGCGGCGAGGACCAGTCGAGGCGAAAGTGGCGGTCCTGCACCAACATGTCGGTGGACACCACTGTCCGCCCATCCGTCGTCGTCACCACCGCGGCATCGTCGCCCGGCCCGAGCATGACGGCCGAAGATTGTGTGCGTCCGGCCACGAGCCGGTCGATGACGACGAATTCGCCGGCGGTCGCCAGGGTGTCGCCCGTGTCCGGACCGTGCACATCGCCTGTCATCTCGTCTCCTGCCGGTCGGGTGCCGCATCCGGCGAGCCCGGACCGGACCTGCGGTACGTTTGGTGCCTGCGGCCAGCAGTTTATGCAGCGAGACGGAGGAGACAGCCGGTGGTGGAGGCTTACGTGCTGATCCAGACCGAGGTGGGCCGCGCCGAGGTCGTCGCCAAGCAACTCGCTGCGCTGCCCGGTGTGGTCTCCGCAGAGTATGTGACGGGGCCCTACGACGTGGTCTTGCGCATCAGCGCGGACACCCTGTCAGCCCTGCAGTCCGATGTGGTGCCCGCGGTGCAGCAGGTCTCCGGGATCACCCGGACCTTGACCTGCCCGATCGCGGGCGGCGGCCGGCCATAGAGTTGGTGGTGTGACCGACTCGCCCTCCACCGATGGCCCACCCCGTGCCCTACTGATCGCTGCGGTGGTGGTGGCGGTGTCGGTGCTGATCACCGTGCTGGGTATCGCGGCGTCACGGCAACGCTCCCCCGAACAACAACCGGTCGCGATTCCGTCGGTGCCCGCCCCCCAGGCCGACAGCCAGCAATGTCACGACCTGATCGGTGCGCTTCCCGAGCAGCTCGGCGATTTTCGCCGGGCGCCGACCGTCGAGCCGACACCGCCGGGCACCGCGGCCTGGCGCGCGGAGCCGGACACCGAACCGGTCGTGCTGCGCTGCGGTCTGGAACGGCCGTCGGACTTTGTCGTGGGCGCTCCACTCCAGGTCGTCGACGAGATCCAGTGGTTCCGGGTGGGAGAGTCCGGCATCGGGAGTCCCGGCGGCGAGGCCGACGATCAGAGCCGCAGCACCTGGTATGCAGTGGACCGCCCGGTGTATGTCGCCCTGACGTTGCCGGCCGGTTCGGGACCGACACCTATTCAGCAGATCTCCGGTCAGATCGCGCGCACGATGGCTGCCCAGGAACCTGCGCCGGCCCCGGCTGGGTGATCCGTCAGCGCAGGCCGGTACCCCGGGCCAGGGCGGTATCGACCATCGCGGTCAGCAGCGTCGGATAGTCGACGCCGCTGGCGGCCCACATCCGCGGGAACATCGAGATCGTGGTGAAGCCTGGCATCGTGTTGATCTCGTTGATCACCGGGCCGTCGTCGGTGAGGAAGAAGTCGACGCGGGCCAGTCCTTGGCAGTCGATTGCGGTGAAGGCACGCACGGCCAGCCGGCGGACCTCCTCGGCGATGTCGTCGTCGACCTTGGCGGGGACATCCAGCTCGGCCGCATCGACAAGGTATTTCGTGGCGAAATCGTAGAAACCATCTTCGCGGCCCCGCACGCCGGCCACCCGGATCTCGCCCACGGTGCTGGCTTCCACGCTGCCGTCGGGGAACTCGAGCACACCGCATTCCAGCTCGCGGCCCGGCACTGCGGCCTCGACGATGACCTTCGGATCGTGACGACGCGCCAGCTCGATCGCGGCGGGCAGCTCGTCCCACGCGGTGACCCGGCTGACGCCGATCGAAGATCCACCCCGGGCGGGTTTGACGAACACCGGCAGGCCGAGACGTGCGCGGTCTTCGAGGTCGACCGTCACGTCCCTGGGCCGCAACACCACGAAGTCGCCGATCGGCAGCCCCTCGGCGGCCAGCAGCTTTTTCGTGAACTCCTTGTCCATCCCGGCGGCGCTCGACAGCACGCCGGAGCCGACGTACGGAATCCCGGCCAGCTCCAGCAGGCCCTGGATGGTGCCATCCTCGCCGTACGGTCCGTGCAGCACCGGGAACACCACGTCGACGGCGGCGAGCAGCTCGCCGGGGCCGTTGCCCAGCGCCAGCATCTGACCGCTGCGGTTCGGCGCGGCCGGCAACGCGAGCTCGGTACCGGATGTCTCGGTGACCTCGGGCAGCTGCCCGTCGGTGATCGCGAGCGTATCGGGCCTGCCGTCGGTCAACATCCAGGAACCGCCAGGAGTGATTCCCACCGCCACCACCTCGAACCGTTCCGGATCGAGGTTGCGCAGGATGCTGCCCGCCGACACACATGAGATGGCGTGCTCAGAGCTACGCCCGCCGTAGACGACGGCGACGCGGGTGCGGGATCCGGTCTGATTGCGGGCGCTCACAACCTAGAGAGGCTACCGTCCCGGGCGGTCGGTCCCTTCCGGCACATCCCGACCTGGTGTTTCAGCCCCGCAGTGCGCGGTCGACGTCGGCGAGGAGGTCTTCGGTGTCCTCTATTCCCGCCGAGATGCGGGCGAACCCGGCCGGTACCGGGTCGCCCCAGCGGGCCCGGCGGTCGACCGAAGTGTGTATCCCGCCGAAGCTGGTCGACGCGATCAGCAGCGCGCTGCGCTCCACCAGGGCGTGCACGGCGGCGGCGTCGGACAACTCGATGGACACCAAGCCGCCGAACCGTCTCATCTGCGCGGCGGCCAGCTCGTGTGCCGGATCGTCGGGCAATCCGGGGTAGCGCACCGAGCGCACCGCGGGATGGTCACGCAGCATCATCGCCAAGGCGACCGCGTTCTGGCACTGCCGCTCGAACCGCAGCCCGGCGCTGCCGAGGCTGCGCAACACCAGCCAGGCCTCGAATGCACCCAGGATCGATCCGGACAGCAACCGCTCGCGTTCCACGGCGGCCATCAGTTCTCGTTGGCTACCCGCGACATAGCCGGCAACCAGATCGCTGTGCCCCGACAGCGCTTTGGTGGCGCTGGCCACCACGAGGTCGGCACCGAGGGCCAGCGGCTGCTGCCCCAGCGGTGTGGCAGTGGTGTTGTCGACGACGAGAGTGGCGCCGTTGCCACGGCAGATCATCGCCAGGCGGTGCAGATCGACGACGTCGAGTCCCGGGTTGACCGGCGTCTCGGCCAGCACCACGTCGGCACCCGCGGCCGCTTCGCAGATATCGTGCGTATGCGCCTCGATCACCGTAACCCCTTGTGGGGAAAGGTATTCGGCGGCATAGCGGCGGACCTGATAGTAACCGTCGGCAGGGACGACGAGGGTGGTGCCGGGTGTGGCCAGCACCCGAAGTGTCGACGTGATCGCGGCCATCCCGGAGCCGAATGTCAGTGCGCCTACCGCGCCTTCCAGTTCGGCCAGCGCCGCTTCGAGCTGACGCCAAGACGGATTCGAGCTGCGGCCGTAGCTGTCCAGCGGCTCGGTCTCATCGGGCGAGAGATGGTACGCCGACGCCGGTACCGGGATCGGTGCCACCGGTTGTCCGGGGATCGATTCCACGCCAACGGCTTTGACGCTACGCGTGGAATCTCCGTACCAGCCGTCCATAGCTGCGCCTCACCTACTCCGGTTTCGTGCTGCGACCCAACAGCAACGCGACTGCTTCGTGCACCGACAATCCCTTGTGGCACACCCGATGAACCGCGTCGGTCAACGGCATCTCGACGCCGCAACTGGAAGCCAGCGCCAGCACCGACTCGCATGAGGCGACACCTTCGGCCACGTGCCCGCCGGCGGCCACCAAGGCCGATTCCATGGTGCCGCCCTTGCCCAGTCGCTCACCGAAGGTGCGGTTACGGGAATGGCCGGAGGTGCATGTGGCGACCAGATCCCCGACGCCGGCCAATCCGGCCAGCGTGGCCGGGGTGGCACCGAGGGCGATACCCAACCGCATCACCTCGGCCAGGCCGCGGGTGATGATGGCGGCAACGGTGTTCTCCCCCAACCCGACTCCCACCGCCATGCCGCAGGCCAGGGCGATGACGTTCTTGCAGGCACCGCCCACCTCGGCGCCGACCACGTCGGCGTTGGTATAGGGCCGGAAGTATCCGGTGGTCAACGCCCGCTGCAGAGCCACCGCGCGGCCGGAGTCGCTGCAGGCGACAACGGTGGCCGCCGGCTGCTCCTCGGCGATCTCGCTGGCCAGGTTGGGACCGGTCACCACCGCGACCCGGGACGGGTCGACTCCGGTGACCTGGACGATGACCTGGCTCATCCGCATCAGCGAGCCGAGCTCGATGCCCTTGGCCAGGCTCACCAAGGTGACGTCGTCATCGATCAGGTGCTTCCAGCCCTCCAGGTTCGCCCGCAACTGTTGCGCCGGAACACCCAGCAGCACCGTGCACGCGCCGGCCAACGCCTCGGCCGGATCACTGGTGGCTTTGATCGAGGCCGGCAGCACCACGTCGCCGAGGTAACGACTGTTGCGATGGTCGGAATTGATCTCGTCGGCAACCTCGGGGCGTCGGGCCCACATCGTCACCGGATTACCGGCGTCCGCCAGGACCTTGGCCAGCGCCGTCCCCCACGCACCCGCACCCATAACCGCAGCCTCTACCACCCGTTCACCCTATCCCGGCTCCGGTGCCACTCGCCGTCACCAGCCGGGCTGGCAGGATGAACCCATGAGCGGCTTCCGAAGCGACACCGCCGCGGCAGCAACGCAGGCCACCGACGTCGCCCTGGTGATCGCGGTGAAGCGGCTGTCGGCTGCCAAGACGCGGCTGGCGCCCATCTTCTCTGCGGCCACCCGCGAAGCCGTCGTGCTGGCCATGCTCGTCGACACGATCACCGCCGCGTCGGTCATCGCCCCGGTGACCGTCGTAACCCCGGACGACACCGCCGCGGATGCTGCACGGGAGTTGGGGGCAGCGGTGCTGGTGGATCCGACACCGGCCGACCATCGCGACCCGCTCAACAACGCCATCAGCACGGCTGAAACCGAATTACGCGCCACCGCACCGAATATCGTTGTTCTTCAGGGCGATCTGCCGGCCCTGCAGCCCCAGGAGCTGGCCGAGGCACTGGCACTGGCCCGCGGCCACCGGCGCAGCTTCGTCGGCGACCGGCACGGGACGGGCACGTCGGCGCTGTTCGCCTTCGGCACGGCGCTGGCCCCACATTTCGGGTCCGATTCTGCTGCGCGCCATCGACACTCCGGTGCAATCGAATTGACCGGCGCCTGGCCCGGTCTGCGCTGCGACATCGACACACCCGACGATCTTCAGACCGCGCGCCGCCTCGGCGTCGGCCCGGCAACCGCACGCACGCTCGGCAGGCACCACCGCTGAGGTAGCCGCGGACCCGCGCGATAAGGAATGATCGGATGGGTGAGCGAAGCCACCGAAGCCGAACCCGGAACCAGGCCAGCCGACGGCAAACGGGACGTCGCCGCAGCCGCATCGGGGCCGCCGGTCGAGTCGTCGACTCCTGAAGCCCCGCCGGCGGCGACCTCACCGGCGGTGGACAATGCGCTGCCCGAGGACCGCTACCTCAACCGCGAACTGAGCTGGCTGGACTTCAACGCCCGGGTGCTGGCCCTGGCCGCCGATCCGTCGCTCCCGCTGTTGGAGCGGGCGAAGTTCTTGGCGATCTTCGCATCCAATCTCGACGAGTTCTACATGGTCCGGGTGGCCGGTCTCAAACGGCGCGACGAGATGGGGCTGTCGGTGCGCTCGGCCGACGGCCTCTCGCCGCGGGAGCAGTTGCGCCGCATCAACGAACGCACCCAGCAGATCGCCAACCGCCACGCCAAGGTGTTCCTCAGTTCGGTGCGCCCGGCGTTGGCCGAAGAGGGCATCGTCATCGTCAACTGGGCCCAGCTCGACGAGGCTGAGCGCGCGAAACTCTCGAAGTACTTTCACGAACAGGTGTTCCCGGTGCTCACCCCGCTGGCGGTCGACCCGGCCCACCCGTTCCCGTTCGTCAGTGGGCTGAGCCTCAATCTGGCCATCACCGTCAAGCATCCCGAGGACGGCGGGCAGCACTTCGCCAGGATCAAGGTGCCCGACAATGTCGGCCGTTTCGTGCAATTGAGCCCGCCGGCCGACGGATCCACAGTGCTGCGGTTCCTGCCCATGGAGGAGCTTATCGCGGCGTTCCTGCCGGTGCTGTTCCCCGGGCTGGAAATCGTCGAACATCACGCGTTCCGGATCACCCGCAATGCCGACTTCGAGGTCGAAGAAGATCGCGACGAGGACCTGCTGCAGGCCCTCGAACGTGAACTGGCGCGCAGGCGCTTCGGCTCACCGGTCCGATTGGAAGTGTCCGACGACATGACCGAGAGCATGCTTGAGCTGTTGCTGCGCGAACTCGACGTAGCCCCCGGCGATGTCATCGAAGTGCCCGGCCTGCTGGACCTGTCGGCGCTGTGGCAGATCTACGACGTGGACCGGCCGACGCTCAAGGATCGCCCCTTCGTCCCTGCTACCCCACCGGCTTTCGGCGAGCGGGAGACACCCAAGAGTATTTTCTCGACGCTGCGCGACGGGGATGTGTTGGTGCACCATCCCTATGACTCGTTTTCGACGACGGTGCAGCGTTTCATCGAGCAGGCCGCGGCCGACCCCAGCGTGCTGGCCATCAAGCAGACGCTGTACCGCACCTCCGGTGACTCCCCCATCGTCAACGCGCTGATCGACGCGGCCGAGGCAGGCAAACAGGTGGTCGCCCTCGTGGAGATCAAGGCACGCTTCGATGAACAGGCCAACATCAAATGGGCCCGCGCACTCGAACAGGCCGGTGTCCATGTGGTCTACGGATTGATCGGACTCAAGACCCACTGCAAGACCTGCCTGGTGGTGCGGCGGGAGGGGTCGACGATCCGTCGTTACTGCCACATCGGTACCGGCAACTACAACCCGAAAACCGCGCGGCTGTATGAAGACGTCGGCCTGCTCACCGCCGATCCCGACATCGGCGCCGATCTCACCGATCTGTTCAATTCCCTGACCGGATACTCACGCAAGGACTCCTACCGCAATCTGCTGGTGGCTCCGCGTGGGGTCCGCAAGGGCATCATCGAGCGCATCGATCGCGAGATCGCCGCCCATCACGAGGGAGCCACGAGCGGAATTCGGTTAAAGGCCAACGCACTGGTCGACGAACAGGTCATCGACGCGCTGTACCGGGCATCGCAGGCCGGGATCCCGATCGAGATCGTGGTGCGCGGCATCTGTGCCTTGAGGCCAGGCGTAGCCGGGTATTCGGACAACATCACGGTGCGCTCGATCCTCGGGCGGTTCCTCGAGCACTCGCGGATAATTCACTTCCGCGCCATCAACGAGTTCTGGATCGGCAGTGCCGACATGATGCATCGTAATCTCGACCGCCGGGTCGAGGTGATGGCTCAGGTCAAAGATCCGCGACTGACCGGCCAACTCAACGCGGTGTTCGAGTCCGCCATGGACCCGGCCACCCGGTGCTGGGAGTTGCAGGCGGACGGCCATTGGACCGCGCTGCCACAGGAAGGACAGACCGTACGCGATCACCAGGTATCGCTGATGGAACGCCGCCGGCAACCCTGACCCGGGTCTGGTACGGGGTACCGGTGCACGACCTGCAGGAGTTGAGGGTGTCGAACGACAAGACGACAGCGGACAAGTCGGTTCCGACCGTGTCGGCGGCCGGTGCGGTCCTCTGGCGGCCACGTACCGACGTGACGAGTCCGTCCGGCGGTGCCAGTTTTGCCGGCTCCGCCGGCGGTGCCAGTTTTGCCGGCTCCGCCGGCGGCGACATCGAGGTCGCGCTGGTTCACCGTCCACGCTACGACGATTGGTCGTTTCCCAAAGGCAAGCTGGATCCCGGTGAGATCGAACCGGTGACCGCGGTCCGCGAAGTCAACGAAGAAACCGGCCATCACGCGGTTTTGGGCCGACGCCTCGGTTCGATCTCCTACGATGTGCCCGAAGGCAAGAAGCGAGTCTGGTACTGGGCCGCCCGCGCGACGGCCGGCGAGTTCACGCCCAACGACGAGGTGGACAAGCTGGTCTGGCTGCCGATCGACGCGGCGGCCACCGAGCTTCATTACGAACACGATCGAAAAGTGTTGCGCCGCTTCGCGAAATACCCGCCGGATACCAAGACCGTGATCGTGGTACGACACGGGTCCGCCGGCCGGAGGTCCCGATTCAAGGGTGACGACCGTAAGCGGCCGCTGGACAAGAAGGGGCGTGCCCAGGCCGAGTCACTGGTCGGCCAGTTGCTCGCGTTCGGTGCGACGACGTTGTACGCCGCGGACCGTCTGCGCTGTCATCAGACGATTACGCCGTTGGCCCAAGAACTCGGCGTGGACATTCACAATGAGCCGGCCCTGTCGGAAGAGGGCTACGCGCACGACCACAAGGCGGCACGGAGCCGTCTGCTCGATATCGCTGCCCGCGCAGGCACACCGGTGATCTGCTCACAGGGCAAGGTGATCCCGGGGCTGATCTCCTGGTGGTGCGAACGCGAGGGGGTCCGGCCCACCACGACCGGAAATCGCAAAGGGAGCAGCTGGGTTCTGTCGTTGGCAGGCGGCCGGCTCATCGCGGCCGACCACATGTGCAGTCCGCTGTCGAAACCGCATCGGACCTAGCCGCACCGGGCTCAGACACGGAGAAAGGCACGTCGTGAGCTGATCTTGGGCTCACGACGTGCCTTTGCCGGAAATTACTTGCGGCCCTTCTTGGCCGGTGCCTTCTTGGCAGCCGTCTTCTTGGCCGGTGCCTTGGTCGCGGCCTTCTTGGCCGGCGCCTTGGTCGCAGCCTTCTTGGCCGGCGCCTTGGTCGCAGCCTTCTTCGCCGGCGCCTTGGTCGCAGCCTTCTTGGCCGGCGCCTTGGTCGCGGCCTTCTTCGCCGGTGCCTTGGTCGCAGCCTTCTTCGCGGGTGCCTTCTTGGCGGCGGTCTTCTTGGCGGCAGTGCGCTTGGCCGGGCCTGCCGTGACCCCGCGCTTGACGGCCGGGCCGTCGGCCGGGAGGCGCTGTGCCCCAGAAACAACCGCCTTGAACTGTGCGCCCGGCCGGAATGCCGGCACCGAGGTGGGCTTGACCTTCACCGTCTCGCCGGTACGCGGGTTACGCGCCACCCGGGCAGCACGGCGACGCTGCTCGAAAACACCGAAGCCGGTGATCGTGACGCTGTCGCCCTTGTGCACCGCGCGGACGATGGTGTCCACAACGTTCTCCACCGCGGCGGTAGCCTGCCGACGATCGGTGCCCAGTTTGGTTGTGAGTACGTCGATGAGCTCCGCTTTGTTCATCCAAAACCTCCGAAACCAGTGGTCCTCCTTGGACCGACTAGAGGACACGGTAAACCCTGTGACCACTGATTTCCAAGAGCCACGCGCAATTTCAGGCGTAGCTAGCGAACAATCCGGCAATCCGCTTGCCCCACACCGACTCCCCCCGGGAGGGTCCAGAACCGGTTAGGCAGGCGGCGAATTCGGGTGCCGAAGCACCCCTACGGGCCCGAAAATCAGGCCGGCAGAGTACGCGGCTTCCAGGCCGGCCGGCGCTTCTCGTAATCCTCGATGGAGGAGAGTTTCCGCAGCGTAAGGCCTATATCGTCGAGCCCCTCGAGCAGTCTCCAGGCCGTGTAATCGTCAATTCTGAACGGCACCACAACCGTTCCGGCGACAACATTGCGATCTTGAAGATTCACAGTGATTTCCAGCCCCGGATTCTGCTCGATGAGCTTCCACAAGAGCTCGACATCGTCTTGGGCGACTTCGGCCGCCAATAGCCCGGCCTTGCCGGCGTTGCCGCGGAAAATGTCGGCGAAACGGGATGAGATAACCACCCGGAAGCCATAGTCCATGAGCGCCCAGACGGCATGTTCGCGCGATGATCCGGTACCGAAATCGGGGCCGGCGACCAACACGGAGCCTTTGTCGAATGGCGGCAGATTCAGAATGAACGACGGATCTGAACGCCAGGCGGCGAACAATCCGTCCTCGAAACCTGTTCGGGTGACCCGCTTCAAATAGACGGCCGGGATGATCTGGTCGGTGTCGACGTTCGACCGCCGCAGCGGGACGCCGATGCCGGTGTGAGTGCTAAACGCTTCCATTCTTGGGTTCCTCTCAGCGGGCCGCGGCGGGCAGATCGGCAGGCGAGGCCAGTTTTCCGCGGACGGCGGTGGCAGCGGCGACAGCCGGGGAGACCAGGTGGGTCCGGCCGCCCTTGCCCTGTCGGCCTTCGAAATTCCGGTTGGACGTCGAGGCACAGCGCTGCTCCGGAGACAGCTGGTCCGGGTTCATCCCAAGACACATCGAGCAGCCGGCCTGACGCCATTCCGCACCGGCGGCGGTGAATATCGCGTCGAGGCCTTCCGATTCGGCCTGGGCCCGAACCCGCATGGAGCCCGGCACGACCAGCATCCGCACCCCGTCGGCCACCTTGCGGTCACGCAGAACCTCGGCCACCACCCGCAGATCCTCGATGCGGCCGTTGGTGCAGGACCCGACGAACACGGTGTCCACGGTGATGTCCCGCATCGCCATCCCGGGGCGCAGATCCATGTAGGCCAAAGCCTTCTCCGCCGCCTGCCGCTCTCCGTCGTCGCCCATCAACTCCGGATCGGGAACCGATGCGGACAGCGGCACGCCCTGACCCGGATTGGTACCCCAGGTCACAAAGGGGCTCAGGGCGGCGGCATCCAGATAGACCTCGGTGTCGAATTCGGCGCCCTCGTCAGTACGCAACTGGCTCCACGCGGCCACGGCGGCATCCCAATCAGCGCCCGTGGGAGCGTGTGGGCGACCCTTGAGGAACTCGAAGGTGGTCTCGTCAGGGGCGACCATGCCGGCCCGCGCCCCGGCCTCGATGCTCATGTTGCAGATCGTCATCCGACCTTCCATGGACAGCGCTTCGATGGCGCTGCCCCGGTATTCGATGACATGCCCCTGCCCACCGCCGGTGCCGATCTTTGCGATCACCGCCAAGATGATGTCCTTGGCGCTCACCCCGGGCGGCAGCACGCCGTCGACGTTGACCGCCATGGTCTTGAACGGCTTGAGCGGCAGCGTCTGTGTGGCCATCACATGTTCGACCTCGGAGGTACCGATGCCCATCGCGATGGCGCCGAACGCACCGTGAGTCGAGGTGTGGCTGTCCCCACACACCACCGTCATCCCCGGCTGGGTCAGGCCGAGTTGGGGCCCGATGATGTGAACGATGCCCTGTTCGACATCACCCATCGGATGCAGGCGGATACCGAATTCCTCGCAGTTGCGGCGCAATGTCTCGACCTGCGTGCGTGACACCGGATCGGCGATCGGCTTGTCGATGTCGACCGTGGGGACGTTGTGGTCCTCGGTGGCGATCGTCAGATCCGGCCGTCGCACCGGGCGGCCGGCCAACCGCAGACCATCGAAGGCCTGGGGGCTGGTGACCTCGTGCACGAGATGCAGGTCGATGTAGATCAGGTCGGGCTCTTTGGCCGCGCCCTCCCCCTCGCCGCGCACCACGACGTGGTCGTCCCAAACCTTTTCGGCCAGGGTGCGAGGCTTTACGGATGTCTGTGTCGGTTGGTCCATCGCTACTTCTCGATTCGATTAACGGCAATGCGGGCTGGCATCAAGAGTCCGCCAGGGCTGGGCGGTACTGTCGTCATCTCGCCTGTCATCTCACAATGCGAGACGTTAGTATCTCTCTGTGAGAAATGATAGCGGCATCGGCGTTCTCGACAAAGCGGTGGGTGTGCTGCACACCGTGGCCGAGTCACCTTGCGGGCTGGCCGAACTCTGCGAGCGGACCGGACTCCCCCGAGCGACCGCGCACCGGCTGGCCGCGGGACTCGAAACCCACCGGCTGCTGGCCCGCGACGGCGACGGCCGCTGGCGCCTCGGCCCGGCACTGACCGAATTGGCCTCGCACGTCAACGATCCGCTGCTGGCCGCCGGGGCCGCGGTGCTGCCCCGGCTGCGTGAGATCACCGGCGAGAGCGTGCAGTTGTACCGGCGTGAGGGCCAATCACGGGTATGCGTGGTCGCACTGGAACCCCCGGCCGGGCTGCGCGACACCGTGCCGGTGGGCACCCATCTGCCGATGACGGCGGGCTCGGGAGCCAAAGTGCTACTTGCCTACGCCGACCCGGCCACCCAGCAGGCGGTGCTGCCGGCCGCCAAATTCACCGATCGCGCGCTGGCAGAGGTCCGCAAGCGCGGCTGGGCTCAGAGTGCCGCCGAACGTGAGCCAGGCGTGGCCAGCGTCTCGGCGGCGGTGCGGGACGGCCGTGGCGCCGTGATCGCCGCGGTGTCGGTGTCTGGGCCGATCGACCGCATGGGCCGTCGCCCCGGGGCCCGTTGGGCCGCCGATCTGCTCGCCGCCGCCGACGCCCTCACCCGTCGACTGTGAGGCGAATCTCAGTTCACCGCTGACGCATCGGCGCGCCGAGCCCGGTTCGACGCCCAACCCGCCGAGCGTCACGCCAGAGTGACCTTCGCCACCCACGGTCACTCCACTACCGCGCAGACCCCAAAACCCACACAACGTAGAAGCGCCCAGTTCTCCGGAACTGGGCGCTTCTACTTCTGTACCCCCGATGGGATTCGAACCCACGCTACCGCCGTGAGAGGGCGGCGTCCTAGGCCGCTAGACGACGGGGGCTAGAACTTCCGGATGGTCAGCATAGCTCAGGCGGTCCTACTCACCTAATCCGGCTGATCCGCTCCGGATGGCTGGGGTACCAGGACTCGAACCTAGAATGGCTGAACCAGAATCAGCTGTGTTGCCAATTACACCATACCCCATCAATTGCCCATCACTGCAGGTCAAGGCAATTTCGATCCGATCGGCTCAGCGGGGGCTTCCCCGTTTTGCTTTTCGGGCCGACGAGCAGACTACCAAAGATTTTGGGCCCGCTTTACCAAGCCCGGCCCTGCCGCGCTTCACATCGCGGCGCGGGCGGCCCGCAACCGCGTCAGGCTGCGATCGGCGCCCAGCAGCTCCATCGACTCGAACAGCGGCGGGCTGATCGTGGCACCGGTGACCGCGACCCGGATCGGCCCGAACGCCTTACGGGGCTTGAGCTCCAGGCCGTCCAGAAGGGCCGCCTTGAGCGCCGCTTCGATGTTCGCGGTGTTCCACTCCCCGACGCCCTCCAGGGCGCTCAGCGCAGCGTCCAGGACCGGCGCGGCCTCCGCGCGCAGCTCCTTGCCCGCCGCCTTCTCGTCGATCTCGTACGAGCCGTCGTCGAAGAACTTCAGCAGCCCCCACGCGTCACCCAAAACCACGATGCGGGTCTGGATCAGCGCGGCGGCTTCGGCGAATGCGGCGTCGCCCAGACCGGTGTCGTGGCCGTGCGCATCGAGATAGGCGCGCAATCGGGCGGTGAAATCCTCCGGCGTCAGCAGCCGGATGTGCTCGGCGTTGATCGCGTCGGCCTTCTTCTGGTCGAACCGCGCCGGATTCGAGTTGACATCGGCCACGTCGAAAGCGGCCACCATCTCGTCGAGACTGAAGATGTCGTGATCGTCGGCGATGCCCCAACCGAGCAGCGCCAGGTAGTTCAGCAGCCCCTCGGGCAGGAAGCCGCGGTCGCGGTGCAGGAACAGGTTCGACTGCGGATCGCGCTTGGACAACTTCTTGTTGCCCTCACCGAGAACACTTGGCAAATGCGCGAATTCGGGGACCCGCTCGGCCACCCCGATCCGCATCAGTGCCCGGTACAGCGCGATCTGGCGCGGTGTCGACGGCATGATGTCCTCGCCGCGCAGGACGTGGGTGATCTTCATCAGCGCGTCGTCGACCGGATTGACCAAGGTGTACAACGGATCTCCGTTGGCGCGAGTGATCGCGAAATCCGGGACCGAGCCGGCCGGGAAGCTGACCTGCCCGCGCACCAGATCGTTCCAGGACAGGTCTTCGTCGGGCATGCGCAACCGCAACACCGGCTTACGGCCCTCGGCGGCAAACGCCGCGCGCTGATCGTCGGTGAGGTCGCGATCGTAATTGTCGTACCCGAGTTTGGGATTGCGCCCCGCCGCCACGTGACGCGCCTCGACCTCTTCTGGCGTCGAGTACGCCTCGTACACCTCACCGGCCGCCAGCAGACGGGCGATCACATCCCGGTAGATCTCACTACGCTGCGACTGCCGGTAGGGCTCGTACGGGCCACCGACCTCGGGCCCCTCGTCCCAATCCAGGCCCAACCAGCGCAGCGCGTCGAGGATCGCGGCGTAGCTCTCGTCGCTGTCGCGTGCGGCGTCGGTGTCCTCGATCCGGAAGACGAACGTGCCGCCGGTATGCCGGGCGTACGCCCAGTTGAACAGCGCGGTGCGAACCAGGCCGACGTGCGGGGTGCCGGTCGGAGACGGGCAGAAACGGACCCTGACCGGACCAGACGGGGATGTCATCACTTACCTCTACTTCTGCTTGCGTACAACGGGATTGGTCAGGGTGCCGATGCCTTCGACGGTGATGCTGACCGTGTCACCGTCCTCGATCGGGCCGACACCCTCAGGAGTTCCGGTGAGGATCAGGTCGCCCGGCAGCAGCGTCATCACCGCTGACACCCATTCGACGATGGCACCGACGTCATGGATCATCAGCGATGTCCGGCTGCGCTGGCGCACTTCCCCGTTCACCTCGGTGCGGATTTCCAGATCCGAGGGATCCAGGCCGGTGACGATCCACGGACCGACGGGGCAGAAGGTGTCGTGCCCCTTGGCCCGCATCCACTGACCGTCTTTGGCCTGCTGGTCACGTGCGGACACATCGTTGGCGATCGTGTAGCCGAGGATGTTCTCGGCGGCTCGCGCGGCAGGTACGTCCTTACATGGCCGCCCGATCACGATCGCCAGTTCGCCCTCGTGGTGAACAGGATTGGCGTCGGCCGGCAGCTGGATCGGCACGTTGGGTCCGATGATCGACGTGTTGGGCTTGAGGAAGATCACCGGATCCTCCGGCGCCACGGCACCCATCTCGGCGGCGTGGGCCTCGTAGTTCTTGCCCATGCAGACGACCTTGCTGGCGAGGATCGGCGCCAGCAGCCGGACGTCGGCCAGCGGCCAGCTCCGTCCCGTGAAGTTGGGGTTGCCGAAGGGATGCTCGGCAATCTCTTTACAGACGGTGTCGGCGCCGTCGCCTTCAACACTGACGAAAGCGACGCCGTCCGGACTGGCGATTCGACCTAAGCGCATTTGTCCAGGGTAGTGCGCGGCGGTTGACGTCCAGTGCTGACGCCTCCTGTCAGATTTTGTCAGTCACCGTCGAACACCGCGGCGAGGAACGGGGTGGAGTCCGGAATCGACGCCAGCACAGTGCCGGAGTGATCTTCCTCGGGATAGACCTTGAGTGTGACGTCTTGACCGTTGGCCCGTAGCTGCTCGTCGAGCTGCAGCGACATGTTCGGCGGGACATCATGATCGAGCATCCCGACGCCGAGGAAGATCGGCCGGTCGTAACCGCTGGTCGGTGTGCCCAGGTAAGCGTCGATCGCTTCCCCCGCACCGGGCAGGGTGGCCAGGGGCGCGCTGAAGTACCCGGTCGGGGTCATACCGGTGAGCTGCTGGTCGAGGTCCGGCTTACACAACACCTCGGCCTTGTCGACGGCGGCACGGCCCGCCGGGGTGAGCACGCTGTTGATGTCGAGATCGGGACGTGCCTCGCGCAAGCCGGCCAAGATGTAGCCGGTGTAGCTGTTGGCGGCCGGCCCCAGGTTCGGCGGCAACGCCATGTCGGGCCCGGCCTGCTTGACGACGCTCTCGACGTTGAACGGCGTTCCCGTGGCCACCACCCCGCGGTAGTCCAGACCGGTGCCCCGGCTGAACTCGGTGGCCCAGCGGGCACTGTTGACCGCGGCACCACCACCCTGGGACTGCCCCACGATCGCCCACTTGCGCGACAACGGTAGGTCCATCTCGTGCATCGCGATCACCGAATCGACGACGCTGTGGGCGGTCGCCACGCTGTTGAGATAGCTCATCAGACCGGGTGTGCCCAGCCCGGCATAGTCGGAGCCGACGATGGCGTAGCCCTGATCGAGCCAGTGCGTCAGGTACTCGACATCCCGTTCGCTGCGCGGTTGCGCGGAGGGGGTGCAATCGTCGCCGAGCCCGACGGTGCCGTGCGCCCATGCGATGGTGGGCCAGCCGCCCGCCGGCGCCTCGCCCCGGGGAACGAACACCGCGGCGGTGCTCACGGCGCGCGAATCATGTTGATCGACGGTCGAATACAGGATGCGGTAGGCGCGCTCTGCGCCGGGCACCGACAGCGCGGGATCCAACGGCACCGCCTGGATCAGGGTGCCGGCCGGGGGAATCGGCGCGTCGTAGTGGCGGGCATCCAGTCCCGACCAGTTCGGCACCGCCGCTGCTGCGGTCGGCGCCGCCAGGAATCCACATATGAGTAAGACGATTGCTATCAGCCACAACTTCACCGGCACAGCCTATGGCAACCGAGACTGGATCTCACATAATGGAATTCGAGTTCAATATCTTGGGACATCCATGAAACCATGCAGTCATGCCCGTTTCATCGATCGGCACGTTCCGCCGTTGGTCGATGTTGGCGCTCGCACTCACCGCGACCACATGCGCCAACGTATTCATCAACGGAGCGGCATTCCTCATCCCCACCCTGCATTCCGAGCGAGGTCTGGATCTGGCGAAAGCGGGTCTGCTGTCGTCGATGCCGAGCTTCGGGCTGGTGCTCACCCTCATCGCCTGGGGATACATCGTCGACCGGTTCGGCGAGCGGATCGTGTTGACGGTCGGCTCGGCGTTGACCGCCGCGGCGGCGTTCGCGGCGGCCTCAGCCGACTCACTGGTGGCGGTGGGCGCCTTCCTGCTCCTGGGCGGAATGGCCGCGGCCAGTAGCAATTCGGCCAGCGGGCGGGTCGTGGTCGGCTGGTTTCCGCCGGAACAGCGTGGGCTGGCGATGGGAATCCGGCAGACGGCAACGCCTCTGGGAGTCGGTTTGGGCGCGTTGGTCATTCCGCGGCTCGCCGAGTCACACGGGGTGACGACGGCGTTGCTCTTCCCGGCGATCGTGTGCCTTGTCTCGGCGGTGATGTGTGCTGTCGGCGTGCTGGATCCGCCACGGCCACCCCGCCACGAAGCACCTGCCGAGCACCTGGCCAATCCGTATCGGGGCTCGAACGTGTTGTGGCGCATCCACGCCGTGTCGGTGCTGCTGGTGGTTCCCCAAGGCATGGTGTGGACATTCACCCTGGTGTGGCTGATGAGCGACCGCGGCTGGTCCGCTGCCTCCGCAGGCACCTTGGTCACCGTCGCCCAATTGCTCGGCGCGGCCGGCCGAATAGCCGCGGGCCGATGGTCTGATGTGGTGGGCCAACGGCTTCGGCCCATCCGCACCATCGCGCTGGCGGCCGCAGCGACGATGGCGCTCCTGGCGCTCACCGACTGGCTGGGCTCACCGATCAGTGTCGCGTTGATCGTGATCGCCTCGGTGATCACGGTGTCCGACAACGGTTTGGCGTTCACGGCGATCGCCGAGATCGCCGGCCCGTTCTGGAGCGGACGCGCGCTGGGGACACAGAACACCAGCCAGCATCTCGCCACCGCCAGTTCGGCACCGCTTTTCGGGGCGTTGATCGGCGTGGCCGGTTACCCGGCGGCCTTCGCGGTGTGTGCGTTGTTGCCGTTGTTGGCGGTGCCGCTGGTGCCGGCGGATCCGGTGCGTGACGAGCGCTGAGGCGCTGACGTCTCCGGCCTCCGAGTCACACGCATCACTACAGCATCCGGTGAGCGGACATTACCCACTCTGAAAACCTGATATCACCGGCGATACCACTTCGCCGAAGCCCGCAACACCGTCGCCATCTCCACGCGGGAACTCGGGATCGACGTCGGCGACCTCGATCCGCACCGTCGCATCGTTCCTGCAACGGCTCGGTCGCACCGGCCGACGTCCGGACGCCACCCGCAGCTGTCTTTTCCTTGCCGCCGATTGTCGGAGCCGCGTGCCACGATGACCGACATGACGGACGAACTGCTTGGCGAGTTCGAGGATTGGCTCACCGAGAGTGGCAACCGCAACGTGTCCACTGCCATACGGCATACACAGGCATTCCTGGAGTGGCGAGCGCCCGCGCCGTTGACGAGCCTCGACGAGGGCACCGTCCGCACGTTTCTGTTGGAATGGTGCCCCCGCCACCTGAGCTTGCCCGCCGACGACTCGTGGGAGGTATGCGACGCTCTCGTCGAATTCATCCTGTTCCTCGGCCACACCCACAAGCTCCGTGGTGGTCCCGACGCGGGACGCCGGCTGGCGCGGGACACCAATGGCATGGCCGACGCCATGCGCGCGAAGATGGCCGATCCCAGCAATTACGGGATGGCCAAAGCGCTGTTCGTCGGGATCGAAGGCGCCGAATCCATGACAGAGCAGGAACTGCTGGCAGCCATGCAGCAGCGCATCGACGAACACAATGCCCTGCCCCTCGATGAGCGCCGAGCCCGCACCGACCACCTGATAGAACAACCGGCACCGGTCGACCTGCCGTTTGTCTATATTCCGCCCACCGAGGCCGACGTAGTGTCCGTGGCGTCGGCTGCGGCGTTACCGGCCAAGGTCCAAGCCCTTTGTGACTATCTCGGCGACACGGGCAAGGCGCTGACCCCCAAGGGAAACCTGAAGCTTGCCGATGGACGCGCACTGGTCGAGCTCCTCGACACCGGAGACCAAATCGACCCAAAAATCGGCGACAAGACCTTCAAGACAAAGTCGACGGAAACTCTGCGGCACCTGGCCTACCTGCTCGCGCTCGCCGAGGAAGCCGGCGCAACGCGCCATGTGAAGAATCGACTTGTCCCCGTCCAAGCGTGGTCCCGAAAGTCACCGGTTGCCAAGGCCACCACGCTTTTCCAGATTGTGCTTGAGGCCGGTGTGCTGTCGTCAACGCGTCGGGGAATCTCATTCTACGGTCGACTGCACCAGCTGCTCGATGAAGGCGTGGTGCACTGGCTCGCCGGTCTGATCCCCGCGAGCTCGCACGCGCACTTCGACGACATCGTCGACCTCAACGCGCGGGTGGTGCTCAGCGAGTTCGATGCCGAGGAGATCAACTACTACATTTCAAGCGACCACCTCGCCGACGACCTCAGCGACATCCTGGCGATGCTGGACATGACTGGCGCGGTGGAGTGGACCGAAAGAACCGAATCGGTGAACCCCTACGGACACCGGGTCTGGTCTGACGGCATAGTCTCTGTGACTGCATTCGGCCGCCAGATTCTGCCGGATTATCTGGCCGCCGCCGGTCTCCGGCTCCGAAGGGCCGACGATCTGACCGAAATGACCTTGCCCGAGCTTCTTGAAGCCTTGAATTCGATCCCCTCAGAACAACATTCAGATGTGCTGGCCGCGTGGAAGCCGTCAGTGCCGCCATCCGAACGTGCGGCACTGGTAGCGGCGATGGCCGCGGAAGCCGAGGATGCAACGTCTCGGCTCGTCGGATTGCGCCTGCTGGGGATGTTCGACGTCGAAGTGGGCGAGCCTTACATGCGGCAGTTACTCGACACACCGGCGGCCGGACACGCCGCCATCTGGCTACTCGACCACGGCCTCGCCACCGGTGATGCAGTCGGTAGCTTCATCACCCCGACGATCATGGTCGACATCATGTCTCAGCTTGTCGATCACCCTGACCTGCTCTGTGAACAATTCATGCAGGGCCACGACCCCCTTCGAATGCTGGAGTCCTTTTGGCGTCATCCCGCACCCGAGACCGCACAGGTACTCGATGTCCTGGGACGACACCTGCCCGACCGGTCACTGGCCAAACAAGCCCGCAAAGCGGCCATCAAACACCGGAGTTGGATGGCCAACCCGCACTGAGACTGCAGCCAGGGCACAAAAGTGTGAGTAGCCCACGCCCTCAGGGCAGAGTCGATGCCGCAGACCGTGGCCGCAACATCAATGCCGCCACCAGAAAGCACAGTGCACCAACGAATGTGCCGAAGTTGGCCAGCCTTTCGTCGACGGTCACCCCGGTCTTGCGAACAAATGCCGCAAGGGCCGAAATCCCGAACGCCACACACCCGGCCAGGTTGACCCAGCTCGCTTGCCAGTCAACCGATTTCGGTGACCACAGGCCGACGGCTGCCACCGCCAGCACCCCACTGATCAGAAACGCCAAGGACCCGGTGGCGTCGGGTACCCACACGAACCGGCGCTCGGCCAGAACGGCGTGCGCCCACACCGACGCCCCGGTACTCACGTTGAACAGCAGGGTGCCGGCGAATTGAGTGGCGGCCGACCACCATCCGGCCCCGCGGTCAGCCAACACCAGCTGCATCCACGCCGCCGTCGTGAAGAACCAGGAGCCGAGGAAGCACAGCACATTTGTCGTACCTGCGCCGGCCACCATCGGGAACCCGGGCATGGTGGCGACCGCGAAGAACGCCGACCCGATCGCGAACAGCCAGCACTGACGGGTCAGCGTGGCGAACCGGTCAATCACGGCGAACCTCGCTGGGCACTCGGCTGGTAGGCGATCGAGTCGGCGCGCAGACTCACAAAGAACTACAGCAGCGACAGGATCCGCTCGCCGACCTGCGAGGTGGACAGTTTGGCGTCCCCACGGGTCGCGAGGTGCTCGGACACCGCCTTGTCGACCCGGGCCGCCGCATCGGTCTCACCGATGTGGCCGAGCAGCAGCGCCACGCTCATCACGGCGGCGGTCGGATCGGCGATCCCCTGCCCCGCGATGTCGGGTGCACTGCCGTGGACGGGTTCGAACATCGACGGATTGGTCCGGGTGGCGTCGATATTGCCGCTGGCCGCCAGCCCGATGCCGCCGCACACCGCGGCCGACAGATCGGTGATGATGTCGCCGAACAGGTTGTCGGTGACGATCACATCGAACCGGCCGGGATCGGTGACCATGTGGATGGTCGCGGCGTCGATGTGCTGATAGGCCACCTCGACGTCGGGATACTCCGCGCCCACCTCGGCCACAACACGCGACCACAGCGAGCCGGCGAAGGTCAGCACGTTGGTCTTGTGCACCAGGGTCAGATGCTTGCGGCGGGACTGCGCGCGAGCGAACGCATCCCGCACCACCCGCTCGACACCGAACGCGGTGTTGACGCTGACCTCGGTGGCCACCTCGTGCGGCGTGCCGACACGCAGCGCGCCACCATTGCCGGTGTAGGGACCCTCGGTACCTTCACGCACCACGACGAAGTCGATGTCGGTGACACCCGAGAGTGGGCTGCTGACACCGGGATACAGCCGACCCGGCCGCAGGTTCACATGGTGATCGAGGGCGAACCGCAGCTTGAGGAGCAGGCCACGCTCGAGGACACCACTGGGCACCGACGGGTCACCGATGGCGCCGAGCAGGATCGCGTCGTACCCGCGCAGTTCCTCGATGGTCTCGGTGGTGAGCAGTTCGCCGGTCGCGTGGTAGCGCCGCGCGCCCAGGTCGTATTCGGTGCGGTCCACGCCGGGCAGCACCGCATCGAGCACCTTGAGCGCCTCGGCGATGACCTCGGGTCCGATGCCGTCACCGGCGATTACGGCGAGTTTCATGACAGGTCAACCACTTCCAGCGTCGTGGCGTCGACCGCGGCGGCGAGCGCGGAACGCACATCCTCGGGCACATCGGTATCCAGGCGCAGCATCACGATGGCGCTGTCACCCTCGACGTCCTGACTCAACTGTGCGGCCAGGATGTTGACGTTCGCCCCACCCAGCAGGGTGCCGATCTTGCCGAGGGCGCCCGGCTGATCGTTGTAGTGGACGATGAGGTTGTACCCCTCGGCGCGCAAATCGAAGTTGCGACCGTTGATCTGGACGATCTTCTCCACCAGCTGCGGCCCGGACAGCGTGCCGGCCACGTTGATCGCCGAACCGTCGGCGTGCACCACGCGCACGTCGACCACGCTGCGGTGGTTGGGGCTCTCGGTCGCGGTGCTGATCTCGGCGGTCACGCCACGCTCGGCGGCCAACGTCGGAGCGTTGACGAACGTCACCTGCTCGTCGACCACGGCCGAGAACAACCCGCGCAGTGCCGACAGCTTCAGGATCTCCACGTCCTCGGAGGCCAGCTCGCCACGCGCCTGCACGCTCAGCGACACCGGAGCGGCATCCGACAGCGCACCGGCCAGCAGGCCGAGCTTGCGCACCAGGTCCAGCCAGGGCGCCACCTCTTCACCGACGGCTCCGCCGCCGACGTTGACGGCGTCCGGCACGAACTCGCCGGCCAGAGCCAGCTTCACGCTCGCGGCCACGTCGGTGCCGGCCCGATCCTGCGCCTCGGCGGTCGACGCGCCCAGATGCGGGGTGACGACGACCTGGGGCAGCTCGAACAGCGGGCTGTCGGTGCACGGTTCGGTGGCGAACACGTCAAGGCCGGCGGCGCGCACATGGCCACTGGTGATCGCGTCGGCCAGCGCCTGTTCATCGATCAGGCCACCGCGGGCAGCGTTGACGATGACAACGCCCGGCTTGGTCTTGGCCAGGTTCTCCTTGCCGAGCAGACCGGCCGTCTCCTTGGTCTTGGGCAGGTGCACCGAAATGAAGTCGGCGCGGCCGAGCAGCTCGTCCAGCGGCAGCAGTTCGATGCCCAGCTGGGCCGCGCGGGCCTGGGACACGTAGGGGTCGTACGCCACGATGTGGGCGCCGAAGGCAGCGAGACGCTGGGCGACCAGCTGGCCGATGCGACCGAGGCCGACGACGCCGACGGTCTTGTCGAAGATCTCGACGCCGGAGAACGACGACCGCTTCCAGGTGTGCTCACGCAGGGTGGCATCGGCGGCCGGGATCTGGCGGGCCGCAGACAGCAGCAGCGCCAGCGCGTGCTCGGCGGCGCTGTGAATGTTCGAGGTCGGCGCGTTGACGACGAGTACGCCGCGGGCGGTCGCAGCGTCGACGTCGACGTTGTCCAGGCCGACGCCGGCGCGGGCGACGATCTTGAGTTTGGGGGCCGCGGCGATGACCTCGGCGTCCACCGTCGTCGCGGAACGCACCAGCAGCGCGTCGGCGTCCGGTACCGCAGCGAGCAGCTTTTCGCGGTCCGGGCCGTCGACCCACCTGACCTCTACCTGGTCACCGAGGGCGGCAACGGTCGATTCCGCGAGCTTGTCGGCAATCAAAACAACGGGAAGACTCACGCGGACAGCCTAGTGTGTGGGCCCTACCACAGCCGAACCGCGTGCGGTGTACTGGTGGGCGTGGACGTCACAATCGTCGGCAGCGGGCCCAACGGTCTGTCCGCCGCTGTCATCTGCGCCAGGGCCGGACTTGCCGTGCGTGTGATCGAAGCCCAGTCGACCGCCGGTGGCGGCGCCCGTACATTGCCCGACCCGGAGTTCGCCGGGGTCAGCCATGACATCTGTTCTGCGGTGCATCCGTTGGCGTTGGCGTCCCCGTTTTTCGCCGCCTACGACCTGACCGCCCGCGGTGTGAAGCTGGCCGTGCCCGAGATCGCCTATGCCAACCCGTTGCCGGACCGACCGGCGGCCATCGGGTACCGCGATATCGAGCGGACCTGTGCGGAACTGGAGTTCGGCGACTCATGGCGACGGCTGTTGGGGCCGTTGGCCGCCGATTGCGATGGCGTCGTCGGGCTCATCCTCGGGGACAAACGGTCGATACCCCCATCGCTGGGTGCGGCGGCACGCGTCGCGCCACGGCTCCTGGCCCAAGGCACACCGTTGTGGCGCTCCCTGGCGGGCGACGACGCCCGTGCGTTGTTCAGCGGCGTTGCCGCCCATACGATTTCCACGATGCCGTCGTTGGTCTCGGGCGGGGCCGGGTTGATGCTGGCGACGTTGGGACATGCCGTGGGGTGGCCGATTCCGATCGGCGGCTCCCAGGCGATCCCAGATGCGCTGATCGCCGATCTTCTCGCCCACGGCGGCGAACTGATACTCGGACAGGAAGTCACCGAGCCGCCCGCCGGCGTCGTGCTCTACGACACCGCACCCACCGCCCTGTTGTCGATCTATGGCAAGTCTCTGCCCGCCCGCTACGCGCGAGCCTTGAGCCGATACACCTATGGCCCCGGCGTGGCGAAGGTCGACTTTGTGTTGAGCGACGAAATCCCTTGGCGGGATGCACGTCTGGCTCAGGCACCGACGCTGCATCTCGGTGGTGGACGCGCCCAGATGGCCTTGGCCGAGCGCGAGATCGCCGCGGGACGCCACGCTGAGTGGCCCATGGTCTTGGCGGCGCTCCCCCACCTTGCCGACCCGTCGCGCATCGACGAGGCCGGGCGGCGGCCGCTGTGGGCCTACGTTCACGTGCCCAACAACTCCACGTCGGACATGGCCGAGACCGTCACCGAGATCTTCGAGCGAATTGCCCCGGGTTTCCGTGACATCGTCGTCGCGGTGCGCAGCGTGCCCGCGTCCCGGATGGACGAGCACAACGCAAATCTGGTCGGCGGTGACATCGGCGTCGGCGGCAACAACATGGCCAGCGCACTGTTGGGACCCACTCCCCGCCTCGACCCGTGGACCACGCCGATACCGCGGGCCTACCTGTGCTCGTCGGCCACCCCACCGGGAGGCGGGGTGCACGGGATGGCCGGGTTCTACGCCGCCCGCACCATGCTCAAACGCGAGTTCGGGATCCGTGATCTACCTAAGCTGGCACCATGACCAACTCTGCCCCCAAGGTCGCCGTCATCTACTACTCCGCCACCGGCCACGGCACCACCATGGCCAGGCGGGTAACCGCCGCCGCGGAATCGGCCGGAGCCGAGGTGCGGCTGCGCCACATCGCCGAAACCCAGGATCCGGAGTCCTTCGCCCACAACCCGGCTTGGACCGCCAATTATCAAGCGACCAAAGACCTTCCGACCGCCACCGGCGAGGACATCGTGTGGGCCGACGCGGTCATCTTCGGCTCCCCCACCCGTTTCGGGTCTCCGACCGCCCAGTTCCGCGCGTTCATGGATTCACTGGGCGGTCTGTGGGCAGAGGGCAAGCTGGCCGACAAGGTCTATGCGGGGTTCACCTCGGCGCAGACCACCCACGGCGGTCAGGAGGCGACGCTGCTGAACCTGTATGTGTCGCTGATGCACTTCGGCGGGATCATCGTGCCGCCCGGCTACACCGATCAGGTGAAATTCGCCGACGGCAATCCCTACGGCGTGAGCCTGACCGCCAACCGCGAGAACATCGAGCACCTCGACGACACGACGAACGACGCGTTGGATCACCTGGCCCGGCGCGTGGTCAGTGTGGCGACGCGGTTGAACGCATAGCTGGCCGATGTGACGCACGCCACGTAAAATGGGGGCTTGACCATTCGGGCCAGGCTCAGGGGGCTGACGATGAGGCACCGAAAGACGACGCAACTGAAGATGCTGTTCGGTGGAATCGCTGCGGCGGGGGCGCTCGCATTCACCGGGCTGTCGCTACCGGCCCAGGCATTCGCTGCCCCGGGTGATCCCGGTGGTGGTGCCTACGCGAACGGTGGCGGCGGCGGGGCATTTTCACGCGGCGACGCCGGTGGCGGTTATGCCACGGGCAGCGCCGGTGGGGCGTTCTCACGCGAAGGCGCGGCCGGTGGCGGCTACGCGCGCGGCATCGCTGGTGGCGGGTACTTGACCGGGGACGCGGGCGGCGCCTGGTTCAGAGAAGCGTGTGCGGCCGCCCAGAACGGTCAGGGCCAGGCGCCCATCGGCTGCGCGACCTGACCTGAAACGCCGAAAGGCCAGTTATCGCACGCTTTTTCGAAGCTTGCGTGCAATAACTGGCCAGTCGTCGTCAGAAACTAAGCCGTTTCGGTGATCGGCCGGTCGACCCAGCTCATCAGGTCGCGCAGCTTCTTGCCGGTGACCTCGATCGGGTGCTCGGCGTTGGCCTTGCGCAGGCCTTCGAGCTCCTTGTTGCCACCCTCGACGTTGGCGACGAGGCGCTTGACGAAGGTGCCGTCCTGGATGTCGGTCAGGATGTCCTTCATGCGCTTCTTGGTGTCGGCGTCGATGACCCGCGGGCCCGACAGGTAGCCGCCGAACTCCGCGGTGTCGGACACCGAGTAGTTCATGCGGGCGATGCCGCCCTCGTACATGAGGTCGACGATGAGCTTGAGCTCGTGCAGCACCTCGAAGTAGGCCATCTCCGGGGCGTAGCCCGCCTCGACCATGACCTCGAAACCGGCCTTGACCAGCTCCTCGGTGCCACCGCACAGCACGGCCTGCTCACCGAACAGGTCGGTCTCGGTCTCTTCCTTGAAGGTAGTCTTGATGACGCCGGCGCGGGCACCACCGATGGCCGCCGCGTACGACAGCGCCAGGGCCTGGCCCTCACCCTTGGGGTCCTGGTCGATGGCGATCAGGCAGGGCACACCCTTGCCGTCGACGAACTGACGACGCACCAGGTGGCCGGGGCCCTTGGGGGCGACCATGCCGACGGTGACGTTGGCCGGCGGCTTGATCAGACCGAAGTGAATGTTCAGGCCGTGGCCGAAGAACAGCGCGTTGCCGTCTTCGAGGTTGGGCTCGATGTCGTTCTTGAAGATCTCGGCCTGCGCGGTGTCAGGGGCGAGCACCATGATCACGTCGGCCCACTTGGCCACCTCGGCCGGGGTGTCGACCTCAAGGCCCTGCTCCTCGACCTTGACGCGGCTCTTCGAGCCCTCCTTCAGGCCGACCTTGACCTGCACGCCCGAGTCGCGCAGCGAAAGCGAATGCGCGTGCCCCTGGCTGCCGTAGCCGATGACGGCGACCTTGCGACCCTGAATGATCGACAGGTCCGCGTCGGCGTCGTAAAACATCTCAACTGCCATGCGAAACTTCTTCCTTCTCTTCCTAGCTGTTCAGCGCTATGCGGCGAATAACGCTACTTGACGGCACTGATGCCACGCGGACCGCGGGACACCGAGACCATGCCCGACTGTGCGATCTCGCGGATACCGTACGGCTCCAGGACCCGCAACAGGGCCTCGAGTTTCTCCGGCGTACCGGTCGCCTCGACCGTGAGGGACTCGGTCGAAACGTCGACGACCTTGGCGCGGAACAGGTTCACCGCTTCGATGACCTGTCCCCGGTTGCTCGCGTCGGCGCGCACCTTGATCAGGGCGAGCTCACGGGAGACGGAGTTGTCCTCCTCCTGCTCGACGATCTTGATCACGTTGATCAGCTTGTTGAGCTGCTTGGTGATCTGCTCGAGCGGTGATTCCTCGACGCTGACCACGATCGTCATGCGTGACATGTGCTTGTGCTCGGTGGCACCGACCGCCAGCGACTGGATGTTGTAGCCGCGGCGAGAGAACAGCGAGGCCACCCGGGCCAGCACGCCGGGTTTGTCCTCGACCAGCACCGACAGGGTGTGGGTGGGGGTGGTGTTACTGCTCATCAGGCATGCCCCTCGTTGTCGTCCTCATCGAACAGCGGCCGGATATCGCGCGCTGCCATGATCTCGTCGTTGCTGGTACCGGCGGCCACCATCGGCCACACCTGGGCGTCGGCACCGACGATGAAGTCGATGACCACCGGGCGGTCGTTGATCGCGCGGGCCTGGTTGATGACGTCCTCGACGTCCTCGGCCCGCTCGCAGCGCAGCCCCACACAGCCCAGCGCCTCGGCCAGCTTGACGAAGTCGGGAATCCGACGGGAGTGCGTGGCCAGATCGGTCTGGCTGTAGCGCTGGTCGTAGAACAAGGTCTGCCACTGCCGCACCATGCCGAGGTTGCCGTTGTTGATCAACGCCACCTTGATGGGCGCACCCTCGATGGCGCAGGTGGCCAGCTCCTGATTGGTCATCTGGAAGCAGCCGTCGCCGTCGATGGCCCACACCTCGGCCTCGGGCCGGGCGAACTTGGCACCCATGGCCGCCGGAACGGCGAAGCCCATGGTGCCCAGGCCACCCGAGTTCAGCCAGGTCTTGGGGTTCTCGTACTTGACGAACTGTGCGGCCCACATCTGGTGCTGGCCCACCCCGGCCACGTACACCGCGTCCGGGCCGGCGATCTGTCCCAGCTTCTCGATCACATATTCGGGGCTCAGGCTGCCGTCACTCTGCGGGCCGTAGCTCAACGGGTAGGTCGCCTTGAGACCGGACAGGTACTCCCACCAGCTGTCCAATTTCAATGTGGCACTGGTGGTGTCGTCACGGCGCAGCACCTCGATGAGGTCGGCGATGACGGCCTTGACGTCACCGACGATCGGCACGTCGGCATGCCGGTTCTTACCGATCTCGGCGGGGTCGATGTCGGCGTGGATCACCTTGGCTTCGGGCGCGAAGGACGACAGCTGACCCGTCACCCGGTCGTCGAAGCGGGTGCCCAGGGCGATCAGCAGGTCGCTGCGCTGCAGGGCGCCCACCGCGGCCACGGTGCCGTGCATGCCCGGCATCCCGAGGTTCTGCTGGTGGCTGTCGGGGAACGCGCCGCGGGCCATCAGCGTGGTGACGACGGGGATGCCGGTCAGCTCGGCCAACTCGAGCAGTTCGGCACTGGCCTCACCGCGGATGACGCCGCCGCCGACGTAGAGCACCGGCTTGCGTGCCGCGGCGATCAGCTTGGCCGCCTCGCGCACCTGACGGCTGTGCGGTTTGGTGTTCGGCTTGTAGCCGGGCAGGTCCAGCTGCGGCGGCCAGGAGAACGTGCACTGACCCTGCAGGATGTCCTTCGGGACGTCGACCAGCACGGCGCCCGGGCGGCCCGAACGTGCGATATGGAACGCCTCGGCCATCACCTGCGCGATGTCGTCACCGTTGCGCACGAGGAAGTTGTGCTTGGTGATCGGCATGGTCATGCCGGTGATGTCGGCTTCCTGGAAGGCGTCGGTGCCGATCAGGCTGCGGCCCACCTGCCCGGTGATGGCCACCACGGGAATGGAGTCCATCTGGGCGTCGGCCAGCGGGGTGATCAGGTTGGTGGCGCCGGGACCCGAGGTCGCCATCATCACGCCGACCTTGCCGGTGGCGTGGGCGTAGCCGCTGGCCGCGTGGCCGGCACCCTGCTCATGACGGACCAACACGTGGCGCAGCTTCTGTGAATCGAAAAGCGGATCGTAGACCGGCAGGACCGCGCCGCCGGGGATGCCGAAGACGACGTCCACGCCGAGCTCTTCCAGCGACCGCACGACGGCCTGCGCGCCGGTGAGTTGCTGGGGCGCAACCCGATTGGGCTGTGCCGAATCTGATCTGGTCTTTGCCGCGCCGTTGGCGGGCGCGCTTGCCGACCGGGTTGTCGGTCGCGTTGTCGGTGCGCTCACGATGTCCTCTTCACGGTCTTCGTCACATTCCTATTCAGAAAGTCTTCAACTTTTTCACTGGTGGCGACGTGCTTTGTGGCAAATAAAAAACCCCCGACAGCCGGTAGCTGTTCGAGGGTGGCGCGTCGATGCGGTTGGCTATGCCCGGCAGAGGGCCAGCGCGGCATCAACGCGCCAACCAATTACTACGAGCATTCCGGGGGTCTGCATAGCACCCGACGGTAGCTGCCGTACAGGTTAAAGGTCAAATTGCCCCTGCCCCGGCACGGCTATCGCGGTGACGCCGGCAGGTCCGATGCCTGCGGTGGTGCAGGATGAAAGGGTGAGCGCACGATCGGCAACCGCCCCTGTCGTAGTCCGGATATCGCCCATGGCGCACCTGGCAGTCGGCTTCCTGACCCTCGGCCTGCTGACACTGGTGCTCAGCAACCCGGCCTGGTTCGGAATTCTTCTGGTGATCCCAATTGCCTTGTCCACCGCGATCATCCGCTATCGCACCACCGCCGACGCCGACACCGTGACCGCACGGACGCTCACCGGCGCCCGCACCGTGGCGTGGGGCGACATCAAGGGCCTGCGATTCGACCGGTCGTCGTGGGCGCTCGCCGAACTCGTCGACGGGACCGGCCTGCGATTGCCCGCGGTGACATTCGCGACATTGCCGCGGCTCACCGAGGTGAGCAATGGTCGCGTGCCGAATCCGTACGCCTGAGCGTCAGCCGAGTGGGTTGCCGCCGTTGAGCAACACCCAGATTGCGATGCCGCCGCCGATGCCGAGCAGCAGGGCCACGAACGATCCGACGAAAGGCCGCCGGGCCCAGCCTCGGCCGGCGTCGAATCCATAGCGGCCCGGGCCGGTCAGGATGAGCGCGGCGGCAGCCGCGACGACGATGAGCCGGTATTCGGTTCCGTCGGTGAGCAGCTCCGAGAGCCTGGCCTCTTCGTGGGCGGCCATCGCCGCGGCGAGCACCCCGTTAATCAGGTAGGCCAGTGCACCGGCCGCCGCGATGGGCGTGAACAGCCCCAGCACCAGCAGCACCCCGGCGGCGATCTGTCCACCGGTGGCCGCGTAGGTGAGGATGTCTGCGTTCTTGTAACCCATCTCGCCCAGTGAGGCGTTGAACCCGTCCAGTCCCGGGCCGCCCCACCAGCCGAAGGCCTTCTGCAGGCCGTGGATCACCATCAACCCACCCAGGGCCACCCGCAGGATCAGCAGACCGAGATCCTGGGTGCCGCGCCGCCCGGCCGCTTTGATGCGGTCGTCGACGAACTCGTCACGTTCGATCTCGGCCGGTTCCGCCGAGAACGGCCCCACCGGGCCGGGCGCGCCCGGCTGCAGGTACGGCAGCGGCTCAGGGTCGGAGACCAGGCTGAACGCCGACTGATCCTCCGGCTTGGCGGAGTCGTAGCGCGGGATCGCGGTGGTTTCGAAGTCGCCGCCGTAGGTCGCCGACGGCAGATCGTCTTCGGGGTCGACCAGGCTGGCCCCGGCCGGCCTGGCGGAATCGTCCGAGTAACCCGGTCGTTGCCAGGCTTGAGGGTCCTGCGGGTGACTGGTCACAGCTGCCAGGGTAAGTGCAAGTTCGGTCCGATCCGGGTATTTACCCCGGCGCTTCCACCTGGTATCGGCACGGATGAGCACGCCGGGCGGTCCCGACGTGGCGCGCACTGCCGAGCGATCCGTAATCTGGCGGCATGAAATCGCGTCGGCGGATGACGGGGGTGGCCGCCGTTCTGTGTGCCGCGATGCTGGTCGGCTCGGGATGTGCCCGGTTCGACGCGGCCCAGTCCGAGCCCTTCACGACCGAACCCAAGATGGCGCCGGGGCCGACGACCACGCCACCGCCGCCGCCACCGCTGCCTGCCAAACCGTTCCCCAAGGAATGCAAGGCCCAGGGGGTGATGCAGGGCTGCCTGGACAGCACGAGCGGTTTGATCATGCTGCCGGACAGCCAGTCGGCGTTGGTGGCCGAGCGTCTCACCGGCGCGGTCAAGCAGGTGTCGGTCAAGGCCGAGCCGAAGGTCAAGGTGGTCCTCCCGGTCGATCCGTCCGGAGATGGCGGCCTGATGGACATCGTGCTGTCGCCGACCTACAGCCAGGACCGGTTGATGTACGCCTACGTCAGCACACCGAGCGACAACCGGGTGATCCGCATCGCCGACGGCGACGTGCCGAAGCCGATCCTGACCGGCATCCCCAAGGGCGCTGTCGGCAATACCGGCTCTTTGACGTTCACCAGCAAGACCACGCTGCTGGTGCAGACCGGTGATGCCGGGAATCCGGCGGCCGCGGCCGATCCCGCCTCGCTGGCCGGCAAGGTCCTACGCATCGAACAGCCCACCACGGTCAACCAGGCGCCGATCACCACGGCGCTGAGCGGTCTCGGCGCCGGCGGCGGCATGTGCGTCGACCCATCGGACGGCTCGCTGTACATCACCGACCGCACACCGACTGCCGACCGTCTGCAGCGGATCACCAAGGATTCGAAGGTGTCGACGGTGTGGACGTGGCCGGATCGGCCGGGCGTGGCCGGGTGCGCCGCGCTGGAGGGCACGGTGTTGGTCAACTTGGTCAACACGAAGATGACCGTCGCTGTGCGGCTGGCGCCGGATACCGGCGCGGTCACAGGCGACCCCGAGGTGGTCCGCGAGAACGTGCGCGGGCACGCCTGGGCGTTGCAGGTGTCCCCCGACGGCAACGTGTGGGGAGCGACGGTGAACCGGACCGTCGGAGATGCCGAGAATTTCGACGACGTCGTCTTCCCGCTCTTCCCGCAGGGCGGCGGCTTCCCGCGTAGCAGTGCCGACAAGACCTGACGCACAACAGATTCCACGCTAAGCCGGCCGGCGAGGATGTGGCTGGTCGGCCGCCGCGGGCGCGTCACCATGAATCCAAAGACCCTGCGGTGAGTATCACGATCAGATAACGATGACGTAGCATTGGCCGGGTGCCTGACCGCCAGCGCCGCAGATATGCACCGCGGCTACCGCGTGAAGAACGGCGCGAGCAACTGCTCGACGCAGCGTTGACCGTGCTCCATGACTGTCCCCTGCACGAGTTGCGGATGGAGGCGGTGGCCGAGGCGGCCGGCGTCGGCAAGCCCGTGCTCTACACCGCGTTTCGCACGCGCACCGAACTCGTCACCGCCCTGCTCATCCGCGAGCACCACCACGGCCTGAACCAGGTGATCGCCGCCCTGCCCGCGGACCTGTCGGCTTCCGGACCGACGGACGCCTATACCGCGACGGTCACCGCGTTCCTGCGTTGCGTGCTGGAGAACCCGACCCGCTGGCGCCTCATCCTGACCGTGCCCGACAGTGCACCCCGCGACTACCGCGCGGCGGTCCGCAACGCCCGCAGTCAGATCCTCACGCACGTCGAGCAAATGGCGAAAGCCGGCATCGCGGTGGATCCGCGCCTGTCGGCGCTCGACCCGGAATTACTGGGCCATACGTTGCTGTCGTTCGCCGAGATGCTCGGCCGGCTCGCCGCGCACGACCCGGACAGCTACCCGCGTGAGCGCCTGGAGCAATACGCCGCCGCGGCGATGACCATGTTCGCCGGAGCCGTCAAATAGCGCGCCAATAGCGCGCCGTCACCCGCTCTGGCCGCAGGCGGCCAGGACCAACTCACGGACGCGGGCCGCGTCGGCCGATCCCTTTGTCGCCTTCATCACCGCACCGACGATCGCGCCGGCGGCCTGGATCTTGCCGCCGCGGATCTTGTCGGCGACGTCCGGGTTGGCGGCCAGCGCTTCGTCGACGGCAGCCTGGATCACCGAGTCATCGCGCACCAGCGCCAGACCACGGTCGGTCATCACCTGCTCGGGCTCCCCCTCGCCGGCCAGCACGCCCTCGACGACCTGGCGGGCCAGCTTGTTCGACAGCTTGCCGTCATCGACCAGTTTGACCACCGCGGCCACCTGCGCCGGCGTGATCGGCAATGCCTCCAGCTCGACCTCTGACTCGTTGGCCTTCTGCACCAGGAAGTTGCCCCACCAGGCCCGCGCGGACTCGCTGGAGGCACCGTGCTCCACGGTGGCCGCCACCAGCTCGACGGCCCCGGCGTTGACGAGGTCGCGCATCACCTCGTCGGAGATGCCCCACTCCTGCTGAATCCGCTTGCGCGACAACCACGGCAGCTCGGGAATGGTCTGACGCAACCGCTCGACCAGCTCGGCGCTGGGCGCCACCGGCTCCAGGTCGGGCTCGGGGAAGTAGCGGTAGTCCTGCGCGGTTTCCTTGCTGCGGCCGGGCGAGGTGTAGCCGTCCTCGTGGAAGTGTCGCGTCTCCTGGGTGACCGTGCCGCCGGCATCGAGAACGGCGGCCTGGCGGCGCATCTCGTATCGGACGGCCACCTCGACGCTCTTGAGCGAGTTCACGTTCTTGGTCTCGGTGCGGGTGCCGAACTCTGCGGCGCCGATGGGCTTGAGTGACAGGTTCGAGTCACACCGCATCGACCCCTGGTCCATCCGCACGTCTGACACACCCAGGCCGCGCAGCAGGTCTCGCAGTGCCGTGACGTACGCCCGGGCGATTTCCGGTGCCCGCGCGCCGGTGCCCTCGATCGGCTTGGTGACGATCTCGATCAGCGGAACGCCGGCCCGGTTGAAGTCGGCCAACGAGGTCGTCGCACCCGCAATGCGGCCGGTGTCGCTGCCCAGGTGAGTCAGCTTGCCGGTGTCCTCTTCCATGTGCGCACGTTCGATCTCGACGCGGAAGGTGGTGCCGTCATCGAGCGGCACGTCGAGGTAGCCGTTGATCGCGATCGGCTCGTCGTATTGCGAGATCTGATAGTTCTTGGGCTGGTCGGGATAGAAGTAGTTCTTCCGGGCGAACCGACCCCAGGGCGCGATGTCGCAGTTGAGCGCCAGACCGATGCGGATCGCCGACTCGACGGCCGCCTCGTTGAGCACCGGCAGCGAGCCGGGCAGGCCCAGGCACACCGGGCAGACCAGCGTGTTGGGCTCGGCGCCGAACCGGTTGGCGCAGCCGCAGAACATCTTGGTGGCCGTGGACAGCTCGACGTGCACCTCCATGCCCATCACGGGCTCGTAGGTGGCGATGACGTCGTCGTAGTCGACGAGTTCAGCGGTGGCGACAGACATGCTGTCGATCCTAGTTGGGTCCGATTCTCCTCGGCGAGCAGACGCAGATGTACCCGTTATCGCAGGTGAACCGCTACATCTGTGTCTGTTCGCCGGTGTGAGATCAGCCGAAGAACTCCGCGGCGTCGTCGTAGCGGGACTGCGGCACCAGCTTGAGCTGACGCGTCGCGTCGGCGAGGGACACCCGGCCGATGTCCTGGCCCCGCAGCGACACCATCATCCCGTACTCGCCGGCATGGGCGGCGTCGGCGGCGTTGACTCCGAACCGGGTGGCCAGCACCCGGTCGTAGGCCGTCGGCGTACCGCCCCGCTGGACGTGCCCCAGCACCGTCACCCGCACATCCTTCTTGATGCGCTTCTCGACCTCGAGCGCCAATTGCTGTGCCACGCCGGTGAATTTCTCGTGACCGAACTCGTCCATCCCACCCTGACGCAACTGCATGGTGCCCTCGGCCGGTTTCGCCCCCTCGGCCACCACGCAGATGAAGTGGGCCGATCCGTGCTGAAACCGCTTCTTGACCAGCCGGCACACCTCCTCGACGTCGAAGGGCTGCTCGGGGATCAGCGTCATGTGTGCGCCGGAGGCCAGTCCGGCGTTGAGCGCGATCCAGCCGGCGTGGCGGCCCATCACCTCGACCAGCATCACGCGCTGGTGCGATTCGGCGGTGCTGTGCAGCCGGTCGATCGCCTCGGTCGCCACCTGAAGGGCCGTATCGTGGCCGAAAGTCGCGTCGGTGCAGTCGATGTCGTTGTCGATGGTCTTGGGCACCCCGACCACCGGCACGTTCTCCTCGGACAACCAGTGCGCGGCCGTCAGGGTGCCCTCACCACCGATCGGGATCAACACGTCGATCCCGTTGTCTTCCAGCGTCTGTTTGATCTGGTCCAGCCCGGCCCGCAGCTTGTCGGGGTTGACGCGCGCGGTGCCCAACATGGTGCCGCCCTTGGCCAGCAGCCGATCGTTGCGATCGTCGTTGGCCAGCTGGATGCGCCGATCCTCCAACAGGCCGCGCCAACCGTCGAGAAATCCGACCACCGACGAGCCGTACCGCTGGTCGCAGGTACGCACCACCGCCCGGATCACCGCATTCAGGCCAGGACAGTCACCGCCGCCGGTGAGAACTCCGATGCGCATGGGCACCATCTTGCCTCGCCTGACAGGACCGTGCCGTGGATAAGGGCGTGCGGGCTACAAAGCGCTGGGCAGCGGTCCGCGAGCCGCCTCGTAGGCTGCGCCGACGCGGTAGAGCCGGTCATCGGCCAAGGCGGGCGCCATGATCTGCAGACCGACGGGCAGGCCGTCGTCGGGTGACAGACCCGACGGCACCGACATGCCGCAGTGCCCGGCCAGGTTCAGCGGCAGCGTGCACAGGTCGAACAGGTACATCGACAGCGGATCGTCGACCTTCTCCCCCAGCCGGAACGCCGTCGTCGGGGTCGCCGGAGACACCAGCACGTCCACGCTCTGATAGGCCCGCTCCAAGTCGCGAGCGATCAGCGTCCGCACCTTCTGGGCCTGGTTGTAGTAGGCGTCGTAGTAGCCCGCCGACAGTGCGTAGGTGCCGATCATGATGCGGCGCTTGACTTCTGGTCCGAATCCGGCCGCCCGGGTCAGCGCCATGACCTCTTCGGCGCTGCGCGTGCCGTCATCGCCGACGCGCAGGCCGAACCGCATCGCGTCGAAGCGGGCGAGGTTGCTCGACACCTCTGACGGCAGGATCAGGTAGTAGGCATCCATCGCGTGGTCGAAGTTCGGGCAGTCGACCTCGGTGACTTCGGCACCGAGCGCGGTCAGCTGGGCGACGGCGGCGTTGAACGACTCCAGCACGCCGGGCTGGTATCCCTCCCCGCGCAGCTGCTTGACCACGCCGACCCGCACGCCCGTGAGATCGCCTGCCGCACCGGCCTTGGCGGCACCGACCACATCGGGCACCGCGGCATCGACGGAGGTGGAATCCCGCGGATCGTGGCCGGCGATCACCTGGTGCAGCAGCGCCGTGTCCATCACGGTCCGAGCGCAGGGGCCGCCCTGATCGAGCGAGGACGCACAGGCGATCAGGCCGTAGCGCGAGACCGTGCCGTACGTCGGTTTGACGCCGACGGTCGCGGTCAGCGCGGCCGGCTGCCGGATCGACCCGCCGGTGTCGGTACCGATGGCCAGCGGCGCCTGGTAGGCGGCCAGTGCGGCGGCACTGCCGCCGCCCGAACCGCCGGGCACCCGCTCGGTGTTCCACGGGTTGCGGGTCGGGCCGTAGGCCGAATTCTCCGTCGAGCTGCCCATGGCGAACTCGTCCATGTTCGTCTTGCCCAGGATCGGGATGCCGGCGGCGCGCAGCTTGGCGGTCACCGTCGCGTCGTATGGCGCACGCCACCCTTCGAGGATCTTGGACCCAGCCGTGGTCGGCATGTCGGTGGCGGTGAAGACGTCCTTGAGCGCCAGGGGCACGCCGGCCAGCGGTGAGGGCAGTGTCTCGCCGGCGGCCACGGCGGCGTCGATGCGGGCCGCGGTCTGCAGCGCGGCGTCCGCGGCCACATGCAGGAACGCGTTGAACCGGTCATCGGTGGCCGCGATCTGGTCCAGGTGGGCCTGGGTCACCTCGGTCGACGAGACTTCCTTGGCCGCGATCTGGGCGCCCAGGGTCGCCGCATCACGACGGATCAGCTCACTCATGCTCTTATTCACCCTCTCCCAGAATCCGCGGCACGGCGAAGCGTCCATCTTCAGCGCGCGGAGCCGCGGCCAGCGCCTCCTCCTGCGTCAGGCAGGGCACGACGGTGTCGGGCCGGGTCACGTTGACATCCTTGAGCGGGTTGTCGGTGGCCTCGACGCCGGTGACGTCGACGGACTGGATCTGGCTGACGTGGCCGAGGATGGCATCCAGCTGGCCGGCGTAACTGTCCAGTTCGTCATCGGTCAGCGCCAGACGCGCCAGACGCGCCAGATGGGCAACCTCGTCTCGGGAGATCTTCGACACGACAAAGCAGCCTAGTCACGCCACCAAATCGTTCGGCGGGCAGGAGCGCAGCGACCCGGGGAATCGACATGTCTGCTCGGCAGTGCACCGGCATGCCCATCCCCGGCCCCTGTGAAACAGTGATGCGCGTGCCTTCGTATCTGCTGCGGGTCCAGCTTGAGGACCGACCAGGCAGCCTCGGCTCGCTCGCCGTGGCGCTCGGCTCGGTCAACGCCGACATCCTGTCGCTCGACGTCGTCGAGCGGGGCGCCGGCTACGCGATCGACGATCTCGTCGTCGAGCTGCCGCAGGGCTCGATGCCGGACACCCTGATCACCGCCGCCGAGAACCTGTCCGGGGTCTACGTCGACAGCATTCGACCGCACACCGGGCTGCTGGAAGCACATCGTGAACTTGAATTGATCGACCACGTCGCCGCGGCCCACTCGAGGGCCGATCGCCTGCAGGTGCTCGCCGAGGAGGCGCCTCGGGTGCTCCGCGTCGGTTGGTGCACGGTGGTCCGCTCCATCCCGACGGGCGTGGAACGCCTAGCCGCCAGCCACGGCGCCCCCGAGACGCGGGCCGAGTCTGCGCCCTGGTTGCCGCTGCAGCGGGCGACTGCGCTCGACGGCACCGACGACTGGGTGCCGCAGGTGTGGCGCGACATGGACACCAGCCTGGCGGCCGCACCGTTGGGTGACCACGACACCGCCGTCGTGCTGGGACGGCCCGGCGGACCGGGCTTCCGTCCCTCGGAGGTGGCCCGGTTGGGTTATCTGGCCGGGATCGTCGCGACGATCCTGCGCTGAGACCGGGTCAGTCCCCGGCCGCCGGCGGGCCGTCGGCCAGCAGTGTCCGGAAGCCGTCCTCGTCGAGGATCGGAACACCGAGCTCGACGGCCTTGTCGTACTTGGATCCGGGCGCATCCCCGGCCACGACGTACGCGGTCTTCTTCGACACCGAGCTGGCGGCCTTGCCACCGCGGCTGATGATCGCCTCTTTGGCCTCGTCACGCGAAAACCCGGGCAGGGACCCGGTCACCACGATCGACAAGCCCTCCAACGTCCGCTCGATGCTGGCGTCGCGCTCGTCGGCCATCCGCACCCCGGCCGCGCGCCACTTGTCCACGATGGCGCGATGCCAGTCCACGGTGAACCAGTCCACCACCGCGGCGGCGATGGTCGGGCCCACCCCTTCCACCGCGGCCAACCGCTCCTCGGATGCCGCGACGATAGCGTCCAGACTGGCGAACTCAGTGGCCAGCGCACGGGCCGCCGTGGGACCGACATGGCGGATCGACAGCGCCACCAGAACCCGCCACAGTGGCTGGGCCTTGGCTTTGTCCAGGTTCGCCAGCAGGCGCTTGCCGTTGGCCGAAAGCTCACCCTTCTTGGTGGTGAACAGCTCGGTGCGCAGCAACTCGTCGGCGGTCAGGGTGAACAGATCGCCCTCGTCCGCGATCACCCCGGCCTGCAGCAGCGCGGTGGCCGCCTCGTAGCCCAGCCCCTCAATGTCGAACGCACCACGGCCCGCGACGTGAAACACCCTCTCCCGCAACTGCGCCGGGCAACTACGGGTGTTGGGGCAGCGGATGTCGGCGTCGCCCTCCTTGGCCGGGGCCAGCCGGGTACCGCATTCGGGGCAGTTGGTGGGCATGACGAACGGGCGCTCGGATCCGTCGCGCAGGTCAACCACCGGGCCGAGCACCTCGGGGATGACGTCGCCGGCCTTGCGGATCACGACGGTGTCGCCGATCAGCACGCCCTTGCGCTCGACTTCGGTGGCGTTGTGCAGGGTGGCCAGGCCGACGGTCGAGCCGGCCACCTTGACCGGTTCCATGTAGGCGAACGGGGTGACCCGGCCGGTACGGCCCACACTGACCCGGATATCGAGCAGCTTGGTGGTGGCTTCTTCCGGTGGGTACTTGTAGGCCACCGCCCAGCGCGGCGCGCGTGATGTCGAGCCGAGCCGACGCTGCAGCGCCACCTCGTCGACCTTGACCACCAGCCCGTCGATCTCGTGGTCGACGTCGTGACGGTGCTCGCCCCAGTAGGCGATCCGTTCGGCGACCGCGGCGACGCCGGAAACCTTGGCGGTGTGGGCGGACACCGGCAGGCCCCATTGGCCCAGCGCGCGGTAGGCGTCGTGCAGCGAGGTGAACGGAAACCCACCGGCACTTTCGATGTGACCGAGCCCGTGACAGATCATCCGCAACTTGCGGCGCGCGGTGACCGCCGGGTTCTTCTGTCGCAGCGAGCCTGCGGCACTGTTGCGGGGGTTGGCGAACGGGGGCTTGCCCTCGGCCACCAAACCGGCGTTGAGGTCCTCGAAGTCGGCGACCCGGAAGAACACCTCCCCGCGCACCTCAAGCACCTCGGGCACCGGGAACTCGTCCGAGGGCGTCAACTGTTCGGGGATGTCGGCGATCGTGCGGGCGTTGAGCGTGACGTCCTCACCGGTGCGCCCGTCGCCGCGGGTCGCGGCCCGGACCAGCCGGCCCTGCCGGTAGACCAGCGCCAGCGCGACGCCATCGATCTTCAGCTCGCACAAGTAGTGGGCGGCGTCGCCGATCTCCCCCTTGATGCGTGCCGCCCAGGCCGACAGCTCGTCGGAGTCGAACACGTTGTCCAGGGACAGCATCCGTTCCAGATGCTCGGCCGGAGCGAAGTCGGTGGCGAATCCGGCCCCGCCGACCAATTGGGTGGGCGAGTCCGGGGTGCGCAGTTCCGGAATTGTGGATTCGATGTCCTGCAGTTCCCGCAGCAGGGCGTCGAACTCGGCATCTGAGATGATCGGCGCGTCCTTGACGTAGTAGCGGAACTGATGTTCACGCACCTCGTCGGCAAGCTCCTGCCAGCGGCGGCGCAGGTCGGCGTCAGGCTGTTCGGGCAGCGCGGCCTCGGCATCTCCGGTTGGCTTCTCACTCACTCTGAGCAGGCTAGTCGAGCGAACCGACACCCCGGGTCATCGGCGGCACCACCGATGGACACTCATGCGCTGTGCGCGGGCCGGTCATCGTCGCGGGGAATGTGCAACTCGATCTCACGGGCAGCCTCACGCAGCGTGGGCAGAAAGCCGGTGATCTCTTCTAGCGGCATCCGGAATTCCGGGCCGGCGACCGTCAGCGCGTATGCGGGCCTGCCGGCCCGCATGATGGGCACACTGATGGCCCGCACACCGTCCTGGATCTCGCCGTTGTTGATGGCGTAGCCGTCCTCGACCACCTGCTGCAATTCGGCCCGGAATTCCGCCTCGTCGATGTGGGTGTTAGGAGTCAGTTTCTCCCAGTGCAGGGTCCGCATGATGGCGTCTTGCTCGGCATGCGGCAGGAAGGCCAACAGGCATTTGCCGCCCGAGGAAGCATGGATCGGCAGGCGTTCACCGACGTACGCCCGGATCTGCACCCGGTCGGAGCCACCGATTCGTTCCACGTAGAAGTACTCCGTGCCCTCCCGTGCCCCCATGAAGATGGTCCGCCCGGTGCTGTCGGCCAACCGACGCATCACCGCGAGCATGACCTCGGGGAGGGTCCGCACCTCAGAAGCGCGCTGATGCAGCTCGAACAGCTTGGTGCCCAGTTGATACCGCCGGCTGCGCTCGTCCAACCGGGCCAGGCCGATGCGGACCAGCTCGGTGAGCAGCCGATGCACGGTGCTGGCCGGCTGGCCAACATCCTTGGCCAGCCCGGTCACCGTCACGCCGTCAGGATGCTCGACGAGCACCTGCAGCAGGATGAAGCCCTTGGCTAGCGTGCCGTCGGTGGCCATGCCGGTATCTTAACGTCCCTGTCCGCACCCGGAGTTCGCATGTAACGGGTTCGAATCCGGCTCGCGGTTGCGGTGTTCGAAGTTTGGAAACGGCCGACATGGCCACCGTCGCAAGACAATTGCTAGTCGATCAGTTCATTGCGGGTCAGCACCGCACCCTGCTGCAGCAGCACGTCCTGCACCTCACGGTGTGGGATATCGCGCGCAGCGGCGGCGCCGGACTTGGCGCCGATTGCGGCAATCGTGCCGGCCGCGTGGCCGCTGACCATGCATACCGCTTGTCCGCGAACCGAACCCGCCGCCTCATGGTCGGCGCTGATGCAGCGCCCGGCCACCAAGACGTTGTCCAAGCCATTCGGTATCAGCGCGCGCTTGGGAATCCCGTAGGAGCGCGACAGATACTTCAAGGTGATGCCACCGCCCTCCACCTTGGCCCCGAGTACCTTGGCACCGATGCCAGTGTCGTGAATGTCCAGCGGGTAGGCGCCTCGGCCGACCTGGTCGTCGAAATCACGTCCGGCGAGCACGTCGTGGCGGGTCAGCGTGTGCTCGCCCACGATGTGCCGTGACTCCCGGACGCCGAGCTGATGTGGAAGGTTGGCCAGGTAGCACCGCTGGAATCCGGGCACGTATTTGCGCAGGAAGTACAGGGATTCGTAGGTCTGCAGCTGGGTTTCGGCCTCGGCCCGGCTGACATCCCACGGATCGGTGCCGTCGATGCCGTGCACCCGGGTCAGGTTGATCACCACGTCGTCACGTTCCGGCAGGGTGTAGATACCGAGCCGGTTCCGCGGCAACGTGAAATCGCCCGCCGCCTTGGCTTCCTTGATCAGGTTTCCGAAAGCCATCAGGTGCACGCCCGGGGTGTTGCGGATGTAGTCCATCTCGTAGGCCTGGCCGGACCAGCCCGTGGGCACGGTGCGGTCTTCCGGATGTTCCTCCAGGTAGTCCCACAGCTTGCTCAAGTCGACGCCGCCGACGCGGAAGATGTTGCTCACGGGCTGGGTGACGCCGTCCTGCCCGTTGCCGAAGACGAATTCTCCGCCGGCCCGGGCCACGACATCGGCATCACCCGACGCATCCACGAAGTACTTGGCCCGGATCACCGAGATACCGGCCTTGTTGGCCACGGTCAGCTTGGTGATCCGACCATCCTCGGTCTCGGCATCGAGGAACATGGTGTGGAACAGAAGGTCCGCACCATACTGTTTGGCCGCCCGGAGCAGATAGATCTTGAACGGCTCCGGGTCCTGGGCCAGGATCGACCCGAACAGGCTGTCCTTCACCGGCGGGGTGGCATGCTGGTTCTTGATCAGGTCGCGAACGATGTCGCGGGGGTAGCCACCCATCGCCCAATACCCCTCGGCGTCAGCGGACCCCAGAAGGTTCATGCCAAGGGAGAGGATGCCTCCGAGGTAACCGTACTGCTCGATGATCACAGTGCGGGCGCCCGTCGCCGCGGCTGCGATCCCGGCGAAAGCACCGGCGGTGCCACCGCCGATCACCGCGACATCGTAATCGTATTCGTTTGGCATTCTTATCTTCTCACTTTCATATTCTCGATATTCGACTCGCCCACCGTGCGCCCACCGTCGGCAGGGCCCGGTCACCCGTTCAGTGATTCGGTTCTCCGGACGGCTCCGGTCGGGGCCGGCGACTCGTCCTGGTAGTCCGTCCTGGCGCTGAACACCGACACCAGGCCGATGACCGCGCTGACCACGATCAGTAGTGAGATCGGCCAGGATGCGCCGTGCCCCAGACCGACCAGCGACGTGGCCAACAGCGGGACGAAACCCACAGTGGCTCCGCCTAATTGGTATCCGACCGAGGCGCCACTGTAGCGAACCCGCGGCGGGAACATCTCGGCGTACAGCGCTGCCGTCGGCGCGTACATCGCCGGATGGGCGATACCCAGGATGAGCACCACCGAGGTCCACACGAGAAGCGGTTGTCCGGTGCCGATCATCCAGTACAGCGGGAACGCGAACAGCAGGGTGAACACTGCGCCACCCGCATAGACCCGGCGTCGACCCAGACTGTCGGAGAGCCGGCCGAAGACCGGCACCAACGACGCTTGGAACACCGCGGCCAGCATCGTGCCGGTGAAGATGACGCTGCGCTCCAGACCCAGCTGCGTAGTGGCGTACGACAGGGTGAAAACGCTCAGCACGTAGAACATCACGCCGTGCCCGAGGTAGACACCTGCCGCCAGCACAACGTTGCGCAGGTCGGAGCGGATCATCTCCAGGAACGGCACTTTCGCCACAGTTCCGGCCTTCTGCACTTCGGCGAACACCGGTGTCTCGACCACCCGCAACCGGATGAACAAGCCCACGGCCACCAGGAAGATGCTGAGCAAGAACGGAACTCGCCATCCCCAGGACTCGAAGTCATCGGACGGCATGGACGAGAACAAGGCGAACAAGCCAGTGGACATCAGCAGGCCGATGGGCACGCCCATCTGCGGCCAGCTGCCGTAGAACCCGCGTCGGTTCGGTGGTGCGTGCTCGACGGCCATGATCACCGCGCCACCCCACTCACCACCGACGGCGAAGCCCTGGATGAATCGCAACGCCACCAAGGCGATGGGCGCCCATACGCCGATCGAGTCGAACGTGGGAAGTAATCCGATGGCGAACGTGGCCAGACCCATGATGAGCAGGCTCAGGATCAGCATCCGCTTGCGGCCGATCCGGTCGCCGAAATGGCCGAAGAAGACCCCGCCCAACGGGCGGGCGATGAAACCGACAGCGAATGTGCTGAATGCAGCCAAAGTACCTGCCAGCGGGGAGAAGTCGGGGAAGAAAAGTCCGCCGACGACCGTCGCCGAGGCCGCTCCGTATATGTAGAAGTCGTACCACTCGATCGTGGTACCGATCAGACTTGCGGTCGCTACCCGTTTTATCGGCGACGATTCGACCTCGTGGGCTGTAACGGGCCCGGCTGACTCCATCAGGATGTCCACCCTTCTCCACGTTGAGGACAGGAGACGATATTCCGATTATTGGAATTTCATCCCGATAATCGGGATGCAAGTTACTGTAATCGCGTGGTGAAAACGGTGTCAACGACTTTGGCGAATTCACCAGCACAAATGTCTGATCGCTGGGACCACGGCCGACCTCTCGGCATTCGGCCGAATCTCACGTCCCTGCGAACCGTCCACCGATCACGGAAGGACTTGCCTCATGCCCGATTTCGTCGGCGCAATCGACCAGGGCACCACCAGTACCCGGTTCATGATCTTCGATCACGGTGGCCGGGTAGTCGCCCACAGCCAACTCGAACACCTCCAGATAATGCCCAAACCCGGTTGGGTCGAACATAATCCGGTGGAGATCTGGGAGCGGACCGCCTCCGCCCTCCAGACCGCGCTGAATGAACACGGCCTGATCTCGTCCGACCTCGCGGCGCTGGGCATCGCCAACCAACGCGAAACCACCGTGGTGTGGAACCGGCGCACCGGACGGCCCTACCACCACGCCATCGTCTGGCAGGACACGCGCACCGACCGGGTCGTCGCGGGACTCAGCGCCTCCGCGGGGGACACCATCCGGCACAAGGCCGGTCTGCCACCGGCGACATACTTTTCCGGAGGCAAGCTGGCCTGGCTCCTAGACAACGTCGACGGTCTACGCGCCGCCGCGGACCGCGGCGACGCACTGTTCGGAACCATCGACTCCTGGCTGCTGTGGAATCTGACCGGTGGCGTCGACGGCGGTGTCCACGCCACCGACGTGACCAACGCCAGCCGGACGATGCTGATGGATCTGCAGACCCTGGACTGGGACGACGAACTGCTGGCACTGTTCGGGGTTCCTCGCCAGATGCTGCCGCAGATTCGGCCGTCGTCCGCTCCAGACCTCTACGGCTACACCACATCCCATGGCCCGCTGGGCGCCGCGCTGCCGATCGCCGCGACCGTGGGCGACCAGCAGGCCGCCATGATCGGCCAACTGTGCCTGTCGGCGGGCGACGCCAAGAATACCTACGGAACCGGCAACTTCCTGTTGCTCAACACCGGCGGACAGCTGGTTCGTTCAGAACACGGGCTGATCACCACGGTGTGCTACCAATTCGGTGACGACCCCCCGTGTTATGCGCTGGAGGGATCGATCGCGGTCACCGGGTCAGCGGTGCAGTGGCTGCGCGACCAGTTGGGCATCATCTCGGGTGCCGAACACAGCGAGTCGCTGGCGGCGCAGGTCAGTGATTCGGCCGGGTTGTATTTCGTCCCTGCGTTTTCCGGCCTGTTCGCACCGTACTGGCGTTCGGACGCCCGGGGCACCATCGCGGGCCTCACCCGATACCACACCAATGCCCACATTGCCCGCGCCACCCTCGAGGCGATCTGCTATCAGAGCCGCGACGTAGCCGACGCGATGTACCAGGATTCCGGGGTACGGCTCGAGGTCCTCCGCGTCGACGGTGGAGTGACCGCAAACCATCTGTGCATGCAGATCCAGGCGGATGTGCTTGGAGTGCCGGTGAGCCGGCCGGTGGTTTCCGAGACCACCGCCCTGGGCGCAGCCTACGCCGCCGGCCTGGCAGTGGGTTTCTGGGAGACCACCGACGACCTGCGTCAGAACTGGCATGAAAGCCAGCGCTGGCATCCCCGCTGGGACGACGCCGAGCGCGAACGCGGCCACCGAGGCTGGCGCAAAGCCGTCGACCGTGCGTTGGACTGGGTCGAACTCGACTGACCCAGCGGCCCAGCAAGCCCCTGCCTGCCAACCCTTCTCAAGAAACGGATGCACTGATGTCACTGTCCCCCGTCGCCCTCAGTCCGCAATACCGTCGGGACGCACTGGCCGCCATGGCCAATACCGAACTCGACGTCCTGGTCATCGGCGCCGGTGTGGTCGGTGCGGGAGCGGCGCTCGACGCAGTGACCCGCGGGCTGACCGTCGGTCTGGTCGAGGCGCGCGATTATGCGTCGGGAACATCCAGCCGGTCGTCGAAACTCGTCCACGGCGGCTTGCGCTATCTCAAGCAGCTCGACTTCGCTCTGGTCTTCGAGGCCCTGCGGGAGCGGTCGCTGATCCTGGAAACTCTCGCGCCCCACCTGGCTCGGCCGGTGGAGTTCCTCTACCCGCTGACCCGGGTGGCGCGGGATCGGGCGTGGGTGGGGGCGGGAGTCGGCGTGTACGACGTGCTCGGCGCCGGCCGCGGCGTACCCGCCCACCACCGGCACTTGGGAAAGCGAAAGACAGCGCAGGCGTTTCCCGGCGGAAAGCGCGGCGCCGTCCGTGGCGGTGTGAGCTTCTACGAGGGTCACCTCGACGATGCGCGGCACACCATGATGGTCACCAGAACCGCGGCCAGTTACGGGGCACTGTGCGCCAACAGCGCCCGGGTGATCGGATTTCTTGAGGAGCACAACCGGGTCGTCGGTGCCCGCGTGGTCGATCTGGAGAGCGACAGCGAGATCGAGATCCGCGCCAAGGCAACGATCAACGCCACCGGGGCCTGGACCGACGAGACGCAAAAAGCCCTCGGGAAGCAGGGGCAATTCCAGGTAAAGGCCTCCAAGGGCGTGCACATCGTCGTTCCGCGTGCGGCCATCGACTCCCACGTCGGCATCATCACCGAAACCGAGAAAAGTCTGCTGTTCGTGATCCCCTGCCCGTGGAGCGAACAGCACTGGTTGATCGGCACGACCGACACCGGCTGGGACCTGGATCTCGCCCATCCCGCCGCCACCGCCTCCGATATCGCCTACATCCTCGCGCAGGTGAACAGACTGCTGGAGAACCCCATCACTCGGGACGACATCGTGGGCGTCTACGCGGGATTGCGCCCGCTACTGGCCGGGCGCTCGGATGAAACCACCAAGCTGTCGCGGGAACATGCCGTCGTGAGTCCGGCCGACGGGCTGGTCGTCGTTGCGGGCGGCAAGTACACGACCTACCGGGTGATGGCGAAGGATGCGGTGGATGAGGCCCTGCGCGACCGCAACTGCGAGGAGTCGCGCACTGAACGGCTGCCGCTGATCGGGGCGGACGGCTATCACGAGTTGTCGGCAGCCCGAGCTCGGCTGGCTGCACAGACCCGCCTGCCGGTAGCCACCATCGACCATTTACTCGGACGGTACGGAAGCGCGATCACCGAAGTGCTTGCGCTGATCGAGGCTGACCCTGCCCTGGCACAGCCGATCATCCAGGACAGCGCCTACCTGCGGGCGGAGGTGGTCTACGCCGTCACACACGAGGGTGCGTTGCACCTCGACGACATCCTCGCCCGGCGCACCCGGATGTCGATCGACACCGCGGACCGCGGTGTGAAAGCCGCCCGGATCGTCGCCGAGCTGGCCGCACCGCATTTGCATTGGGATGAAGTACAAGCCTGCCGGGAAGTCGCGCGGTACCGAGCACGGGTGGAAGCCGAGATCGAATCCCAACGTCAGCCTGACGATCACAGCGCCGACACGATACGGCGCAGCGCGCCTGACCCCCGCAGCGATATCGGCGCGGTGTCGAGCCGCCGCTGAGTTCTCGACGCGCGCAGCGAGGGCTCTCCCTACCGATACCCTGACCACATGCCGCACCCGATCATGTTCAGCGACGACGACTTGGGCCTGGCCGATCTGCGCACCATCGCGCTGGGTTTTCCCGAGGCCTTCGAGAAAGTTTCGTGGGGCCGGCCGGTGTTCTGCGCACCGAAGATGTTCGCCATGTACGGCGGCAATGTGAAGCCCGAACGCGGCGGTGAGATGGTGCCGTTCCCGCATTCGCTCCTGATCAAGGTCGACGAGAGCGATCGCCGGGCCCTGGAACAGGACGACCGATTCTTCTTCCCGGCCTACATGGGGCCCTTCGGCTGGCTGGGTCTGGATTTTACTGCCGCCAAGGTGGATTGGGTCGAAGTGCGCGAACTCGTCGATGCCTCGTTCCGGTTGGTCGCCTCACGCCGGCTCATCAAACAACTCGACGAGAACTGATCGGAGTCAGCCATGAGTATCGCCAGCCCCTTCCCCGACGTCGAGCTGCCGTCCGTCAGCATCTACGACTATCTCTTCGCCGACATGTCCCCTGCCGATGCCGACCGGATCGCCCTGGTGGACGCCAAGTCCGGCATCGAGACCACCTACGGCGATCTGGTGCGACAGATCGATGCGTTCGCCGGCGGGTTGGCCGCTCGCGGGATCGGCGTCGGCGATGTGGTGGCCCTGCTGTCCCCCAACAGCTCCGGTTTCGCGATTGCGTTCCACGGCATCCTGCGAGCCGGGGCCACCGCCACCACCGTCAACGCGTTGTTCACCGCACGCGACATCGCCAAGCAGCTCAAGGATTCGAAGGCGCGCCTATTGGTCACGGTGAGCGCACTGCTGCCGCAGGCATTGGAAGGAGCCGCCGCCGCTGGCTTGGATACCAAGGACCAAGTGGTGGTACTCGACGGCGCCGGCCTCGGGGGTGACGGCCCGGCACCGGAGGTGACCTTCGATCCGGCGACGCATCTGGCCGCCCTGCCATACAGTTCGGGCACCACGGCCAACCCCAAGGGCGTCATGCTCACCCACGCCAACCTGACCGCCAATGTGGCCCAGATCCGCCCCTTGCAGGGCCTCACCGCCGACGACCGGCTGCTGGCCGTGCTGCCGTTCTTCCACATCTACGGCATGACAGTGCTTCTCAATGCCGCCCTGCATGCCCGGGCGCGGCTGGTCATCATGCCGTCGTTCGATCTCGGTGAATTCCTGGGCAACATCGCCAACCACCGGTGCACGTTCGTCTACATCGCCCCGCCGGTGGCCGTCGCCCTGGCCAAGCATCCGCTGGTCGACTCCTATGACCTGTCTTCGCTGCGGGCCGTCCTGTCCGGTGCGGCATCGCTCGACGCCGACCTCGGCCGCGCGGTGGCAGAACGATTGGGTTGCACGGTGTCTCAGGGTTACGGCATGAGCGAGTTGAGCCCGGTCAGCCACATCACCCCGCACGACGGTGGGCTGGCGACAGTCGGCACGGTTGCACCTTTGGACTCGTGCGGCTGGACCGTGCCCAACGGTGTCAGCAAGCTTGTCGATCCCGACACTGGCAATGAAATCGGTATTCCGGCAGAAGGTTTGAGCGCAACCGGCGAACTGTGGTTCAAGGGGCCGAACGTGATGGCCGGCTACCTCAACAACGAGGCGGCAACGCAGGAGACCATCGACGCCGACGGATTTCTGCACACCGGGGATCTGGCGCAGGTCGATTCCAACGGCTGCGTCTACGTCGTGGACCGGCTCAAGGAACTCATCAAGTACAAGGGCTACCAGGTGCCACCGGCCGAGCTGGAGGCCGTGTTGCTGGGCCACCCGAGTATCGCCGACGCTGCGGTGATCGGTGTGCAGGACCGCGAATCCGGTGAAGAAGTTCCCAAAGCCTTTGTGGTCAAACAACCTTCCTGCGAGTTGAACGCCGACGAGGTGATCGCGTTCGTGGCCGGGCTGGTCGCACCCTACAAGAAAGTACGCCAGGTCGAATTCATCGATGCCATTCCCAAGTCGTCGGCAGGCAAGATCCTGCGCCGGGAGCTGCGAGACCGCTAGCGCGCGTCCGCTGCGTTGGTCAGATGGCGTCGGGATCCTCGGCGAACGCATCGGCCGCCTTCTGCGCGAGTTCGACTGCGGTGCGCGCCCACTGAGCAGTGGCTCCGGCCAGACCGCAGGCCGGAGTGATGCCGATACGGTCGCGCAGCACAGACCGCGCGAAACCCAGGCGGTCGGTCAACGTCACCGCCGTCTTGGCGACCTCTTCGACCGAGGGCCGACCGTCGGGGGCCGTGGCGGGCACCACGCCGAGCAACACGGTGCGGCCCGAGTCGACGAATTCCCCGATACCGTCCAGATCGGCAGGCGTCAGGGTCGACACGTCAACCGACACTGCCTGAATTGCACTGCGCAACAGCGCCTTCCATGGCAGCTCGGGCGCGCAGCTGTGCAATGCGACGTCCGAGCCGGCCGCCGCCACACACTCGTCCAGCAGGTTCATCGCCACCGGCTCGTCCACGGGATGCACCGGGGTGAAGCTGGTGACCCCGGACAGTCGCCCGGCCAGGGCGGCAGGCAGCGACGGTTCATCGAGCTGCACCACCACCGGGGCCTCCAGCCGCCGGGCCACCTCGGCCCGGTGGGACGCCAACCCCTCGGCCAGGGACGCCGAAAGATCCCGCAGCGCACCCTGGTCGGTGATGGCGCGATGTCCGTTGGGCAGTTCCAATTGGGCGGCCAGCGTGATCGGGCCGGGCGCCTGCACCTTGACCGCACGGCCGCTGCCGCGCAAACCGGCGCGCTCCCAAGCCTCTTCGAGTGCGTCGATGTCCTCACCGAGCAGGCTGACCGCCCGGCGCCGGGCAGCGCTACGGCCACCGGCGATGCGATACCCCCGCGGCACGGTGTCGATGCCGATGTCGACCAGCAGAGCCCCAGCCCGGCCGATCAGGTCGGCGCCGATACCCCGGGCCGGCAGCTCCACGAGGTGCGACAGGTGGTGGAGTTCACCGACGACGACTTCGGCGGCGGCTCGTGGGTCGGTTCCGGGCCAGGATCCGATACCGGTGGCCGTCGAAAACGCACTCATGCGACAACACTCATGCGATGGCGTTCACGCGCGTGCGATCGTCGCGCTGGCGATGACCTCGTCACCGTCGGCGTCGGGCCGGTACAGCACCATCGTCTGGCCGGGCGCGACGCCGCGCAGCGGAGTCCGCAGGGACACCACCAGCCGGCCGTCGCGCAGTTCGGCCACCGCGTCGGTGATCCCGCCGTGGGCCCGTACCTGGACCTGGCATTCCACCGGGCCGGCCAGCGGGGTCCCGCTGGTGAACACCGGCTTGTCGCCGGTCAGCTCCCGGATTTCGAGGTCTTCGACAGATCCGACGCGCACCGTGCCCGTCTCGGCATCGATCCCGGTGACGTAGCGCGGGCGGCCGTCTGCGCCCGGCCCGGCGATACCGAGACCCTTGCGTTGCCCGATGGTGAAACCGTGCACGCCATCGTGTTCGGCGAGCACAGTGCCTTCGTTGTCGATCACCGAGCCGCGGCGCACCCCGATACGGGCACCCAGGAAGGCCTGGGTGTCTCCGGACGGGATGAAGCAGATGTCATGGCTGTCAGGCTTTTTCGCGACCGCCAGTCCACGCTCGGCGGCTTCGGCCCGGATCTGCGGCTTGGGGGTGTCACCGATCGGGAAAATCGCATGCGCCAACTGCTCGGCGGTGAGCACACCGAGCACGTAAGACTGGTCCTTGTCGGCGTCCACAGCGCGACGCAGCCGGCCGTCGACCAGGCGCGCATAGTGACCGGTGGCCACCGCGTCGAACCCCAGCGCCAGGGCGCGGGCGGCCAACGCCGAGAACTTGATCCGCTCATTGCACCGCACGCACGGATTCGGGGTTTCGCCGCGGGCATAGGACTCGACGAAGTCGTCGATCACGTCGTCCTTGAACCGATCGGCGAAATCCCAGACGTAGAACGGGATCTCGAGGATGTCGGCCACCCGGCGGGCATCGCCGGCGTCCTCCTTGGAGCAGCAGCCGCGCGATCCGGTGCGCAGCGTTCCCGGCGCCGTCGACAGCGCCATGTGCACGCCGACGACGTCGTGGCCGGCGTCCACCATGCGGGCGGCGGCCACCGAGGAATCGACCCCGCCGCTCATCGCGACCAGCACCCTCATGAGAACGTCCTACCCGCGCTGGCCAACGCCGCCTGCCGGGCCCGCTCCACGGCTGCCGGCAGCACCTCGAGCACCGCGTCGACATCGGCTTCGGTGCTGGTGTGTCCCAGAGAAAAACGCAGTGACCCGCGTGCGGTGGCCGGGTCGGCGCCCATCGCGATCAGAACGTGCGATGGCTGCGCGACCCCGGCAGTACACGCCGAACCAGTGGAGCATTCGATGCCCTTGGCATCCAGCAGCATCAGTAGTGAGTCGCCTTCACAGCCGCGGAAGGTGAAGTGGGAGTTGGCCGGTAGCCGGCCGGCCAAGCGCGGCCCGTTGAGGAAGCTGTCCTCGATCGTGGCGAGCACGCCGTCGATCAACCGGTCGCGCAACGCCTGCACCCGCGCGCTGTAGTCGGCCAGGCCACCGATGGCGACCTCGGCGGCCGCGGCCATGGCCACAGCGCCGGCCACGTCGGGCGTCCCCGAGCGCACATCACGCTCCTGGCCGCCGCCGTGCAGCAGCGGCACACAGGCCGTGTCACGACGCAGCACGAGCGCGCCGACCCCCATCGGACCGCCGAACTTGTGCGCGGCCACGCTCATCGCCGAAAGCCCTGTGGCGGTGAAATCCACGGGGATCTGCCCCACGGCCTGGATGGCGTCGCTGTGCACCGGCACGCCGAACTCGGACGCGATCGCGGCCAACTCGTCGATCGGCATGATCGTGCCGACCTCGTTGTTGGCCCACATGATGCTGATCAGCGCCACGTCAGCGGGGCCGTCACCGGCCTCAAGCGCCGAGCGCAATGCCTGCGGCGCCACCATGCCCTCGGCATCGACCGGTAGCCAGGTGACCTCGGCGTCCTCGTGATCGACCAGCCACTGCACGGCATCGAGCACGGCGTGGTGCTCGACGGCGGTGGTGATGATCCGGCGCCGCGTGGGCTCCTCGTCACGACGGGCCCAGTAGATGCCTTTGACGGCGAGGTTGTCACTCTCGGTGCCGCCGGCGGTGAAGATCACCTCCGACGGGCGGCATCCCAACAGGCGGGCCAGCGTTTCGCGGGCCTCCTCCATCCGGCGCCGGGCCAGACGCCCCGAACCGTGCAGCGAAGAGGCGTTACCCACGGTCGCGAGCGCAGCCGTCATCGCATCGATGGCGGCTGCATGCATCGGCGTGGTGGCGGCGTGATCGAGATAGACCTGCCCGCCTGGGGACGCCGTCGGGATAGAGGTCATAACCTCTCCAGGATAGCCGTCGGCAGCGGCCCCGCCTTCCAGCCGCCTCAGGCCGCCAGGACATGCGCAGGCGCGCCGGCACGCGGCCGGTGCACGGTCCGGTCGGAACGCACCACCGCTTCGCAGCGCTCTGCCAGCGCCCGCCGGTCAACTCCGGGCAGCTGCAGCGACCCGACGTGGACGTGGCACACCGTGCGACGTGCGGTGATCACCCGTCGTACCGACCGCAACAGGGTGTCGTCCCCTACGAAGGCCGGAACCGTCGAGGGCCGGCCGTCGCGGTGCCGGTAGTCCAGCCGCAACGGTTGCACCGGGCGGGCCGCGTCGATCGCGGCCTGGAACATCGCGGGCCGGAACTGTCCGTGTGCCAGGCCGCACCAGGTGGTGCCTTCCGGGAAGGCCACCACGGTGTGTCCGGCACGCAATCGTTCGGCCACGGTGTGCACCACCGCGGGCAGCCGGCGCAGGCTGCCCCGGTCGATCGGGATCACCTTCATCACCCGGGCCAGCCGGCCCACCGCGGGCCATTCCACCAGATCTGCGCGCGCCACGAAGGAGCCCGGCAACACCGCACCGATCGTGAAGATATCCAGCCATGACACGTGGCCACTGACCACGAGCACGCCCTTCAGATTACGAATCGGGCCGCCCGACAGGGAGATTCGGACACCGAAGCAGCGCAGCATCAATCGGCAGTAAAACCGCTGCACGTGCGAACGGCCGGGCATGGGGACCGCCAGCAGCGGCACTCCCGGCACCAGGACCACGGCCATGGTGACCCGTACCGTGGTGCGAATCCAGACCAACAACCGACGGCCCGCATCGGCGCCGCCGGCATGGACGCAACTGGCGTCGCACGAGGCCTTCGGCAGCCAGGAATGCTCACAGGCGATGGTCACGATGCGCCCCCGGCCAGATCGGCTGCTGCCGAGACCGAGCGAAGGCGCTTGAGGTACCGCACGTCGGCACGGCGCTTGTCCAGCAGGGCCGGAAAATCGCCGACCCCGAAGTCGGGATCGTGGGCCGGTTCCCCGCATACCTGCGCCCCCAGCCGCAGATAGCCGCGCATCAACGGCGGCACCGTGGTGCGCGAGGGCGGGTCGATGTCGTCGAGCCCTCTGCCGTCCAGGACCACCGGCCGGTAGGGGTAGACCGTGTGTTCGGCGGGCGCCGCGTGGCGGCGCCGCACGAAGTCACGGACTCCGCGGATCGCCGTTCCCGGCGGGCCGTCGGCATTGCCCGCGACGGGCACCGACACGCAGCCGGTCACGTAGTCGTAGCCGGAGTGGTCGAGGTAGGCCAGGATGCCCGCCCACATGAGCAATACGACGGCGCCGTTGCGGTGGTCCGCTCGTACCACCGCGCGGCCCATCTCGACCAGGGACGGCCGCAGGGCGTCGAGACCGCGGACATCGAACTCGGTGGCGGTGTAGAGCCCGCCCGCGGCGATCGCGCCGGGCGGCGGCAGCATCCGGTAGCAGCCCACCAGTTCACCGGTGCGGTCCTCACGTACCAACAGGTGGTCGCAGTGCTCATCGAATCGGTCGGCGTCACGTCCGTCTGTGGCACCGGCAAGTGCGAATCCGGGTTCCGAGGTGAATACGTCGTGCCGGAGCCGCTGGGCGGCTTCGATCAGCTCGTGGTCGGCGGCCCGTGCACGCGACGAGCGAAATGGATGAAGCAGGAGGGTGTAGCGCGGCGCATCGCGCGCCGCGCTGTCGGTGTGATCTGCGGCGATGAGTACAGATGCAGTGCTCATAGCCAGCACGGTCGCCCAGTCGGGTCGCCGTACGGCATCGCCCGTGTGACATGTCCGTGAGCGCCAGGTGACGTTTTTGCCGCGCTGCGTCAGCGGTCGAGGAACACCACGTTCTCACTGAGCGGATTGCGGGGCGTGTCCAGGTGGTTGGCCGGGAAATCGGGGTCGGCGTAGCCGATCGACACCCCACACAGGACGATCAGGTCGTCCGGTATGCCGAGTTGTTCCCGCAGCACGCCCGGGTAGAACGAGATCGACACCTGAACGCAACTACCGACTCCGCGTTCGTTCAACGCCAACAGCAGGGTCTGTAGGAACATCCCCACCCCCAGGGCGTCGACGTGGGTGAAGTCGCGATGCATGCACACCACCCCGGCGACGGGAGCGTGGAAGAACCCCCAGTTCCGAAGCTGGGCGGCCCAGCGGCCTTCGGCATCGTCGCGGGCGATGCCCATGGCCCCGTAGACCAGCGCCCCGCTCTCCCTGCGCAGATGCGCGAAGCGGGGCGGCAGGCCCGCGGAGCCGATCGCCGGCGGGGCCGCCTCGACCGCGGTGAGCAGCGCGTCAACCAGTCGATCGCACCGCTCACCGGTGGCGAAGAAGACATGCCACGGTTGAGTGTTGGAGTTCGACGGCGCCCGGATCGCCAGCTCGAGTGCCTCGTCGAGCAATTCACGCGGAACGGGCTTGTCGGCCAAGAACATCCGCGCGGACCGGCGGGACCGGACGACGTCTGCGAACTCACTCATCACGCCACCCGACGGTCCTTGCGGGCCTCGAGTTCCTCGTCCTCGACGATCACGAGCATCGGCTCCCCGGGCACGCACAGCATGTTGACCAGGAACCGCAGCGGAATGTCGTCGCGGTTGTTGGCGTCCGAGTAGTGGATGACGTCGCCGCCGGGCTCCCAAAATGCCTCACCGGCCTTGACCACCCGCGGTGCCTCACCTTCGAGTTCGAAGAGCATCTCCCCCTCGAGCACGTAGCCGAAGGCGGGACCGGCCGGATGCCGGTGTGGCGGCGCCCCGGGCGATCCTGCCGGCCACTCGATGATCGTCGTCATCACTTCCGCATTCGGAGGGATGTAGGGCGGCTTGACGCTGCCGATCACCGTCATCGCATCGTGAAGCGCCTTCTCACGCTCAGCCGACACGGGCATCAGTGGGCCCCGATCCGGTCGGCGAAGCGGATAGTTCCCAGGATCGCGTCGTCACCGGTGACCAGGCTGTTGTCATCGACGGCCGTGCCGAAATAGGTGGCCTGCGGATCGATCACCACCGGCTTGTCGTCTCCCTGCGCGGCCAGGACCGTGCGGGCCATGTCCGCGAACGAAAACTTCTCGGGCCCACCGATGTTGACGATCCCGTTGACCGGTGCAGCTGAAGCGGCGTTGGCCACCTCGGCAGCGACATCGTCGACCGAGATCAACTGGATGCGCGCATCAGGGACCCGCACCTCGTCACCGACCACCAGCGATGCGGTGATCGCCTCGGCGAACTCCTGGAACTGTGTGGCCCGCACGATCGTGTAGGGCAACCCGGAGTCGGTGATGATCTTCTCCTGGGCCACCTTGGCCCGCATGTAACCGCTGTCCGGCAGTCCGTCGGTGCCCACGATCGACAACGCGACGTAGTGGCCGACGCCGGTCTCGGTGGCAGTGGCCACCAGGTTCTGTGAGGACGCGGTGAAGAAGTCCATCACCGGTCCGTCCTCGAACGAGGGCGAGTTGACCACGTCGACGAGCACGTCCGCTCCGGTGAGCGCCGCCGCCAGGCCTTCACCCGTGAGAACGTTGGCCCCGCTGGACAGCGAGGCGGCGACCACCTCGTGCCCGGCCTCGGTGAGCAACCGCACGACCCGCGAGCCGATCTGCCCGCTGGCACCTATCACTGTGATCTTCATTGTGCGAATACCTTTCTCGACGTGCTGACAAGATCAACACTGGCACCTCGCCCCGAGGATCAAACCCTGGAAAGTCCGTAGTCGGCACGCTGCCCGGGGCAACCCCCACACAGCACAAAACCCCGGCGCACCAGGTGCACCGGGGTTCTGCGTTGACGCGTTGTCGACGCCGGGATCTATCCCTTGCGGGCCTTGATCGCCTCGGTCAGCTGCGGGCTGACCTTGAACAGGTCGCCCACGATGCCGAGGTCGGCGATCTCGAAGATCGGCGCTTCCTCGTCCTTGTTGACGGCGACGATGGTCTTCGACGTCTGCATGCCGGCCCGGTGCTGGATCGCGCCGGAGATGCCCAGGGCGATGTACAGCTGCGGCGACACGGTCTTGCCGGTCTGGCCGACCTGGAACTGGCCCGGGTAGTAGCCCGAGTCGACCGCGGCACGGGAGGCACCCACGGCGCCACCCAGCGAGTCGGCCAGCTCCTCGACCACCGAGAAGCTCTCGGCGCTGCCGACGCCACGGCCACCGGCGACCACGACGCTGGCCTCGGTGAGCTCGGGGCGATCGCCGGCGACGGCGGGCTCGCGCTTGGTGATCTTGGTGGCGTTCTCGGCCTGGGCCGGGACCTCGACCTTGACGACCTCGCCGGCACCGTCGGCCGGGGTGGCCTCGATCGAGCCGGGACGCACGGTGATCACCGGGGTGTCGCTGGTGACCTGGGCCTCGACGGTGAAGGCGCCACCGAAGATGCTGTGGACGCCCACCGCACCCTCCTTGACGTCGACCACGTCGACCAGCAGGCCCGAGCCGATACGGGCGGCCAGGCGGGCGGCGATCTCCTTGCCGTCCGCGGTGGCGGCCAGGACCACACCGGCGGGGGCGGCCGACTCGGCGAGCCCGGCCAGCACGTCCACCACGGGGGTGATCAGGTAGTTCTCTGCATCGTCGGACTCGGCGACGTAGATCTTGGCCGCACCGGCGGCCTTCAGGCCGTCGACCAGCGGGTCCGCGGTGCCCGGCTTGCCCACCACGACAGCGGCAGGCTCACCCAGCACACGGGCGGCGGTGATGAGCTCGGCGCTGACTTTCTTCAATGCGCCTTCGGAGTGCTCAACGAGCACAAGTACTTCAGCCATGAGTTCTCGTTTTGTCTTTCGCTCGAAATCGAATCAGCTGCTAGATCAGCTTCTGGGCGACCAGGTACTCGGCGATCTTGGTGCCGCCGTCGCCTTCGTCGGTCACCTTCTCACCGGCGGTCTTCGGCGGCTTCGGGGTCGAAGACAGCACCTTGGAACCGGCATTGGCGACGCCGACCTCATCGGCTTCCACGCCGATCTCGGCGAGGGTGAGCACGGTGACTTCCTTCTTCTTCGCGGCCATGATGCCCTTGAAGGACGGGAAGCGGGGCTCGTTGATCTTCTCGTTGACGCTGACCACGGCCGGCAGCGACGCCTCGAGGGTGAACACGCCCTCGTCGGTCTCGCGCTCGGCAGTGACCTTGCCGCCCTCGACGGTCAGCTTGCGCACGTGGGTGAGCTGGGGCAGGCCCAGGTACTCGGCGATCACGGCCGGAACCGCGCCGCCGACGCCGTCGGTGGCCTCGTTGCCGGCGATGACCAGCTCGGTGCCTTCGATGGTGCCCAGCGCGCGGGCCAGCGCCCACGCGGTCTGCACCACGTCAGACCCGTGCAGGCCGTCGTCCTTGAGATGCACGGCCTTGTCGGCACCCATCGACAGCGCCTTGCGGATCGCCTCGGTGGCACGCTCAGGGCCGGCGGTCAGCACGGTGACAGTGCTGTCCCCGCCCTCACGCTCCTTGATCAACAGCGCCTCTTCCACAGCACGCTCGTTGATCTCGTCGAGCACGGCGTCGGCGGCCTCCCGATCGAGGGTGAAATCGCCGTCGGACAGCTTGCGCTCCGACCAAGTGTCTGGGACCTGTTTGATCAGGACCACGATGTTCGTCATGACTCTGGTTCGTCCTCCTCGATGAGACCGGTGGCCCGGCCCATATCACGTTCTAAGCAACTAGCACCATGTTACCGGGCGGTAACTTATGGTGGTTCGCAGGAACACCATAACCGGTCGGACTTAGGATTCCGGCCTCCCCTACCACACCTCCGAGGTATCCGAGCGTCGGTCGATTCGCCACCGACCCCTTCACCCTGGATAAGGCTGGGTTAGCCTGCCTTCCAATGAGCGCATTCGTAGACGATCCGGCCGGCGACCCGGATCACGCCTTGCCCCTGACCGGCGAGCGGACCATTCCCGGCCTGGCCGAGGAAAACTACTGGTTCCGCCGCCATGAGGTGGTGTATCGACGACTCGCCGACCGCTGCGCCGGCCGTGACGTCCTCGAAGCCGGCTGCGGCGAGGGTTACGGCGCCGATCTCCTGGCCGACGTCGCACGCAAGGTGATTGCGCTGGATTACGACGAGGCGACGGTGGCCCACGTGCGGGCCCGCTATCCCCGGGTCGAGATCCGGCACGGCAACCTCGCCGAGCTTCCGCTGGCCGACCAGTCCGTCGACGCGGTGGTGAACTTCCAGGTCATCGAACACCTGTGGGATCAAGGCCAGTTCGTGTCGGAGTGCTTCCGCGTGCTGCGGCCCGGCGGCGTATTCCTGGTCTCCACCCCCAACCGGATCACCTTCTCCCCCGGTCGCGACACCCCGCTCAACCCGTTCCACACCCGTGAGCTCAATGCCGCGGAGCTGACCGAACTACTGCACGACGCCGGATTCCAGATCGAAGGGGTCTACGGCGTTTTCCATGGCGCCGGGCTGCAAGAGCTCGACGCGCGGCACGGCGGCTCGATCATCGAGGCGCAGGTGCAACGCGCCGTGGCCGACGCGCCGTGGCCCGAACAGCTGCTTGCCGACGTCGCCGCGGTCAGCATCGACGACTTCGACCTCACCTCCGCCGACGAGCGTGACATCGACGACAGCCTCGACCTGGTGGCGATCGCGGTGCGGCCGTGACGCATTCCGCCGACGAACCCGACCCCGTACCCGGGCTGTTCACCCTGGTCCTGCACACCCACCTGCCCTGGCTGGCCCACCACGGCCGCTGGCCCGTCGGCGAGGAGTGGCTGTATCAGTCCTGGGCGGCGGCCTACCTGCCGTTGATGCGGGTACTGCGCGGCCTGGCCGCCGAGGATCGCCGCCACGTGATCACCCTCGGCATGACACCGGTGGTCACCGCACAGCTCGATGATCCCTATTGCCTGACCGGCATGCACCACTGGCTGGCCAACTGGCAGCTGCGCGCCCAGGAGGCGACGACACTGCACGGCCAGAAGTCCCTGCAGCAGTTCGGGATTCGTGAGTACGCCGAGGCCGGTACGGCCATCGAGGAGTTCACCACCCACTGGCGCCACGGCGGCAGCGGCCTGCTGCGCGCACTGATCGACGCCGAAACCATCGAACTGCTCGGCGGCCCGCTGTCGCATCCGTTCCAGCCGCTGCTCAACCCACGGTTGCGTGAGTTCGCGTTGTGTGAGGGCCTGGCCGATGCGCACCAGCGCTTCGCCCATACCCCGGTCGGGATCTGGGCGCCCGAATGCGCCTACGCCCCGGGCATGGAGACCGGATATGCCGCCGCCGGCGTCGGTCACTTCATGGTGGACGGCCCGTCCCTGCACGGTGACACCACGCTGGGCCGGCCGGTCGGTGAGACCGACGTGGTCGCCTTCGGGCGCGACCTGCAGGTCAGCTATCGCGTGTGGTCGCCGAAGTCCGGTTATCCCGGCCACGCCGCCTACCGCGACTTCCACACCTATGACCACACCACCGGCCTCAAGCCGGCCCGCGTCACGGGCCGCAACGTCCCGTCCGAGGAGAAGGCGCCCTACGATCCGCAGCGCGCCGACCGCGCGATCGACGAACACGTCGCCGACTTCGTCGAGGTGGTCCGCCGGCGTCTGATCAGCGAGAGCGAGCGGATCGGTCGCCCGGCGCATGTGGTGGCCGCCTTCGACACCGAGTTGTTCGGGCACTGGTGGTACGAGGGCCCCGAGTGGCTGGGCCGGGTACTGCGGGCCCTGCCGGCGGCCGGTGTGCGCGTGGGGACGCTGTCCGATGCCAAAGCCGATGGATTCGTCGGCACGCCAGTCGAATTGCCGCCCAGCTCTTGGGGTTCCGGCAAGGATTGGCAGGTCTGGAACGGTGAGAAGGTGACCGATTTCGTCCAGCTCAACAGCGAGGTGGTCGACGGCGCCCTGAGCACCGTGGACAAGGCGCTGGCCCAGCAGGCGGCGGTCGGTGTGCCGACCCCGCGCGACCGGGTGGCCGACCAGATCCTGCGGGAGACGCTGTTGACGGTGTCCAGCGACTGGCCGTTCATGGTGAGCAAGGATTCGGCGGCCGACTACGCGCGCTACCGGGCCCACCTGCACGCCCACGCCACCCGCGAGATCTCCGATGCACTGGCCTCGGGCCGTCGCGACCACGCCGAGCGCCTCGCCGACGGCTGGAACAAGGCCGACGGCCTGTTCGGTGCCCTCGACGCCCGGCGGCTGCCAAAATGACCTGCACCGCGAGCGTGCGTGTCTGCACCACGACACGCCGCCGAATCCCAGCATTGTCCGCACATTCGCACCGGCACGAAGGCACGCAGTCATGAAGATCCTGATGGTGTCATGGGAGTACCCGCCCGTCGTCGTCGGCGGCCTGGGCCGGCATGTGCACCATCTGGCCACCGCGCTGGCCGAGGCGGGTCACGAGGTCGTGGTGCTCAGCCGCAGGCCCACCGACACCGATCCGAGCACTCATCCGTCCACCGACGAGATGAGCGAGGGCGTGCGGGTGGTGGCCGCGGCCCAGGATCCGCACGAGTTCGTGTTCGGTACGGACATGATGGCCTGGACGCTGGCGATGGGGCACTCGATGGTGCGCACCGGCCTTGCCGTCAAAGACAATTCGGGTGATCGCTGGATCCCCGACCTGGTCCATGCCCATGACTGGCTGGTTGCCCACCCGGCGATTGCTCTGGCCGAATTTTTCGATGTCCCACTGGTTTCCACGATCCATGCCACCGAGGCCGGTCGGCATTCCGGCTGGGTCTCCGGGCCGATCAGCCGCCAGGTGCACGCCGTGGAGTCCTGGCTGGTGCGCGAATCCGATTCGCTGATCACCTGTTCGGCGTCAATGAGCGACGAGATCACCGAGCTGTTCGGACCGGGACTGTCGGAGATCAGGGTGATCCGCAACGGGATCGACGCCGACCTGTGGCCGTTCGCGCCGCGGCGTCCGCGCCAGGGCCCACCCCAGCTGCTCTACGTGGGCCGGTTGGAGTACGAGAAAGGTGTCCAGGAGGCGATCGCCGCGCTGCCGCGGATCCGGCGCGCGCATCCCGGCACCACCCTGACCATCGCCGGTGACGGCACCCAACTTGACTGGCTGCTCGAACAGGCCCGAAAGCACAAGGTGCTCAAGGCAACCCGGTTTGTCGGTCGCCTCGGCCACGACGACCTGGTACGAGCCTTGCAAGCTGCCGACGCCGCGGTGCTGCCCAGCCACTACGAACCCTTCGGAATCGTCGCGCTGGAGGCTGCGGCCACCGGAACCCCGCTGGTGTGCTCCAACGTCGGCGGCCTGGGCGAAGCGGTGATCGACGGCGAGACCGGAATGTCGTTCGCGCCACGGGATGTGGCCGGCCTGGCGGCGGCGGTGCGAGCGGTGCTCGACGACCCCGAGGCCGCCCAGCGGCGCGCGATCGCCGCCCGCGAGCGACTCAGCGCGGATTTCGACTGGCACACCGTGGCCGCCGAGACCAGCCAGGTTTATCTGGCCGCCAAACGCGCCGAACGCGAACCGCATCCGCGTCGGCCGATCGTGGAGCACGCGCTGCCCGACCGCTGATTCGACCGGCGTCGAATCATTCCGCACTTAGCGTGCGGATATGGCACCACAACGCTCCCCTGTCGTCACGCTGATCGCCGCCTACCTCGGGCTGTTCGTCGGTCTGATCGACGCCAACGCCGTCAACCTGGCGCTACCCGCCATCGGTGACGCAGTCGCCGGCGACGGCACCGGCGAGACGATGCGGCGCCGTCGGGAAGGAGTCCTGCCATGCGTGAGGCGCAGGAAACTGGCGACCGCAAGCGAGGTGGACCTCGCCGCGGTGGCCGCATTGCTGGCCGATCCGGCCCGCTGCAAGGTGCTGCTGGCGCTCGACGACGGACGAGCGCTGCCGGCCAGTGTGCTGGCCGAAGAGGCCGGCATCAGTCGCCCCACGGCCAGCAGTCACCTGGCCAAGCTGACCGATGCCGGTCTGCTCACCGTCCGCACCCAGGGCCGTCACCGCTATTACCAGCTGGCCGGGCCAGAGGTCGGGGCGCTCATCGAACAACTCGGCCGGCTGGCGCCGACACGACCGGTCACCTCCCTGCGGGAGGGCACCCGCGCGGCACGGCTGCGGTCTGCCCGAACGTGCTATGACCACATCGCCGGCCGGCTCGGCGTGGCACTCATGGGCAGTTTGCTCGACCACGACGTGCTGACCGGCGGTGACGGCCAGTTTCACCCCGGTGGCACCGACCGGCTCAGCAGCCTGGGCCACGACGTGGCTTATCAGCTCACCGATACCGGCCGAGGCGTGCTGCGGCAGGCGGGTGTCCAATTGCCCACCGGCTCAAGGCCTCTCGTTCGGTACTGCCTCGACTGGACCGAACAGCGACATCACCTCGCCGGCGCGCTGGGCCGCGCGCTGCTGGATCACTTCGTGGCCGCAGACTGGGTTCGGCGCACACCACGCCACCGGGCACTCACCGTCACCGACGCCGGCCGCACCGCGTTGGCCGAGCGCTTCGGTATCGACTGGACCGGTTGACGCTGCGCCAGATCAGCCGATTGGCAGTCATCTGCGGCGGACACGAAGCAGAATCGAGGCGTGGTCCAGATTCGCCCGCATCTGAAAACCGTGTGCGCTGCACTCGTCGGCGCCACGCTCAGCCTCGGCATGTCCGCACCGGCGGCTGCCGAACCCAACGGCACCGCCCCCAGCCTGCCCGTGTTTGTGCCGCATCCCTCGAACTGGGCGCCGGACTACACGGTGTTCCCGTACAACCTGTGGCAGGTCCGCGTCACGCCCCAGCAGATCGACGCCCAGCGTGAGTCCTGCCAGTGGTTCAACGCCCAGTACGGCACCTTGATGACCCAGATCGTGGGATTCCAACATTATCTGGGCGAGCATGACGACTACTGGACCGCGCCCGGGGTGCAGGCGGCGGGCGACGCGGTGAAGGCCAACGTCGATCAGTCGGCAGCGTTCCTGGATCCCCGGGCCCACACGTTGTACATCACCAATTACCCGGACCAGAGCCAGTATTCACCGCTGTACAACGGTGATTCGATCTATCACCTGTGGTATCAGCTCACCCAGATCAGCGACAAGATCGCACAGAAGCAGCCGTCGGGCTTCATCAACGCCAACATCGCCACCGCCAACGTCTACGGCAACGTGATCCGCGACTCCGGAGTGTGCAACGGGGCCTGAGCCTGCTCAGTTGCTGTTGGCGGCTTTCTTTCGTTCGATGTCCGCCAGTGCCGCGGCCAGTTCGGCGCGCTCGGCGGCCGAGGTCTCCCAGTCCAGTTTGCGGTTCTTGACCACCTTGGCCGGAGCTCCCACGGCGATGGAGTAATCCGGGATCTCGCCTTTGACCACGGCGTGGGCACCCAGCACACAACCGCGCCCGACCGAGGTGTTGCGCAGGACGGTGACCTTGGCGGCGATCCAGGTGTCCGGCCCGATGCGCACCGGGCCCTTGATGATGCCCTGGTCCTTGATCGGCATGTTGACGTTGTCCATCTTGTGGTCGAAGTCGCACACATAGCACCAGTCGGCCATCAGCGCGGAGTCGCCGAGCTCGATGTCGAGGTACGTGTTGATGACGTTGTCGCGACCCAGCACCACCTTGTCACCGATGCGCAACGAACCCTCGTGGCAGCGGATGGTGTTCTTGTCGCCGATGTGCACCCAACGGCCGATCTCCATCTGGGCCAGTTCGGGTGTGCACTGGATCTCCACACCCTTGCCGAGGAAGACCATCCCCCGGGTGATGATGTGCGGGTTGGCCAGCTTGAACTTCAGCAGCCGCCAGTACCGCACCAGGTACCACGGGGTGTAGGCACGGTTGTCGATCACCCATTTCAGCGAGGCCTTGGTCAAGAAATCGGCCTGGCGCGGGTCACGCAGGCGTGACCCCCGCCAGCGCTTGTGGATCGGGGCCCCCCACATCGTCGTCATGGCCGGACAGCCTACGCGAGGACTCGCGACGCTTCCCAGGTCGCTCTCCTCCTGTACCGCAAGCCCGCCGGGTTACCCTCACGTGGGTCACAAAATCGAGCCCACGCGGGTTCGGCGACGAAAGGACATCGTGTTCCGGCGATACCTGGCACTCGTGGTCGCGGTGCTGTTCACGGGCCTGCTCGCCGGTTGCGAGAACACCGATTCGTGGGTGAACGCACACGCTGCAGACGGTTGGCCGGCCCAGTACGGGGACGCGGCCAACAGCAGCTACACCCGGGCCCGCGGTGCCGAGGCACTGCAACTTGAGTGGAGCCGGTCGGTCAAGGGCGAGTTGGGGGCCCAGGTGGCGCTCGGGTCGAGCGGCTACCTGGCGGCGAACGCGCAGACCGCCGGCGGGTGTTCGTTGATGGTGTGGGAGGCCGACAACAACGGCCGCCAGCGCTGGTGCTCACGCTTGGTGCAGGGCGGCGGCTGGTCCAGTCCCCTGTTCGACGGCTTCGACAACGTCTACATCGGCCAACCCGGCGCCATCCTGTCGTTTCCGCCGACGCAGTGGATTCGTTGGCGTCAGCCGGTGATCGGGATGCCCACCACCGCCAGGCTGCTCGAGGACGGCCAGTTGCTGGTGGTCACGCACCTGGGCCAGGTGCTCGTGTTCGACGGCCATCGCGGCACCGTCGAGGGAACGCCGCTGGATCTGGTCTCGGGGGTGGACCCGACCGATTCGCAGCGCGGGCTCGCCGATTGCCAACCGGCCCGGTCCCGCTGTCCGGTGGCGGCCGCGCCGGCGTTCTCCCAGGAGAGCGGCATCGTGGTGCTGAGCGTGTGGCAGCCCGGTGCCGAGGCGCCGGGGTTGGTCGGGTTGCGCTATCACCGCGGTCAGCAGACGTTGTTGACGCCGGCGTGGACCAGCGACGCGGTCGGTGGTGGGCCACTGGCCAGCCCGGTGCTGTCGGCCGACGGCTCGACGGTGTACGTCAACGGCCGCGATCAGAAACTGTGGGCGCTCAACTCGGCCGACGGCTCACCGAAATGGTCGGTGCCCTTGACGTATCTGGCCCAGACGCCACCCTCGGTGTCCCCCGACGGGCTGATCGTCGCCGGCGGCGGTCCGGATGCCAAACTCACCGCGGTGCGTGACGCCGGAGACCACGGCGAGGTGGCCTGGACCCGTGACGACGTGGTCCCGCTGACCACGTCGAGCCGCGCCGGCAGTGTCGCCTATGCGGTGGCCCGCGAGGGCGGCCATGGACAGACCCTGCTGGTGTTCGATTCCGCCGACGGGCACACCCTCAACACCTATCCGCTGCCCGAGGCCACCGGTTGGCCGGTCGGGGTGTCGATCGGGCACGACCACCGGGTCGTCACCGCGACCAGCGACGGTCAGGTGTACGGCTTCGCGCCGCAGTGACGGTCAGGCCAGGAACGCCTCGACCGCAGACCTCGGCACGTTGGCCTGGCTGGCTCCGGCCGCCTCCGACAGCAGTTCGCCCTGGCCGAAGAAGAAGATCACCGAATCGTCGGTGATCGCGAAGTTCTGATAGTGCACCGGGTCCAGGCCGACGGCGGGCGGGATCGCCTGCTCGACACCGGATTGCTTCTGCAGTTCGCGCTGCACGATCGGGAAGATCACGTCCAGCGGCCGGGCGCCGGGCTTGAACAGAGTGTCGAACGTGATCGGCGCCCGGGTGGCCAGGTTGTAGTTGAACGCCTTGTACCAGGTCTGCGGGTGCGCGCCGCCGACGTTCTGGTACACCTCGAACACCAGGCTCTGGGTGCGCGGCGGGGTGCCGGAACTGTAGGCGGTGCCCTTGGCGTCCAGCACGTAGGGCTGGTCGCGGAATCCGGGCATGCTCGAGACGTTGACGAAGCCGTCGCGGGTCTGGGTCAGGTAGGCCGCGACGGCCTGCTGATCGGGGTAGTCGACCGGAAAGGTGTAGTCGAGCGTGTAGGTGGCATTGGCGGTGTGCACCTGGCACGTCTGGTCGGCGTCGACGGTGCCGCCGAGGTCGGCGCAGGCCGACTGCGCAGCTGCCACCGGCAGGCCGAGCCAGCCGAGCAGCACACCGGCTGCCAGCAGCGCTGTCACAGGGGGAATTCGCATCGTCAGTCGTCCTCGCAGGCGATCAACTCACACCGGTCGACATGCCGGTGTGCTCGGATTCAGGATACGTGCCGGTCATCGCGACGGCCGACAAATGAATGCCGCCGGCCGCCCGGCCGCACCGGAACCGAGCCGGGCGATCACCACAGCCAGCGCTCGGGTGCCGCGCAACCGCATCCGGGAACGCAACGCGTCGGGATCCACATTCACCCCGCGCACCAGGATCTCCAACGCGCCGGCCGAATGATCGGCCAGCGCCGACCGCAGCCGGCGCTCCTGAAACGGCAGCTGGTCGAGAACTTCGAAACCACGCACCCCGGCGGGCAACTCGTCACCGGACAGATAGGCGATGTCAGGGTCGAGCTGCCACAGGCCATGGCGGGCCGCATAGTGGCGCACCAGCCCGGCCCGCACCACTGCGCCGTCGGGGTCGATGATCCAGCGTCCGGCCGCAGCGACGGCGCATTCGTCGGGTTCGGCGTCGGTGAGTTCTTCACCGGTTTCCAGCAGGCTGGCGCGGCGGCGCACTCCGGGCTCGGTCAGACCCGGTGACCACAGGCAGGCTTCCCGGACGCTGCCGCCGACCGAGGTCACCTCGATCTCCCCGGCGAACCCCATCTTGGCGAGCTCGTCGAAATCGATTCCGGGAGCACACTTCACCACCAGATCGCGATCGCGGTAGACCTCTAGCACCGCGTCGAGTGCCGGGGTGTAGGCCCGCGGATCGAACCGGCGCCGTCCGCCGGCCCGCCGGGCCGGGTCGATGATCACCACCGCGTCGCGGGTGATCGGCGCCAGCGCGTCGGCTCGACACAGTCCGACGGCCGGGCCGCCGTCCTCGAGATTGTTGGCGGCCATCGCCAGCCGCACCGGGTCGAGATCACTGCCGACTAGCTGAGAAGTGCAATCACGCAGGGCCACAAGCTCACTGCCGATCGAGCAGGTGGCGTCGTGCACCCGGGCCCCGGTGAGTCTGCGGGCCCGGTGCGCGGCCACGGGTGCGGCAGTGGCCTGTTGCAGCGCCTCGTCGGTGAACAACCAGCGCCCCGGGTCGCCGAATTTGGCCTGCGCCCGCCGGCGCAACTGCACGGTTTCCACCAGCACTGCCGCGTGGTCGCCGAATTGCCCTCGGACCGAAGCGATGTCGCTGACCAGTGAGGCACCGGACAGCGACATCGTGGCGACCTGACTCAACGCCCGGCGGCCCGCATCTGAGCGCAGATACGCGACGTGCGAGAGATCGAAATCTACCCCACCGCTCAGGACGGCTTGACCCCCGTGACCATCACGTTGTAGAACCAGCCCTTGGGCACCACGTGACGCCAGACGTTGGCGTCCACCCAGCTCAAGCCGATCCAGCTGTTGAACGCGAACTTGGCCCAACCCCAGCCCAGGCGTCCGGGCGGCACCGCGGCTTCGAAGGTCCGCACCGGCCACCCCAGCATGGCTGCGGTGAATTCCTCACTGGCGGTGCGTACTTCGACCGCACCGGCGTTGGTCGCCATGCGCTCCAGGTCGGCGGGGTCGAACGTGTGCAGGTCCACCACGGCTTCCAGCGCGGCGGCGCGCGAAGATTCGTCGAGCTCTTCCTGCGGCCGGCGCCAACCGCTCAACCACGGCAGCTTGGTGAGGTTCGTGGTGGCGTGCCAGGTCAACGTGGACAGCTCGCGGGCGTACTTGTTGCCGACCGTGGTGGGCTCACCGGCGAAGACGAAACGCCCGCCCGGCTTGAGCACCCGCACCACCTCGCGTAGCGAGAGCTCGACATCTGGAATATGGTGCAGCACGGCGTGCCCGACGACGAGGTCGAAAGTATTGTCCTCGTACGGGATGCCCTCGGCGTCGGCGACCCGACCGTCGATGTCCAGGCCGAGGCCCTGCCCGTTACGGGTGGCCACCTTGACCATGCCCGGCGACAGGTCGGTCACCGAGCCGCGCCGCGCCACCCCGGACTGGATCAGGTTGAGCAGGAAGAAGCCGGTGCCGCAGCCCAGCTCGAGGGCCCGGTCGTAGGGCAGTTCACGCTGCTCGGACTCGGGGACGATCGCGTCGAACCGGCCGCGGGCGTAGTCGATACAGCGCTGGTCGTAGGAGATCGACCACTTCTCGTCGTAGGTTTCGGCTTCCCAGTCGTGGTAGAGCACCTGCGCAAGCTTGCTGTCGTGCATCGCGGCCTCGACCTGTTCGGCCGTGGCGTGCGGGTTAGGAGTCGGCATGCCAGCCAGGTCGACCGACGCGTCAGCCTCGGTGCCGGAATCCTTGATGTCAGTCATGAAGGGCAGCCTAACGGCCCGCCTCCGGCGTCTGTCAGGGCCGGTCCGCCAGTCCGTCGACAGCGGCCTTGGCCGCCGCCAGCACGTCGACCGGATGTTCGACGAAGCGCTGGGCCCAGACCAGCGCCTCGTCGTAGACGTGGTCGGGTGCCACCATCTGGTCGATCAGACCCAGTTCGAGGGCCTCCTCCGCGCCGACGAATCGGCCGCTGAACACCAGCTCCTTCGCCTTGCTGGCCCCGATGACCTCGGCCAGCCGGGTGCCGCCGCCGGCCCGCGGCGCCAGTCCGGCCAGGATCTCGGTGGAGCCGAACTTCACGTTGTCCCCGGCCACGCGCCAGTCTGCAGCCATCGCCAGGGACAGACCGCTGCCCAGCGCATAGCCGGTGATCGCCGCCACGGTGGGCTTGGGGATGGCGGCCACGGCGTCGATGCATTGGCGCAGCGCGGCGTCGGCCGCGGCCGCCTCGGGAGCGTTCAGCGTGCGGAGTTCGGGAACGTCGTCGCCGGCGCAGAAGATCTCATGTCCGCCGAACAGGATCACCACAGCGATGTCGGTGCGCTCACCGAGCGTGTGCGCGGCCGCGATGATCTCGCGGTACATCTGCCGGGTCAGGGCATTGGTGGGCGGACGGGACAGCATGAGCGTGCCGATCCGGTCCTGCTCCGGCGTCGCCCCGGTGATCACGTTGACGAACTCGTTCACCGGTCTGCCCCCGGAGACCGGTGGTTGCGCGCGGCGTTGTAGCGCTCGCCGTCGAAGAACTCGATGTCCCAGTTCCCCCCGCCCAGGGCGAGGTTGGGTTCGATGGGCACGATCGTGCGTTCGGTCGCCAGCACGTCGGCGACGGAGCGTCCGTTGAGCGAGTTGAGCTGGGTCCAGGTCGGCGGGAGCAGGAACGAGTTGCCCTGCTCGAAATCGTCGAGCCCGGCCTGCGGGGTGCTCCAGAACGCGCGGTCGCTTTCGGTGTTCTCCCCGTCGGCCCGCTGCCCTTCTGGCAGGGCACCGACGAAGAAGAAGGTGTCGTAGCGCCGGGTGCGTTCCTCTTTCGGGGTGATCCAGTTGTCCCAGGGCCGCAACAGGTCGGCTCGCAGCACGAGTTTCTCGTCGCGCAGGAAATCCGCGAACGACAGCGAGTGGTTGGCCAGGGCGGTCCGCGCCTCGCCGTAGACCGACGCGTCGGAAATGATGCCCGGGGACCCCGATCCACCGGCCGGCCCGGCGAACAACACCCCGGATTCCTCGAAGGTTTCGCGGGCGGCGGCACAGACAAGCGCTTCGGCCAATCCGGTGTCCACCCCGAGACGTTGCGCCCACCAGTCGGGTTCCGGACCGAACCAGGCGATGTCGGCATTGCGGTCCCGATCGTCGACCCCGCCGCCCGGGAACACCATCACCCCGGCCACGAACTCCATTGCCGCGTGCCTGCGCATCATGAAGACCTCGATGTCGGCCGCGCCGGGACGCTGCACGTCTCGCACGAGCATCACCGTGGCCGCCGGTCTGGGCACCAGTGGCTTGCTGGTCGGCTCCTCGTGCAAGCCCTCGTCGGCTGTCATGCTCATTCTCGCCTCCTGTGCGCCGCACGGCTCCTGGTCCGCCGGGCGAAATAGCGCCCGTCGATCACGTCCAGCGCGATCGACTGACCGAACGCCTTGGACAAGTTCTCCGCAGTCAACACCTCGGTCAACAGACCGGAGGCGACCGCCTTGCCCTCGGACAGGATCAGCGCATGGCTGAATCCCACCGGGATCTCCTCGACATGATGGGTGACCAACACCATGGCCGGCGCGTCGGGGTCGGCAGCCAGGTCGCTGAGCCGCGCCACCAGATCCTCGCGGCCGCCGAGATCGAGGCCGGCCGCGGGCTCGTCGAGCAGCAGCAGTTCCGGATCGGTCATCAGCGACCTGGCGATCAGCACACGTTTGCGTTCACCTTCCGACAGTGTCCCGTAGGTCCGTTCGGCGAGGTGTTCGGCGCCGACGCTTTCCAGCATGTCGATGGCCTGGACGTAGTCGACGTCCTCGTAGTCCTCGCGCCAGCGGCCCAGCACGGCGTAACCGGCCGACACCACCAGATCGCGCACCACCTCGCTGTCGGGAATCCGTTGTGACAGTGCCGAACTGCTGAGACCGACGCGGGCCCGCAACTCGGACATGTCGGTGCGACCCAGCCGTTCCCCGAGGACGTAGGCGGTGCCCGACGACGGATGTTCGGTGGCCGCGGCGATGCGCAGCAACGACGTCTTGCCTGCACCGTTGGGCCCGATGACCACCCAGCGCTCGTCCAGCTCGACGGTCCAGGTGATGGGCCCGACCAGGGTGTTGCCGCTCCGGCGCAGGGTCACCCGCGCGAAGTCGATCAACAGGTCGGGGTCGGTTCCGTCGTCGTCATCGTTGATTGTCGAGTCGGTGCGTTCCCCTGCGGCCACTCGCTCATCGTAGTGACCGGATCGCGATCGGCTCGGGCACGCCCGCCGCTGAAATCGTGGAACAACAACGATCGTGGGAACAGCCGCAGGAACAGCTGCACCAGCGGGCCGATCCCAAAGGCGTAGACCACCGTTCCGATACCGATCGTTCCGCCCAGCAGCCAGCCGATTGCCAGCACGGTCGCCTCGATCGCGGTGCGCACCAACCGCACCGACAGCCCGGTGCGGGCCACCAGTCCGGTCATCAGACCGTCACGGGGCCCCGGACCCAGGCCGGCGCCGATGTAGAGCACGGTGCTGACGGCGTTGAGCACGACGGCGCCGATCATCATGGCGATACGCACCGGCATCGCCGACGCATCCGGCAGAACCGCCAGCGTGGCATCCACCGTGACGGCAATGACGATGACGTTGGCGACGGTGCCGATCCCGGGCCGGTTACGCAACGGGATCCAGGCCAGTAGCACGACGACACCGGTGACGGCCGAGGCCATGCCCAGACTCAGCGGGGTGTGCCGGGTGAGTCCCTGGTGGAAGACGTCCCACGGGTCGAGGCCGAGCCCGGCGCGCACCATCATCGCCATCGACACGCCATAGCCGCACAGGCCGATCAGGAGCAGGGCGGTGCGGGTGAGTGCGGTCCTCATGCGTGGTCGGGGAATCGGACGCGGATGGCGTCGAGCTCACTGCGCACCCGGCGAGCGTCCACATCGCGGACACCGGCGTCGTTGCCGGGATCGTGCAGACGGCGGAGATTCTGCGCCAATCGGGAAATCCAGTTCCGTGCCATGCCGCCATGATCCCGGCCAGGTGGCTTGTCCATCAATAGCCAGTTAGCGCATACTGGCCTCATTATGTCGACGGATATGGCCCACCGCGCCCTCGATGTGGACCTCTTGTCCCGCGAGCTTGGCAACTGGCGCACGTCCACCCAGAGTGGCCCGGCCTATCTCGGTCTGGCCGACGCGATCCGGCTGCTCATCGTGGACGGCCGGGTTCCGGTCGGGTCTCGGCTCCCCCGCGCGCGCGCGCTCGCCGAGTCGCTGCGGGTGTCGCGCACCACGGTCACCGCAGCCTTCGCGCAGCTGCGCGACGACGGTTACCTGCATGCCCGCCGCGGCGCGCGCAGCACCACTGCCCTGCCCGCCGCCGGCCCCATTCCGACCGAGGCCACCACGCCCACGGTCAGCCTGGCCGAGGCGGCGATGGCCGCGCCCGGCACCGCGGTGCTCGAGGCGTTCGCCGACGCCGCCCGCGACATCGCGCCGTATCTGCGTGAGCCCGGGCACGAGGTGATGGGCGTGGTGCCGCTGCGCGCCGCGGTCGCCGAAAGGTATTGCGCCCGGGGCCTACCCACTGACCCGAGCCAGATCATGGTGACCACCGGTGCGCAACACGCCATCGGGCTGATCCTGGCCAGCCACACCCGGCCCGGCGATCGGGTGCTCGTCGAGCAGCCGACGTACCACGGTGCGCTCACCGCGATCGCCACCGCGGGAGCCCGGGCGGTCCCCGTGGCGCTCACCGAGGACGGTTGGGAACTCGACGCGGTGCAGGCCGCACTACGACAGCTCGCCCCGAGCCTGGCGTACCTGATTCCCGACAGCCACAACCCGACCGGTTTCACCATGCCCGCTGCTGAACGAAAGCGGTTGGGGCGACTCATCTCCGATACTCGCACGCGGACAATCATCGACGAGTCGATCGCCGACATGTGGATCGACGAAGCACCGCCCGAGCCGCTGGCCGCCGCGGTGGCGCGCGACGATCTGGTGCTCACGGTCGGCTCGATGTCGAAATCGTTCTGGGGCGGTCTGCGGGTCGGCTGGATCCGGGCCGAACCCGCCACGCTGGCGGCCATCGCGGCGATCCGGCCGTCGGTGGATCTGGGCACTCCCATTCTCGAGCAACTCGCCGCGGCCAGGCTACTCACGGCACACGCGGAGGTGCTGCCGGAGCGTCGCGAAATGTTGTGCGCCCGTAGGGAATTCCTGGTGACGCTCCTGGCCCGCGAACTCCCTGACTGGCAACCAGGCCGCGGACGCGGCGGGATGTCATTGTGGGTGAGGCTGCCGGCGCCGATGAGCACCGCGTTGTCGGCTGCCGCCATGCGGTTGGGGCTGAATGTGCCTGCCGGCCCGCGGTTCGGGGTCGAAGGCACCCTTGAGCGGTTCATCCGACTGCCCTACGCACTACCCGAGCCGGAACTCGAAGCGGCCGTTCAGCTCTTGGTGCGCGCTTGGCACAGCATCACCGGCACGCTGAGCGCACCGCCGCAGACGCTGGTGGTCTGATCGGCGATCAGGGCTGCTGCGACATGGCGTAGCAGGTGCTGAAATGCTCGATGGTGCACGGAACTCCGTTCACCGTCGGCAGCTGGCCGGGCCGGCTCTGGATGTTGGCGTCTCCGGTGCCCGGCGCCATCACCGGCGGTGCCACCGCACCCATCCCGCCGCCGGAACCACCGGCCACGCACACGCCGTCGAACTTGGTGGCCTTGGTTCCGGACGGGCACCGTTTGGCCTCGGCCGGGGCCGCCACCGCCAACTGTCCCAGAACTGCCGCGACAGCGAACGTTCCGACCACGATCGTGTGCTTGAGGTTCGCCATTCCCCTACCCTACGACAGCCCGGCGGTCGGGTTCTCGCCGTGTGTCAGTCCTCAGGGATCTCGACGCGGCGCAGCATGCCGTCGAGCGCGTCGGCGGCCTCGATCTCACCGCGGGTGACGCCGAGGATGAACAGCACGGTGTCCAGATAAGGGTGGCTCAGCGAGGCATCGGCGACCTCGCGCAGTGCGGGCTTGGCATTGAACGCCACGCCCAGCCCGGCGGCGGCCAGCATGTCGATGTCGTTGGCGCCGTCTCCGACGGCCACGGTCTGCTCCATCGGCACGCCGACCTGTTGGGCGAAATCACGCAGCGCCTTGGCTTTACCAGGCCGGTCGACAACCTGGCCGATGACCCGTCCGGTCAGCTTTCCGTCGACCACCTCGAGTTCGTTGGCCGCCACGTAATCGAGCATGAGTTCATGCGCCAGCGGTTCGATGACCTGGCGGAACCCGCCCGACACCACGCCGCAGTGGAAGCCGAGCCGCCGCAGGGTCCGGATGGTGGTACGCGCCCCGGGGGTCAGCTCGATCTGTTCGGCGACGTCGTCGAGCACCGAGGCCGGCAACCCGGCCAGGGTGGCCACCCGGCGGTGCAGCGATTCGGCGAAGTCCAGCTCGCCGCGCATCGCGGCTTCGGTGACCGCCGCCACCTGTGCCTCCATGCCGGCGCGGGCGGCCAGCATCTCGATGACCTCACCCTGGATCAGGGTGGAGTCGACGTCGAAGACGATGAGTCGCTTGGCCCGCCGCGCCAGGCTGTAGTCCTCCAACGCGATGTCGACGCCTTCATCGACCGCCACCTGGGACAGCGCCGACTGTAAGGCGCCGTACACAGCGTTGTCTGGCCCGGCCGGCACCGACACCCGAAGTTCCAGCCCGGTCACCGGATAGTCGGACACCCCACGGATCGTGTCGATGTTGACGCCCAGTGCGGCCACCTCACGGGCCACCACGCTGAACGCCTCGGCGGTGATGGGGCGGCCCAGCACCACGATGGTGTGCGTCGACGGCTCGCGCATGACGGGCATGTCGTCGCTGTGCTCGACCGCGACGTCGAGCCCGAGCCGATGGATCGCCGACTCGACGTCACGGCGTAACGCGCCGTCGGCCGTCGCCGTCACCGGCGCCGCGACCAGCACACCCAGGGTGAGCCGGCCGCGGACCACGACCTGTTCGACGTTACGCAGCTCCACCTGATGGCGGGCCAGGACCTCGAACAGGGCCGAGGTGACGCCGGGCTGATCGACTCCGGTGACCGTGATCAGTACCGATGAGCGCTCTCGTGAAGCACCGATCGACACTTCTTCGACGGGCTCACCCCCGGATGCTGTCACCCGTCAGCTGGAGGCGTCCGCAGACTCGAGCTCTGGGTGATGTGCGCGGCCCACGTGGGCCTCGGCGCGCATCCGCTCGATCATGTGCGGGTAGTGCAGCTCGAACGCCGGACGCTCCGAACGGATCCGGGGCAGCTCGGTGAAGTTGTGCCGCGGGGGCGGGCAGGAGGTCGCCCACTCCAGCGAGTTGCCGTAACCCCACGGGTCGTCGACCATCACCGGCTCGCCGTAGCGCCAGCTCTTGAACACGTTCCACACGAACGGCAGCACCGAGATACCCAGGATGAACGAGCCGATCGTGGAGATCACGTTAAGCGTGGTGAAGCCGTCACTGGCCAGGTAGTCGGCGTACCGACGTGGCATGCCCTCGTCACCGACCCAGTGCTGGACCAGGAACGTGGTGTGGAAGCCGATGAAGGTGAGCCAGAAGTGCAGCTTGCCCAGGCGCTCGTCGAGCAGACGTCCGGTCATCTTCGGGAACCAGAAGTAGATGCCCGCATAAGTGGCGAACACGATGGTGCCGAAGAGCACGTAGTGGAAGTGCGCGATGACGAAGTAGCTGTCGGTGACGTGGAAGTCCAGCGGCGGGCTGGCCAGCAGCACACCGGACAGGCCACCGAGCAGGAAGGTGATCAGGAAGCCGACCGAGAACAGCATCGGCGTCTCGAACGTCAACTGGCCCTTCCACATCGTGCCGATCCAGTTGAAGAACTTGATGCCGGTCGGGACGGCGATCAGGAACGTCATGAAGGAGAAGAACGGCAGCAGCACGGCACCGGTGGCGTACATGTGGTGCGCCCACACCGCGATGGACAGGGCCGCGATGCTGATCGTGGCGTAGATCAGGGTGGTGTAGCCGAAGATCGGTTTGCGGCTGAACACCGGGAAGATCTCGGACACGATGCCGAAGAACGGCAGCGCGATGATGTACACCTCGGGGTGACCGAAGAACCAGAACAGGTGCTGCCACAACAGCACACCGCCGTTGGCCGGGTCGTAGATGTGCGCACCCAGGTGGCGGTCGGCGGCCAGGCCGAACAGTGCGGCGGTCAGGATCGGGAAGGCGATCAGCACCAGGATCGAGGTCACCAGGATGTTCCAGGTGAACACCGGCATCCGGAACATCGTCATGCCCGGGGCGCGCATGCAGACCACGGTGGTGATCATGTTGACGCCGCCGAGGATGGTGCCGAGACCACCGACGGCCAGGCCCAGGATCCACAGGTCGCCGCCGGCGCCCGGGGAGTGGATGGCGTCGGTCAGCGGCGAGTAGGCCGTCCAACCGAAGTCCGCGGCGCCGCCCGGGGTGATGAAGCCACCGAGGGCGATCAGCGCGCCGAACAGGAACAGCCAGAACGACAGCGCGTTCAAGCGCGGGAACGCCACGTCGGGCGCACCGATCTGCAGCGGCAGCACCAGGTTGGCGAACCCGAACACGATCGGGGTGGCGTAGAACAGCAGCATCACCGTGCCGTGCATGGTGAACAGCTGGTTGAACTGCTCATTGCTCAAGAACTGCAAGCCGGGCATCGCCAGTTCGGTACGCATGAACAGCGCCATCAGACCGCCGATGAAGAAGAAGGCGAAGCAGACGACGCAGTACATGATGCCGATCAACTTGTGATCGGTCGTGGTGATGAGCTTGTAGATCAGGTTGCCCTTGGGGCCCATCCGTTCCGGAAAAGGACGACGTGCCTCGAGTTCTCCGATTGGGGGCGCTTCGGCTACCAAGAGATCCTCCAAAGATTCGTCGGGAAATCCCGCTTCTCGAACTGAATCCTAACGCTCCCGGCGGCCTGCGCGCCCGTGGGTCCTACAAACTGTCGTACTGCGTGGCGTCCCGACGCGAGCAATTTCGGCTACGAGCTTCTGACCAGCGGGAAGGCTGTCGATGTTACGGTCGGCCGGTGCTGACGAACCGTCCCCGCGCCACAGTCGCCGTGATCGCCGCAGCCGCCACCCTGGCCAGTGGGTGCGGCACGGCCGAGCAGACATCCACGGGTCAGACGTCGATCTCCACCAGCGTCACCAAGATCGCCGGCGCGGGGGTGTTGGGAAACGATCGCCGACCCGACGAGTCCTGCGCCGCCGAGCCGGCACCCGCCGACCAGGCGGCGCGCCGGGTCCGCAACGCCAAGCCAGATGGAGCGGACAACTCGGAGATCCCGGAGTCCACGGAGCTGCGAGGTGACCCGCAACGCATCGTGGCGTTGTCCGGCGACCAGCTCGACGCGTTGTGCGCGCTGGGACTGCAGTCACGCATCGTCGCTGCGGCGCTCCCGGTCGGCTCCGACCAACAGCCCTCATACCTGGGCCGGGTCATCCACGAGGTGGCCCCGGCCGGCACCCGGGAAGCGCCGGACCTGGCCGCCCTGGAAGCCGCCAAGCCCGAGCTGATCCTGGGGTCGGCAGCCCTGACGCCGTCGTCCTTCGGCGCGTTGTCGGCGATCGCGCCGACCGTGTTCACCGGTGCCCCCGGGGCCGGTTGGCGCGACACCTTGCGGGCGGTCGGAGAGGCGACGGGTCGCGCCGAGGCGGCCGCCGACCTGATCGCCAAGTTCGACGACGCCGCCCGCGACGCCGGCGCACAGAACGACGCCGGGCATTTCCAGGCCTCGGTGGTACAGCTGACCGAGAACACCGTGCGCGTCTACGGCGCCAACAACTTCCCCGGCAGCGTGCTCGCCGCAGTTGGCCTGGATCGCCGTGCGGCTCAACGATTTACCGACAAGCCCTACGAGGAGCTGAGCACCACCGACGCCGACTACCGCATCGCCGACGCCGACATCGTCTATGTGTCCTTCGCGTCGCCGGAAGCGCGAGATCATGCCCCGGCGATTCTCGACAGCCCGGCGTGGCGGGCATTGTCCGCGACCCGGGACAATCGGGTGTTCGTGGTCAACAACGAGGTCTGGCAGACCGGACAGAACATCGTGGCCGCCCGGGGCATCCTCGATGACTTGCGCTGGGTCAACGCGCCGATCAACTAATCTCAGCCACGTGTTTCACGTCCTCACCACCACGTACACCCAACCGCTCGACGTCGTCGACCAGACCCGCCCCACCCACATCGCGTGGCTCGAGGGGGAGGTGGCCGCGGGCCGCATCGTGTTGGCCGGACGTCTGGAATCGGCGACCGGCGCAGTGCTGATCACCGGGGACCTCAGCGAGCAGGAGGTCGAGGATCTGATCGCCCGCGATCCCTACACGCTGGCCGGGCTGATCCGCTGCGAACGCACGTCTTTCAACGGGGCCTTCCGCGCGCCAGGCTTGTGACATCGGCCCGGACTGTCCGGGATACATGTCACAGCCGACAGCGGGACTATCGCCGCCGCCTGCGCCGTTGCACTGGGCGGACTGCCGTCTTCAGGCAGTAGTCAGTTAACCGGGCTAACCTTCGGTGAAAAGCACGACGACGAGCAAAGAGGGCTTTTGATGAGCACTGTTTACGCCTATGCCGCAAATTCGGCGACCGAGCCGCTGGCCAAGACCAGCATCACCCGCCGCGAGGTCGGCCCACATGATGTGGCCTTCGACATCCACTTCGCCGGCATCTGCCATTCCGACATCCACACCGTCAAGGGCGAGTGGGGCACCCCGAACTACCCGGTGGTGGCCGGCCACGAGATCGCCGGCGTCGTCACCGCCGTCGGCTCCGAGGTCACCAAGTACAAGGTCGGCGACCACGTCGGCGTGGGTTGTTTCGTGGACTCCTGTCGCGAATGCGACAACTGCAAGGCCGGGTTGGAGCAGTACTGCACCGGCAGCGGCATGATCGGCACGTACAACGCGACCGGGCGCGACGGCACCCCCACCTATGGCGGCTACAGCGGCGCGATCGTCGTCGACGAGAACTACGTGCTGCGTATCCCCGACAGCATCCCGCTGGACAAGGCCGCTCCCCTGCTGTGCGCCGGCATCACCACCTACTCCCCGCTGCGGCACTGGAACGCCGGGCCGGACAAGAAGGTCGCGATCATCGGCCTCGGCGGTCTGGGCCACGTCGGCGTCAAGCTGGCCAAGGCGATGGGCGCGCACGTCACCGTGTTGTCGCAGTCGCTCAAGAAGATGGAAGACGGCCTGCGGCTGGGTGCCGACGAGTACTACGCGACGAGCGACTCGGACACCTTCGGCAAGCTGGCCGGCCAGTTCGACCTGATCTTGAACACCGTCTCGGCGAACCTGGACCTCGGCGCCTACCTGGGCCTGCTCAAGCGCGACGGCACGCTCGTGGAGCTGGGCGCTCCGGAGAAGCCCCTGGTAGTGCCGTTCTTCCCGCTCGGTGCCATGCGTCGCAGCCTGTCCGGCTCGATGATCGGTGGCATCCCCGAGACCCAGGAGATGCTCGATTTCTGCGCCGAGCACGGTGTGCTCCCCGAGATCGAGGTCATCCAGCCCGATTACATCAACGAGGCCTACGAGCGTGTGCTCGCCAGTGACGTGCGGTACCGCTTCGTGATCGACACCTCCTCGCTGCGCGCCTGATACTCAGCGCCTCGTCAACGCCGCGGATTGCAGTCACCCTTAACTGCAATCCGCGGCGTACGCGTTTATTGGTCGTCTGAGTCGGCGGCAGCGTCGGATACCAGGTCGACGCCGGCCAGCGGCCAGCCCGCCGCGGCCAGTTTGGCCGCCACCCGCGCGATGTTCTCGGGGCCGGCATCGTGATGGCACACATCGGCGATGAACTCCGCGATGTCGTCGCGCTCGATGGGATCGTCGATGTCGGCGGGCGCGGAGGCCTCGGCAATGTTGCGGACCACTTCGGCCACCTGCTCCTCGGTGAGCGGGGTGGCCCGTAACAAGGCCAGCAGGGGAACCCGATCGGTACCCGGAACGCCTTCTGGATACCCGGCGCGTAGCCAGTTCAGGACCGAGATCAGCAGCGACTTCGTTGACACTCCGCAAGTTTGGCGGTTTCCCGCCGAACTCTCCACTGGAAAAGCCGACAAGGTGGCCGGCTGTGCGCTCGTGGTGCACTTCCAAAACAATCCCCGTGAGCACAACCGGTGACGCGCGGCCGTCGGTCCGACACGCTCACCCAGTGACCCGTGTGATCCGCTTCAACGCCTTCGATATGAACTGCGTCGCCCATCAGTCCCCCGGTCTGTGGCGCCATCCACAAGACCAGTCTTGGCGGTACAAGGACATCACCTACTGGACCGAGCTGGCGAAGTTGTTGGAGCGCGGGCGATTTGACGGGTTGTTCATCGCCGACGTGCTGGGCACCTACGACGTGTACGGAGCCAGCGACGAGGCGGCGATCCGCCAGGCCGCCCAGATCCCCGTCGGTGACCCCATGCTGCTGGTGTCGGCGATGGCCCTGGTCACCGAGCACCTCGGTTTCGGCATCACCACCGGGACCGGTTTCGAGCATCCCTACCCGTTCGCCCGTCGGATGTCGACGCTGGACCATCTGACCAATGGCCGGGTTGGCTGGAACGTCGTCACCGGGTATCTGCCCGCCGCGGCGCGCAACATGGGCCAGACGGACCAACCGGCCCACGATGCGCGCTACGACCACGCCGACGAGTACCTCGAGGTGCTCTACAAGTTGTGGGAAGGCTCATGGGAGGACGACGCGGTGGTGCGCGACGCCGCCCGCGGAGTCTTCACCGATCCGGCCAAGGTGCATCACATCGGCCACTCCGGAACACATTTCAGTGTTCCGGGCGTGCATCTGGCCGAGCCGTCGCTGCAGCGCACCCCGGTGATCTACCAGGCGGGCTCCTCCCCGCGCGGGGTGCGGTTCGCCGCCGAGAACGCCGAGGCCATCTTCACCGCCGCTCCCACCAAAGCCCTTCTGCGCGAGACGGTCTCCACGATCCGCGCCGAACTCGAACTCGCCGGGCGCGATCCCTACTCGGCCAAGATCTTCAACCTCACCACGATCATCACCGGCGAGACCGACGAGGCCGCCCACGCCACCCACGCCGAGTACCTGGCCTATGGCGATCCCGAAGGCGCGCTGGTGTTCATGTCCGGCTGGATGGGGGTCGATCTGGCCCGCTACGGCCTCGACGAGCCGATCGGCAATGTGGATTCCAACGCAATCCTCTCGGCCGTCAAGGCATTTCAGTCCGCCTCCGACAAGGGCGGTGAGTGGAATGTCCGCGATATCGCCGAGTGGGGTGAGATCGGCGGCATGGGTCCCCGGATTGTCGGATCCGGCGTGCACGTCGCCGACACCTTGCAGGAGTGGGTCGAGGAGACCGACGTCGACGGTTTCAACCTGGCTTACGCGATCACGCCCGGATCCTTCGCGGATTTCATCACCCACGTGGTGCCGGTGCTCACCGAGCGCGGCGCCTACCAGACGGAGTACGCACCGGGCAGCCTGCGCAACAAGCTGCTGGGCAACGGGGACCGGCTCGCCGACGAGCATCGTGGCGCCAGTTACCGTGTGGGAGGGGCGAACTCGACGATCATCGAACGGCCCTCGACATTGCCGTCCTCGTCGGCGTCGACTGCAGCCCAGCCCGCGCGCGGGCGTTAGCACTGCTAGCCCGGGGCGGCCTGAACACTCGTGGCGTGCGGCCCCGACGTCGACGCCGGCAACGCCGTCTCCTCCACACCGGGAGTGTGCAGTTGACCGGCCAGCCACGGTAATGCCGCGGCAAACGCATTGTTGGCGAACGCCCAGTCATGGCGGCCCGGTGCGGTGATCACCGAGCATTCGATCGCGGCCGCTCGGGCAGTGTCGCACAGGGTGGTGGCCGCCACGTCCTGTCCCTCGGGATTGGCTGGATCGTGCCCGCCACCGCCATGCTGCGCGGCGGGGACTTCGAACCAGGCCCTGACGTCGGAGTACGGGCCGTGCCGACGCATGATGGTGAGCGGATCGTAGGCCGCCCAGGCGTCGGCGTCCCCGCCGAAGAGCCGGCTGATCGTCTGGTCCTTGTTGCCGGCGTTCGGGCGCAGGTCACCGGCGATGTCGACGAACGAGGAGAACATGTCGGGGTGCATCAAGGTCAGATCGACCGCGCACGTGCCACCCATCGACCACCCCGCGATCCCCCACCCGTCACGATCGGCGCGCACACCGAAGTTCGAGACCAGGTACGGCACAACGTCTTTGGTGAGATGATCGGCCGCGTTGCCTCGTACACCGTTGACGCACTCGGTGTCGTTGGTGAACGAGCCCGTGGCGTCGACGAAGACGAACACCGGGGCCGTGCCGCCGTGCGTCGCCGCGAACCCGTCGATGATTCCCAGCACGTTGCCCGCCCGCAGCCAATCGGCCGGGGTGTTCAGCTGGGAGCCGATCATCATCACCGCCGGAAGCCGCGGGGGCGGGTTGCTGGCGAACCAGGCCGGCGGGAGGTAGACGAGTTCGGTGCGGTGCGCGAAACCCGACGCTTCGGCGTCGATGGTCACCGGGACCAGCACGCCGCTGGTGGGCTGGAAATGGGCCAGCTGCATCTTGGTCACGGTCAACCGGTCGGTCTGACCCGGCAGCGGACCGGAGGTGAGCTGGTTCCACATGGCATGCACCGTCGGGAAATAGCCGACCCACATGTTGAGGGTCAGCCCACAAGCCACCGCACATGCGGCGATTGCGGCCACCGAGGCGGTGCGTCGCCACCAGCGGGCACTCACCCACCCCACAATCGCGACACCGACCGCCAGCGCCGTCAACGCGATCCACACCCACAGCTGCGGCGGTCCGGCGTTGCCGGCCACCCCGATCGAGTCGATGTACCAGTAGGTCAGCGCGGCCAGCACTGCCGCCACGACCACGAGGACCGGCAACAGCCGTCGACGCCAGCGCGGCGAGCGCCAACCCACCGCAGCGCCCAGCAGCATCGCGGCGACCGTCTGGACGACGACGGGAAACCAGCCGTGGATCAACGAGATCTGCGCAATGAGCTGGTGCATCGGTTTCACTTGATATCAGCGGCAACTGTCAGCTTGCTGGATGGTGGCTGCGCCTGACACCACAAATATGTCAGGCGACTGGATGTGGAAGGACTAAAGGACGCCGATCTGCGGCCGTCGACCTACTGCGGTTGCAAACTCACAAGCAACCAAGGGCGGCGGTGGAATGTTGTAATATTTTGCAGGTTTCGCTGACCCACGTTATCGATTGGCTTGCTGGAAGATCGCTTGAGGGGGAACGCTGGCTACACACCGGCGCCTAGTATGCCTAGGCCGTAACACTTCTTTGCGAAGAATCGACGTGTCAGACACATCCGAGGACGACAGATGCCGACAATAGGAAAAATTCTCGCCATCGGTGTCCCGACTGGAATCGCAAGTGCGATAATCTGGCTGTTCGGTGGGACATTTTGGGGCGGAATAATACTTGGCGCCCTTGCTGGCCTGATATTGAGTTGGTCAGTGCCTATCGCGGTCAACTACTTGCGCGGTCGCTCGATGTTATCCGCCGTAGACAAAAGAACCGTGCTTGGACTCTCTTCTGTTGGCGCTATTGCGCTAGTTCTTGCGCTTGTTATCGGTCTTTTTCTACGCGCCTACGATCCCGAGATAGAGGCATTGAACAATGTGAGTCTCGGTGGCGACAGCGACCGTTCAGTAATGTACGGCGTCGAATGGGATGGCGAGCGATACATAGCGGTCGGATACCGTCAGCCCGGAACGACCGGTAACACGGCAGTCAGCGGCGCCGTCTGGCAGTCCCCTGATGGTTTCACATGGAAACCGTTCAGGGACGACGTACAGATGTTTGGTTCGAAATCACTGCCAGACGGCACGTCCTCAGAAGTTCTAATGAGCGCAGTGCGGCGCACCGATAACGGCTTATTGATCGTCGGCAGAGACAGCTCAGATGGTGGCAAAAGTCGTGGATCGGTCTGGAGAGTTCGAAACGGCAAAGATGGCCTTGAGCGCGCTGACGAGTTGAACTTTCCCGCAGAGGCCACTCACTTCACCGCTTACGAGCATCACGATGAGGATGAGATAGTTGTAGGGGGTAACCGGGACAACGCCATTGCATGGTTCCGCCACGGCGGCAAAGATTGGACGTCGACATCGCTTGGCCCGCTGAATGAAGTGGGAACCGCATCGGTCCGGTACATCGACGGGACGTGGCTCATCTGTGGCTATGACAGACAAACCGATCCCGCTTTCGAAAAATCTGATGTAAAGAACGCAAATTCAGAAGATGGCGCGATCTGGAGTTCAAACGACGGCATACGTTGGGAAAAGTCGACAGGTTTCGCTGGCCAACCCGAGGCCCAAAAAGTGCAGGATATCGTTTTTGCTCGCGGCCTCTGGCTAGCGTTCGGCCTGGACTCCTTCGCCGATAGTCCACGAATGGACGCCGCAATATGGACTTCGGAGAATGGCAAAGATTGGTCCAAAGAGCACAACCGCGTCATAGATGGAGTTAACGGTTGGCAAGCAATGAACGGCGCCGTCGTAGTGGATGAAAAGGTGACGGTGGTCGGGTCAAAATCGATTGGAAACGACACCTTGCCGGTGCCCGTGCCTTCGACACCCTCAGGTTCTTCGATGACAACAGCAGCCTGGGAGGTCACATTTAAAGGACGGAATGGATCACGAAATCCATGGAACGCTCTAATTCAGTTGTTTGCATAACCATGAGCCAACCGCCGGCCAGCCACTATAGCGAACCCCGCATGGAGGAAGCGTCATGTTGGCCCAGTTGACGAAATCCACGCTCGCTGGTGCCGTGTGTGCCTATGCGTGCGCGCTGGGCGGCGCCGGTCTTGCTACGGCAGCTCCACCTGACAGCGAGTGTGGACCATATGCAGGTGAAGGCACGGCCTTGGTCCAAAATTTTTCCTCTGCCGATTGCAACGAAGCGATAGCCGTCTTCAACCAACTATATGCGAATCCTGCTGTTCAGCAAGGTTCTGGACAACTCCAGATTGGGATTTGGGATTGCCATAGTTATGGCACTACGACTGCCAAAACGCTCGGTTACGCCGCCGTGTGCCTTAGCGAGTCAGGACGCATAGTACTCGTTATCCGATAATTCAGAAAGCGGGCCAGTTCACGCAGACTTATAGCCGGCTACCACGGCCGACACGGTAAGACTATTCGTCGAACTCCGTAATCGCTTGTGAAATCAATTGGGACTCACCGCTTCGAGATAGAAGCTCGGTTGTGCAGATTCACGACAATCGCGAGATCAAACGACCCAAAAAAACAATCTGCAGAACGAGCCGGCACTGTGGATGGCGATTTTCTTGTACACTCGCTACCAAACCCATCCTAGTGTCATTCCGCGGCTTGAGAAGCTCGCTGTGGTCGATTGGCATTCCGATTCGTCACAGAGGTCGACGACACGTTGTAATCCTGTTGGGGATTTGTGCAATCAACTGGTGCATCGGTTTCACTTGATATCAGCGGCAACTGTCAGCTTGCTGAGTGTTCGCTGCACCTGGGAGTCGAAAACCGGTGTGGAGCGGGCGTCCCGCGGGTAATCCCACCGCCATGGAACACAAGCCGACCGCCGGCGGACACTCTGTCGCTCTGGCATTTGCCATACTGATTGCTGCTTCGGCCCTCGTCTGCGTCGCGGCGATGAGCCTCGGCTGGGCGGGTCCGGGCCTCGGGGCGGGCATCGTCGCCCTGTCTGCACTCGGTGTGGCGCTCGGGTTGTCCAATCAGCAGGAACGTCGCCACAGCGGGCGATGAGCGACTCCGCGAGCGAATGATCGGCACGAGATGACCACCTCAACACCCGTCGACGAAAACGAAAACCGTTCGCGCCCAGACCCGGACGCGCCGACCAAACCGGACTCCCCCGCCGATCTGACCCGACCCTCGCTGCGGTACGCCGCCCGGCGGACCATCAGCGAGTTCAGTAGTGACCAGTGCATGGACCTGGCCGCTGCGCTGACCTACTACGCGGTGCTGTCGTTGTTTCCCGCACTGGTGGTGATCGTGTCACTGGTGGGTGTGATCGGGCAGAGCGAACGCACGTCGCAGACGTTGCTGGGGATCGTCGACGACATCAGCCCCGGCGGCGCCGTCGACACCCTGCGACAACCCATCGAGCAGCTCGCCAGCGCACCGACGGCCGGCTTCGCTCTGGTGGTCGGCATCCTGGGCGCGCTGTGGTCAGCCTCGGGGTATGTCGGAGCCTTCAGCCGCGCGATGAATCGCATCTACGGCGTCGAGGAAGGCCGCCCGGCCTGGAAGCTGCGCTCCCAGCAGTTGCTGCTGACCGCGGTCGGGCTGATCGGCGGGGCCGTGGGCGCGCTGCTGCTCACGCTCAGCGGTGACGTCGCCAAGGCGGTCGGTTCGGCGCTGCATCTCGGCGAGACGACGGTGACCGTATGGAACGTCGCCCGTTGGCCCGGACTGTTGCTTCTGGTGGCAGTCGCACTGGCCGTGATGTATTACTTCGGGGCCAACGTCAAGCAGCCGAAGTTTCGGTGGATCAGTGTGGGCGCGGCCATCGCCATCGTGGTGTGGGCCGTGGCCTCGCTGTTATTCGGCGTGTACGTCGCCAACTTCGGCAGCTACAACAAGACGTTCGGCTCGCTGGCCGGCGTGGCGGTGTTCCTGCTGTGGCTATGGATCACCAACGTGGCCTTGCTGTTCGGCGCCGAGGTCGACGCCGAACTCGAGCGGGGCCGGCAATTGCAAGCCGGCATCCCGGCCGAGGACGAACTGCAGTTGCCGTTGCGCGACACGTCCGTCATCGACAAGACCACCAAGAAGTTCCGTCGTGGACTGCTGAGCGGGCGCCTGTTGCGTCGCACCCGCGGCCGCCGGGCGTGACTAGAAGTCCCAGGAGATCTCGGCGGGAAACTGCTGACATCTGTTCTGGACGCTGTGACGAATGTGTAGGAAAACGTCGACATTTCTCAGATTTCCCACCGAAGGGGTACACATTCGTCACAGTGCGGCCGACCGGACATGCCGGCCGAGACCGGCATACCGACCCGAACCGTGAGCGCGGCGCAGCAAAGATGCTGCGTTAGCGGTTGGGTCCCCGAGCGCCAGGCCGGCACGGGGTGGTCGGTCTACACCGCTCCACCGCGTCGCTATGCAGCAGCTGCACTATGACCAGCGGGAGAAGTCCGCCTCGGAATCCCAGACCTCATCACTGCGGATCGACGGCTCCACTCACCGACCGTCCACCGAACCCACGGGATCGCGTCGGGAGCATTCGCAGAGCTCGACGGCGGCAGACAACTCGGTCATGTCCGGAGCGGAGGCCGACCGAGTGACACGTGCGACCCGTCTGTCGTCATGCATCCGTTCGTTGACCACCGCAATTGTCAACCCTCGCGCACGGGGATGGCCTCCGCCAACTCACCGGACAGCCGCCACCGGGCATGGTGGCCGTCTTCAACCGAATCGCCGACGCTGAGAGTGATGTGGGCGGCGACGCAGAGGTCATCGGCAGGATTCCACTGCACTCCCGTCTTACCGAACGATGACACGAGTCGCCTTCCCCCGAGTGCGGCCCAGCGTCGATCGAGAAGTTGGTCGCGCAGCGTCTCCTTCGATCCCAGGCCTGCCTCTTCGAGCCGCTGAGCTTCGACAACGCCATCAGAACCTTCATGGTTGTGATAGGCGCTGATGATGCCGTCCAGGGTCGGCTTGACGATGTAGACCAGCGAGTTCGCAGCCTTGGTTTCTCTCGTGTCCGTTACGTGAAGGTCTAGGAGGAATTGTGATGGCGCACTGGCTGTCTCGGCTGGCGGCGCCGCGAAGTCCCGGATCGCCTTCCACACTGGCGCGGGCTTGGCGTCGACGGAATCCACCGGGACGCCGGTAAACGCGGCCAACTGCTTGCCCGGTCTCCAGAACTCGAACGCGTCGTGGCATGCCTCGCGGTAGCGCTGATAGTGCAGCGTCGCACCTTCGGTCAGTCCGCTGCCCGGCGGCGGCGGCGGAATCCCATAGCCGCGTTCGAAGGTTACCGATCGCGCCATCAGTGGCCGGAGCGCGCCGCTGCCGACGTTGAAAAGCAACACGTTCTCGGTGTCGACGAACGCGCCATCGTCGGCTGCGCTGTACACCGCGTGCAGGTGCCCACCCGATCTGGACGCTGAGTCGCGCAGCGCTCGACACAGGTCGTTTCGCATCTCGAGCACCCAGTCGCGTGGTTGATACGGCAAGCGGATCGTTGACCACAGTTCGACGACGTCCGGTAAGGCTCGCAGCACGTAGGGGTAAGCCATGTCGACACATTAGGTGGGTGAGGGTCGGTGTGTCGGCCGTATGTCCCACCGAGGAAACGCCCCGTTTGCAGGCAGCCGGGCGCTACTGACCGTACGTGTGGCGAAGGTTCGCGTGGATCAAGGTGTTGATCCGCTTGCGCATGTGGCCGGTCAAGCTCTCCGCGGGCGCCGGCTCCTCGACGCTGAGCGTCCACCGCAGATCGGTACCTCCACCGGGGCCGGCTCCCGCTAGCTCGAAGGTGATCCGTGCGTCCGGTCGCCACGGCCATAGCGAGGACCACACCACGTAGCCCGGCTCCCGGGACTCCAGGACATCTGGCGCCACCTCGTTTTCGAGCAGGTATAGCCACGGCCGGGCTTCGCTGCGGTTCGGCACACTCAGATCCTCGAACACCACGCGCGGGGGTGCGGGGAGGTTCCGCTTCCGCGAGCCGATCTCGGGCATGCCCGGAGCATTGCACGGCAGGTGGACGGCCACCAGGGGTTTCCGGGCGACCCACCGCTCATCCGCTGTCTCCGTGCGGGTTTCAGAGAAGCCCTCGATGCTGCATGGCTTGGAGGTGAACGGCGCAGTGAGGGGAATGTGGCGCCCGGCTATGGTCGCTGTGCAAGCCGTTCGATCCGAGGACGGCGTATGGGCAGATGCTGATGGTCGAGTCGATCAGCCTCGCCGCGTCCGAGACGAGAGAGCGACGATGGACTGCAGTGCGCCGTACGCGCCGGTATGACTCTGCCGGGTGTACTGACCTGACCCGCAGCCCTGCTTCCTCAGTTCCGGTTCAGGCCGAACTCGGAGTCACGGGGAGCTGCTGACATCTGTTCTGGACGCTGTGACGAGTGTGTAGGAAGACGTCGACATTTCTCAGATTTCCCACCGAAGGGCTACACATTCGTCACAGTGCGGCCGACCGGACATGCCCAGCCGAGACCGTCCGCCCTGCCAAAAGCAGCGCCCTGACCAGCGACTTAGAAGTCCCAGTCCTCGTCTTCGGTGACAACGGCCTTGCCGATCACGTAGGACGAACCCGAGCCCGAGAAGAAGTCGTGGTTCTCGTCGGCGTTCGGTGAGAGCGCCGAGAGGATCGCCGGGTTGACGTCGGTCTCGTCCTTCGGGAACAGCGCCTCGTAACCAAGGTTCATCAGGGCCTTGTTGGCGTTGTAGCGCAGGAACTTCTTGACGTCCTCGGTGAGCCCGACCTCGTCGTAGAGGTCCTGGGTGTACTCGACCTCGTTGTCGTAGAGCTCGAACAGCAGCTCGTAGGTGTAATCCTTGAGCTCCGAACGCTTTTCCTCGTCAACCAGGGCCAGGCCACGCTGGTATTTGTAGCCGATGTAGTAGCCGTGCACGGCCTCGTCGCGGATGATCAGCCGGATCATGTCGGCGGTGTTGGTCAGCTTGGCCCGGCTGCTCCAGTACATCGGCAGGTAGAAGCCCGAGTAGAACAGGAAGCTCTCCAGCAGCGTGGAGGCCACTTTGCGCTTGAGCGGCTCGTCACCCTTGTAGTACTGCATGACGATCTCGGCCTTGCGCTGCAGGTTCGGGTTCTCCTCCGACCAGCGGAACGCGTCGTCGATCTCGGCCGTCGAGCACAGGGTGGAGAAGATGTTGGAGTAGCTGCGCGCGTGCACCGACTCCATGAAGGCGATGTTGGTGTAGACGGCTTCCTCGTGCGGGGTGAGCGCGTCGGGGATCAGGCTGACCGCACCGACCGTGCCCTGGATGGTGTCCAGCAGGGTCAGGCCGGTGAACACCCGCATGGTCAGCTGCTTCTCGTGGTCGGTCAGCGTTCCCCAGGACGGGATGTCGTTGGACACCGGCACCTTCTCCGGCAACCAGAAATTACCGGTGAGCCGGTCCCAGACCTCGGCGTCCTTCTCATCCTGGAGCCGGTTCCAGTTGATCGCTGAGACACGGTCGATCAGCTTCATGCCTTCGCTCACCAGAACCCCATTTCACCAGGTCGTTGTGTTTGCCGGACGGCACCCACGACACTACCCCTGGGGTTACGCACCGGCGGGGACCCCCGCATCTAGTGTTTTCGTGTCGCGTCCGGCATGGAGGAAATCGAACTCCCCCGCATCCAGCTTGCGCGTTGCCAGCCAGTACTGCCAGGTCATGCCGCTCCAGAGGGTGCGGTTGACGCCGTGCGTGTCCATGTACCAACTCCGGCAACCTCCGGTGTTGAACACCGTGCCGGCCAGATCGCGTTGCAGTTCGGCGTTGAACTCGGCCTGGGCGCGTGGGCTCGGGGACAACGCTTGCGCCCCGGCCTTGTCGACCGCGGCGATCGCCTGACCGACGTAGCGGATCTGCGATTCGATCATGAACACCACCGAGTTGTGCCCTAGCGCGGTGTTGGGCCCGAGCAGGAAGAACAGATTGGGCATGCCGGAAACCGCGACACCGCGATGGGCCTGGATGCCCTCCCGGTTCCACCGGTCCACCAGATCCTCGCCGCCGGCGCCTTTGATGTCGACGTAGGTGTAGGAGTCGGTGACGTGGAACCCGGTGGCGAACACCACGACATCCACCGGATGTTCGACGCCGTCGGCGGTGACGATGCCGGTAGGTGTCATGCGGGAGATCGACTCCGTGATCACCTGGGTCTTGGGGTTGGCGATGCCGCGATAGTAGGTGTCGGAGTTGAGGATTCGTTTACATCCGGCGCGGTAGCGCGGGGTGAGCTTGCGGCGCAGCTCCGGGTCTTTGATGCTGTGGTTGATGTTGTAGCGCCCCATCGCCTCGCCGATCTTGAGCAGCCAGGGCTGTTGGGTCATGGCGAAGCCGACGCCTTCGTGGATCCAGTAGATGGCGGCCCGCATCGCAGCGCGGGTGCCGGGCACGAAGCTGAACGCGCGTCGAACCCATTGCGGGAACTTGGTGTTCACTCGCGGCATGACCCATGCCGGGGTGCGCTGGTAGAGGTGCAGCTCGGCGACGTCCTTGACGATCTCGGGCACGATCTGGATGGCGCTGGCGCCGGTGCCGATCACCGCGACGCGCTTGCCGGTCAGGTCGACGCTGTGATCCCACTGTGCGGAGTGGAAGGCCGCGCCGGAAAACTGTTCGTGCCCTTCGATATCCGGAATCAGCGGGATGTGCAGGCCGCCGGCCCCGGAGACCAGGAACTGGGCGACGAACTCCTGGCCGGTGTCGCTGAAGACGTGCCAGCGCAGTTCCTCGTCGTCCCAGTGCGCGCGGTCGACGTGGGTGTTGAACCGGGTGTAGCGGCGCAGCCCGTACTTGGCGGCCACCCCGAGCAGATAATCCTGGATCTCCGGCTGGAACGACCACATGTGGCTCCAGTCGGCCTTCGGCTCGAAGGAAAACGAGTACATGTGCGACGGAATGTCGCAGGCGCAGCCCGGGTAGGTGTTGTCACGCCAGGTGCCGCCGAACTCGTCGGCTTTCTCCAGCATCAAGAAGTCGACGCCTCGGCGCTGCAGTTCGATCGCCATCCCCATGCCGGAGAACCCGCTGCCGATGATCAGCGCGCGGGTGCGGATGGGTTCCTGACCCTGCGGCGAGGGTTGGGCAGCCGTCATAGCTCAGGTCCTTTTCTGGGAACGGCGGTACCGGATAATTCCCAGTTTCCGGACTCCGGTTGCGACTGTCAATGAGAGCGTCAGCTGGCGTGCTGACGGCGCTGAACACCCTCGTGCAGCGGAAGATCGGGGTCGATCCAGATGCCCAACAGTTCACAGGTGCCGTTGATGGATCCGACCATGATCGTGGTCAGGTGGTTGACGAACTCCTCGGCCGGCATCCGGCGCGGGCTGTCCTCGTCGTTGCCCAGCCACCAGTCGGTGGCCGAGGCACACGCGCCGAAGGTGGCGAACGCCGCCAATTCGATCGCGGCGCCGTCCAGCTCCATCTCGCGCAGTTCGTTGGAGAACATGTCGGCCATCGCCAGCGTGATGCCCCGACCTTCGTTGAGCGCACGCATGGTCGATTCGCTCTGTTCGGCGAACCGGCCCTGGATCAAAAATCGCAGCACGTTGGGGTGTTCGTCGACCAGGCGCACATACTGTTCGACGCTGCGCCGGATGACTTCGCGGGCCGGATCGGCGCGCAGATTGATGGCTGGGAAGATCGCCGACCACAGCATGTCGCGCAGCCGCTCACCGATCGCCTGGAACAAATCGGATTTGTCGGCGAAGTGACGGTAGATCTTGGGCTTGGCGGTGCCGGCCTCTTCGGCGATCTCGCGCAGGCTGAGCTCCGGACCCAGCCGGTCGATCGCCCGGAACGCGGCGTCGACGATCTCCGAGCGCACCTTCTTCCGGTGCTCACGCCAGCGCTCGCTACGGGCATCGACCTTGACGCCCGGGCCATCGCTGGAATGTGATCTCGACGCTCGCCGCACCCGATTACTGTACCCGCCCCGGCGGGGCTGACCTGCCCAGACCGCCGGTCAACACGCGGTCTTGCCGCCTGACCCGGCCGTTCGCCCGGCGAGCTGCCGATGCGGCGCTTCGGTAGTATCGCAGCGACAGTCAACCTATGAGACGAGGCTCATGACGCAGCGATACGACCTGGTCATTGCTGGTGGCGGCCCATCGGGGTCGGCCGCGGCATGGCAGGCCGCGCAGACCGGCGCCAAGGTGTTGGTGTTGGACAAGGCGGAGTTCCCCCGGGACAAGCCCTGCGGGGACGGACTGACCGCCCGCGCGGTGAGCTATCTGCAGAAGATGGGCCTGGCCGACGAGGTCGCCACCTACCACCGGGTGAATCGGGTGACGGTGTTCAGCCCCAGCGCCTGGGAGCTGTCGTTCCCTCGTCGGCCCGGAATGCCCGACCACGGCCACACCGTGAGCCGCACCCACCTGGACACGGTCCTGCTCAAGCACGCCGAGTCCGCGGGTGCCGAGGTGCGCCAAGGCGCCGAGGTCGCCGGACCCGAGTTCGACGCCACCGGGCGCGTGGTGGGCGTGGTACTCAAGAGCGGTGAAAAGGTGTTCGGCGATGCGGTGATCGCCGCCGACGGCGCCTACTCCCCGATCAAGCGCGCACTCAAGATCGATTCGGAATACAACGGCTATTCGGCGATCGCGATCCGGTCGGAGATGCACGCCAACCGACCGGACTCCGACAGCCTCGACATCTATCTCAAGCTGGTGTTCCAGGGCGATCAGTTGCCGGGTTACGGCTGGGTGTTCCCGATGGGCAACGGGATGTTCAACATCGGCCTGGGCTACGTCAACAGCTACAAGAACTGGCAGTCCATCAATGCCACCCAGTTCCTCGGTGAATTTCTGCGTACCCTTCCGCCGGAGTGGGAATTGCCGCCGATCGAAGAACTCAAGAAGAACAAGAGTGTGCGGGCCTGGCGATTGCCGATGGGCTTCACCGCCTGGCCGCCGTGGCGTCCCGGTGTGCTCTTCACCGGCGACTCGTTGGGCGCGGGCAAGCCGGCCTCGGGTGCGGGCATCTCCAAGGCACTCGAATCCGGCTTGGCCGCCGGCGAATGCGCCATCGCCGCCCTGCAGAACGGCGGCCCCGACGACTTCACCAACTACGCACAGCGGATGGAAGCCGCATGGGGCCGGGAATACCGGCGTGGCCGCTATATGCACAAGTTGATCGGCTATCCGAAACTGGCCGAGGCCGGGGTGAAGCTGATCGACAATGCGGCATTCCGGGACCGGATGCTCAAGGCGCTCTACAAGAAGGCCCAGGGCCCGCAGCACACGGTCAAGTAGCGTTCCACGAGGGTCTCGACATTCGTCGGCTTCTTCGAGTACACCAATGGAATGCCGGATCCAACCACCGATGTCTGGGAAGTCCTGTCCACCGCTCGGTCCATCCGCCGATTCACCGACGAGCCGGTCGACGACGAGACGCTGAACCGCTGCCTGCAGGCCGCGACGTGGGCGCCCAACGGGGCGAATGCCCAGCTGTGGCGCTTCATCGTGCTCGACGCGCCCGAACAACGCGCCGCGGTCGCCGAGGCTGCCCAGATCGCTTTGACCTCAATCGAATCCATCTATGGCATGTCGCGGCCCACCGCCGACGACCAGAGCCGGGCAGCCCGCAACAACCGGGCCACCTACGAGCTTCACGACCGCGCCGGTGAATACACCTCGGTGCTGTTTGTAGCCTTCAAGAACGAGTTCTCCTCGGAGTTTTTGCAGGGTGGATCCATCTACCCCGCGATGCAGAACTTCTACCTGGCCGCGCGGGCCCAGGGACTCGGCGCGTGCATCACCAGTTGGGCGTCCTACGACGGCGACAAGGTGCTACGGAAATCGATCGGTATCCCCGACGAGTGGTTTCTGGCCGGACACATCGTGGTCGGCTGGCCGCGCGGCAAGCACGGGCCGGTTCGGCGCCGGCCACTGTCCGACGTGGTGTTCCGCAATCAGTGGGATCCCCAGCGCGCCGACATCACCTATGGTCGCGGTGCCCGGCCCCGCGGCGGCTCCTAGAACCCCGACCCCGCGAGTCAGCGTCGACCGCGTTTGGCGGGCCCTGGCTTACGGGCGACCTTGCCCGCCGCGGCGCGAGCGGCCTGCTTCGCGAGAGTTTTCTCCCGCGCGGTGCGTTTCGGTGCCGGCTCGGCCTGCCCGCGCGACGAACCAGGCTTGCGGCCCCGCACGATCCCGATGAACTCCTCGACCAGCGTCGCCTGCGGTCCTTCCAGGAAAGCGAGTGCCACCGGACAGGTGGGCGCGTCGGTGATCGGTCGGTAGGTGAGGTCCTTGCGGTGATACAGCCGCGCCAGCGACTGCGGCACGATGAGCGCACCCATTCCGACAGCGACGAGTTCTACTGCGTCGGAGGTGGTTTCGGGTCGGTGATCGACGGGGGCTCCCGGGGCGTCCGCCCAGGAGACGACATCGTCGCGTGGCACCAGTATCGGCTCGCCGTCGAGGTCGGCGGCGGTGATCTCGTCGACGGCGCAGAGAATGTGATCCGTCGGCACCACGGCCACCGTCGTCTCCTCGTAGAGCCTGATGGTGGCCAGCCCCGACGTGTCGGACTGCGGCCGGAGCAAGGCCACGTCGACGGTGCCGTCCCGCACGGCATCGGCGGCGTCTGCTGCGGCGATGGCGTGCAACTGCAGCGGCACCTCGGGGTGACGTTGCTCCCAGATCCGCGCCCACTTCGCGGGCGTCCCGCCGGGGACGTATCCGAGGGCAAGGGACTGCAGGGTCACAGCCTCAGGTTACCGATAGGCTGGGGCCATGAGCAGGCCGAACGCGCAGTCCATGAAACCCGCCACGGCGGCCAAGAAGCTGGACGTGTACTTGCCGGCGACACCTGCGGAGTTCCAGGAAAACCCGATCACCCGCGACGAGCTCGCGGCACTGCAGGCCGACCCACCACAGTGGCTCAAGGACCTCCGCAAGAACGGCCCGCATCCGAAGAACCTCGTGGCCGCCAAGCTCGGTATCTCGATCGCCGGTCTCACCCGCGGCGGTGTCGAAAAAGCACTCACCACCGAGCAGATCGATGCGCTGCTCGAGGAGAAGCCGGAGTGGCTCGTCGCCGAGCGGCAGAGCTACCAGGAAGTGCTGCGCGAGGAGCGGCGCTTGAAGGCGCTTCGCGCGGAGCAGGCTCGCAGCTAGACGCCGAATGGCTAGTTATTGCACGTGTTTTCGCGATGTGCGTGCAATAACTAGCCAGCCGACGGAGCGACCGCGACGCCGCACAGCGCTCGCCCCGCCGAACTGAGCTGAAAGCGGAGCGGCTTTCGGGATATCACATCGACAAGCCGGGCATCGACAAAACTCTGCACCCTGGATCGGACGAACTGTTTAGAGCGCGTTCCCGAATCGGCGAGCTCATTGAGTGTCAGCACGCCGCGAAGACCGAAAAGGGCAGCCTGCCCGAGCGCGAAGAGGATCGCGCGACCGTCGTCGTCAATGTCAGCGGGAGCGTCGACATGGCGCCCGATGTCGCGGATGCACTGGTGTAGCACAGAGAGTGCTTCCCGACGCTCATCTAGATCAGTCGCAAGGCGGTGCAGCGCCTCGCTGAATATCCCGAGCATCACCTCGACGAACGGCGTCGCATCCCCGCGGTTCAGCGGGTGTTCGACCTCCGTAAACGCACGGTAGTAGCTGTCTTTGTTGTCGAAGATCGTCGCCGACAAGGAGAACCACGAGATCGGCGACAGCAGTTCACCGATATCGAGGGCCATCAAATAGCGCCCCGTCCGGCCGTTGCCATCGTAAAACGGGTGGGCGACTTCGAAGATCAGATGCGCAACGGCAGCCCGGATCAGCCGCGGCACATCCTCATCGCAGCGTTGAGCGAGCATCACGGTCAGCGCGTCATCGATCGCACTTTCCGGCGTCATCCCGACATGAACAACCTTCTGACCCGAGGTGATCGACACCGTGCCGGCGCGAAACCGGGTGCCGTCCGGCTCATCGCCCGGCGCCACCTCGCCTGCGGTCACCGAGTCATACAGGGCCCGGATGTCGTCGAGAGTCTCCGGCGGCGACACCGTGCGGTCGCCAAGGGCCTCATACAGGCGGACCATCTCACGAAATCGACGCTTCTGCGTCAAGCCGTCCTGCAATGATCTCAAGGCATCGACGATCTCGCGCCGCGTAGACCTGACGTTCTCAATGTCGTTGGTCGCCTGAATCTCCTCGACGATCATCGAGTGCCGGTAGTGAGACTGCGCAACCAGTGGCAGCGACGCCCAGGCGCTCTGCGCACGTGCGTCGAGCATCATGACCCGCTCGGTCAGCACAGACATCCGAGGTGTCGTCATACAGAACATTTGATGCCCACCGAGACGGAAACCCCAGGTCATCGCCGATGGTGACCCCCGACGCGCACGCTCCTCCGCGTCGGCCCCCACCGCGTCGCGCTGATGAAATATCGACTTCAGCGTGCGATACGACGCCCTTCGCACCCTCCCAATTGATCTGGATCCACGATCGCATCACTATCGCGCGCAACATCCAGCGCTAATTTATACAGACCGCCATCCATATCAAATAGACATCACAAGCCGTCGCCGTCTTGGCTGCCTTTGGTGACGGTAGGGCGAAAATGATGACTCGATGACGCACTCCGAACGGGACCGCCCTTACTCGATGCCTGACACTCCGAACCTGGGGATCGCCACCTTCAACGTCAACGGGATCCGGGCGGCACGCCGTCGGGGCTTCGACGACTGGCTCGCCGAGCGGGGGCTCGATGTGGTGGCCCTGCAAGAGCTGCGCTGCCCAGCCGGAGAGGTCGGCGCGTTCGATGGTTATCACGCGACAATCGATTGCGGCTCGATACCGGGCCGCAACGGCGTCGCGATCCTGACACGCGAAGCGCCGTCGTCCGCACGGACCTGGGTCTCGCATCCGCCGCGCACCCGGGGCCTTGGGGCCTACGCGCATGAAGGCCGGTACCTCGAGGTCGACCTCGTGGACATTCCCCTCACGGTGGCGTGCCTGTACCTGCCGAAGGGCGGTTTGCCGGCGCACCTTCAGCGGCCAGGCAACATACGCGACACACCTGACGGCGGCGCCAAGTACGACCGGAAGATGCGCTTCCTCGGGGCGTTCGCACGCGAGCTGCGCCGGAACCGTCGGGCGGCGCTCGCGGCGGGCCGCGAGTTCCTGCTGCTCGGCGACCTGAACCTGGCCCATCTTCCGCACGACGTGACCAATTGGCGGCCCGCGCAGAAGATGGAGGGCTTCCTCCCGGAGGAACGCGCCTGGCTGGGCGCACAGATCGGGCCCCGCACGCTCATCGACGTGGTTCGGACGGTGCACGGCGACCGTCCCGGGCCGTTGTCCTGGTGGAGTTGGGCCGGCGAGTCGTTCATCAAGGACGTGGGCTGGCGGATCGATCACCACCTGGCCACGCCGCGGCTCGCGAGGACCGCCGTGTCGGTGACCGTCGACAAGGAACCCACGCCCGGCGCGCGGCTATCCGACCACGCGCCGGTGGTCGTGCAGTATGCCTTTCCCTGAACGCCGAACGGCCAGTTATCACACGCTTTTTCATGTTTTACGCGTCATAACTGGCCACTCGACGTCAGAGCCTCACAACATGCAGCTGACGCAATTTTCCACCTCGGTGCCTTGCAGTGCCATCTGCCGCAACCGGATGTAGTACAGCGTCTTGATTCCCTTGCGCCAGGCGTAGATCTGCGCCTTGTTGACCTCGCGCGTATCGGCAGTGTCCTTGAAGAACAGCGTCAACGAAAGACCTTGATCCACATGCTGAGTCGCCGCGGCATAGGTGTCGATGATCTTCTGGTAGCCGATCTCATACGCATCCTGGTAGTACTCCAGGTTGTCGTTGGTCAAATACGGCGCCGGGTAATAGACCCGGCCGATCTTGCCTTCCTTGCGGATCTCGATCTTGCTCGCCACCGGGTGGATCGAGGAGGTCGAGTGGTTGATGTAGGAGATCGACCCGGTCGGCGGGACGGCCTGCAGGTTCTGGTTGTAGATGCCGTGCTTCTGCACCGACTCCTTCAACTGCTTCCAGTCGTCCTGCGTCGGGATGTGGATCTCGGCGTCGGCGAAGATCTGGCGCACCTTGTCGGTGGCCGGCTCCCACACCTGCTCGGTGTACTTGTCGAAGAACTCCCCCGACGCGTACTTCGAGTCCTCGAAGCCGCCGAACTTCGTACCGCGTTCGATCGCAATCAGATTCGACGCCCGCAGGGCATGGAACAGCACGGTGTAGAAGTAGATGTTGGTGAAGTCGATGCCTTCTTCGGAGCCGTAGTGGATCCGCTCACGGGCCAGGTACCCGTGCAGGTTCATCTGCCCCAGGCCAATGGCGTGCGAGCTGTTGTTACCCTGCTCGATCGACGGCACCGACCAGATGTGGGTCTGATCGCTCACCGCGGTCAACGCCCGGATGGCCACCTCGATGGACTGGGCGAAGTCCGGTGAGTCCATCGTCTTGGCGATGTTCATCGAGCCCAGGTTGCACGAGATGTCCTTGCCCACCTTGGAGTAGGACAGATCGTCGTTGAACTCGGAGGCCGTCGAGACCTGCAGGATCTCCGAGCACAGGTTGGAGTGGGTGATCTTGCCGGCGATCGGGTTCGCCCGGTTCACCGTGTCCTCGTACATGATGTACGGGTAGCCCGACTCGAACTGCAGCTCGGCCAGCGTCTGGAAGAACTCGCGCGCTTTGATCTTCGTCTTGCGGATCCGTGCGTCGTCGACCATCTCGTAGTACTTCTCGGTCACCGAGATGTCGGCGAACGGGACGCCGTAGACCCGCTCGACGTCGTACGGCGAGAACAGGTACATGTCCTCGTTCTTCTTAGCCAACTCGAAGGTGATGTCCGGGATCACCACACCCAGCGAGAGCGTCTTGATCCGGATCTTCTCGTCGGCGTTCTCACGCTTGGTGTCGAGGAACCGGTAGATGTCGGGGTGGTGTGCGTGCAGGTACACCGCACCGGCACCTTGGCGGGCGCCGAGCTGGTTGGCGTAGGAGAACGAGTCCTCCAGCAGCTTCATGATCGGGATGACACCGGAGCTCTGGTTCTCGATGTTCTTGATCGGCGCGCCGTGCTCACGAATGTTGGTCAACAGCAAGGCGACTCCGCCGCCGCGCTTGGACAGCTGCAGGGCCGAGTTGATGGAGCGCCCGATGGACTCCATGTTGTCTTCGATGCGAAGGAGGAAGCACGACACCGGCTCGCCGCGCTGCTTCTTGCCCGAGTTGAGGAACGTCGGGGTGGCCGGCTGGAAGCGGCCGTCGATGATCTCGTCGACGAGCTTCTCGGCCAGCACGGTGTCACCGGCGGCCAGGGTCAGCGCCACCATCACAACACGATCTTCGAAGCGCTCCAGATAGCGCTTTCCGTCGAAGGTCTTGAGCGTGTAGGAGGTGTAGTACTTGAATGCGCCGAGGAAGGTCGGGAACCGGAACTTCTTGGCGTAGGCCCGATCGAGCAGGCTCTTGACGAAGTTGCGGCTGTACTGGTCGAGCACCTCGCGCTCGTAGTACTCCTTCTCGATCAGGTAATCGAGCTTCTCGTCCTGGCTGTGGAAGAACACGGTGTTCTGGTTGACGTGCTGCAGGAAGTACTCCCGCGCCGCCCGCACATCCTTGTCGAACTGAATCTTGCCGTCGGCGTCGTACAGATTCAGCATCGCGTTGAGCGCGTGATAATCGGTCTCTCCGGGCAGGGCATGCCCGGGAGCGGTTACAGGCTCTGCAGCTGTGACGGTTGGTGGCACGTCTGGTCCTTCCAAAAGTCTTTCAACCCCGCGCGGACTGCTTCGACGTCGTCCGGGGTTCCCATGAGTTCGAAGCGATAGAGGTACGGCACACCGCATTTGCGCGAGACCACATTGCCCGCGTACGCGAACTCCGCACCGAAGTTGTTGTTGCCCGCGGCAATGACGCCGCGGATCAACGACCGGTTGTGTTCATTGTTGAGAAAAGCGATGACCTGCTTGGGGACGTAGCCCCCGTTGTTGATGTCAGGGGTGGCACGGCCGCCGCCGTAGGTGGGAAGGATCAGAACATAGGGTTCGTCCACCTCGATGCGGCCGTGCAGCGGAATCCGGGTGACCTGGCCCTCGGGCCATCCCAGCTTCTGGACGAAGCGGTGGGTGTTCTCCGAGACGCTGGAGAAGTAGACGAGATGACTCATCGTGTCCCCCTCCTCTCCCCGTTGATGACCTCCGTTATGCGCTGGCAGAGACCGCGCTGAGCGCCTTGATCCGGTCGGGCCGGAAGCCGGACCAGTGGTCGTTACCGGCCACCACGACCGGCGCCTGCAGGTACCCGAGCGCCATGACGTAGTCGCGGGCCTCGCTGTCGAGGGTGATGTCGACCTTCTCGAACTCGATGCCCTGCTTCTCCAACGCCTTGTAGGTGGCGTTGCACTGCACGCATGCGGGCTTGGTGTACACGGTGACGGTCATCTTCGGTACGGCTCCTCTTGCGGAAAGTGAACAAACTGGACAGGTGACTGGCAACTGCTCGGGTCTTACGTTTCGCTTAAGTTCAGCGACCTTCGGGCCGCCAAAATTCCTGCCGGTCGAAGCCGCTCTGCGGCTGGTCTTGAAACCGACTCAGCCGGATTCGCTGCGCTCCGGCCGGCCCCCGAACCGTGGTGGCCTGTCGGCCTCTCAGACACTACACCTAGTGGCCGACAGTTCGAAGCCATACAAGATGTTCTGAATAACATTTCTGAAATTCCCAGGTCGTAAGTGTGCCAGCAACCTCGCCCACGGCGTGTCGCACACAACTTGACAGACCGTGTCGCACCCGGCCCCCAGATGTACCAGCAGCCACCGACAAGTCCGACCGCCGCAAAGCGCAAGAGCCCCCAATAGCAAAGCCGCCGGCCGGGTCGTACGACCCAACCGGCGGCAGGAATTTTGCCGGGAAGCGACCCGGAAGGCAAAACGCCAAGACGAACCGTCAGCCGACCTCCGCTGTGAGCTTGCCCACAATGTCGCGCAGCGCCGCGGCCACCTCGGCGTTTTCCCGCGGATGCTTGCCGTCGAGCGACTTGGTCGGCACCGCCAGCTTGAGATCCTCGATTACGCGGGGCCCGGCGATACCGAACGACTTGCGCGTCTCGTCCTGCGCCCACACCCCGCCGTACTGTCCGAGCGCCGCCCCGACCACCGCGAGCGGCTTGTCCTTGAGCGCACCGTTGCCCCACGGCCGGGACAGCCAGTCGATGGCGTTCTTCAACACCCCCGGGATGCTTCCGTTGTATTCAGGGGTGACGACGAGCGTCGCATCGGCCTCGGCGGCCGCGGCCCGCAGCGCGACGACGGGCTCGGCCACCCCGTCCCCGTCGATGTCCTCGTTATAGAAGGGCAGCTCCCCCAGTCGGTCGAAGAGCCGCAGCGTCACACCGTCGGGCGCCTGCTCCACCGCCAGCTCGGCCAACTGCCGGTTGACCGATGCTGCACGCAAGCTTCCTACCAACACCAGCACCTTGATATCGGCCATATCTATGCTCCTTTGTTCGTCGCCTGATCTTCGCAACCATCAACCGGACTGTGGTCCGATTAATTCCGGCTGAGTTAAAGTGCAGTTGTGGCAGCCTCCGACCGCCCGACCCGGCTCGCGGGCATCGACCCGGCGCCACCAGAACGCGGGGATGCCGCCCGAAACCGCGCCCTGATCCTCGACGCCGCACGCCGGCTCATCGCCGAACGCGGCCCCGACGCAGTCAGCACCGACGATATCGCGGTCGAGGCGGGCGTCGGGAAAGGAACGGTGTTCCGCAGGTTCGGAAGCCGGGCCGGATTGATGATGGTGTTGCTCGACGAGGACGAGACCGCCGAGCAGGACGCCTTCATGTTCGGCCCTCCCCCGTTGGGTCCCGGGGCGCCACCGTTGGAACGGCTGCTCGCCTACGGCGCGGACCGACTTCGTTTCGTGCATTGCCATCAGGCGCTGCTGTCCGACGCGATACGTGATCCCGCGCTGCGCTACACCGGCCCGTTCACGCTGCACCGCACCCACGTCCGGATGCTGCTCGAAACCGCGGGCACCACCGGCGATCTCGACGCCCAGGCCGACGCCCTGATCGCGCTCCTCGATCCCGACTATGTGGCGCACCAACTCTCGCAGGGCCGACGACTCGATGATCTGGCCGCGGCATGGCAGGACACTGCCCGCAAGTTGTGCGGCCACTAGCGCCATGGCCGCCTGGGTGCTGCATGTCGACCTGGACCAGTTCCTGGCCTCGGTGGAGTTGCGCCGCCACCCCGAACTGGAAGGCCTGCCCGTCATCGTCGGCGGCAGCGGTGATCCCACCGAGCCTCGCAAAGTCGTGACCTGTGCGTCGTATCAGGCACGTGAGTTCGGCGTACACGCCGGCATGCCGCTGCGCACCGCGGCGCGCAAATGTCCCGACGCAACATTCCTGCCCTCGGACCCACAGGCCTACGACGAAGCCTCCGAACAGGTGATGGGCCTGCTGCGTGACCTCGGCCATCCACTGGAGGTCTGGGGTTGGGACGAGGCCTATCTGGGCGCCGACGTCAGCGATCCCGTCGAGCTGGCCGAGCGGATCCGTACCGTCATCGCCGCCGAGACCGGCTTGTCGTGCTCGGTGGGGATCAGCGACAACAAGCAGCGGGCCAAGGTGGCGACCGGACTGGCCAAGCCACCGCGCACGCGAGGAGCAGATCAGACTCCAGGCGTGTACCTGCTCACCGAGGCCAACTGGATGGCGGTGATGGGTGACCGCCCGCCCGATGCACTGTGGGGAATCGGTCCGAAGACGACCAAAAAACTTGCGACGCTGGGCATTACCACGGTTGCCGATCTGGCGGCGACGGATGCCACGGTCCTCACCTCGGCCTTCGGGCCGAGCACCGGATTGTGGATCCTGCTGCTGGCCAAGGGCGGTGGCGATACGGAGGTGAGCTCCGAGCCCTGGATTCCCCGCTCGCGCAGCCACGTCATCACCTTCCCCCAAGACCTCACCGAGCGCGCCGAGATGGACGACGCGATTCGCGAACTCACCCGCCGCACCCTCGACGAGGTCGTCGAGCAGGGACGCGTCGTCACCCGGGTGGCGGTCACCGTCCGCACCGCGACGTTCTACACGAAAACCAAGATCCGCAAGCTCAGCGCGCCGAGCACCGACGCCGCGCTCATCACCGACACCGCGCTTGCGGTATTCGATCAGTTCGACCTGGACCGTCCCGTCCGTCTCCTGGGAGTGCGCCTCGAACTGTCGATGGACGAGATTCCCCCTGTCACATCAGACCAATAACCTCGTAGCCATGCTGCAGACCATCGCCATCCGGGGTTACCGCTCGCTGCGCGAGGTTATCCTGCCGTTCGGTCAACTCACGGTGGTCACAGGCGCCAACGGCACCGGCAAGTCGTCGATCTACCGCGCACTGCGGTTGTTGGCCGATTGCGGCCGCGGTCAGGTGATCGGATCGCTGGCCCGCGAAGGCGGGTTGCAGTCGGTGTTGTGGGCCGGTCCCGAGCAACCGTCGGAAAACCCGCAGGGCACCACTCGCAACCGGCCGGTGTCGCTCGAACTCGGCTTCGCGGCAGACGATTTCGGCTATCTGGTGGACCTGGGTCTACCGCAGATGGCCGGATCCGGTGGCGAGCCGTCGGCGTTCTCGCGGGATCCGGAGATCAAGCGCGAGGTGGTGTTCGCCGGTCCGGTGCTACGTCCCGCCTCGGCACTGGTGCGTCGTACTCGCGAATACGCCGAGGCCGCCGCTCAATCCGGCCGCGGTTTCGATGAGCTGAGCCGCTCGCTGCCCTCCTACCGCAGCGTGCTCGCCGAGTACGCCCATCCCCACGCGCTACCGGAACTGTCGGCAGTCTCCGACCGGCTTCGTGACTGGCGGTTCTACGACGGATTCCGCGTGGACGCCGAGGCACCTGCCCGCCAACCTCACGTCGGCACCCGTACCCCGGTGCTCTCCGACGACGGCTCGGATCTGGCCGCAGCGGTGCAGACGATCGTCGAGACAACCTTCGACGACCTGGGCCGCGCCGTGGCCGATGCGTTCGACGGAGCCGAGCTCTCGGTCGCGGTCAACGATGGGCTTTTCGACCTGCAGTTACGCCAGCGCGGCATGCTCCGGCCGCTACGTGCCGCCGAATTGTCTGATGGCACACTGCGTTTCCTGCTGTGGGCGACGGCGTTGGCCAGCCCCCGTCCACCTTCGTTGATGGTGCTCAACGAACCCGAGACCTCCCTGCACCCCGACCTGGTGCGCCCGTTGGCCTCACTCATCCGCACCGCCGCCGAGCAGACCCAGGTGCTGGTGGTCACGCATTCGCGTGCGCTGCTGGACTTTCTGGAAACGACCCCGGCCGCCGAAGAGCAGCGCGGTACCGCCATCGAGGTCGAGCTCTACAAGCAGTGGGGCGAGACGAAGGTGGCCGGCTTCGGCATGCTGAACACACCGGCCTGGCATTGGGGAAAGCGTTAGCGCCGTGCGGTTTTCGGTCGCAATGCGCGGCTGAACAGCACATTGACCTGCCGCATGGCCACACTGTAGGGCCACCAGGCCACCCGCTTGAAGGCGTACAGCGCCCGGACGTCGCCTGAGGTGTAGATCAGGAAGCGGTTACGGCGCACGCCGGCCAGAATCTTGTCGGCGGCCTTCTCCGGCGAGATGGCGTGACCGGCAAACCGGTCCACCCACTTCCGCACGTTCGGATCCTCCCGGTCCACGCCGGCGATCTGAACCGTTTGCACCAGACCGGTTTTCACCGCACCGGGCACAACGACGGACACCCCGATGCGGTGCCGGGCCAGGTCGAAGCGCAGCACTTCACTCAAACCGCGCAAGCCGTATTTGCTGGCGCTGTAGGCGCTGTGCCACGGCAGCGCGACGATGCCCGCCGCCGAGGACACGTTCACCAGGTGCCCACCCCGGCGGGCCTGCACCATCGGAGGCACGAAGGTCTCGATCACGTGGATGGGGCCCATCAGGTTGATGTCGATCATCGACCGCCAGTGCTGATGGGTGAGCTGGTCGACCGTCCCCCACGCCGACACCCCGGCGATGTTCATCACCATGTCCATCGGCGAGTGTGCGGCGTGGATGTCGGCGGCGAAAGCCGCCACCTGCTCGTAATCGGAGATGTCGAGCGTGCGGTGGGCGGGCACCTGGGCGCCCAGGGCCTGGGCGTCGGCGACGGTCTGCGCCAGACCCACGTCGTCGCGGTCGGTGAGGAAAAGCTCGGCACCCTGGGCCGCGAGCGCCAGCGCGGTGGCGCGGCCGATACCGCTGGCCGCACCCGTGATCAGACAACGCTTTCCCCCGAAGTCGGCCCGACCGTTACCCGCGGTATCGCTCCCCATAGCGGTGACCTTACCTGTGGCGCTAGCCGCCCTGGCCACCCCACAGTGCGTTGAGCCACAATCGCTCGACGACATCGAGCGCGCGGGCCGGATCGCTGCCCCGACCGACGAACCCCGAGTCGTGAGACAGCGTCATCGCCGTGGTCGCCACCAGGGTGCGAACCAGAGCGGGAAGATCGTCGGAGATCGGATGCGCGCCCTTGTCCTGTTCCACGAGACCGACAATCTTGTCGATCACGGCGTCCTCGAAATCGTTCATCAGATCGTGGATCTGTGCGTCGGTGTTCTGCGCCACCGTGCACGCCGCCATGATCGGATCGTTGGTCGCGAAGACCGTTGCCGCACTGCCGACCATCCGCTCGGCGAACGCGGCCGGGGTCTCGTCGGCCTCGCGGGGTGCGTAATCGTGCGTCAGCGCGGCGAGTTCCTCCATTGCGTCGGCCAGGATCACAGCCAGCACGGCGTACTTCGAGTCGAAGTAAAAGTAGAAGCCCGACCGGGCCACCCCGGCGCGTTCGCTGATGGTGCTCACCGAGAGATCGGCGAACGACTCCTCTTCGAGCAGTTCCCGCACAGCCGTCACGATGGCCTCACGCTGCCGGTCCCCCCGGCTGCGACGGGCCTGCGGACGCCCGGTGGAGCTGCCGGAGCTCCCGGGTATCGATTCGGCGGTCATGGCATAAGACCTTTGCACTCGCGACGCGCCAGATCAAAACTTGACATGCGTCAAGTCTGGCAGTCAGGATGACCACAAGTGGTGACATCGACCACACTTCGTCAGCGTTTGTACGGTCAGGAGCGGCCCATGGCAACCATCAGCACCCCGCACTACCTGCTCGACCAGGCAAAGCGCCGCTTCACTCCGACGCCCAACACGCTGCCCGGAATGGGCGCCTTGGAAAAGCGGCTCAAAGCCAAGCAGTGGGACCAGTTCGTCTTCGCCGAGCCCCCGGCCGGCAGCGGACTCAAGCCGATCAGCGGCGACGCGGGTTTGCCGATCATCGGCCACATGATCGAGATCTTCCGGGGCGGTCCGGACTTCATCCTGGAGCTCTACCGCAAGCACGGTCCGATCTACTACGCCCAGTCCCCTGCGTTGTCGTCGGTGATGGCGCTCGGCCCCGACGCCACCCAGGCGGTGTTCTCCAACCGCAACAAGGATTTCTCGCAGCGCGCCTGGGACCCGGTCATCGGCCCGTTCTTCGAGGGCGGCCTGATGCTGCTCGACTTCGACGAGCACCTGTTCCACCGCCGGATCATGCAGGAGGCGTTCACCCGCACCAGGCTGAGCGGCTACATCTCACACATCGATTCGGTGGCCTCGTCAGTGCTGGCCAACGACTGGGTGGCCAACGACCCGCGCTTCCTTCTGCACCCGGCCATGAAGGAGCTCACGCTCGACATCGCCTCTGAGGTCTTCATGGGTGTGCCGGCCGGCACCGACCGCGCGCTGGTCACCACGGTCAACAACGCGTTCACCACCACCACGCGGGCCGGCAACGCGATCGTGCGTACCCCGGTGCCGCCGCTGAAGTGGTGGCGCGGCATCCAGGCCCGCAAGACCCTTGAGGACTACTTCGCCAGCCGGATCAGCGAGAAGCGGCGCTCGGAGAGCACCGACATGTTCAGCGTGCTGTGTCATTCCGCCGACGAGGACGGCCAGAGTTTCACCGACGAGCAGATCATCAGCCACATGATCTTCCTGATGATGGCCGCCCACGACACGTCGACCTCGACGATGACGACGATGTGCTATCACCTGGCCGCCAACCCGGAGTGGCAGGAACGGCTGCGCGAGGACTCCGCCCGGATCGGCGACGGGCCGCTGGACTTCGAGTCGCTCGACAAGCTGGAGACCTATGACCTGGTGATCAACGAGTCGCTGCGGATGATGACGCCGCTGCCGTTCAACTTCCGCCAGGCCGTGCGCGACACCGACCTGCTGGGCTACTTCATCCCGGCCGGGACGAGCGTGGTGACCTGGCCCTCGATCAATCACCGGCTGCCCGAGCTGTGGACCGATCCGGAGAAGTTCGACCCGGATCGCTTCGCCGAGCCGCGCAACGAGCACAAGAGGCACCGCTACGCGTTCGCCCCGTTCGGCGGTGGAGCGCACAAGTGCATCGGCATGGTGTTCGGCCAGCTGGAGATCAAGACGGTGATGCACCGACTGCTGCGCCGCTACAAGCTGGAGCTGGCCAGCCCGGATTACCAGCCGAGCTACGACTACGGCGGCATGCCGGTGCCGATCGACGGCATGCCGATCGTGCTGCGCCCCTTGGGCTGAGCTGCACTCAGTCGGTCGAGGCGGCGGCCTTGTGCCTCGTGGTCTTGTTCTTCGTGGCCTTGTCCTTCATGGTCTTGCCCGGCGTGGCCTTGTTCTTCGCCGGACCCAACTTGGACCCGCCCGTTGGCCGCTTGACGACGTCGTGAGCTGAGTTCGCCGCACTTCGACCCGGCCGACCCGCCGATGCGTCGGCCGTCTCGTCGAGCTTGGCAACAACCTTCCGTTGACCCTGCAGCCTCGCGACAACGGCGTCGTGACGGTCGTCGATTCGGCGCGCGGCGTTGTCGGCGACCTGGGTGCGGATCGGCCGCGCCGCATCCGGTGCAGCCACGCGTAGACCGGTCGACAGGTCGGCCGGCCCGTCATCGTCGCCGGCCTGCGGGGCCGGCTCGACCGCCGGGTGCGTCACGGCCGCGGGCACGCCGGCTTGGCTCGTCGGGGTGCCCGGCAGATCGGGCAACGAGATCCCGAAGGTGTTCTCGATCGTGGTCTTGACGGTGTCCCACGACGCCTCCTTCAGGAAGCCACCCAGCACATTCTCGATGACCGCCAGGGTGGCGTTCTCGGTATCCGGGTCGTCGGCCGACGGCGGTTCCTTGATGCCCAATGCGATTTGGGCGCCTTCGGTCAGTGCCTTCTGCAATTCGGGTAATGCAGCGGCAACTTGTTCGGGGGGCGGTGCGAGCTCGAGCCGCTTGGTTTCCCAGGGCTTGGTGTCGCGGTCGTAGCCGAGGTCGATGAGCACCTTAAGCGTCGGCTCGACAGCGTCGAGAACCCGAATGGGCACACCGATGTCGTAGAACGGCTGCAGCAACGCCAGGTGCCGCGCAGAGATCGTGATGTAGCGATTTCCCTTGTCGTCGTAGCCGTCGAACACCACCGAGTCGGTGTCGGTGGTGTTGGGGTCCAGCCCGAAATAGAAGCTGTGCTGGTAGAAGAAGCCGAGCACGCCATTGGCGAACGACAGCGGATTCAGATAGGCAGGAGCATCGGAGGCGAGGTCGTATTCCCAGCTGATGTCGGTGATCTGATAGTCGGTGTGGGGACTGCTCCCTCCGAACGTCACCCCCGCGATGGGCAGGGTGAACGCCGGAAAGCGGGCCAGGATCCCGCCGTTGGGCCGGTCGGGATTGCCCATCACCAGGAAGCTGACCTCGTCCGGGTCGAGCGCATCCGCGGCGCCGGCGTCGCGCTGCGCCTGTAGCGCCTGCAGTTCCTTCAGGACGACGTCGGCGCTCGATGAGTAGCCGACCACGACGACGCGCGCCTCCCCGTCTGCGTCGGGGCCGGCCTCCTTCGCCTTCTCAGCGGCCAGCGCTTGGCGTAACTGACGGTCCAGGCTGTCGACACCGTCGGCCTGCTGGCGATCGAAGTCTGATGCCGGCGTCCAGGCGGTCGCGTTCCACGTGGCGATCTGGAACTGGTCGCCCGCGCAATCCGCGCCCGTCGCGCAGAGCCCGTAATTCGGGTCCCCCGGCCGGATGTATCCGTCGAGCTCGTTCTCCATCAGCAGCCCGGTGCCGTTTCCGTTGCCGCCCATGGCCAGGACCGTCTTGGCCAGCAACTCGGCGTACCGGTTGCTCGGCCCCGCCCACGGTGTCGTCGCCGTGACCACCGCCACCACCGTGCAGCTCGCCGCGGTCGCCGCCACGAGCGTCCATACCGATCTCACCAGAGCCCCTCCCCCGATCTACCCCAACCGCCTGAGCGGACAGCCTACGGAGACGCTGCTTGGCGGCCCGCGCCGAGGCCGGTGGGTTGCCGTCAGGCCGCCGTCATCAGGCGGTTGGCACAGGCGATCACCGCCGAGAGCGCCGACTGCACGGGATCTTCGGACACCCCGACCGCCCAGCAGCGGTGCAGGCCATCGCAGCCCTCGATGAAGGTGGCGGTCTGCCCGTCCGTCGGCAGCTGATGAAACGACGTCGTCTCGACGCTGACGCCGCAGTCGTGCAGCATCGCGGTCAACGCCGCGACGGGCCCACTGGCCGCGGTGGTCGAGGTCTCGATCGTGTCGCCGATGGCGAGTGTGGCCCGGTAGGTGCGGGCCTGCGGCCCGAGACGGCCACGCGCACGCTCTTCGGTGCAGGTGAACTGCCCGAGCCGTAGCGGCCCGGCCGACGGTGCGTACTCGCCGAGGAACTGCTCCCAGGATGTCGCCGCGCCGGCTTCGCGCAGATCACGCGGCAACGGGGTGGTGAAGTGCGCTGAGAAAGGCATCGGATCACCCGATTGCGGTGCTGGTGAAGTGGAATACATGTGCCGGTCTTCTCTTGCTCAGAGGAAGTGACCGACGAGGTAGCGAACGACCCACAGCGGGGGGTCGGTCTGATCAGACCCCGCTGCGGGTTGCTACTACGAGTCGCCTTGGCACGTTGGCGATGCTAGACGCAGCCCGTCGGGTCGCGCAAACGCTTTTGATCCGTAATCTCTTCGGGGTGGAAGCCTCATGAGTGTCGGTGAGGTCGTTCTGCTTGTCGTCGCCGGCATCGGCGGCGGTCTGACCGGCAGTATCGCCGGCCTGGCCTCGGTGGCCACCTATCCCGCGCTGCTGTTGATCGGCCTGCCGCCGGTGACGGCCAACGTCACCAACACGGTGGCGCTGGTGTTCAACGGCGTGGGTTCCGTGCTGGGGTCGCGGCCTGAGCTCGCCGGGCAGAGCGCGTGGATCAAGCGCATCGTGCCAGTCGCGGTGGCCGGCGGCGCGGTCGGCGCGGCGCTGCTGTTGTGCACACCGGCCGAGGGCTTCGAGAAGGTCGTACCGTTCCTGCTGGCGTTCGCCTCGGTGGCGATCTTGCTGCCGCGTGGCCGTCGACAAGAGACCCGGGTGGCCGACCATCGCGAGCACCGCATCAAGGTGGCCATGCAGGCCGGGGCCATCTTCGTGATCACGATCTACGGCGGGTATTTCGGTGCGGCGGCGGGAGTGCTGCTGCTGGCGCTGTTGTTGCGTACCGGTGGTGCGACGCTGGCGCACGCCAACGCCGGCAAGAACGTGATCCTCGGCGTGGCCAATTCGGTTGCCGCCGTGGCCTTCATGGTGATCGCCCCGGTGTACTGGCCAGCTGTGGTGCCGTTGGGCGTCGGCTGCCTGATCGGCTCACGCCTCGGGCCGGTGATCGTCCGCCACGCGCCGGCGACTCCGCTGCGGCTGCTGATCGGTGCGGCCGGCGTCGCACTGGCCGTCAAACTCGCGCTCGACACCTACTGACCCCCGCGAGAAGACACAAACCGGTACCTTTTCGCCCGAAAACGTACCGGTTTGCGTCTGGTCGCCGGAGCACCTGGGCCATCACCCGAAGGGGTTGTCGCCCTTGGTGACCCGAGTCCCCAGTGCCAGGAGATTCTCCGCCGAGGCGTGCAGCTGCTCCCCGGCCTCCCGGCTGGCCCGCCCGGCCAGATACCGCGACCAGGTGCCCTCGATGACGATGCCGAGCTTGAAACAGGCCAGCGCCACATACCAGTCGAGCCGGTCGGTCTGCCTACCCCCGGCCGCGCGGTATGCCTCGATCAACTCGCCGCGGTCGGCCAGTCCGCCGAGCGCTGCCAGGGCCGATCCGGCGTTGATGGGATTGGGATCGTCCGGCCAGCACACCAGCATCCAGCCCAGGTCGAGCAGCGGATCACCGATCGTGCACATCTCCCAGTCGATGAAGGCGGCCAACTCGGGAGTCGTCCGGCGCAGCAGAACGTTGTTGAGGTGGGCGTCGCCGTGCATGATCCCGGGCTCGGCATCGGCCGGGCGATTGTCTTCCAGCCATTGCGCCAGCTGCGCCACCCCGGTCAACGATTCGGGCCGATACGCGTCGTGGCGGTAACTCTCCAGCAGGCCGAGGAACTGCGGGACCTGGCGGGCCAGAAACGATCCCGGCCTGCGGATGGCGGCCAACTCGCTGTTCTCCCAGGCGACGTTGCCCAGTTCGGCGAGGCTCGCCGCGTATGACAACCCGACGCGGTGACGGAGGCCGGCATCGTCCTGGTAGGCCGGACTCACCTCGGTACCGGGGTTGAACCCGTCGACCTCCTCCATGAGGTAGAACACCACGCCGATCACATCGAGATCGGTACAGGCCGCGATGAAGCCGGGATGCGGTACGGCCGAGCCGGCCAGGGTACGCAGCACCGCGATTTCACGCAGCATGGTCTTGTCACTGGTCGGCCGAGGATGTAAAGGCGGACGCCGCAACACCATTCGGCGGCCATCGACGTTCATGCCCACGACGATGTTCTGCGTTCCACCGGTCAAAGGCGCCACGTCGGTCAGCGTCGTGCCGATCCGTTGATCCCGCAGCCATCGGCTGATCGCCTCTTGGTCGGTGGCGTTGAGCGTCGGCAGTTCCTGTACGTCCTCGGGCATGCAGTCATGGTGCCAGTTGGCCGCTCGGATCAGCGCAGGTTCGCCACCGTGAGCAAGTATTCCCACGGCATCGATGAGCCCTGACGGAACCGATCGGCCAGTGCGGCGATCTCGGCATCGAGGGCGGTGACCTTGTCAGCATCCTCGGCGATCGCCCGGTAGGCCGCGATCGTCGGACCGTAGGCGGCCTTGAAATGATCGCGGAATTCGGCGCCGTCGGCGTACGCCCCCACGTCCAGTTCCCGCCGATCACAGGTCAATCCGGCGACCCGGTCCCCCAGCAGGGTGCGGACGTAGCCCTCGTCGCCCCACAGCGGCGGCGCCGACACCCCCGGGGGCGGTGGCGGCACGTACGGCTTCATCGTGGCGAACAGTTGCCCGACGAATCCCTCTGGCGTCCAGGAGATCAGACCGATGCGTCCGCCCGGGCGGGTCACCCGGACGAGTTCGTCGGCGGCCTGCTGGTGGTGCGGGGCGAACATCACCCCGATGCACGACAGCACGACGTCGAAGGAATCGTCGGCGTAAGGCAACGCCTCGGCGTTCGCCTCGTTCCACTCCACGTTCGCCCCGGCCGCCGCGGAAAGCCGACGACCTTCTGCGACCAGTTCAGGGCACAGGTCACTGGCGGTCACCCGGGCACCGGTGACCGCGGCCGGGATGGCCGCGTTGCCGGTCCCGGCGGCGACATCCAGCACCCGGTCCCCCGGCCCGATCCCGGTGGCGTCGACCAGCACCGAGCCCAGCGGCCGCACGATGTTCGCGGCGATCTCCGCATAGTCACCCAGCGCCCACAGCGCCCGGTGTTTGGCCTCCAGGTCCCGGCCGATGCTCGCGGCGGTCATCTCGGCCTCCTTTCGCAGGTGTTATCCATCGTCATCCCGAAGACCGGTGCGGTTCCAGTTCCGGATCTGTACTGGCCTGCAGGCCCTGACAGCGGTGTACTTAGAGGACGACGCACTGTCCCGGGAGGTCCCCGCCGATGTCGACTTATGGCCAGTTCTGTCCCGTGGCCAAGGCCATGGAGTTACTCGATGAGCGCTGGACCCTGCTCGTGGTCCGGGAATTGCTGCGCGGCAGTGCCCACTTCAACGATCTGCGCCGCGGGGTGCCGAGGATGTCGCCGGCACTGCTGTCCAAGCGGCTCAAGTCATTGGCCCGCGCCGGGGTGGTCGAACGCTCCGAAACCGACGGCCGCACAAGCTATTCCCTGACCCCGTGCGGCCAGGAACTCGCCGGCGTCATCGATGCCCTGGGCTCCTGGGGCGTGCGGTGGATCGGTGAACTCGGCGAGCAGGATCTCGACCCGCACCTGCTGATGTGGGATATGCGTCGCACCATCCCGCTCGACAACTGGCCTGCCGAGCGCACCACGGTGGCGTTCATCCTCGACGGGGTGGCGCCCCGGGCGTCGAGGTGGTGGCTGGTGGTGGCCGACGGGCAGGCCGATGCCTGCGATTTCGATCCGGGTCACGAGGTGGTCGGCACGGTACAGACCAGCCTGCGCACGTTGACCGAGATCTGGCGCGGTGACGTCGGCTGGGCCCGTGCGGTACTCGACGGCCGCGTCGCGTTGTCCGGGTCGGCTGATGTCCGCCGCGCCATTCCCAGATGGCTCGGTCAGAGCACCGCGGCCACGATTCCGCGGCCGGCCTGAGCGCTCAGTCCAGGATGCGGCGGGCCACGTTGGTGGTGACAAGATCCAGGAGTTCGTCGGCACGCCCGGCCAGGATGGTGCGGATCGCGTAGAGCGAGAAGCCCTTTGCCTGTTCGACGGTGATGGCCGGTGGTATCGACAGCTCCTGCCGCGCGGTGTGCACGTCGACGATGGCCGGGCCGTCGTGGGCGAAGGCGTCGGAGAGCGCCCGTTCCAACTCCCCCGGTTCGGTGACCCGTCTGCCGAACATGCCCATGGCCTGGGCCACCGCGGCGAAATCCGGATTGACCAGATCGGTACCGAACGTGACGATGCCGGCTGCCTTCATCTCCAGCTCGACGAAGTTCAGCGACGAGTTGTTGAACACGATCAGTTTGACCGGCAAGCGGTTCTGGATCAGCGTCACCAGCTCACCGAAGAGCATGGTCAGGCCGCCGTCACCGGCCAGCGCCACCACCTGTCGATCCGGAAAGGCGGTCTGAGCACCGATCGCGTGCGGCAGCGCGTTTGCCATGGTGCCGTGGTTGAACGACCCGATCAGCCGACGTCGCCCGTTCATCGTCAGATACCGGGCCGCCCACACCACCGGAGATCCGACGTCACAGGTGAACACCGCATCGTCGGCGGACAATCGATCAGCCAGGGCAGCAACGTATTCCGGTCGGATCGGGGTGCGGTCACGGTCGTTGACGGCCAACGAGTCGAGCGTGGCGCGCGTCTTGCGGTAGTGCCGCAGAGACCGGTCGAGATGCTCGCGGTCGGTCTTGGCGCGCAGCAACGGTTGCAGTGCGGCGAGGGTGTCGGCGACGCTGCCCCGCAGGCCCAGATCGATCGGGGTGCGCCGGCCGAGGTTGCGGCCGCGGATATCAACCTGGATGACGGTGGCGCCCTCGGGATAGAACTGCTGATACGGGAAGTCGGTGCCCAGCATGAGCAGCGTGTCGGCTTCCTTGATGGCCTTGTAGCCCGACGCGAAACCCAACAGCCCCGTCATACCCACGTCGTAGGGGTTGTCGTACTCGATGAATTCCTTGCCACGCAACGCGTGAACGATCGGGGCCTGCAAAGTCGAGGCGAGTTCGATCAGCGCATCGTGGGAGCCGGCCACGCCGGCACCGCCGAGGATGGTGACGCGCTCGGCGGCGTTGAGGATGTCGGCGGCCCGGCGTACCGACTCGTCGTCGGGGCGCACGATCGATCGGGTGGGGCGCACCGGGCGCACTGTCCAGCCGTTGTCATCGGCGCGTTGCAGGAAGATCTCGCCGGGGATGACGACGACGGCCACGCCGCTCTCCTCGATCGCGGTACGCATCGCCATTTCCAGGATGCGTGGCGCCATCTCGGGCGTGCTGACCAGTTCGCAGTAGACGCTGCACTCGCGGAACAGGTCCTGCGGATGGGTTTCCTGGAAGTACTCCGACCCGATCTCGGTGCGGGGAATGTGCGCGGCGATGGCCAGCACCGGGACGCGGCTGCGCTGCGCGTCGAACAAGCCGTTGATCAAGTGCAGATTGCCGGGGCCGCAGCTGCCCGCGCACACCGCCAGTTGACCGGTCAATGCGGCGTCGGCGGCCGCGGCGAATGCCGCGGACTCCTCGTGGCGGACGTGCTGCCAGCTGATCTGATCACTGCGGCGGATGGCGTCGGTGAAACCGTTGAGACTGTCACCGGGCAGGCCGTAGACACGTCGTACCCCGCTCAGGCTCAGCAGGGAAATGACCTGGTCCGCAATGGTCGCCATCACGCCTCCCGGTAGCGAGTCCGGCGTGATCGGCGACGCGGGAGCGCCTCGATCACGCCGGAACTCACTCTACTTGGGGGCGAACCGCTGACCGGCGTCCAAACGCAGGCACTGGCCGTTGAGCATGGCGTTCTCGGCGATCGCCACGGCGAGCTTGGCGTACTCCTCGGGCTTGCCCAGCCGCTTGGGGAACGCCGCGTCCTTGGTCAGCACCGAGGCGAACTCGTCGGGAATGCCTTCGGTCAGGCCGGTGGCGAACAGGCTCGGGGCGATGGCCAGCACCCGGATGCCCAGGCTGCCCAGGTCACGTGCCATGGTCAGGCACATCCCGGCGATGGCGGCCTTGGAGGCGGTGTAGGCGACCTGGCCGATCTGCCCCTCGAACGCCGCGATCGAGGCGGTGTTGATGATGACGCCGCGCTCCTCGGCCTCGGCATCGACCGGCTCGTTTTTGCTCATGTGCCACGCCGCCAGCCGGCTGATGTTGAACGTGCCGATCAGGTTGAGGTCGATGGTGGAGCGGAACGAGTCCAGGCTGTGCGGGCCGTCCTTCTTGATGGTGCGCTCGCCGATGCCGCCACCGGCGGTGGTCACGATGATGTGCAGACCGCCCAGGGCCGCGACGGCCTCTTCCAGCACCTTCTCGGTGCCGTCGAAGTCGGTGACGTCGACGGCGAAGAACGAGCCGCCGATGGCGTCGGCCACTTCCTGGCCCTTGGATTGCGGCCGGTCCAGCACGGCCACGCTGGCGCCACGCTTGGCCAATGCCTCGGCGGTGGCGCGGCCGAAGCCCGACGCGCCACCGACGACGATCGCCTTCTTGCCTTCGATCTCCATCTAGCTTCCTTTCCAAAAATGACCGAAATCGTAAAGCAACCTATCCCATCGAGCCTTCCCGTAAGCCTTTCGGGTAACCCCCTGCCCCGCGAGCGTGCGTGTTTGTCTCCCGCCACGCCGTGCCGCAGCGACACTCAGCGCACGTTCACCACGGCCGAGCGTGCGGAGAATCCTCCGAGAGTGTCCGCGCCCCGTGGCACGCTGAGCAGGTGTTGCTTGCCGAAGTAGCCGCCGCGTCCGCCGACATTGCCGCGACGTCGGCGCGCCTGGCCAAGACCAACCGGATCGCCACGCTGCTGAGCCTGATCGCCGCCGAGGGCGACGCACGTTCGGTCGCGGTGACGGTGTCCTGGTTGTCCGGCGAACTCCCGCAACGTCAGATCGGGGTGGGCTGGGCCGGTTTACGGTCCCTTCCGGCGCCGGCGGAGCAACCCACGCTGACCGTGGATGACGTCGACGGGCGCTTCACGCGGATCGGCGCGGTCTCCGGGAAGGGGTCGCAGGCGCTACGTGCCGAGTTGGTGCGTGACCTGTTCGCCACGGCGACGGACACCGAGCAGATTTTCCTGCGCAAGCTGCTCGGTGGCGAGCTGCGTCAGGGTGCCCTGTCCGGTGTGATGGCCGACGCGGTGGCGCGCGCATCGGACATCCCCGCGGCCGAGATCCGCCGGGCTGCCATGCTCGCCGGTGATCTCTCCGCGGTCGCCGGCGCCGCCCTGATAGACGGTCGTTCTGCCTTGGCCGAATTTCAGCTGCAGGTCGGACGTCCAGTCGGTCCGATGCTTGCCCAGACCGCCACCGACGTGGCCGACGCACTCGAACGGCTCGGGGGCACAGGCATTCTGGAGGCCAAACTCGACGGTGCCCGGGTGCAGATCCACCGCGCCGGCGCGCAGGTGTCGATCTACACCCGCAGCCTCGACGATGTGACCCACCGGCTCCCCGAGGTGGTGGAGGCGACGCTGGCGTTGCCGGCCACCGATCTGATCGCCGACGCCGAGGCCATCGCACTGCGGCCGAACGGTCGCCCCCAACCGTTTCAGGTGACCGCTGCCCGGTTCGGCCGCAAGAATCCGCGGGACCTGCAGCCGTTGTCGGTGTTCGTCTTCGACCTGTTGCATGTCGACGGTCGGGATCTGCTCGATCTGCCGACCGAACAGCGGTTGGCCGAACTCGATGCGCTCGTGCCGGCTGACCAGCGCGTCGATCGCATCGTCACCTCCGATCCCGCGGCCGCACAGGAATTCCTCGACCGCACTTTGGCGGCCGGCCATGAGGGCGTGATGGCCAAAGCACCGACGGCACCGTACGAGGCCGGACGCCGCGGTGCCGGTTGGCTGAAGGTAAAGCCGGTGCACACGCTCGATCTGGTGGTGTTGGCCGTCGAGCGAGGGTCGGGCCGCCGCACCGGCAAGCTTTCCAACATTCACCTGGGCGCCAGAGATCCCGACACCGGCGGATTCGTGATGCTGGGCAAGACCTTCAAGGGCATGACCGACGCGATGCTGGACTGGCAGACCGAACGCTTCCGCGAATTGCAGGTCGATGACGACGGCTGGATGGTCACCGTCCGGCCCGAACAGGTCGTCGAGATCGCCTTTGACGGAATCCAGCGGTCCACCCGTTACCCCGGTGGGATGGCGTTGCGATTCGCTCGCGTGATCCGTTACCGCGACGACAAGGCGGCCGACGAGGCCGATACCGTCGAGACGGTGCGCGCACTGCACGAACGTGAGTGACGCTCGAATCGGGGTTTCGATGCGCACCGTTTGGCTCGATGAAAAGATCGTCACCGACGCATACGACACTGGGCGAGCGAGGAGAGAGCGTGGCAACACCGGATGCCCCACCGGCGGATCGCATCGAGGAGCACGACGGCGACGTCACCTATATCCGCACCGACAAAGACCTGCCACCGGTAGCGGTCGTCGACCGGTCCCCGATCACCGCCAAGCACAAGGCGATTTTCGCGGTCATCGCGGTGCTGGGCGCAATCGCCTGGGCGGTGATCGCCTTCTTCCGCGGCGAGACGGTCAACGCGGTGTGGTTCGTCATTGCCGCGATCTGCACCTACGTCATCGGTTTCCGGTTCTACGCCCGGCTGATCGAGATGAAGATCGTCCAGCCACGTGACGACAATGCCACTCCGGCAGAGCTTTTCGAGAACGGCACCGATTACATGCCGACCGACCGGCGGGTGCTGTTCGGCCACCACTTCGCCGCGATCGCCGGCGCGGGGCCGCTGGTCGGCCCGGTGCTGGCCATGCAGATGGGGTATCTGCCGGGCACCATCTGGATCATCGTCGGCGCCGTCCTGGCCGGCTGCGTGCAGGACTACCTGGTGTTGTCGATCTCGGTGCGCCGGCGCGGACGCTCGCTGGGACAGATGGCGCGTGACGAGCTGGGTGCAGTCGGCGGCGTGGCAGCGATCGTCGGCGTGTTGGTGATCATGGTGATCCTGCTGGCGGTGCTGGCCCTGGTCGTGGTGAACGCTCTGGCCGAGAGCCCGTGGGGCGTGTTCTCGATCGCCATGACCATCCCGATCGCCATCTTCATGGGCCTGTACCTGCGCTTCTTCCGGCCCGGCCGGGTGTCGGAGGTCTCGCTGATCGGCGTGGCGCTGCTGTTGCTGGCCGTGGTCTCCGGTGGTTGGGTGGCCGAAACGTCGTGGGGTGCAGACTGGTTCACCCTCTCGAAGGTCACGCTGTCGTGGTGCATCATCATCTACGGACTGGCCGCCTCGGTGCTGCCGGTGTGGTTCCTGCTGGCGCCGCGCGACTACCTGTCGACGTTCATGAAAGTCGGCACCATCGCGCTGTTGGCCATCGGCATCCTGATCGCCCGGCCGGTGATGGAAGCCCCGGCCATCTCCCAGTTCGCCGGTAGCGGCACCGGCCCGGTGTTCGCCGGTTCGCTGTTCCCGTTCCTGTTCATCACGATCGCCTGCGGTGCGCTGTCGGGCTTTCACGCGCTGATCTCCTCGGGCACCACACCCAAGCTGCTGGAGAAGGAAAGCCAGATGCGGCTGATCGGCTACGGCGGCATGCTCACCGAGTCCTTCGTCGCGATCATGGCCCTGATCACCGCGGCAATCCTCAACCAGCATCTCTACTTTGCGATCAATGCGCCCACGGCCGCCACCGGCACCACCGCGCAGACCGCCGCCGATTACGTCAACGGCCTTGGCCTGTCCGGTGATCCGATCACCGCCCAGGAGATCACCGCGGCCGCCGACGGGGTCGGTGAGCAGTCGATCGTGTCGCGTACCGGCGGCGCACCCACATTGGCGTTCGGCATGTCCGAGGTGCTGCACCAGGTGTTCGGCGGCGCGAGTCTCAAGGCGTTCTGGTACCACTTCGCGATCATGTTCGAGGCGTTGTTCATCCTCACCACCGTCGACGCCGGCACCCGGGTGGCCCGGTTCATGTTGTCCGACGGGCTGGGCAATTTCGGCGGGCCGCTGAAGAAGCTGCGCAATCCGAGCTGGCGGGTGGGCGCCTGGGCCTGCTCGATCATCGTGGTCGCCGCGTGGGGCTCCATCCTGCTGATGGGCGTGACCGACCCGCTGGGCGGCATCAACACCCTGTTCCCGCTGTTCGGTATCGCCAACCAACTGCTGGCGGCGATCGCGCTGACGGTGGTCACGGTCGTGGTGATCAAACGCGGACTGGTGAAGTGGGCGTGGATTCCCGGGATTCCGCTGCTGTGGGATCTGGTGGTGACGATGACGGCATCGTGGCAGAAGATCTTCTCAGCCGATCCGAAAGTCGGTTATTGGAAGCAGCATTCGCAGTACGTCGCCGCCAGCGAGGCCGGGCAGTCGTCGTTCGGGGCAGCCAAGAACCCCGACCAGATCGATGCCGTCATCCGTAACACGTTCATCCAGGGCACCCTGTCGATCGTGTTCGCGGTGCTGGTGCTGATCGTGTTCATCGCGGGTGTGGTGGTGGCCCTGCGCGCACTGCGGGGAAGCGGACGCGCCTTGGCCGTCGACGAGGAGGTGCCGTCGCGCATCTTCGCCCCGTCGGGCCTGATCGCCACATCGGTCGAGAAGGAGGTGCAGAAACAGTGGGACGCCTTGCCCGAAGCACACGCCAGGCCGCACGCCACATCGGCTGGTACTGGTCAACCTTGATGGGCGACAACCACTATCGGCGCTACGTCGCGCACCGCGCACGCACTCACCCGGGCGAGCCGGTGTTGTCCGAGCGCGACTACTGGAAGATGCGCCATCGCAACACGGAGGCCAATCCGGGCGCCCGCTGCTGCTGAGCGGACAGGCGTCAGTCTGTCCAGAGCGGCCTGAACGAGCAGGTCCAGCAGCTACCATCCGGTGGAGACGCAACACCCGGGGGCCCACTGTCATGGTCCAACTTCATGTCGAGCGCACTATCGCCGCTTCGCCGGACCGAGTTTTCCGCTGGCTGGCCGATCCGGCCAACTTCACGACGCCTTTGGCCTCTTCGATCGGATTCACGGCAGGTTATGTCGGCGGTTCGCCCCCTGCGGTAGGCGCAGTACGCGAAGTCAACGGGTTCGGCAATGCCTGGTTTCGCGAGGTGATCACGGCGTACAACCCTCCGCGAGGCTACTCCTACCGGGTCGTTCGCGCGTTTCCCACCGTCGACCATCGTGGGGCCACAATGACATTCACGGCCGTGGCCGAGGGCACTCACGTTGAGTGGGAGTCTTGCTTCACCTATCCGGTTCGCGTGGGCGGCAAGCTGATGGATGCAGTCAGTTCTCGGCTCGTCCGTCGCAGCTTCCTCGCCATCCTCGGCCGATGTGCGGAGGCCCTGGAAAGGTAGTTCAACCTCGGGTCAATCCGGCGAGATCGAGCATATACTGTGAGCCATACGGTAAGGCAGTCGTGAATGGAGCGCGCCCGTGAACAAAGACGACATGATCCTGATCAGCGTGGACGATCACATCGTCGAACCACCTGACATGTTCAAGAACCATCTGCCCAAGAAGTACGCCGACGAGGCACCCCGCCTGGTGCACAACCCCGACGGCAGCGACACCTGGCAGTTCCGCGATATCGTCATCCCCAATGTTGCGCTCAACGCCGTGGCCGGCCGCCCCAAGGAGGAGTACGGCCTGGAACCGCAGGGCCTCGACGAGATCCGCAAGGGCTGCTACAACGTCGACGAGCGCGTCAAGGACATGAACGCCGGCGGCATCCTGGGCTCGATCTGCTTCCCGTCCTTCCCCGGATTCGCCGGGCGCCTGTTCGCCACCGAAGACCCGGAGTTTTCGTTGGCTCTGGTCCAGGCCTACAACGACTGGCACATCGACGAGTGGTGCGGCGCGTACCCGGCCCGCTTCATTCCGATGGCGCTGCCGGTGATCTGGGATGCTGAAGCCTGCGCCGCCGAGGTACGTCGGGTGTCCAAGAAGGGTGTACACGCCCTGACGTTCACCGAGAACCCGGCCGCCATGGGTTACCCCAGCTTCCACGACGACTACTGGACGCCGCTGTGGAAGGCGTTGTGCGACACCGACACCGTGCTCAACGTGCACATCGGATCGTCGGGCAAGCTGGCCATCACCGCCCCCGACGCGCCGCTGGACGTGATGATCACCCTGCAGCCGATGAACATCGTGCAGGCCGCCGCAGACCTGTTGTGGTCCAAGCCGATCAAGGACTATCCGGACCTGAAGATCGGGCTGTCCGAAGGCGGCACCGGTTGGATCCCGTACTTCCTGGAGCGCGTCGACCGTACATACGAGATGCACTCGACGTGGACCAAGCAGAACTTCGGCGGCAAGCTGCCCAGCGAGGTGTTCCGCGACCACTTCCTGACCTGCTTCATCTCCGATCCGGTCGGCGTGGCCCTGCGAGACAAGATCGGTATCGACAACATCTGCTGGGAGGCCGACTACCCGCACAGCGACTCGATGTGGCCGGGCGCCCCCGAGGAGCTGTGGGAGGTGCTGACCGAGAACAACGTGCCCGACGCGGACATCAACAAGATGACGCACGAGAACGCCATGCGCTGGTACTCGTTCGACCCGTTCACCCATATCTCACGCGAGCAGGCTACCGTCGGCGCGCTACGTAAAGCCGCTGAGGGCCACGATGTTTCGATCCAGGCGCTGAGCCACCACGAACAGGGCACCCGCGGCGACGCCCTGCATGCGGCGGCCCGCGGAAACTCCGGTTCCGAGTAGTCCCTTTCCCTGCCGAGCAGACATAAACCCGTACCTTCTCCGCCGAAAAGGTACGGGTTTATGTCTGTTGGCGGGGCTATCTGAGCGAGTACCGCACCGGCAGGTGCTTGAGACCGCCGACGAACGTTGTGGCCATGTGCTGCGGTTCGCCGGCGAGTTCTGCCGAGCGCAACCGCGGTAGCAGCTCGGAGAAGAAACTGTTGATCTCCAACCGGGCCAGCGCAGCGCCGAGACAGAAATGCACACCGTAGCCGAACGCGATGTGTCTGTTGGGATCTCGCCCGACGTCGAAGCGGAACGGGTCGACGAAGACGTCCTCGTCGCGGTTGCCCGAAACATACGACAGCAGCACCGACTCGCCCTTCGCAATACGTACACCGCGAATCTCGTAGTCCTGCTGCGCGGTGCGCATGAACTCCTTGACCGGTGTCGTCCACCGGACCATCTCCTCGACCGCCAGCGGCATCAGGCTCATGTCGTTCTGCAGTCGGGCCAGCTGGTCGGGGTTTTGCAGCAGCGCGTGCATGCCACCCGAAATGCTGGCACTGCTGGTGTCGTGGCCGGCGGCGGCGATGATCGCGTAGTAGGAGACCGTGTCGATATCGGACAGCGGCTCCCCGTTCAAGGTGGCGTTGGCGATCGTCGAGGCCAGGTCGTCGGTCGGATTCGCCCGACGTGAGGCAGTCAATTCGGTGAAATACTGGAACATCTCGAGCAGTGCCATGCCCTGCTCTTCCATACTGGCGCCGCGCTTGAATTCGTCATCGTCGCTGCCGAACAGCTCCTGGGTGAGCTTGAGCATGAACGCAAAATCGGACTCGGGCACACCCAGCAGCGTCATGATCATATAGAGCGGATAGTTCACGGCGACCTGCTGCACGAAGTCGCATTCCGGCCCTTCATCGACCATCCGGTCGACGAATCGTTTGGCGAGTTCGTCAGCGCGATCCTTCAACGCGCGCATGGCCTTTGGCCGAAACCAGTTGGCTCCGATCGCCCGCAGATCGCGGTGCAGCGGGTCGTCGGTGTGGATCAACGTCCGGATGCCGATCGCGGCCTGCTGCTCGTCGGCCTCACGGGTGACCAGCACCGGGCGCGGCGAGTTGGTGAAGATGTCGTTGGCGCGCTCGATCTCCATGATGTCGGCGTGCTTGGTGATCGCCCAGAACGGCGCGTAGTCCGGCACGTCGACCCAGGACACCGGCGCGTTCGCGCGCAGGTGGGTCAGGGCCTGGTGGAATGTCACCTCATCGGTGTACGCCGACGGATCAGCGAACATCTTGGCGACATCGTCGACGGCGCGGACGGTCATACGTTGCTCCTCACTGGCGGGCACTCGCGAAACTCCTGCAGCACCGCGTTGACGGTTTCCGGGGATACAGCGGCGGGAAAGCCGGGCAGCACGCGGTCGATGACGCCGTCACAGCGGCGCCGCAACGCCGCGGCCAATTCGGGGATCGGGGCCACGACGGCGAAGGCGCCCAGCACCTCGTCATCGATGAGTTCGCCCATCGCGTCCCACTCGCCGGCCAGCGACAGCCGGTGCAGTTCGGTGTGCAGATCTCCCCAGCCGTGCAGGTCGAGAACTTTGCGGTAGGCGGGTGTCGACCCGTAGAAGGCAAGCTGCTTGCGGGTCGCGACCGACGCCGCGGCCATCTCCTGCTCGTCGGCTCCGGTCACCAGGAACACCGGGCAGGACAGCTCGAAGTCACCACGGTCGCGTCCGCTGCGGTCCATCCCGCGCTGCAGCGCGACGGTGGTCACCTCGTCCAGGTAGCGGCGGGTGGTGAAGGCATGCGCAAGGAGTCCGTCGGCCACCTCACCGCACGCCTCGGTCATCAACTCACCGACCGCGGCCAGGAAGATCTTCGGGAACGGCAGCGCCGACGGTTCCGGGGTGAACATCGGCGTCATGATCTTATGGGTGTAGAACTCTCCCTCGAACCGAAGTTTGGTGCCGTCGCGCCAGCATTCCCAAATCGCCTGCAGCGCTTCGATGTATTCACGCATGCGGCGCGCCGGGTGACTCCACGGCATGCTGAACCGCTTTTCGATGTGCGGTTGGATCTGAGTGCCCAACCCGAGGATGAAACGTCCGCCGGAGTACGTCTGCAGGTCCCAGCCCAGTTGTGCCATCGTCATCGGATTGCGCGCGAAAGCCACGGCGATGCTGGTGCCGATTTGCATCCGCCGGGTGTGCTCGGCCGCCAACGTCAACGGCAGGAACGGGTCGTGGTTGATCTCGCCGGTCCAGCAGCCGTCGTAACCCTGCGCCTCCAACTCACGGGCGAGTTCTGGGACCTCGGCAAGTCGGCTCGGGATACCGCGGTCGATCTTCACAGCGCGAGCCGCCGAGTCGCTCATCGGTGCCGCATTCCTTTGCCAGTTGGTTCGATCATGTGCCATCCGACCACCTGATCGACGCTACAGTAAGCAATTCAGTATGGTCAACGGCGGTAGGCTGAGCCCCCAGGGCACTGCACGACGAGTGAGGACAGCGATGACGAACGATCCGGAGTGGAAGGAAACCCTCGAGGACCTTGCCCGGCGACGTGCGCACACCTATGGGATGGGCGGGCAGGAGAGGGTGGCCAAGCACCACGGCAAGGGAAAACTCGACGCCCGAGCCCGGATTGCGAGACTGCTCGACCCAGACACCTTCCAGGAGTTCGGCACGCTGGTCGGCGGGGACATCGCCGCCGACGGTCTCGTCGCCGGCGCCGGCCGCATCGAAGGCACCCCGGTGATGGTGGGCGCCGAGGATTTCACCACCCTGGCCGGCAGCATCGGCCCAGGCGGCAACGCCAAGCGCTACCGGCTCGCCGAATTGGCCCTGCGTAACAAGATTCCGTTGGTGATGTTGTTGGAGGGGGCGGGTTTTCGCCCGAGTGGAGAACACTACGGGCGCACGCCCACCGACCTGATCGCGCAGGCGAAATGCTCAGGGAAGGTGCCGACGATCTCGGCCATCCTCGGCCCGTCGGCCGGCCACGGCGCGCTGGTCGCCCCGGTGTGCGACTTCACGATCATGAGCCGTCAGGGCGCCATCTTCACCGCGGGCCCGCCCGTCGTGAAAGAGTCCACCGGAGAAGACATCTCAAAGGAGGATCTGGGCGGCCCCGACGTGGCGCTGACGAGCGGCGTGATCCACAACTACGGCGACGACGACGAAACCGTCATCGACGACATCCGGCGGTACCTGTCCTATTTCCCGTCGAGCGCCTGGTCGTATCCCCCGACCCGGCTTGCCGACGACACGGCCGATCCCAGACTCACCCCCGAGATCCTCGACATCGTGTCGCGTGACAACCGTCAGATCTACGACATGCGCACGGTGCTCGACGAAATCTTCGACCGGCCCGACTGGTTCGAGGTGCAGCCCAAGTTCGGTCGCGCCATCATCTGTGCCCTGGCCCATCTCGGCGGCTATCCGGTTGCGGTGGTGGCCAATCAGCCACAGGTGATGGCCGGCTCCATCGATGCCGACGCCGCCGACAAGGCCGCACACTTCATCTCCGTGGCCGACTCGTTCCACCTGCCGCTGATCTTCCTGGCCGACAACCCCGGCATGCTGCCGGGCAGCCAGTCCGAGCGATCCGGTGTGTTGCGCAGTGGGGCACGGATGTTCGCCGCGCAAACGGCCGCGACCACGCTCAAGCTGCATGTGACGCTGCGTAAGGCATTCGGGTTCGGGTCGATGGTGATGTCACTGTTGGGGTTCGACGACCAGGTGGCCACGTTCGCCTATCCCGGCGCGACCATGGGCGCCATGGGAGCGGCCGCGCTCAGCGCCGCCACCCACGCCGGCGAGGACTACACCGAGGTGCTCAAGCGCATGGAGCTGGAGGCGTCGTTCCGGTCCGCGGGCCACCTCGGGTTCGACGAGCTCATCTCCCCCGAGGAGACCCGCAACGCGCTGCTGGTCACGCTGCAGCACGGAATCTTCAGCCGCCAAGCGGTGGCCGAGCCGGTGTCCCGCTCCCTGATCATGCCGTAACCCCGGCACCGAACCACTTGGCCAGGTGCGCAGTCAGGTCCGCCTGATCATCCCCGATCCAGGCCACGTGCCCGTCGGGGCGCAGCAGCACCGCCGGGGCATCCAGTTCGTCGCTCTGATCGACGACGTGGTCGACGAGGTCGGCCCATCCGGCCGCCGACAGGTGCCCGGTCTGATCGAGCAACAGTCCGCGACCGGCATGCATCAACGCATAGAGCCGTCCGCGGCCCAGCCTGATGTCGCGCAGCCGACGCCCGAGGAGCTCGGGCCCGTCACCGAAGTCGTAGCGGATGCCGATCGCGATGATCTTCTCGGTCAAACGTCGGCTCACTTCCGGGACGTCCATCAGCTCGGCCATCAGCCGGCGCACGGCCTGGGCGCCGGGCTCGAGGGACATCAGTGCCATCTGTGCGCGGGTGTTGTCCAGCACGTCGGCCGCGACCGGGCGGCGTTCGGACTCATAAGTGTCCAGCAGCCCTTCCGGCGCCCAACCGTTCACCACGGCAGCCAGTTTCCAGCCCAGGTTGAATGCGTCCTGGATACCGAGGTTGAGCCCCTGCCCACCGGTCGGGGGATGGATATGGGCGGCATCACCGGCCAACAGCACTCGGCCACTGCGGTAGCGCTGCGCCAGTCGCGTGCCGTCCCCGAACCGGGACAGCCAGCGCGGGGAATGCACTCCGAAGTCGGTGCCCGCCGTTTTTACCAGCTGTTGTCTGAACTCGTCCAGAGTGGGTGCGGTGGCACGGTTTTCGGCCACCCCGTCGGCCGGCACGATGACTCGGTATCTCCCGTCACCGAGCGGCATGGAGCCGAAACGCAATTGGGTCTTGCGCACCTCGGCCGTCACGGCGTCGAGCGTGTCGACCGGCACATCCAGCTCCACCTCGCCGAGCAGCGTCTCGACCTGCGATGGCTCGCCGGGAAAGTCGATGCCCGCCAGTCTGCGCACGGTGCTGCGGCCACCGTCGCAGCCCACCAGATAGCCAGCCTGCACGGTGGAACCGTCGGCCAGCTCGACCGTCACCCCGTCACTGTCCTGACCGAGACCGACCACTTCGGCCCCGCGCCGGATCTCGGCACCGCAATCTTCGGCGTGCTCGATGAGCAACTGCTCGATGATCGGTTGCGGAATACCGAGCACGTACGCGTGCGCGGTGTCCAAGCCTTTCGGCTGCGGTTTGGGGATGCCGGCGAAGAACCCGCCGACCGGGTGTTGCTCTCCGCGCTCGAGAAACCGGCCCAGCAGGCCGCGCTGATCCATCACCTCGATACTTCGGGCGTGCAATCCCAGCGCCCGGACCACCTGTGTCGGCTCGTTCTCCTTCTCCAGCACGAGTACGCGCACACCCTGCAGTCGTAGCTCCGCGGCGAGCATCAACCCTGTGGGCCCGGCACCGGCGATGATCACGTCGATCATGAAACCCCCTGTCATCTGGGCCTATTGGCGTCAGACAGGAGATTGTGACGCATACCCCGGGCCTTGCCACAAGACCCCGGGTGCGCTATATGTTGAAAGTGGCAGGGAGCGGACGGCGCCCCTGCTCTTCTGTTTTCCGCGTCAGGATCGGGTTGCGCGGTACTCGGTGACGATCGGCTCGAGTTCGTCGGGGGTGGCTCCGTGCATGATGACGGCGTCGGCACCGTAGTCGAATTCTTTGCGGATGCGGTCGACACATTGCCGCGCCGATCCGGTGGCTGAGGGCTCCAGCCACTCATCGGGGATCAGGGTCGCGATGTGCTCGATCTGCTCGGCGCTGGCCTTGTGGTCGATGCCGCCGGGAATCGACGTCACCACCGGATCCTCCCGGAACCGCTGCAGCACAGCCGGATCCCAGTTGTTGGTGCGCACCATCAAGTCACCGTAACCCTGTAGGTAGGTGGCGAGCCGGGCCACGGTCTTCTTGAGCCGCAATTCCTCGGGCAGGTGGTCACCCACCGTGGCGAAGCAGGACCACACCCGCACGCTGTCGGGATCGCGTCCGGCCTGCTCGGCGGCGTCCTTGACGGTCTTGACGGCGCGCTGCAACGTCTCCGGGGTGAAATAGGTATGCAGGATGACGTCGTCGAACTCACGCCCACCCAGGGCCAGCGTCTGAGGCCCGAAGGCCACGATGGCCAGCCGGATGTCCTCGTCGAAGTCGGGGTCGAGGAACAGCACCTGGTATTTCCCGATCGGCCCGTCGTGGTTGAAGATCACCTCGCCGTGCCACAGCTTGCGCATGACCTGGGCAAAATCCTCCATCTGCGCGGTGGTCACCGCGGGCACACCGAACGCGTTGTACATCGCCGCGATGCCGCGGCCGATGCCCAAGGTGAAACGTCCACGCGACAACCGGTGCATGGTGGTGGCCCAGGATCCGGTGATTAGTGGATGGCGCGTGTTGTGATTCGTTGCGGCCGTGGCGATCTGCATGCGGTTCGTCACCGCGCAGGCGGCACCGACGAGCGAGGACGCCTCCTTGACGTTCCACCGCTCGGAGATGAACGCGGTGCCGAAGCCGAGTTCCTCACCGCGCCGGGCCTCGTCCATCAGGGTGGCCGGGCCCTCTCCCCCGGCGCCGGCCAGCAGGTAATAGCCCAATTCATCGAGTACCGGTTCGGTCATTTCGACTCCTCGCGCAAGCGCTCGTCGGTCATTTCGACTCCTCGCGCAAGCGCTCGTCGGTCATTTCGGCTCCTCGCGCAAGCGCTCGTCGGTCACGCCCAAACTCCTTGCTTATAACCACAATTCCACACCTCGGTAATCCGACCGCCGACCACCCGGAAGATCTCCATGCTGCTGATCGTCATGGCGTTGCCGTCGGGGAACGTCATCGGTGATTCGTAGACGATAGCCACGTGTTGGCCGTCGTCGCCGGCGATCACCAGCTTGAGGTCGAAACGAATGGTTTCGAACATCGCCCAGTGGTCGATGATGCGCTGCACGGCCTGCCGGTGGGTGAGAGTCTGCGCTTCACCGACGTCGTGGCGAATCACGGTGTCGCCCATCAGTTCTTCGGCCAGTACAAAGTCACGCTTGTTCCACACCACGAGGTTGTACAGCTCGACGACGTCGCGCGCGGTGCGGGCGGTCATACGAAGACCTCGAGGGCGTCGATCTCGTCGACACATGCCACCGCGCGGTCCACCAGGGTCAGGCACAACGCGCGGGACCGGTCCGGCATCGCCTCCCAACCGACCAGCGTGATGACCGGAAGCACCATTAGATACGCCACGGCGAAGCGGTAGTGCCGCCAGGCTTCGTCAAACCGGTAGTCCGTCACCCCGTGAGCCTGCAACCGGCCCAGGTACTCGCGCACCAGCGCTTGGTCATTGTCCCGCCGCACCTCGGTGGGCAGGCCCTGGCTCACCAGATAGCCGATGTCGGCCGCCCCCGCACCATGGCTGGTGAACTGAAAATCCACCACCTTCAAGCGATCTCCGTCGAAGAACATGTTGTCGGCGCGGATGTCGCCGTGGAGCAGCATCGTGCGTTCGGTGAAGGCCGCCAGCGCCTGCGGGGCCAGTTCGGCGAACCGCTCGGCGAAGCGGGCCACCGCGGCGGGTACTGGCTGCGACGAATGTTCGCGGTACACCTGCCAACCCATCCCGAAGACCGGCAGGAACAGGTCGCGGGCCATGGGCGTGTCCAGGCTGGGAAATTCGTCGACCACCACCGGGTCGGCCTCGGTGACCGACCACGCGTGCAGCCCGGCGAGCTCACCGATGGCGATACGGGCCCGGTCCAGCGACAGCCCGGCCAGGTGGTCCGCATTGACCCAGTCTTGAAGGTCTTCCATGACCAGCACGAAGTCGACGGAGCCCTCGTCCATGCGGGCGGTGTACACGTGCGGGGTGGCCATCGGTGCGTGGCCGGCCACCCGCTGATAGAACGCGAGTTCACGACGGTAGCCACCGAGCAGGTCCATGGCGCCGCGAGCTTCGGATTGCGCGGCAAGCTTGACGATCAGCGTGGCCGGGACGTCATTCCCGTCCAGGTGCAGGCGGTACAGCAGGGATGAAAACCCGCTGTCCATTGCGATCTGCTCGGCACGCAGCCCGGTCACGGTCGCCGAGTCAGGCAGGGCGGAATCGGCCCGCAGCACCTCGGTCAGCCAGTCGACGGTCACCTCGTCGATGCCGGTGGGTATCCGTGCGGGATCCGAGGCTTGGACGTAGGCCACCATCGCGCTCCCGGGTGAATTATTTGACACTGAACAAACAACATAATTGTTCAGTGTCTAATATGCAATGGTGCCTTCGCCTGAGCGCGGGTTGACCCAACCGCAACGAGTCGAGATGTCCAGTCAGCGGCTTCTGCAGGCCGCCGCTCAGCTCATCGTCGAAAAAGGCTGGGAAGCAACGACTGCCGCCGAGATCGGTCGCCGCGCCGGTTACAGCCGGGCGATGGTGCACGCCCGGTACGGGAGCAAGGACGCCATCCTGGAGGCGTTCCAGCAGACCTACGTGACGCGCCTGAATCCCGACCCCGAACCGGGCGATACCGGCCTGCAGCAGGTGCTCGCACATTTCGATCGGATCGAGGAGATCCACTCCCAGGACCCGGCACTCATGCGGGCCATGTTCGTCTCGGCATTCGAGGCGGTCAAGACCACCTCCCCGCTCCGCGACGCCGTTCGGACTCAATTGCGCGGCGCCGCGGGCAAAATCGACGCGGGATTGCGCACCGGCATCGAAGACGGATCGATCCGGCCCGACATCGACCTCGAGATCGCCCAGCAGGACATCACCGGCTCGGTGTTCGGCATCGCCTACCACTGGGTGGTGCTGCCCGAAGATCTCGATCTGCCGAACGAGCTGAACCGGGTTCGACGCCGGATCACGTCAACCTATGGAACGTAACGGCTCGAGAAATCGCATCGTGGCGTCCCACACTTGCCGCGAAAACAGATGCCCTACGTGACTACCGTCGTGCCAGTGCAGTTCACCACCCCACCGCTCGTGCAGGGCCACAGCTGAGGTCCGCATGGCCATCTGGTCGTGCCAGGCGCCCACGATGAGCCGACGGTCGGCCTGCGGCATGGTGGCGAGGGGATCGATCACCGAGGTCAGCGCCGCCACGACGTCGGACTGCAGTAGCGTGCCGGCCTCCCGTCCGGCGGTGCCCCAACGGCCCAGGTGCAGCCCGATCATCGCGTTGAGCCCGAGAATCGGCGTGTAGACCGCGACCGCCCCCACACGCGGTTCCAGGTGTGAAACCAGTGCGGCCACAGCACTTCCCAGCGACAGACCGGCGACCATGATCGACGACCCCTGCGGTTCCAACCAGCCGATCAGTGCCCGCACTTCCGAGACGGCCCGCATCATGCCGGCCACGTTGGCCAGCGGATCGCGGGCGGGATACTCCGGCCAGGACCGGCGACGCGGCCCGTGGCCGGGCTGCACCGGCAGCGCCACGTTGAATCCGAGTTCGTCCAGCTGGCGCACCCGGGCTACGAGCAGATCCATCGAATCGCCCTGTCCCGCGCCGTGCACCCAGATCACCCAGGGCCGGGTGACCTCACCACGGCGATACAGCCGCACCCTGCCGGTCGCTGCACCGCCGTGTCCATCGGCCAGCACAGAAGCCGGAAGTGCGGGCTCATGGTCGAAGATCAGCTCGTCGAACATCAAGGCACCGAAGCGGCGCGGCCGAATGTATTTGACCTCCAACGCCTCAGGACACGCGTGGGCGCCATCGATACCCAGCGTGGCCAGTTCGTTGGCGGCGCGCCGATAGTCATCCAGCGGCCGCGGCAATTGTGGCGGAGGGCCGGTCAGCGTCATACCGGTGACCACGAGTTCGTCGAGGGTCACTTCACCGAGCTGACGCAGACCGGTCAGCGACAATGCGCGCCAGTCGCCGGCACTGGCCAAGGCGCTGACCGAGCGCGGCAGCACCCCACCGAGTTCCCAGGCGATCCTGGCGGCCCTAGGCAACGACGAAGCCCGTGTAGCCGGCGGCGGCAATCTCGTCACACCGGCGACGGTACTCGGGGATGCCCGCGGTGTAGCCCAGGTACATCCGCTTCTTGCCGGGCACATTGCCGCCGTTGTACCAGGAGTTGCAGCTGGGGTGCACCAGCACCGTCGGTGCGACCAGAGCCGTGGTGTGCTCGACCCATTCGGCCTGCGCCTGCGGTGTCGCCTCGATCGTGCGATACCCGCCGTCGGTGAGGTAGGCGATGCAGTCCGCGATCCACTCCACGTGTTGTTCCAGGGCCGCCACGAAGTTGGTTGCCGCCGAGGGACTTCCCGGTCCCTGGATGGTGAACAGGTTGGGGAATCCCGCCACGGCCAGCCCCAGATAGGAGAGCGCACCCTCCTTGGACCAGTACTCCCCCAGCACCAACCCGTCACGCCCACGCACATCGATCCGGCTCAGCGCTCCGGTCATGGCGTCGAACCCGGTGGCATACACGATCACATCGAGGTCGAAATCGCCCTGTTCAGTGGAGATTCCACTGGTGGTCACCTCGCGGATACCACCCTTGCGCAGATCGACCAGGGCGACGTTGTCCCGGTTGTATGTCTCGTAGTAACCCTGGTCGATGATCGGGCGCTTGCACGCGAACGGATGGCTGGGCGTCAGGGACGCCGCGGTGTCCGGATCGTCGACGATGCGGGCTACCGCCTGCCCGTACAACTCCGTGGCCATCCAGTTGGCGTCGATGTCGAAGAACACGTCGCCCCAGTTGAGCGCACCCATCACGCCGTGTTCGGCGACCGCGCGCTGTTTCTCCTCGGGCGTAGCGGATTTCACCGGCGGACGCACCAACATGTCCAGCAGCACCGAGAAGGCGCTGAGTCGTGCCGCCCCTACCGGATGCTCACGCTGCGCGGCACGGATCTGTGCGTAATCGGCCTTCAGCGCGTCGAGTTCACCGGGCTCGAACGGACGCACCTGCCACGGCAGGGTGAACGCCGGCGAGCGTTGGAAGACCGTCAATTCCGCCGCTTCGCGGGCAACGACGGGGATCAACTGGACACCGGTGGAGCCGGTGCCGATCACCCCGACCCGCTTGCCTGTCAAATCGACGCCGTCGCGAGGCCAGCGGCTGGTGTACAGCGAGGTTCCGCCGAACCGGTTCATCCCGGGGATGTCGGGTTCCAGTGGCACGGACAGGATTCCGGTGGCCGCCACCACGAACCGGGTGTGCAGTGTCTGACCGGCCGCCGTCGACACCGCCCACTGCGCGCGGCCATCGTCGAAGGCCATCGCGACGACCTCGGTGCCGAACTCGATGTCGCGGCGCAGGTCGAGTCGATCGGCGACGAAGTTGAGGTAGGCCTCGATCTCGGGTTGGGCCGGCATGGTCTCGGTCCAGACCCACTCCTGCTGGATCTCGTCGCTGAAGCTGTAGGAGTATTCGATGCTCTCGATGTCGCAGCGCGCGCCCGGGTATCTGTTGACCAGCCAGGTACCGCCGACGGCGTCGGCCTTCTCCAGCACCCGCACCCGTAGGCCGAGTTCACGTAGCCGGTGTAATGCGTACAGGCCGGAGAATCCGGCGCCGACGACTACGACGTCAAAGTCGACGTCGGAGTCGTGGGCGCTCATAGATCGATGACCTTCTCGTCGCGACTCTTGCGCTCGACATAGAACTCGGCCGCACGCGCGATGAACTCGGCAGTCGGCTCCGGCTTCCAGCCCAGGTCGCGGGTCGCCTTGCCGTGGTCGGCCGGCGACGTCAGCCATATCAGCCGCACCGCGGTGAGATTCATCGGAAAATCGGTGCCGAACAACCGGTTCGACAGGCCGGCCAACCAGCCCAGCGCATACATCGGCGCCATCGGAATCCCGAACTTCGGCGGCCGTGCGCCCACGGCCCGTGCCGCGGTGGTGAACATCTCCCGCTGGGACATGTAGCCCTCGGACACGATGTACCGTTCACCGATCCGCCCGTGCTCGGCGGCCCGGATGAGCGCATCGGCGGCATCATCGATGCCGACCACCTCGGAGCCGACACCCCGGATGTACACCGGCATCTTGCCGAAGGCGGCCATGGCCACCAGCGCCCCCTGTCTGGGCTGCCAGTCGGGCGGACCGTAGGGGTTGGACACACACATCGCCACTGCCGGCAGCCCGCGCTCACGGGCATAGGACAGCACGAGGTCCTCGGCTTGGCGGCGGGATTCGATGTAGGGCCCGCCTTTACCGGCCCAGTTGAACGGGGTGTCCTCGTCGACGATGGCGCCGTCGTTCCCGATCGCGATGGTTCCGATGGTGCTGAGAAACACGAAGCGCTGCAGGTCCGCGTCCACCGCGACATCAAGGACGTTACGCAGACCCTCGACGTTGGTCGAGAACAGCGGCGCCGGGTCGGCCAGATGGGCCCGGGTGTCGACGACGCAATAGAAGACCACGTCGCGGTCCGCCATGGCCGCGGCCACCGCTTCGGTGTCGAAGATATCGCCGTAGCAGCGTTCCAGCTCGAGACCGTCGATGCCCTTGGTCGAGCTACTGCGACGCAGCAGGACCCGCACATCGTCGCCACGCTCGACGAGTTGGCGGGTCACGCAGGCACCCACATTTCCGCTGGCACCCATGACGAGCACTTTCCGCCGGCGATCCATCGCAACTCCATCCCGTCTGACGATCGGCTATGAATGTTACGGTAATGCTTTCAGTATGGTGCCGGAACCGGGAGATCGATGAAGTACACCCTGGAGTATTCCAGCGAACTACCCACTGCACCTGACGATTTCCTGCGGCCGGAGGTGATCCGGGCAGTTGCCACCGGCGCCGAAGCCGCGGGATTCTCGGCGGTGGCCCTGAGCGAACACCCCGCTCCGTCGGTCAAGTGGCGCAGCAACGGCGGCCACAACACACTCGATCCGATCGCCGCGCTGAGCTTCATGGCGGCGGCCACCTCGCAGATCCGGTTGATGACCAACCTGTATGTACTGCCGTTCCGTAATCCGTACCTGTCAGCCAAGGCGCTGGGCAGTCTGGACCTCGTCTCCGGCGGCCGGTTGATCGCCGGTGTCGGCGCGGGCTATCTGAGATCCGAGTTCGCCGCCGTCGGGGTGAGTCTGGACCGTCGCGCCGAGTTGCTCGACGAGGCGCTGGCCGCGTTACGCGCCATTTGGACCACCCCCGAAATACCGGTCACCGGTGCAGATTTCGCCGCGGTCGGTGAGCTCTGGCTCCAACGCCCGACGCAGCGGCCACATCCACCGATCTGGATCGGCGGAAACGGTAATGCGGCGATCCGACGGGTGGTCGAGCACGGTGATGGATGGATGCCGATCATCGCGGCCAAAGGGATGGCCTCGACGATGCGCACCACGGCCATCGAGAACTCCGACCAGTTCGCCTCCGCGGTACGCCATCTTCACGAACGGCTCGCCGACGCCGGCCGCGATCCGCGCTCGGTCGATATCCAGGTGGTCTGCCCACCCGTCGACCTGGACGACGACGCGTCGCTGCGCCACGCCCGGCAGACGTTGGCCGACCTCGCGGGCCACGGTGCCACCTGGGCGGTTGTGCACGTCGACGGCAGCAGCCCGGAAGCCGCACTCGACTACATCACGACCTTCGGTGAGGTGATGGGTTTCAGTGCCGGATCGGACGCCTCGAGCTCACGGATCAAGCCGTCTTGAACTTCAACAGTGTCCGGGTCAGGTGCAGGCTGGTGATCTGCCAACTGCCACCGCGCTTTTCGTAGGTCTCGTGGTAGTGGCCGGCGCCGTGCAATTCGTTACCATCGGCGAAGAACAACATGTCCTCCATGGCCCAGATGCCCGTCGCCGTGGTGTCCGAGGTCAAGGTGATCTCCGGGGTGTGGCAGTGGTGCACCGTTGCCGCGTGCTCGACCCCACCCCAGACCACTGGGAAGAACTCGTCGAAACCGTTCAGTGGCGGGGCGGTCTGCGGATCGGCACCGCCGGTCGACACCGCCATGTCCAGCGTGACCACGACATCCTCGGCGAACAGGGCACGCCAGGCGTCAATGTCCTTGGTGTCCAGAAACCGGCAGTAGCGGGCCTTGAGCTGCTTGATCGCCTCGATGTCGTCGGACATGTATTCCTCCTCGAATCCGGCGGCCGCGCACGCTGCCGCTTCCCTGTGCAGTAACCACTACTGTAATGTCTTCCGTAACGTTGACGCGAGCGGGGGAAGAGGAGGCATCGGCCGTGAAAGTGCCGTTCACCTGGAAAGTCACTGGCTGGTTCATGATCGGCTGGTCAGCCGATCATGAGGTCGGTGACGTCAAAGCGCTGAAGTACTTCGGCGAGGACCTCGCCGCCTACCGCGACGAGGCCGGCGAACTCCACGTGCTGGAGGCCCACTGCAAGCATCTGGGCGCTCACATCGGCCACGGCGGCAAGGTGGTCGGCGATTGCGTCGAGTGCCCGTTCCACGGCTGGCGCTGGGGGCCCGAGGGCAACAACACCTACATTCCCTACCAACCGGACAAGCCAAACCGTGGCCTGCGACTGCGGTCCTACCCGGTCAAGGAACAGTACGGCTGCATCTTCATGTGGTATCAGCCCGAGGGCAAGCCGCCACAGTGGGAGCTGCCCGACATCTTCCACAAGTTCCCGCAGTTCGAGACCGATCCGGATGCGTATTACCGGCCGTATCCGGAGTTCTCCAGCCGGGCCGACGCCATCCCGGTGCACCCGCAGATCGTGGCCGAAAACGGCCCGGACAGTTCGCATTTCCGCTATGTACATGGCGCCACGGTGACACCGGTGTGCCTGCACTGGGAACACGTCGACGAAGAATGGCGGTTTTTGACCGGATGGCCCGACGCCCGCAGTGACGACCCGGACAAGATGGCGCTGCGCATCCACAGCCACTTCTCCGGGCTCGGGTTCGCCATGAGCGCGTTCGAGGGTTCGTCCAACCACCGGTTGATCTTCGCCTGCACCCCGGTCGATGACGAGGTCTCGGACATGTTCTATTCGATCTGGTGGCCGAAACTTCCGGGTGAGACCTCCGACATCCCACCCGAGCAGGTGCGCAAGCAGGTCGAGAAACAGTTCCTGAAAACGGTCTGGGAGGACTGCGACATCTGGCGTTATCAGAAGTACGTGGAGCATCCGCCGCTGGCCAAGATCGATGCGAAACCGTATATGGCGATGCGTAAGTGGGCCACCCAGTTCTACGAGGTGCCCGCCGACGACCCCGTCGTCCACGCATGAAACCCGAGCTGGAGGACCTCGTCGCGCCCGGGCACACCGCGATCGTCACCCAGGAATGCCAAGGCGCGGTCGTCGGCCCCGACGCCGGTCTGGCCGCCCTGGCCGATGAGGCCCGCCGGCAGGCATTACCCAACATCGGCCGGCTGCTTCCGGTGGCACGCGCGGCGTCGGTGAACGTGGTGCACTGCCTGGTGCAGCGTCGTCCCGACGGGCTCGGCTCCAACCACAACGCCAAGATCTTCGCGATCGGCCGCAGCGATGTCGGCATCACGCCCGGCAGCCCCGGTGCCTCCCTGCTACCCGAATTCGGCCCGGAGCCAGACGATCTGGTGCTGTCCCGCTGGCACGGGCTGGGGCCCATGGGCGGCACCGACCTCGATGCGATCCTGCGCAACCTCGGGGTGAGCACCATCGTGGCGGTGGGTGTCTCAGTGAACATCGCGATCACCAACTTGGTGATGGACGCGGTCAACGCCGGATACCGTGTGGTGCTACCGCGTGACGCCGTGGCCGGAATCCCGACGGCCTATGCCGACGCGGTCATCGACAACACGCTGTCCCTACTGGCCACCGTCACCACCACCGACCACTTGCTGCGCGCCTGGCAGCGCTGAGACCCCCACTCCAGAGGAGAAACCCCCGTGCAGTTCACCGTCCCGGCCGTCGTCGAAGCCGTTGCCGCCACCATCGGCGACCGTCCGCTGATCGTCCAGGGCGAGCGTCGACTCACCTACCGTCAGGTGCTGGACCGATCGAATCGCCTGGCGGCATACCTGCATTCACGCGGCCTGGGCGTGCAGACCGAACGAGGCGACTTGGCCGGGCACGAAGTAGGGCAGGACCTGCTGGGCATCTACGCCCACAACGGGCCGGAATACGTGGAGTCGATGCTCGGCGCCTTCCGGGCCAGGGTGGCCCCGTTCAACGTGAACTACCGCTACGTGAAGAACGAACTGCAGTACCTGCTCGACGATTCCGGGGCGAGCGCACTGGTCTACCACGCCACCTTCGCCCCGCGCGTGGCAGAGATCCGTTCCGAACTGCCCCAGCTTCGCGTATTGATCCAGATCGCCGACGATTCCGGCAACGAACTGCTCGACGGCGCGGTGGACTACGAGTCCATCGTGGCCGATACCTCGACGCCGGCGGTGGCCCCAGTCGAACCCAGTCCGGACGACCTTTACGTGCTCTACACCGGCGGCACGACCGGCATGCCGAAAGGCGTGTTGTGGCGTCAGCACGACATCTTCATGACCGCCTTCGGTGGCCGCAACATGATGACCGGCGCCAAGGCCGAATCGACCGAGGAGATCGCCACCCGCGCGGGCGAGAATCCCGGGACGAAGCTGATGATCCTGCCTCCGCTGATCCACGGCGCGGCCCAGTGGGCCGCCATGACGGCCATCACGACGGGTCAGACGCTCGTATTCCCCAGTGTGGTGGACCGATTCGACGCCGAGGACGTGGTGCGCACCATCGAGCGCGAGCAGGTTCTGGTGGCGACGGTCGTTGGTGACGCGATGGCGCGACCGTTGGTCGCCGCCATCGAAGGCGGTGTCGCCGATGTCTCCTCGCTCGCGGTCGTCGCCAACGGCGGTGCCCAACTCACGCCCTACGTCAAGCAGCAGTTGATCGATTCGAAGCCCAACCTGATGGTCGTCGACGGCGTCGGCTCATCGGAGACCGGCGCACAGATGAGCCATATGTCGGCACCGGGCGCCGTCTCGACCGGAACGTTCAATGCCGGGCCCGATACCTGTGTGGTCACCGAGGATTTCACCGCGGTGCTGGCTCCCGGCCACGACGGGTTGGGTTGGCTGGCCCAGCGCGGCTACGTGCCACTGGGTTACAAGGGCGACGCCGCCAAGACTGCGGCGACGTTCCCGGTGATCGACGGCGTACGCTATGCGACTCCGGGCGACCGGGCCCGCCACCTGGACAGCGGCGCGATCGAACTACTCGGCCGGGACTCGGTGACCATCAACTCCGGTGGCGAGAAGATCTTCGCCGAAGAGGTCGAGTCGGCGATCGCTTCCCACCCCGCGGTCAGCGACGTGGTGGTGGCCGGCCGTCCCAGTGAACGCTGGGGGCAGGAGGTGGTGGCGGTCGTGTCGCTCGTCGACGGGACCGCTGCCGACGCCGACGAGCTGATCCGGCACGCCGAGTCCTCGATCGCCCGCTACAAGCTCCCCAAGGCTGTGGTGTTCCGGCCGCGGATCGAACGCAGCCCGGCCGGTAAGGCCGACTACCGCTGGGCCCGCGAGCAGGCGGTCAGCGAAACTTCTTGAGCCGCGCGGCAGTCCGGTTGCGGGCTCGGCGCAGGCTGAGATCAGCGCTGACCCGCATCGAACCGGTGAACGGCCACGCCGCCCGCCCGGTGATGCTGAACGGCAGGTCGCTGCCGACCACCGTGCGGTAGTGGCTGAACGCGTCGAAACCGGCCTTCCCGTGGTAAGCACCTGTGCCGCTGCGTCCCACGCCACCGAACGGGGCGCTCGCCGGGATCATATGTGCAGCAAAGTCATTGCGGGCGACTCCGCCACTGCGGGTGTGGCTGACGAAGCGCCGGAAGTCGGCGTCGTCCGGGCCGAACCAGTACGCCACCAACGGCGACGGGTTGGCGTTGATGTGGTCGACAGCCTCATCGAGGTGGGAGTAACCGCGCACCGCGAGCACCGGCCCGAACACCTCTTCGGTGGCGAGCTTCATCCGGTCGTCGACGTCGCGCACGATGGTCGGGGCGATCTTGCGCGACGCCGGATCCGGAAGCACCTCCCCTGCCGGGATGACGGCATCGACCCGGGCACCGTGGGCACGGGCGTCGGCGATGAGGTCCACCACACGGTCGAAGTTGGACTGGTTCACCGAGGAGCAGTAGTCGGGATTGCCGACGATGCTCGGGAACATGGCGGCCAGCGTCTTACGCGCCTCTGCGACAAACCGGTCCACCTGTCCCTCGGGTACGAACACATAGTCCGGGCATACACACACCTGACCACCGTTGACCATGCGGCCCTGGGCAATTCGGCTCGCCGCCCGTTCGATGTCGGCACCAGGTGCCACGACAACCGGGTTCTTGCCACCCAGTTCCAGCGTCACCGGAACCAGGTGGTCGGCAGCCGCGCGGGCCACCAGCGCGCCGATCGACGGCGAGCCCGTGAAGAACAGGTGGTCGAACGGCAGGCCGGCGAATTCGGCGGCCACCTCCGGTCCGCCGGTCACCACCTGCAATTCGGTCGCATCGAAATATCGTGGCGCGGTCTCGGCCATCAACTCCGCGGTGCGCCCGGTGACCTCCGACATCTTGATCATCACCCGGTTGCCGGCGGCGAACGCCGCGGCTGCGGGCAGCACCGTCAACTGGATCGGGAAGTTCCACGGGCCGATCACCCCGATCACCCCGAGCGGGCTGGGCAGCACCTCGGCCCGCAACCCGGCGAACCGGGCGGCGCGCATCAGCTTGGTGGCGCGCATCCATTGGGGCACATGGGCCCTGGTGTGTTCGATGACCGACAACATGCCCAGGATCTCGGCGAAGAATGCCGCCGACCGCGACCGCGATCCGTAGTCGGCCGCGGTGGCCGCCACGAAGTCCTCGGAGTTGTCCAGCACCATCGCGAGCAACCGGTCGATGCGGTTGCGACGCAACCCGACATCGGGCGGACCGTCGGCGATGAATGAACGACGCTGGGCAGCCAGCAGCTCATCCAGCCCGTCACGCTGCGGTTGCACCGCTGCCCGCTCGTCGATCGCACTCATCGATTCCGTCCCTTCGCCAGGCACGCTTCTGCGTACCGAAGGCCCCTCCGGTAAGGCTAACGGTAGCACTCGCCAAGCCGGTCCGAGTCGATTGTCCGGTCGGCCTGAATTGTTTACAGTCATCCTTACTGTCGTTAATTCGGTGAGAGGTCTGTGCATGTCGGAAACCGCCCGCAGAATCGTCGTCGTCGGAGCCGGCTCCGGCATCGGAGCGGCCACGGCGGCGTACTTCCACGACCGCGGGGACCATGTTCTCGCTGTCGATCTGCGTCCGGGCGACACCCCGGCCTCCGAGCATGCGGTCTGCGACCTGCGCGACGCCGCCGACATCGCCCGACTGCTGGGCGAAATCGGCGAGGGGTGGGATGCGTTGGCACATGTCGCGGGAGTGCCGGGCACCGCGCCGGCCGCCGACGTCCTCAATGTCAATTACCTCGGGATGCGGCTGATGACCGAGGGCATGCTGCCACTGCTACGCGAGGGCGGCTCGATCGTCACAGTGGCGTCCACCGCCGCCCTGGGCTGGCAGCAACGGATCGACATCCTCGACGGACTGCTCGCGCTCACCGACGGGGATGCGGTGGCGGAGTGGCAGACCGGACAGGATCCGGACTTCCCGGTGTACACCACCTCCAAGCAGGCCGCGATCCTGTTCGCCAAACGCGTCTCCGGGCCGGCTTGGACCAAATACGGGGTGCGGGTCAACACCGTCAGCCCGGGGCCGGTCGAAACGCCGATCCTGACCGACTTCGAGCAGACCATGGGCAAGGACGTGCTGGATCTGGTGCGTGCGACGGTGGGCCGGCACGCCACCGTCGACGACGTTGTTCCGCTGATCGCCTTCCTGACCTCACCGGCGGCACGCTGGATCAACGGGCAGGACATCCAGGTCGACGGCGGGTTCATCGCCGCGATGAGCAATGGGGCACCGATCCCGCTGTGATCTCTGCCGGACCTCGCGAATTTAGTTACTGTAATATTTACAGTAATATGCATCAGTGTGAGCGTGCCGTTGCGAATGGTGGGGTGAGCCGTGGATAGCCAGGTACGAGACTTCGCGTCTGAGGGAACCGTCGACGCGCCGATCGTGGACACCGCCACCCTGCTGCGCGACCCGTACCCGATCTTCGCGCGGCACCGAGCCGAGCACGGCGTGTTCCGTGGCTCGGTGATGGATTGGTCGAAGACTCCGGAATCCCTACTGCCAGAACACCAATACGCAGCGGTGTCCTTCGACGCGGTCAACACCGTGTTCCGGGACGGCAAGTCGTTCAACTCGAAGATCTATGACAGCACCATCGGGTTGTTCATAGGTCCCACCATCTTGGCGATGGAGGGCAAGACCCATCGGGATCATCGCAACCTGGTGTCGGCCGCATTCAAGTCACGCTCGCTGCAGCGCTGGGAGCCCGAGATCGTCCGACCGATCTGCGAGGCGCTCGTCGACGAGTTCATCGAGACCGGTACGGCAGACCTGGTGCGCGACTTCACCTTCGAGTTCCCCACCCGCGTCATCTCCAAGCTGCTGGGACTCCCCGAGGAAGACCTGCCGTGGTTCCGCCAACGGGCCGTCGAACTGATCAGTTACACCGTCAAGTACAAGCGCGCATTCGAAGCTTCGGCGGCGCTCAAGGATTATTTCCTGGCCCAGATCGACCTGCGCCGGTCCAAGCCCACCGAGGACATCATCGGTGACCTGGTCACCGCCGAGATCGACGGCGAGAAGCTGACCGACGAGGCCATCTATTCGTTTTTGCGGTTGCTCCTGCCGGCCGGGCTGGAGACCACCTACCGGTCCTCGGGCAACCTGATCTATCTGCTGCTCACCCACCCCGACCAGTTCGCCGCAGTGCAGTCCGACCACGAGTTGATCGGCCAGGCCATCGAGGAGGGGCTGCGCTACGAAACCCCGCTGACCACCGTGCAACGCTCGACCACCCAGGACACCGAACTCGACGGAATGGCGCTGCCGGCCGGTGCGGTGATCGACGTGTGCATCGGGTCTGCCAATCGTGACGAGACCCGCTGGGAGCGACCCGAAGAGTTCGACATCTTCCGGAAACGGGTGCCGCACATCACCTTCGCCGCGGGCGAGCACACCTGCATGGGCTTGCACCTGGCCCGGATGGAAACCCGCGTGGCGATGGAAAGCCTGCTTTCGCGAGTGCACAACCTCCAACTCGTCACCGACGACGATCCACACATCTTCGGTCAGCCGTTCCGCTCCCCGACCGCCATCCCCGTCACCTTCGAGCCGGCCCGTTGAGGATGCCGCGATGGTGAGGGCTGCCGGCGGACGGCGACGCCGCGAACGCGGATCGATCAGTGTCGACGAAATCCTTCGCGGCGCTTTCGAAATGGCCGCCGAGGTGTCAATCGACAACCTCAGCATGCCGCAACTGGCCCGCCATCTCGACGTCGGCGTCACGAGCATCTACTGGTACTTCCGCCGCAAGGACGAGCTACTCGATGCGATGACCGAGCGCGTGCTGCTCGATTACGACCTCAGTGTGTTGTCCATCGAAGCCGATACCTGGCGAGAATCCCTACGCGCCCATGCCCACCGGATGCGCGACATGTTCAAAAGCAATCCGATCGTGTGCGATCTTCTGCTGATCCGCGGCACCCGGGGCATCCCGGCGGCGCGCACCGCGCTGGAGAAGATCGAGCATCCGGTGGCGGCACTGGTGGCGGCCGGGCTCACCGCCAAGCAGGCGTTCGACACCTACACCGCCATTGCGGTGCTGGTGCGTAGCTCGGCGGTGCTGCAGCGGCTGCAGAGCCGATCAGCCGATGTGCATTTTCCCCGCGAATACTGGGAACAGGTGATCGACCCCGACGAGATGCCGCTGATCGCTTCGATTCCCGGGCGGGGCTACCGGATCGGCATGGCCGACGACATCAACTTCGACCACATCCTCGACAGTATCCTCGACCGCGCGGCCGCCTGCGCCACCTAACGTCCTCCCGCGAGCAGGCACCTTGCGTTCTTCCGCGAACAGCCACCTAACGTCCTTCCGCGAGCAGACGCAAACCGGTACCTTTTGGCGCCAGAAAGTACGGGTTTGCGTCTGCTCGGCAAGGGGACGCACTGCCTGCTCGGCAAGGGAACGCACTGCCTGCTCGGCGAGGAAACTCACTGCCGCGGCCGGCGCCACCCGATCGTCTTGGTCTCGGTGTATTGCGCGAAACCTTCGATGCCGCATTGCCTTCCGACACCGCTGTTCTTGTATCCACCGAACGGAGCGTCGGCGCCGTAGTACATGCCGCCATTAACACCAATTGCGCCGGTCCTTATCCGCCGTGCGATGCCCATCGCCCGTTCCGATGACGCCGACACCACCGCACCGGCCAGACCGAACGCGCTGTCGTTGGCGATCCGCACCGCCTCGTCGTCGTCATCGAAGGGCAGCATCACCAGCACCGGGCCGAACACCTCGTCCTGGGCGATCGATGAGCCCGGATCAGCTCCCACGATCACGGTGGGTGCGACGAAGTGTCCGTCGCGCAGATGCTCGGCCAGCCCGGACGGCTCACCGCCGCCCACCGTGATCTGCGCCCCGCCGCGGCGAGCACCGTCAATGGCATCGAGCACACGTTGTTTGGCCGCCGCGCTGATCAACGGGCCGACCAGTGTCGTCGGCAGCGCCGGATCACCCACCGGGACCGCGCCGAAAGCCATCGTCACGTTCGCGACCGCCTCGTCAAACAGGCTCCGGTGCACCAACATTCGCGTGTTGGCCGCGCAGGCCTGGCCCGCGTGCACGCAGGCCCCGATCGCGCCGGGGATGATGTGGCCGGGCTTGGCGTCGTCGAGAACGATCATCGCCGACTTGCCGCCGAGCTCCAGGAAGGTGCGCTTCATGGTGTCGGCCCCGACGCGCATCAGGTGTCGGCCGACTGCCGTCGATCCGGTGAAGGACACCATGTCGACGCGCGGATCGGTGCCCAACTGCCCGGCCACCTCGTTGTCGGGGGTGGGCACCACATTCACCACACCGGGCGGCATGTCGGTGCGCTCGGCGATCAGCCGGCCCAGGCGGGTCGCGTTCCATGGGGTATTCGGATCTGGTTTGAGCACCACGGTGTTACCGGCAGCCAACGCGGGACCGAGCTTGTTGAGGATCACCTCGATCGGGAAATTCGAGGGCGTGATCGCGGCGACCACGCCGACCGCTTCCTTGACCACGGTGCGGGCGTTGCGTTCACCGAACAGACCGCCGCCGTCGAGCGTGCGCTCCCATTCGAACTCGTCGATCAGCCGGGCCGGGTACCGCAGCGCGTCGGCCAGCGGCCAGTCGAGTTGGGCGTTTTCCGTCGTCATCACCGGGCAGCCGACCTCGGCGATCAATTCCTCACGCAGGTCATCTTTTTCGGCTTCGATCGCGGACTGAAGCTGACCCAGCACCCGCTGACGTAACCCGCGGTTGGTGCTCCAATCAGAGCTGTCGAAAGCACGCCGGGCCGCCCCGATCGCGGCGTCCATGTCCGGCGCACCCGCGGCAGCCGTCGTCCCGAGCACCAGGCCGGTGGCCGGACTGCGATTGTCGAACTCGGCACCGGACGCCGAGGCCACCAGCTCACCGTCGATCAACATGCGTTTCTCGGCGCGGCCGGCCGCGCGGCGACCGATCTCCACACTGGTGACGGCCTGGTCCACGACTTCGCTCACGCCGACAACTGTAACACTTACAGTACGATGGTCAGCAGTTCTCCACCTGCACCGGAACCCCGGTCAGCCACGACATACCGGCCAGCGCCTCGACATCCGTCGGATCACTCGACATCAACTGGTTGACGTTGGCACCGCCGGCCTGATTGGCCAACCGCCAGCCGCCTTTTCCGTTGTGACCCCACCCATGCGGGATGGCGACGGTGCCGCGCACGATGTCTTCGGTGAGCGACAGCGCAAGCTCGATCTGCCCGTAGGGCGAGCGCACTCGCACCTCGTCACCGTCGGACAGGTGCCGTGCGGCGGCATCGTCGGCGTGCATGAGGGCTCGATGAATCCTGTTGCCACGCATGAGCAACGGCGCGTTGTGCAACCACGAGTTCTCCGACCGTGGCTCCCGCATGCCGATCATGCGCAGTGGAAAGCCCTCGGGCGCAACGCGACGCGACATCGCGGTGATCTCGGCAGTGATCTCCTCGTGCGCGAGCCGTACCCGGCCCCTCGGATACACCACGACTTCACCGAGCACGTCGGTGCGGATGTTCGGCGCCACCACCACACCATGCGGATGCTGCTCGGCCAGGCGACGGAAGGTCAGGCCGCCGCGGCGCAAGCCGAAGCGGTCACCGCCCTCGGCCATCCGGATCATGGCGTCGATCATCGGCCTCGGGCTGAGCCGTTTGCCGCGCCGTGCCGCCCGCTTGGTGGCCAGCCGTATCGCAGCGAAAACCGGTGTGCGCACACGCATCCTGCTGATCAGGTCGATGACGATGTCCCATTCGGTGCGGGCCTGACCACGCGGCGCCACCACCGCGTCGGTGGCCTGACGAAACGGGGTGGCCTGGAACATCTGGAACGTCACGGCGAAATCGTCACGTTCGTACATCGTCGTCACGGGCAGCACGTAGTCGCAGTGCGCGGTGGTCTCGTTCACGTAAAGGTCGAGGCCGACCGAGAGTTCCGTCGCGTCCAGCGCCTCTTCCAACTCGTGGCCGTTGGGCACCGACAGCACGGGGTTGCCGGCGCCGATGAACATCGCCTGGACCTGGCCCTCTCCCGGCGTCGTGATCTCCTTGGCCATGAAGGCCGCGGGTTCGGCGCCGATGACCAACGGGAACCCACCGACGCGGGTGCGTGCGGTTCGGTAGCTGCGGCGCAACGAGGCACCCATGGCCATCGATCCCCACTTCTGACCGGGAATCCCCAACGTGCTGAACACGCTGCCGCCGGGGGTGTCCAGGTTGCCGGCGACGAGATTGACCGCATCGAGCAGATAGGTGGTCAACGTGCCGTTGCGCCCGACACAGGTGCCGAGCCGGCCGTAGACCGCGGCCCGCTCGGTGGTGGCGAGATCGCGGGCCAAGGCGCGAACCGTGTCGGGGTCGATGCCGGTGTGTTCCAGGGTGCGTTCCGGGGTGAAGGACGCGCACTGCTCGGACAACCAGTCCACTCCGTCGGCCTGGCTGCGGGCTCGTGCATTGACAAGCCCTTCGGCGAACAGCACCTGCAGGATCGACAGGAGCAGGTAGGCATCGGTGTCGGGAACGATGCCGAGCCATTCGAACTGGGCCGCGGTCTCGCTGCGGCGCGGATCGACCACCACCACGCGCCCGCCCCGCTTCACGATGTCGTGCATGCGGTCTTTGATCCTCGGCGCGGTCAGGAAACTGCCATGGGACACCACCGGATTCGCACCCAGCATGACCAACAGATCGGTCCGCATCAGGTCCGGTATCGGCACCGGAAACGGTGCGCCGTAGAGGAATTGGTTGGCCAGCAGCCGACTACTGGTGTCCTGCGTCGACGAACTGAAGAAGTGGCTGCTGCGACCGATGCCCTTGGCGAACGCCATCGCGGCGAACAGATGCGAATAGCTGAATGCCGCGGGGTTGCCCATGTACCACGCCACCGCACCCGATCCATGGCGGCGGTGGATCTCGGTGAGCCTGGCGGCGATGTCGTCGAGGGCGGCGTCCCAGCTCACCGGTTCGAAACCGTCGTCAGTCCGTCTCAGCGGAGTGGTGATCCGGTCCGGGTCGTTGACCACCTCGGTGAAGGCGATGCCTTTCTGGCAGGCAAAACCCGCCGACAGCGGATGGTCCTTGTCCGGGCGGAGCGAGGTCAGCCGCCCCTCCTCGACCGTCGCGATCATGCCGCAGAGCGGCTCGCAGATCCGGCAGAACGTCGGCTTGTGCTCGACGGCGTGTGGTGACATCGACACCTCGGAACAGGGGCTGGAACACGACACCAGATACGCTACTGTAAGAATTACAGTTGGTGTGCGTAGTTCGGTGATATGAGGAGCTCACGATGCAGAAAGCGCTGGCCCCTGAGATTTCGACGTGGCCCGACGCCGAACCCCGGCTGATCGGCAGCCGATGCTCCGACTGCAGTGCCACCACCTTCCCGGTTCAGGCCCGCTGCCCGCGGTGCTCCAGCGGCAACACCGAGGAGGTCCGCCTACCGCGCGACGGCACCCTCATCGCCTGGACCACCCAGGGCTTCCCGCCCGGGCCTCCGTACAAGGGGCCGATCGGAAAAGATTTCGTCCCGTTCGGCGTCGGCCTGGTCCAGTTGGGTGACGTGATCCGCGTCGAGGGCCGGCTCACCGAGAGCGACCCGGCCAAACTGCGGTTCGGCATGGACGTCGAACTCACCATGATCCCGTTCACCACCGACGAAGAAGGCAACGAGGTTGTCACCTTCGCCTTCACCCCGAAAGGTTCCGACCAGTGACCAACGAGGTAGCCATCATCGGCGTCGGCATCCACCCGTTCGGCCGGTTCGAGGGCAAGACCGCCATGCAGATGGGCGTCGACGCCATCTTCGCCGCGGTCGAAGACGCCGAGGTGGAATGGAAGGACATCGGTGCCGCGGCCGGCGGCAGCTGGACAGTGGCCAACCCCGATGCGATCGTCGGGATGGTGGGGTTGACCGGCATCCCGTTCACCAACGTGTTCAACGCCTGCGCGACGGCGGCCAGCGCCACCAAGGCCTGTGCCGACGGGATCCGCCTCGGCGACTACGACATCGGCATCGCCGTCGGCCTGGACAAGCATCCGCGCGGAGCGTTCACCGAGGATCCGGCGCTGGTCGGCATGCCCAGCTGGTATGCCGAGAACGGCCAGTACCTGACCACGCAGTTCTTCGGGATGAAGGCCAACCGGTACCTGCACGAGCACAACATCTCGCAGCGCACGCTGGCCAAGGTGGCGAACAAGAATTTCCGCAATGGCGCGCTCAATCCGAATGCCTTCCGGCGCAAGCCGATCAGCGAGGACGACATCCTCAACTCGGCCATGTTGAACTACCCGCTGACCCAGTACATGTTCTGTGCCCCAGACGAAGGTGCGGCCGCGGTGGTGATGTGCCGCGCCGACATCGCCCACCGTTACACCGACAAACCCGTGTACCTCAAGGCTGTCGAGGTGCGGACCCGCCGCTACGGCGCCTACGAGGTCAACACGACGTGCGCACCGGTCGAGGAAGATGTGGCGCCGACGGTGTATGCCGCCCGCGCCGCGTTCGAAAAGGCCGGCGTGGCACCCGAAGACGTCGACGTCGTACAGCTGCAGGACACCGACGCCGGTGCGGAGATCATCCACATGGCCGAATGCGGATTCTGCGCCGACGGAGATCAGGAAAAGTTGTTGGCCGACGGCGCCACCGAAATCGGAGGGTCCCTGCCCATCAACACCGACGGCGGCCTGATCGCCAACGGAGAGCCGATCGGGGCCTCGGGCCTACGCCAGATTCACGAGCTCGTGCGTCAGTTGCGTGGCGAAGCCGGCGACCGGCAGGTGCCCGGCAATCCCCGCGTCGGCTTCGCTCAGCTCTACGGGGCACCCGGCACCGCGGGTGCCACCGTGCTGACCCTCTGACTTTCAACGCCGAGCAGTCCCCCGCAAGCGGGAGGGACCCCCAGCAGATGTACCCGACACGCCGAGAAAAGCGGGACGTCTGCTCGCGGGAGAAGGGAAACCCACCATGACCGAACAGTTCAGGGACGCACCGATTTTCGATGCCGACCAGCACATGTACGAAACCGGCGACGCGCTCACGAAGTTCCTCCCGGAAAAGTACTCACGTGCAGTGCAGTACGCCCAGATCGGCCGTCAGACCCGCATCGTGATCAACAACCGGGTCACCGACTTCATCCCCAACCCGACCTTCGAGCGGGTCGCGGCGCCGGGCGCGCACGAGAAGTTCTTCGCCGGGGAAAACACCGAAGGCCTGACGCTGCGGGAGATGCAGGGCAAGGCGATCGACGCGCCCGCGGCCACCCGCAACCCCGAGGACCGCGTCAAAGAACTCGACCGCCAAGGCGTGGTCGAGGCCCTCAACTACCCCACCCTGGGTAGTCTCGTCGAGCACTCCAGCGCAGACGATCCGCAGCTGACCCTGGCTCTCGTGCACGCGCTCAATGAATGGATCCTGGAGCACTGGGGCTTCAATCACGCCGACCGGGTGTTTTCCACGCCGATCATCAACCTGTCGGAAGTGGATGCGGCACAACGGGAGCTGGAGTGGATCCTGGCCAAAGGCGCCAAGGTCGCGCTGATCAAACCCGGGCCGGTGAACGGCCTGCACGGCTGGCGCTCCCCTGCCCTGCCCGAGTTCAATCCGTTCTGGCGTGATGTCGAAGCCGCCGGGCTGCCCATCGTGTTGCATGCCAGCTATCCCCCGCTCGATGACTATGTCAACAAGTGGGAACCGCCTTACACGCAGAACTTCATGGCGCAGAGCGCATTCCGTTGGATGGTGTTGGGCCACCGCGAAATCGCCGACATGCTGACGGCGTTGATCTGCCACGGCACCCTGACCCGGTTCCCGAAGCTGCGTATCGCCAGCGTGGAGAACGGCAGCAGCTGGATCTTCCCGCTGTTCCACGACTTCGCCGATCTGTACAAGAAGATGCCACAGAACTTCCCCGAGCACCCGCACGACGTGTTCCGCCGCAACATCTGGGTCAGCCCGTTCTGGGAGGGTTGTGTATCCGACGTGGTCGAGACGGTCGGCTGGGACAAGGTGCTGTTCGGCTCCGACTACCCGCATCCCGAAGGCCTGGCCGAACCGAAGGGTTTCTGGAAGTACGCCGAGGGCATGGACATTCGCCGCACCTACGACTTCATGGGCGACAACGCGCGGCGCTTCATGGGCCTGCCGATCGCCAACCCCGATCCAGACGCGGTCAGACCACCGGCGATGGCCGAAGGCTGAAGCATCCGGGCCTGAAACTGCTGAGCGGCCATTGGGGTGACTCATAGCGTTCTGGCTGGAACGCCTTTTTGCCGGAATCTTGCCCTGGCAAGGTCCCGTCATCGCCGAGGTTGTTCCTGCCCCGGCCGGAGCGCACACTCTTTGTATTCAAGACAGGGGATTCGCAGGCGCCCGGGGCGGATACGGTCGCGGACGCCCAGCCCAATGGGGGTGCGGCGATGGCAAACTCAACGACGACAAGATCAAGCCCGACAAGGACTCTCGCGAAGCGCATTGCATCGGGTGCAACGGCTGTCGCCGCTGCGACGATGTTCGGCATCATGGCGCCGACCGGTATTTCGCAAGCCGAACCCGGCGTCTGGGACATCGAGGATTTCGACTCCTGCACGGACATCCTCAATGACGGTCTCAATGAATCTCTGCAGGAAAAGATTGACGATACGAAAGGTTGCTGTCGGCACAGCGGCGGGGTCTGGAACGAAGGCCAGCAGAAGTGTGAGGCGCCGCCGGCCGAAGCCAGCGGTGCCGGACGGATACCACCAGGCCTCGTACCCCGCGGCGACGTGCAGGTAGCGCCGTCGACTGTCCCGCCGCCATTGGCTCCCGTTCAACCCAGCCTGGCGCCGACTGGTTAGACGCCGCGCTCCGGCAGGGGCGCAAGTGGCCGAGGCGCCCGCATAGTCGACGACCAGACGCAGATGTACCCGACACGCGCGGGATTTGGGTACACCTGCGTCTGCTCGCGCTAGGAAGCCTTCGCCTTCGGGGCCGAATAGTTCGGCTTACCCAGGCCCAGGACATGCTGGGCGATCATGTTGCGGAACACCTCGAGCGTGCCACCGTAGATACCGACCAGTGGGGCGAAGCGGTAGATGTACTCACTGCGGTCGTCGGCTCCCCCGTCGGCCCCGATCGGCAGTGCGGCAACCGAACCCGCGATATCCATCAGGTCCGGGGAGATATCTCGCATGGTCTGTGCGATCGCCACGCGTCCGAAAATGCTGGGCGATGACAGGGATGCCTCCAGCCGAGCCACGCTGCGCCCCAACCGATATGCCACGGAGCCGTCGTCGATGGCGCCATTACTGCCAACCAGGGCAGCGACATTGTCGGCCGCTTCCGCCATGAAGCCGGCCTGATGCATCATGATCGCCACATCGTCGAGCCCGTCGTCGGCTGCGGCGACCGCACCGTGCTCGGCGTCCAACGGCTCACGCACCACGGTCCAGCCGCCGTTGACGTCACCGAGCCGGTACTTGTCATCGACCCGCACATCGGAGTAATAGACGATGTTGGTGCGATCACCGTCGACGGTGCGGATGCCCTGGATTTCGATGCCGTCGGAGTCCAAGGGCACCAGGAACATGGTGAGGCTCTTGTGTTTCGGCGCCTCTGGATCGGTGTTGGTGATCAGGAAGACGTACTGGCAGTTGTGGGCACCGGTGGTGAACATCTTGGACCCGTTAATGATCCATTGGTCACCGTCGCGCACGGCGCGGGTCTTGCAGGTGGCGACGTCAGAACCACCCTCGGGTTCGGTATAGCCCAGGCACATCCGGACGGTGCCGTCGAACACCCCGCGCAGCACGTCGTCACGGATCTCATCGGAAGCGAACTTGGCCACCGAACGGGCGATCATCACGGTGGTTCCCCATGTCACCCAGGGAACTTCGGCACGCCGCTTCTCGAGAATCCAGATGCGCCGCTGCACCCGGTTGAATCCGCCGTCGGCCTCGGCCTTGAACTCTCGTTCCAGATAGCCGGCCGCCCCCAGGGCCAGGTGCACACCCTCGTCGAAGTTGTCGCCGGTCTCGCGATCCCGCCGGATGACGTCTTCGGTCACCACACTCGACAGGAACTCTCGTACCTCGGTGCGGAACGCCTCGTCTTCGGTGGACAGTTCAACAGTTGAGAAATCCATGTCTAAACCTTGCTTTCACGAGCCGCGACGATCTGACCGATGTGCACCGCCGTGGCACCCGGATCCCCGCCGGCCAGCGCCCAGCCGCGGGCCCGCACCAGATAGGCGGTGGCCGCGGCCTCCGCGGACACCCCCAGCCCACCCTGGACGTGCACCGCCATGGTGGCGGCCTTGGCGGCCTCCTCGGCCATGAACACGAACGCCGAGGGCGCCAGCTCGGGCCGCTCGTCAGGCTCGTTGTCGAGGAACCAGGCGGCCCGACGCGCCAACCCACGGCCGCTCTGGACGGTGATCGCGATGTTGGCCAACGGATGCGAAATGCCTTGCAGCGTCCCGATCGGCACGCCAAGGGTGTAACGCGTCTTGGCGAATTCTGCGGCGATGGTCATCGTCTCCTCGACCAGGCCGACCAGGGCCGAGGCGGTCAACAGACGCCATTCATCCAACGCCCGTTGGTATTCCGCCATGGCATCGGCACCACTGGCCAGCACGACCCGCGAGTCGGCGGTGGCCGGGTCCACCCAGGCCATCGGCAGCTTGCCGATATTGTCGACGCGGGCCGGCCGCGTGGAGAACTCGAGCTTCACCACATCCTGTCCGTCGCGGACGACGATGTGGTCGGCGATCGAACCGGTGGGGATCAGCCGCGCGCCGGTCGGGGCGACCTGCTGCGGGTCGAACCCGACGATCTGGGTGCCCTGCACGATCTCCTCGGACTCGCATGCGCCGAGTCGGGCCAGCAACCGCGCGGCCACCACATGATCGATCCACGGCACCGGCGCCAGCGAACGGCCGAGTTCCTCGGCCACCAGGGTCAGGTCGACGAGCGTCGCCCCGTCTCCCCCAACAGTTTCGGGCAGAGCCATCGTGGTGGCGCCCATCGCGCACAAGCGTTCCCACAGACTCTTGTCGAAGCCCGACGGCTCGGAGGCCCGCACGGCCTCGATGTCGGAATGGGTCTTGAAGAACTGCCGGTACGCGGTTTGCAGGTCGACGTGATCCTCGGACAGGCTGTAATCCAGCCTGCGTAGTTCGTAGCGGTCCATCAGCTCTCCGTCTCGTGGGCCTCGCCGAAGAAAAACTCGGCAGCATTGTTGTACAGGTAGTTGTCCAGCACGTCTTCGGGAAGATCCAGCGCAAGCGCCTCGGGCACCACACGCTGCATGCGCAGCACCGGAAAATCCGACGCGAAGATGATTTTGCCCTTGCCCCGGGTCCGCATGAAATGCAGCAGGGACTCCGGTAGCCGCTTGGGCGACCACGCCGAGGTCATCAACCGGAGGTTCTGATACTTGATGAGCATCCGAATCGCGATGTCCCACCACGGATCCGCACCGTGGATCATGCACAGCTTAAGCTCCGGGAACCGGACACACACCCGGTCCAGGTGGATCGGATTCTGCACCTCACCCGGTATCGGCGGGCCGGGCAGGCCGGTGTTGACGCACAACGGCAGCTCGATCTCTGCGCACTTGGTGTAGAGCGGGTAGTACACCGCATCACTGGGAGGATACTGACCGTCACCCCAGAAGCTGGGCCCCACAACGGAATACGCGACGGGAAGGTCGGTGACGACCGCGGTGAGCTCGCGCAAGGAAGCAATCGGCCGTAACAGGTTCACCCCGCCCATCGCCAGCGCGAAGCGATCCGGGTGGGCCTCGACGAACTTCCGCGCGGTCACCGACGGCTTGACCAGGGAGTCCATCAGGATTGCCCGCTGCACACCGTGGGTGTCCATCTCGTCCAGCAGTTCCGACAGGTCGATGGGGTCATACATCGACTGCGGGCCCTTGAAGTAGTCGTCGCGCACCTTCTTCATGAAGGTGGGCTGGTTCTCGGTCTCGCCGAAGTGCACATTGGCAAGACAGTCAATCACCTTGTGGGTCATACCTTCATTCCTCCGGAAGCGACGTCCTTGGCCCACCGGTAATCGGCCTTGCCGTTGCCGAGCCTGCGGATCTCATCGACAAAAAGCACCGCCTTGGGCAGTTTGAATCGGGCCAGCCGCGTCGCGCAGTGGTCGCGGAGGCCGTCGGCGTCCACCGCGCCGCGAAGCGCCACCACCGCGACAACTTCTTCGCCCCATCGCTCACTCGGTCGACCCACCGCCAGTGCATCGGCCACCTGTGGGTGTGTCCGCAGGACCTCTTCGATCTCCTCGACGAACACCTTTTCCCCACCGGTGTTGACCACCAACGAATCCCGCCCCAACAGGCGCAGGGTGCCGTCGGCCTCCAGCGAGGCACGGTCACCGGACACCACGACGCGCTCACCGGCCACCTCAGGGAAGGTTTTCCCGGTCGCCGCTTCATCGTTGAAGTAGCCCAACGGGATTCGACCGTTACGGGCCACCCAACCGACCGCGCTGTCACCAGGTACGAGGAACCGGGAGTAATCGTCGGCCAGCACCAAACCGCCGGCCCGCAGCTGAAACGTCTCGGCGGTCGGGGTTTCGCGCTGAGTGTGGCCGAAGCCCATGTTGCCGGTCTCCGAGGAACCGAACCCGTTGATGATGGTGATCTGCGGAATGTGTTCGAGCAGGGCCCGTTGATGTTTCGGGTTGGTGGCCGCGCCCCCGGTGCCGATCGCGAACATCGACGACAGGTCGTAGGACCGACGGCCCAACTCCTCGACGATCGGGGCGGCATACGCGTCGCCGACCATCGTCATCAGCCCGATCTTCTCCCGCTGCGCGGTTTCTAGCACCGTTCGCGGGTCGAACCGCGGCTTGGTGTCATGCAGCACCACGGTCTGGCCCGACAGCAGACCCGAGAACGCGGTCCACATCCCGGCCGCGTGCATCAACGGCGACACCGCGAACCAGGGCGGCCCGGCATGGACCACCTTGTCGTGGATCTCGCCGACCTGCTCATGGTCGGCGCCGTTCATCGAGGAGACATAGATGTCGCCCTGACGCCACATCACGCCTTTGGGCCTGCCCGTCGTGCCGCCGGTGCAGACCATCAGCAGGTCGTCCGGCGACGCCGGACCGACACGCTCTGGGTCCCCCTGCGCCAGAGCGTCTTCCAGTGTCAGCGCTCCGGGCAGCTTGGCGCCGTCGCCATCATCGACAGAGATCAGCAGCTCGGCGGTGCTGTGCGCGAGCACGTCGGCGAATTTCGCGCCCAATGAGCGGTGGTAGATCACTGCCCGTGGCTTCAAGTAGGCCAGCAGATCGGCCACCTCGGCCGGGGTGTAGTAGTAATTCACGTTCACCGGCACCGTGCGCGCCTTGAGACAACCGATCACCATCTCGGGGTACAGATCGTTGTGCATCACGAGGGCGACGACGTCCTGACCGCATTCCCAGCGATTGAGGTCCTGACGCTCGCGGTGCGCCCCCAGCCCGGCCGACGCCAGAAAGTTCGCCAACCGGCGGGTCCGCTCTGCCCCCTGCGCGAACGTGGTGCGGCGCGCGCCACACACCGTCATCTCCCGGTCGGGCACCGCCTCGGCGATGGCGTCGACGACGGCACCGATGGTCCATTCGGCCATCGCGGGCTACGCCGGCACCGTCAGGTGTGCGACCCCGGGTGCGACTCGGTGCACGTCACCGAGTAGTTCGAGAGCGTTGTCGCGCATGACCTTTCGGGTGTCCTCGAGACTGAACTCGGGGAACTGTGGAATGTCGGCGGTGAACGTGGTCGGATCGGCCAGACCCTCGCCGTGCGGCCAGTCCGAACCGAACAGGATCTTGTCCACCCCGATCGTATCGGCCAGCAACTTCACGTCGTCCTCGTAGTAGGGCGCGATCCAGACGTTGTTGCGTAGCTGCTCGACCGGATCCTCTTTGAAGTGATACGGCGCGTTGTTGGCCGCCTTCTTCAGGCGCTTGATCAGCCGGTACACGAAGTACGAGCCGTTCTCGATGCTGGCCACCTTGAGCTTGGGGTGCCGGGTGAACACCTGGTGCACGATCATCGAGGCCATGGTGTCGTGGATCGCGCGATCGTCCATGATGACCATGTCCAGTGGATCCCGCTTGCCGAATCCCTTGAACACGCCGCTGCCGCCCCACAATGCCGGGACCGCCATGTATCCGGAGTCCGACAGGTGGAAGACGACGGCGACTCCGGCCTCGGCCAGCCGGGCCCACACCGGATCGTGCAGCGGGTCACCGAGTGAGCGCGGCCTGACCGCCCCGGGCACCGGCGCCGGCCGCACGCACACCAGCTTCGCGCCGCGGCCGATCACGAACTCGACCTCCTCGACCGCCTTGTCCGGGTCGGCCAGGGAGATAATCGGCGCCGACACGAAGCGACCGTCGGGCCGGTCGAAACCCCAGTCCTCATCCAGCCACAGGTTGAAGGCGTGCACCGAGGCCATGGTGGCCTCGATGTCATGCTTGAGGCCCTCTTCCACACCGCACGCGAAAGTCGGGAGCATGAACACGGTTTCGAGGCGTTGGCGATCGAGCACCTTGAGCCGGGCGTCCCGGTTCTGATACTCGGGGTGTTCGGAAAGCCGGTCGACCTTCATCAGTGACGCCGGGTCGACGCCCTCGGGGATCTCGCCGCGGAACAGCAGATCCAGGCAGCCCGGCTCGATGATCGGGTCGAAGGTGGGGTTGGGGATGAAGTGGTTCACCGTGCCACCCATCACCGCCAGGGTCCGCTTCCCGTCCTGCACCATCTGCACGCCGCGGCTGCGGAACTCCTTGGGCAGATGCCGGGTGAACGCGTCGATCGGTTCGTAGTAGTGGTTGTCGACGTCGACGGCCAGATACGGAAGCCGTTCGGGAGCTTCGGTCATGTCATCAACCTTCTTTCAAGGGCGGGAAGTTCGGGGGCCGTTTTTCGAAGAATGCGGTGATGCCCTCGATGAGGTCGGGACGCACCATGGACTCGTGCATCAGCTTTTCGGCGCGATCGCTGACGTCGACGACGTCGTCGAGGGCGTCGCCGTAGAGTTGGCGCTTGATCACGGCCATCGATGCCGGTGAGCAGTTCCGGGCCAGATCCTCGGCGTATTCCAGCGCTCGCGGCAATAGATCATCCGGCGCCACAACCTCTTTCACCAAGCCGAGCTGCGCGGCTTCCTCGGCGAGAAACGTCCGGCCACTCAGCAGCAGATCGGCCGCGGCACCCCAGCCGGCCAGTCGCGGCAATATCCAGGTGATGCCGTATTCGCCGATCAACCCGCGACGCGGGAACGCGGTGGCGAATTTGGCACCGGCCGCGGCAAAGCGCACGTCGCACATCAAGGCGTGGGTGAGACCGATGCCCACGCACGCCCCGTTGATCGCCGCGATCACCGGCTTGTTCAGCGTGGTGAGGAAGTGCGGGTGCCGTTCGCCGACGATCTTGCTGACATCGGTGTCTTCACTGATGGATTCGCCGAGTGAGGCCATGGCGCCCATGTAGGCACCGGCGCAGAATCCCCGTCCGGAACCGGTCAGCACGATGGCCCGCACCGCCGGATCCGCTTCGGCGCGGTCGAAACTCGCGTACACGCCGGCCGAGATGTCCGCACCCCAGGAGTTCAGCCGATCCGGGCGATTGAGCATGATGATCGCGACCCCGGCGTCGGTGACCTCATACCGCACCGCCTCGGTTCCCACATCGTCGGCGAGCGTCATCCGCCGAACACCTCCCGATACCGCGCCAGCCGTTCAGACATACATACTGTATACCTATCGGTAGTGCATTCCGCAAGCCCCGTGGAAGCGCGTCGACCTGCACAAAGACGACTCAATCGTCGATCAAACCGAGCTTTCGATAAGCGGTCTCGATCTGGGTCTTGGCGACCTCGGGCAATAGCACCTGCGGTGGACGGGAATGGGGATAGTCACCGATCGGCAACCCCAGCACGGACGCTGCATGCTTGAACGCCCCGGCCCAGTGGGTGAAGTAGTCGGCCCGGCCCGGGTAACAGGTGAACCACGAGCCCATGTCCAGACCGAACTGGTCGAGTCCGGATTCCCGGCCGTAGTCCATCGCTTCGATCAATCGGTCGGCGTACACCAGGTCCCAGTACTCGGTGAAGATACGACGCTGCGGGGTCTCGTAGAGATATCCGGCCGTGCCCAGCTGTGCCGGGCAGACGATGCCGTCGCGCAGCCAGCCGGCCCGGTACACCGTGGTATCGCATTCCCAGACCGCCAGATACGGCGCCAGTTCGTGCAGTCTGCGGCTGGCCGCCGGCCGGAACGCACCTTCCTTCGTTGCGCACACCGCCGGGATCTCCTCGGCGATCCGGGCGCTCTCGTCGGGTGTGAGCACGTAACCCGAGGACGGCGAGTTGAACATCCCCAGGGCGATGTCGGTGCGGTCGGCGATGTAGCGGAAGAATCGAAGGACGCCCTCGCCACCGTGGGCCTCCATCATCGGTGTCTGGATGTAGACGATGTCGGCGCCCGCCTGTTGCGCGTGCAGCGTCAGCTCCAGACAGTCCTTGGCCGATGTGGCCGCGGTGCAGGCCTGAACCACGACCGCGGGGTTGGCCCGGCGCCCTTCGTCGATGGCCACTTCCAACAGCTGTTTGCGCTCGGCGAGGGTCAGCGCCCAGAACTCGGCCAAACCGCTGGTACACCAGAGCATCTGGTGACCGAGGTCACCGGCACAGTAGCGCACCAGGTACCGGTAGGCCGCCCAGTCGATGTCGTCACCGTCAGTGCCGCAGAAGGGCGTGTACAGCGAGTCGCCGATACCACGTAGCGCAGTACGAGCCCAGTCACGTGCCTCGGATGCCGTCGCCATGAGCCCTCCTCAGATGTAGTCGCTACCACCATCGACGTTGACGTTCGCCCCGGTCATGTATGAATTTCTCTTGGACGCGAGAAATGCTGCGACAGGACCGATTTCGCTGGGCAGGCCGGCGCGTGGCAAGTGAGCTGGATGACCGAAGTGCTCATCGATGGCAGCCATCAGCGCGTAAGGATCGTCGCCGTCGACGCCCACGGTATCGGCCCAGCCCCGCAGGGCCTCTGACGAGATGCTGCCCGGGGACACCACATTGACCATGATCTCGTCCTTGGCGAGCAACAGCGAGAGGTTCTTCGACGCACTGTTCAGTGCGGCCTTGGCCGCGGTGTAGGCCGGCAGCCGCGTGCTCTGCCGTTGGGTGGAGTGCGCCGAGAAGTTGACGATGCGAGCCCATTCGGCGTTGCGCAGCAACGGAAGTGCCGCCCGCACGCAGCGCACCATGCCCATCAGACCGGAGTCGAACGCCTCTTGCCACTGATCGTCGGTCAACTCCTCGAAGTTGCCGGCGGCACCCGGGCCAACGGTGTTGATCAGCGCGTTGAGTTCACCCCAGCGCTCCCCTACCTCGGCGAACGCCCGGTCGACCTGTGAGCCGTCCGAGGTGTCGGCGACGATCGCGATGGCCTCCGGCGACCCGATCCGTGCGAGTTCGGTGGCCGCGGCATCGAGTACGTCGCGCGAACGTCCGACGATCGCGATCCGGGCGCCGTCCTCGGCCAGGCACTGCGCCGTCGCGAAACCCATGCCCCGGCCACCGCCGACGACAACGGTGGCCGCACCTGCGAATCCGAGATCCATGGCCTAAATATCTCCCCCGGTCGCTCCGCTCCTGCCCGCCGGGCTCAGGAACCGGTCCAGTTGGGGGCGCGCTTCTCGGCGAACGCGATCGCGCCTTCCTTGGCGTCGTTCGAAGAGAACACCGGGCCGAGCAGTTCGCCCTGCTTCTTCCACATCTCGTCGGACGACCATTCCGAGGACGACGCGATGATCTCCTTGGTCACCGCGACTGCCAGCGGCCCGTTGGCGGTGATTCGATCGGCGAGCTCGAGCGCACCGTCGAGCGCGGCACCGGGTTCGGTCAGCTTGTTGACGAAGCCCCACGCGGCGGCCTCCTCGGCGGTGAAGCTGTCACCGGTGAGTGCGAGTTCCATCGCCTTCTGGTACGGGATGCGCTGGTGCAGTCGCAACAGGCCACCGCCACCGGCCACCAGACCGCGCTTGACCTCCGGGATGCCGAACTTGGCGACCTTGGACGCCACCACGAGGTCGGTGGCGAGGACGAGTTCAGTACCACCGGCGAGCGCGAATCCCTCGACGGCGGCGATCAGCGGCTTGCGTGGCGGACGCTCGGTGAAACCAGCGCCGCGCCCGGGTACATAGGGCAGCTCCCCCGCAGCGAACGCCTTGAGGTCCATGCCGGCGCAGAAGTTTCCGCCCGCACCGGTGAGCACCGCCACCGACAGCTCAGCAGTGTCGTCAAGCTCGTCCATGGCGTCGGCAAGACCCTGAACCACCGCCAGGTTGAACGCGTTACGCGCTTCCGGACGGTTGATCGTGATGATGAGTGTTCGACCCCGACGCTCTGTGAGAACTTCGTCCGACATCAATGCCCCTTTTACTCGCAGCCCAATAACCGCCGAAAAGCCTACTATAGGGATTACAGTACTGCGATGGCGGCTCGCCGGCGATAGCCGAGCGACGCCGCGGCACCCACGCTGAACGGCACACACAGAAGGGCTACCGGTAAGGTTGACAGCGACAAGCCCCCGCGACACGCGCGCATAGGCGCAGTTCAAGTGGTAGCCGACGGTAAATTCACCTGCGATTGACCCGCGGCACAGGGACGGCTCGGACAGTATCGACTTCGATGGAGGTGCCCGCAGTGGCAAAGCAACCGACCGCGGAGAAACGCCAACGGCGCGAACGCGGGTCCATCAATCCGGACGACATCATCAAGGGCGCCTTCGAACTCGCCGAACAGGTCTCGATCGACAACCTCAGCATGCCGCTTCTGGGCAAACATCTGGGCGTCGGCGTCACGAGCATCTACTGGTACTTCCGCAAGAAGGACGACCTGCTCAACGCGATGACCGACCGCGCCCTGCGCGAGTTCGTCGTGGCCACCCCCTATGTCGAGGCCAAGGATTGGCGCGAGTCACTGGCCAACCACGCCAGGACGATGCGAAAAGCCTTCATCGCCAATCCGATTCTGTGTGACCTCATTCTCATCCGGTCCGCGCTGAGCCCCCGCGCGGCCCGCCTGGGCGTCCAGGAAATGGAAACCGCGATCTCGGGCCTGGTGGAAGCCGGACTGTCGGTCGAGGACGCCTTCGACACCTATTCGGCGGTGTCGGTGCACGTGCGCGGATCAGTCGTGCTGCACCGGCTCTACGAGAAGAATCGGGCCGACGACAACGCGCCGGGTTATTACGAAGAGAGCATGGTCATCGATCCCGAGGTGACCCCACTGCTGGCGCAGGTCACCAGCGAGGGCCACCGCATCGGGGCGGCCGACGAGAAGAACTTCGAGTACGGCCTGGAATGCATCCTCGACCATGCAGCCGCCCGGATCGACGCCAACGCCGGCAAGGCCGCGAAAGGTAAGCGCAAGTAGGCGCCTTCTGACCCGGAGCCGCATTCCGGCTGCTTCTGGCACTTTCACCAACCCACGTCGCCCGGACCTGCTCTGGCCCGGGCGTTTTCGTGCTCCGCCAGACTCACTCGATCAGTTGCGTCATCGCCTATTGTTACATTGACAAATGTAACAGTCTGTGGTGACGTGAACCGCGTGACTGCAGTTGCCTCACCCGACCTACCGGCGGTGCCCACCGAGCGTTCCCGGCGTGCCGTGGTCGCGGCGGCCATCACTCGGTGGACGTTGGGCAATCTCACCGGCGTCATCCCGATGAATCGTTCCGGGGTGTGGTTTTCCCGCGGGCTGATCGCCACCATCATGGGGACGTTGGGAACGATGCCCGACGGCACCAGGGTTGTCCCGGTCCGCCAGCGCGGCGTCCGTGGCGAATGGGTGCTCGGGCCCGGCGTCGAGTTCGGCACATGCGCTGGGTATTACGTGCATGGCAGCGCGTACGTGATCTGCTCGGCGCGGACGCACCGCAAGCTCGTGGCACAGCTGTCCGAGGCCACCGGCATGCCGTTCTTCTCGGTCGATTACCGATTGGCACCCGAACACCGATTCCCCGCTGCCGCCGAAGACGTCGAGTCCGGCTACCGCTGGTTGCTCGATCAGGGATATGCCGCATCGGATGTCGTGATCGGCGCAGACTCCGCCGGTGGACACCTCACCTGCGACCTACTGCTCGAGCATGCCGACGAACCCGGTTTCCAGCCCGCCGCGGTGGTGCTGTTCTCCCCACTGATCGACCTCACCATGGAGCTCGCGCTGCAACAGGAAACGGTACGACGCGATCCGGCCATGTCCGCCATCGCCGCGCGGGAACTGGTCCGTCTCTACACCACAGCCCAGAACCCCGATCAGCCGCGGCTGCGCCTCTCCTTCCGAAAAGCAGATCGCCTGCCGCCCATGCTGATCCAGGTGGGTGAGTTCGAAATGCTCAGCGCGGACGCGCGCCACCTCGACGCCGAGGTGAGAAAGGCTGGAGGGACGAGCATCGTCGAAGTCTGGCCTGGCATGGTGCATGTGTTCCAGGCCTTGCCACGACTGGCACCAGAAGCCGGACTGGCGCTGCGCCGGGCAGCATGGTTCATCTCCTCCGCCCTGAGGAAGCCCGATACCCACATGGAGGTGTCCTGATGTTCGGAATCGACATGCTGCTCAACGTGTTTCGCGGTGACCGGCGCTGCACCAACGCCAAGGCGGTGGTGACCGGTGCAGGTAGCGGAATCGGCCGATCGTTCGCGCTCGAGCTCGCCCGGAGGGGTGGCGAGGTCGTCTGCGCGGATATCGATGGTGACCGGGCGGACGAGACGGTGGAGCTGATCGGCGAACTTCCCACCGGGAAGGGCCACGCGGTGGTCTGCGACGTATCGGATCGCAGCGCGATCGAGCAGTTGGCCAAGCAAGCCAACAGCGTCTTCGGCGGCCCACCGACGCTGGTGATCAACAACGCCGGCGTCGGTGTCGGCGGTAAGCCCGTCGGCGCCATCGGATTCGAAGACTGGGACTGGGCGCTCGGAATCAACCTGTGGGGGGTGGTGTACGGGTGTGAGGTGTTCACACCCATCCTGCGCGAGGCCGGCCGCGGCGGGATCATCAACGTGGCCTCGGCCGCGGGATTCGCCGCCGCCCCGTCGATGGCTCCGTACAACGTCTCCAAGGCGGGCGTGATGTCACTGTCGGAGACACTGGCCGCCGAGCTTGCCGGTGCAGGTGTCGCGGTCACGGTGCTGTGCCCGACGTTCGTGAAGACCAACGTCTTTCAGGACGGTCGCATTACGCCCGGCTCCATGAATCTCAGCCAGCAACTCGCCCGGTGGACCGGACTGTCGCCGGACAACGTGGCCGCCCGCACCCTCGACGCCCACGACGCCGGCCGGCTCTACGTGGTGCCCCAGATCGACGCCACCGTCATCTGGCACCTGAAGCGGCACTTCCCCGGTCTCTATGTCCGCGGCGCCGGACTGCTCGGCCGCGTTCTACCCAAAGACTGACGCCTCCGGACACAACTGAACCGCTATTTCGAGAAAGGACGCACCATGGCGATGGATCTCGACAACATGCTGCAGATGATCAAGGACCGGCAGTGGGCCCTGGTCGACATCGACTGGGACGCACCGGGAGCCGAGCTGATCGAGCCCGAGCTGCATGCCAAGCTCAAGCCGTTCATGACCGACCTGATGTGGATCGAGAACGTCGGCGCCCGGGGCTTTGCCGCCCTGGCGAAGAAAGCACCGAATCCGACCCTCAAGAGCATCTACGAGCATTTCCACGCCGAAGAGCAGAAGCACGCCAACGCCGAGCTGGCCTTGATGCGCAGATGGGGCATGCTCGAAAACGACGAGATCCCACCGCCGAACGTCAACGTCCAACTGGTCATCAACTGGCTCGACAAACATTCGGACGGAATGGGGCTGACGTTCCTCGGCACAGTCATCCCCATGCTCGAGGTGGCACTGGACGGGGCACTCATCAAGTTCATCACCGACGAGGTCAAGGATCCGGTGGCCCAGGAGGTGTTCAAGCGGATCAACTCCGATGAGTCCCGGCACCTGGCCGTCGACTTCGAGGTGATGGACATACTGGGCCATGCCGATATGCGCAAGCTGCTGATCGAGCTGGTGGGCGGGTGGATCAAGCCCACCTTCCTGGTCGGTGTGCTCAGCTACTTCCCGTTGCTGAACAAGATGCGCGACAACATCGTCGAGATGGGCGTCAATGAGGACCGGCTGTACCAGGCGATGCGTAGATTCCAAAGTGTCGGCGAGCGAAGCGAATTCGCCCGTCGCCTGCCGATGTACCGGATCATCTCGTGGCAGAGCCGCAAGGTGATCGACCGGACCTCCAAGTACCACTGGCTGGCCGATTCCCTGGTCAAGATCACCGGGGTGATCCCGATGTCTTTGGTCCAGAACACCCCGACCTGGTCGCAGGAACTGACCTACGAACCCGTCGCCTGAAGGGACCTATCGACGAGATGACTTCTTCTTCCACGTCTGTTGCCATCATCGGCGCCGGATTCGCCGGCATCGGCGCGGCCATCCGCCTGGCGGCCCAGGGCATCGACGACTTCGTGATATTCGAGCGCGATACCCGCGTCGGCGGGACCTGGCGCGACAATACCTATCCCGGTGCAGCCTGCGACATCCCGTCTCGGCTGTACTCATACAGTTTCGCGGCCAACCCGGACTGGTCGCACACCTATTCCGGCAGTGCCGAGATCCTCGAGTACATCGACGGCATGGTCGAATCGTCCGGTCTGGCACCGAAGATCCGGTTCGGCCACACCGTCGTCGGTGTCTCCTACGATGTGGTTGCCGGTGAGTGGACCGTGGAGCTGGACGGCCGGGACCCGGTGCGGGCCCGGAACGTCATCGTCGCCTCCGGCCCCCTGGCCAATGCCAGTTTCCCGAACATCCCGGGGATCGACACCTACGAGGGCCACAAGATTCACAGCGCCCGCTGGGACCACGACTACGATTTCACGGACAAACGGGTCGCGGTGATCGGGACCGGTGCCAGCGGAGTGCAGATCGTGCCGGAGCTGGTGAAGACGGCCAAATCGGTCAAGGTCTTCCAGCGCACCCCAGGGTGGGTGCTGCCGAGGGTCAACACCCCGACCAGCAGCTGGCTCAAGCGTCTCTACCGAACGCTTCCGCTCACCCAGAGCCTCATGCGCAGCGCTTGGTACTGGGGGCACGAGTCGGTCGCCCTCGGCGTGGTGTGGGACAGCCCGTTCACCCGCGTCGTCGAGGCGGTCAGCATCGCCAATCTACGTCTGCAGGTGAAGGATCCGTGGTTGCGGCGACAGCTCACCCCGGATTTCTCCGCCGGGTGCAAGCGACTGCTGATGACCAGCGAGTACTACCCCGCCCTGCAATCCGACAACTGCAAGCTCGTGACATGGCCGATTGCGCGCCTGTCCCCCAACGGGATTCGCACCGTCGAAGGCATCGAGCATCAATTCGACTGCATCGTGTTCGCCACCGGCTTCGATGTCTGCAAGACCGGCACGCCGTTCGCGATCACCGGGATCGACGGGCGAGAGCTGGCCGCCGAATGGAGTCGCGGTGCCTACGCCTACCGCAGCGTCGCAGTATCGGGTTACCCCAACCTGTACTTCACGTTCGGCCCGAACTCCGGGCCCGGACACAGTTCCGCCCTGGTGTACATGGAAGCCCAGATCAACTACATCGTCGAGGCGATATCCACTGTTCTGCGGTACGACTGGAAGTCACTGGATGTCCGCCCGGAAGCCCAGGACCGCTACAACGAGGACATCCAACGCCGTCTGCAGTCGACGACCTGGAATTCCGGTTGCCAGAGCTGGTACCTGACCGAGGACGGTTTCAACGCGACCATGTACCCCGGGTTTGCCACGCAGTACGTCACTCAGCTCAAGACGGTGAACCTGCACGACTACAAGATCACCGCACGCCGGGACAGTGAGACCGCGGCGGGCCGCGACAACAACACTGCGGCGGGCCGCGACAACGAGAGCGCCGTGGCGCAGGTCAGCGCCGATCCCCTGCCCACCGGATAGGATTTCGTGGTGACCGAGTATCGGATTGACGACCTCGCTCGGGAGGCGGGGACAACAACCCGGAACGTGCGCGTCTACCAGGACAACGGGCTCCTGCCCCGGCCCCAGCGTCGGGGCAGGGTGGCCATCTACACCGATCGCCATCTGCGGCAACTGCGCGCCATCACCCGATTGCTCGGTGAGGGCTTCACCCTCAAGCACATCACGAAGTTCCTGACCGGCTTGCAGCGCGGTCAGAACCTCGTCGACGTTCTGGATCTTTCCGATCTCGAAGAGTTGGTCACCGCGCCGTGGTCGCACCCCGAGCCGCGCACCATGTCCCTCGATGAACTCGAAGAGCGGCTCGGTGAGCTGGACCCGACGATGCTGCGACGACTGACCAACCAGGGCCTGATCGCACCGACGGCCGAGAAGAACGTCTACTCGGTCACCGATGTGCGGCTCGTCGATGACTTCGCCTCACTCGTCGCCCGCGGAATGCCGCTCGACATTCTTCTGAAAACCAGTGCGGCGGTTGACAAGAAGCTCGATGCCGCAGCGCGCGAGATGACCCGCGGGGGGCATACCGAAGTGGTCCGCCAGCGGGGGCCGGGCTGGCTACCCACCAATGATTCCGAACTCGCCTGGGCCGCGGACCTGGTGGACACCATGCGCAGGGCGGCCCGACGACTCGCCCACGCGAGCCTGGACCGCGCGTTCGACGAAGCCGTCCGCGCGGAGTTGGACGACTATCAAGCAGCGGGCAAGGCGGAACCCGATGGGGAGACCACAGCGGATCCTCCCCATCGGGCGCACGCCAAACGCGCTAAACCTCGATGACGACTGCGCCGCCCTGGCCACCGCCGGCGCACATCGCGGCGACACCGATGCCGCCACCGCGGCGCTTCAGTTCGTAGACCAGCGTGGTGACCATGCGGGCGCCCGATGCCGAGATCGGGTGTCCCAGGCTGCAGCCGCTGCCGGAGAAGTTCACCAACTCCTCATCGAGCCCGTACTCGCGGACCGCGGCGATCGGCACCGAGGCGAAGGCCTCGTTGATCTCCCACAGCGCCACATCCGACGGCTTGAGCCCGGCCCGGTCCAAGACCTTGCCGATCACCTTGACGCCGCCCAGGCCGGTGTCGCGCGGCGCGACCCCGACCGCGGCCCAGGCCTTGACCGTGGCCAGGACGTCCAGTTTCTCGGCCGCGGCATAGTCGGCGTCGACGAGGGCGACAGCAGCGGCAGCATCATTGGTGCCGCTGCTGTTGCCCGCGGTGATGGAGAATCCTTCGATCTCCGGATGCAGGACCTTGAGTTCGGCGAGCTTCTCGACGGTGGTGCCGCGGCGCGGATGCTCGTCGACACTGAATTCCGTGACCGAGCCGTCGGGCTGGGTGATCTTGAGTGGGACAATCTCGTCGACAAACTTGCCGGCGTCGATCGCGGCAATCGCGCGCTGATGTGACCGGGCAGCCCACGCGTCCATGTCCTCGCGGGTCAGCCCGGCCGACTGGGCGGTGTTCCAGCCGACGGTGATCGACATGTCGCGCATCGGGGCATCCGGCGTCTCCACATGCGTGGGCGTCATCCAGCGCTCCTCGAACTTGAGCTCCGGCCCGGGAATCCGCCAGTTGGTCAGCGGCGTCATGGACAGCGACTGCACGCCACCGGCAATCAACACGCGCTCCATGCCGGAACCGATCTGGGCGGACGCGTTGCCGATCGCGGTCAAGCTGCCCGCGCAGTGCCGGTTGACGGCCTGACCCGGCACCGACTGCCAACCGAGGATGTCAGCGGCGTAACGCGCAAGATCGCCGCCGCCGTAGTTCGATTCGGCGATGATCAGATCATCGATCGCCTCCGGGGCGATGCCGGCCCGGCGCACGACCTCGGCCAGGACCGGGACGAGCAGATCTTCGGGCGGCGTGTTGACCAGCGTCCCCTTGAAGGAGCGGCCGATCGCGGTGCGGGCAGCGCCCACGATGACGGGTGTTGGCATGGTTCCACCTTTACGATATCGAGTGCTTGTGTAAACGTACCAGGAGTCCGGTTCACCGCGGTTCCGGGACGTGGAAATGCTCGTCACGCAGCCGGAACGCCTCCTTGGTGCCGTGTTGGGCCCGGGTCTTGACGAAGTTGAACTCGCCGGGTGAGAACTGCAAATTGGTGCCGTAGGCGTGGAAGAGGTAGCTGGCCACTTCTTCGCCCTGGTAGGCCTGGCTCTGTTCGACCATCCGGAACGCCTCCTTGGCGATCACCACCCCGTCGGCGGGCATCTTGGCCGCCTTCGCCGCCCAGTACTGCGCCCGAGCCGTCACCTGGTCGGCCTCGCAGGTGTCGGTGAAGATGCCCAGGTGTTCGACGGCACCGGCGTCGATGATGTCGCCGGTGAGTAGAAGCCGCCGCGCCAGCACCGGACCGAGGCGGTGGAAGAACATGTGCAGGCTTCCGAGCGCCGGGCCGAGGAACCGCGCGGCCGGCATCCCGATCTTGGTGTCGCGGGCGATGACGGAGATGTCGGTCATCAGCGCCATCTCAAAACCGCCGCCGAGCGCGTAGCCGCTGATCTCCCCCACGGTGACCTTCGGGAATCCCATGAAGTTGTGATAGAAGCCAAAAGACTTGCGGTCCACGGTGAGCCGCCGCCGCTGGCTCGGGCGCGACTTCTCCTGCTCTTCTTTCTTGCCGTCGCCATACCAACCGTAGGCATTGTTCATGTCCGCACCGGTACTGAACACCCCCTCGGCGCCGCGCAGCAGCACTACGGTGATGTCATCGTCGTCCGCCGCGACGTCGAGGTGGCGGGCCAGCTCGTCGCGCATCGCGGCGTCGTAGGAGTTGCGCTGCTTCGGGTTGTTCAGCGTGATGGTGGCGATCCGGTGATCGTCGTCGACCTCGAAGAGCACGCGGTCATCTGTCATTCGAAATCAGCCTCGCTTCAATGGTTTTGTCGTAACCGGCGGCCAGCGTGGTGCGCCGTGCGGCGGTCAGGTGGTCGGCGGCGAGCTTGGTCGCCCGGGCCGGGTTTCCTTCGGCGATCGCGTCCAGCAGCCGCTGGTGATCGCGCAATGCGGCGCGCATGGTCTTTTCGGATACGCCGGCATCCCCTTCCCCGGTCCACACCGACGATTCATGCGCCGACCAGATCAACTCCAACGAACCGATCAGCAGGATCATCGGCTCGTTGCCACAACGGGACACCAACGCCTCGTGAAAGCGTCGGGCATTGGGGACGTAGTGCGACAGATCGTCGAATTGCGCGTTCTGCAGGTCGATCTCGGCCTGCAGGAACGGAACCACTTCGGTTGCACGGTCCTCCCGAGCAGCGCACATCCCGGCGCAGATCGGCTCCAGATGCAGGAGAGCCTCGCTCACGTCGGCGGGCGTGGCGGACCGGGTCTGCAGGACCATGCCGATCGTGTGGGCGGTGCGGTCGGCCGAGGGCATCTGCACCACCGCGCCGCCGACGTTTCCACGGCGTACCGAGATCAACCCGTCGGTCTCCAACAGATGGATGGCTTCGCGCAGTGCAGGTGGGCTGACCCCGAACTCACCGAACAGACTCTCCTGGGTGGGCAGGACGTCCCCCTCCCGCAGGCGGCCGGACAGGATGTCGTCGCGCAGCTTGGATGCCACGATCTCGGCCACCCGAGGTTGACGTATCCGATGTGCCGGCACCCTGCCCTCCACTGTTCCGCCGACGGTCTTTCCTTGCTAACTTGTACAGGATAGTAATCGCATCGTCTACTGTATGGGCAACTGTATGGCTTTGGGAGGCGGGTTTCTGATGAGCGACGAGGCGATATCGACGTCGCGCGACGGTGCCGTCCTTCGCATCACCCTGAATCGGCCGTCACGACGAAACTCGTTGAACCACAGCATGGTCGACACTCTCGTGGCCGCCCTGTCGGCGGCCGCCTACGATGACTCGTTGCGGGCGATCGCGATCACCGGCTCCGGCGAGCACTTCTGCACCGGGGCGGACTGGGTTGCCACCAACAGCAGCGGAGAACGGCCCCGCACCGGCGATCTGGTCCGTCGGATCCCGCACACCGCGCACCGGATCATCGAACTGGTCGCCACCATCCAGCTACCGGTGGTCTGCGCGGTGCGGGGCTGGGCGGTGGGCCTTGGCTGCAATCTGGCGCTGGCCGCCGACTTCACCATCGCCGACACCGGGGCGACGTTCTGGGAACCGTTCATGAGCCGCGGGTTCACCCCCGACTCCGGGGCGAGCTGGCTTTTGCCGCGGCTGGCGGGAGTTGCCCGCGCCAAGCGCATGTTGCTGTTGGGCGAGAAGGTCAGCGGCGCACAGGCCGCCGACTGGGGTTTGATCCACTCCGCGGTACCCGCCCCCGACCTCGACACCGCCACAGAGGAGCTGCTGGCCCGGCTCGCCGCCGGCCCCACCGTGGCGATCGGGTTGGCCAAGCAGGCCATCGCCTTCGGTCAGCACGCGAGCCTGACCGACTCCATGAACCAGGAACTGTCCAATTTGGAACTCGCCTGTCGTACCACCGATTTCAAAGAAGGCCTGGCCGCGTTCCGGGAACGCCGCGACCCGGACTTCCGAGGCCGATAAGGGGAACACATGACTGCGTCTGTCACCTACGACACCATCAAATACGAGGTGGACGGCCACAAGGCCACCATCACCTTGAACCGGCCCGAGGCGCTCAATGCGCTGTCGCCACACATGATCACCGAGTTGCGGGCGGCCTACGCCGAAGCCGAGAACGACGACAACGTCTGGTTGATGATCGTCACCGCCACCGGCCGGGCGTTCTGCACCGGAGCCGACGTGAAAGAGATACCCGGCGACGGCAAGGTCGTCAACGAGCGGCCCTACCTGTCCACTTACGAGCAGTGGGAGGCACCCCAGGAAGGCACTCCGCCGTTTCGCACGATGGCCAAACCGGTCGTCGTGGCGATCAACGGGATCTGCTGTGGCGCCGGACTGGATTGGGTCACCACCGGCGACATCGTGATCGCCTCGGACCAGGCCACGTTCTTCGACCCGCACGTGAGCATCGGCCTGGTGGCCGCCCGGGAGATGGTGCGGCTCGCCCGCGCGTTGCCGCGTTCGGTGGCGCTACGGATGGCGTTGATGGGCAAGCACGAGCGGATGACCGTCGAACGGGCGTACGAGCTCGGACTGATCACCGAGATCGTGGAACACGGCAAGCTGCTGGAACGTGCCCACGAGATCGCCGACACAGTGTGTCTCAATGCGCCTCTGGCCGTTCGGGGCACCCGGTTGGCCATTCACAAGACCCTGGACCTGCCGCTACACGAGGGCGAGATTCTGGCCGAGACCTTCCGCGAGCGCGTGGTGCGCACCGAGGACGCGCTGGAAGGCCCACGGGCGTTTGTGGAGAAGCGCAAGCCCAACTGGCAGGCGCGGTAAGCCATGGACACGATCCTGCTCGATCTGGACCACGTCGCTCGCGTTGCTACGGTGACCCTCAACCGGCCGGAGTCGTTGAACTCGTTCAACCGCACCATGTGCCACGAGATGCGCGATGCCTGGCATGCCATCAAGGAGGACGAGGGCATCAACGCCGTCGTACTGCGGGCGGCCGGCGACCGGGCGTTCAGCGCCGGGTTGGACGTCAAGTCCAGTTACGGGCAGCCCGAGATCGTCTGGAACCACGAGGATCCAGGTGAGCTTCTCAGCCCGAAGTGGCAGAAGATGTGGAAGCCCGTGGTGTGCGCGATACAGGGCATGTGCACCGCCGGTGCGTTGTACTTCGTCAACGAAGCCGACGTCGTGATCTGCTCGGAAGAGGCCACCTTCTTCGACTCACATGTCAGCGCGGGACTGGTCTCGGCGCTCGAGCCCATCGGGCTGATGCGTCGGGTCGGACTCGGTGACACGTTGCGAATGGCGCTGATGGGCAACGACGAACGCGTCAGCGCGGAGACTGCGCTGCGGATCGGTCTGGTCACCGAAGTAGTGGCCCGCGACGAACTCTGGGGTCGCGCGCACGAGATCGCGGCGAGCATCGCCGCCAAACCGCCGACCGCCACCCAGGGCACAGTCAAGGCCATCTGGGAATCCCTGGACAAGCCGTACCGGGCCGCCATGGACCAGGGGCTGATCTACACCCGGCTGGGCAACCCGATCGCCAAGGCCGAGTTGGCCGAGCGCCCGCTGACCAAGAACAAGCCCTGGATTCGGTGATGACTCATCCGCTCTCGCAACGCATCTCCGATGTGCTCGGCTTGGAGCCGACTGCCCGCGCGATCCAATACGACGGCGACTGGGCCACCTGGGGTCAACTTGCCACCCTGGCCCGGCGCATCGGTGCGGTATCGGCCGGCACCCGGGTGGGGATCATGCTGCGCAACCAACCCGCCCATGTGGCAGCACTTCTCGGCGTGTTGGCCGCCGGTGGCACCGTGGTCGTGATCAATCCCTCGCGTGGTGACGAGCGGACCCGAGCCGACGTCGAAGCGCTGGCCCTGCCGGTGTTGATCGGCCTGGCGGACGATCTCGCCACCCTGGCCTCGCCCTCCCCCACGACGACGACGGTGGCCATCCGCGATCTCGACACCGAACCCGAGGTCACGCCGGCCCCGAGCCCAGCGGCCGACGCGGGCCGTCCCGGCGTGGCGGTGTGGATGTTGACCAGCGGTACCACCGGGCCACCCAAACGCGTCGACCTCACCTACGACATGCTGGCCCGCAGCGTGATTGGGCGTGATCCCGAGAATGCCGCGGCGCCCACTGAATTGCGCCGCGGGGTGGCGATCGTCAACTCACCGCTGGTGCATGTCGGTGGGGTGTTCCGGGTGTTGCTGTGCATCGCCGAGGCGCGGCCGTTCGTGCTGCTGCCCAAGTTCGAACTGCGACGCTGGGCCGATGCCGTCCGGGAGCATCACCCCAAGGTGGTGTCACTGGTGCCCGCCGCGCTGCGCATGGTGCTGCACTCCGATCTCACCCGCGACGATCTGGCGGGGATTCGCGCTGTCACCTCCGGCACCGCCCCGCTGTCGGCCGACGACGCCGACGCGTTCACCGAGAAATTCGGCATCCCGGTGCTCACGTCGTATGCCGCCACCGAGTTCGGCGGTGGAGTGGCCAGTTGGACACTGGCCGACCACCAGAAGTACTGGAAAGACAAACGCGGCAGCGTCGGCCGAGCCAATCCCGGTGCCGAGCTACGCGTCGTCGACTCCGATGGCGCCGTTCTTCCGGCAGGCGAAAAGGGCTTGCTGGAGGTCAAACCGGCGCAGTTCGACGCCGATGCCGACTGGTTGCGCACGACCGACCTGGCCCGCATCGACGCCGACGGGTTCGTTTGGATTCTCGGTCGCGCCGACCAGGCCATCATCCGCGGCGGGTTCAAGGTGATGCCCGATGATGTCCGCACCGCTTTGGAAAGCCATCCCGCCGTCCTCGGCGCGGCGGTGATCGGTATGCCCGATGACCGACTGGGTGAGACCCCGGTGGCCATGGTCGAGTTGCGCGGGCCGGCCCCGGCGGCCGAATTGACCGATTACCTGCAGGGCCGGCTGGCCCGATACGAGGTCCCCACAAAGATCGCCATCGTCGACACCATCCCCCGCACTCCGTCGGGCAAGGCCGATCTCGGTGCCATCCGGGAGTACTTCTCTGCCAGTGCCTGACACCGTTCCCGGACTACTGCGCGGATGCACTGAGCATCCGCTGTTGATCTGCGACGGTGACCGGATCAGCTACGCCGAGGCCGAACGCCGTTCGGCCTCGGTGGCTCGCGGGCTGATCCACCTCGGCGCGGGTAAAGGCACCCATGTCGGGCTGCTGTACCCGAACGGGATTGATTTCGTGGTGGCGATGCTGGCCGCCGCGCGAATCGGTGCGGTGGTGGTGCCGTATTCGACGTTCCTTACCGCCACCGAGCTGACTCATCAACTGCTCGACAGCGACACTGCGATCCTGTTGTCGGCGTGGAGTTATCGCAACCACGATTATGTGCAGCGCCTGGACGGGGTCACGGCCCCGTGCCTGCGGCACGTGCTGTTCGACCTGCCGCACGCCGACGGGCCAGACCTGGCCGGGTTGGAGGATGACGTCGACGAATCTGACGTGTTGGCGATCATCTACACGTCGGGCTCCACGGGCGCACCCAAAGGCGTCGTGCACACGCACGGCGGCCTGCTGGCGCATCAACGAAGTCTCAACCAGATCCGCGGTCTCACCGCCACCGACCGGTTGTTCTGCAATTCCCCGTTCTTCTGGATCGGCGGATTCGCGTTCGGGCTGCTGGCCACGATGGTGGCTGGGGCGACCCTGATCTGTTCGACCGCCTCCGACGCCGGTGCCACTCTCGATCTGCTGGAGGAGGAGAAGCCCACGATCACAAACGGTTTCGTGGCGGGCATTGCCGAGCTGGCTCGTCACCCGAGTTACCCGGACCGGATGTTCTCGGCGCGCCGCGGCAATCTGTATCCGATCATGACGCCCGACTCCCGGCCCGCCGATCCAGAGCTACGGCACAACATGCTGGGCATGACCGAGACCGGCAGCGTGGTGCTGATCGACGCCGATGAGGGCGATCAGCCCGAACATCGGCGCGGCAGCTACGGCCGGCCGGCCCCCGGCTTCGAGACGAAGGTACTGGCCTCGGGCGAATTGTGCGTCCGGGGGCCGTATCTGATGCAGGGCTACTACGGGCGTAACCGCGAGGACTGCTTCGACGCCGACGGCTGGTTTCACACCGGGGATCTGGTGCGTGTCGACGCGGACGGCTATGTCTACTTTCTTGGCCGGGCCGGATCGATGATCAAGACCGCCGGCGCCAACGTCACACCGGGAGAAGTCGAGAAGGCACTGGCGGCACTCGGCTATTCGGCACATGTGATCGGACTGCCCGACACCGACCGCGGGCAGAGCGTGGCCGCCGTCGTGGCACTGGACGACGCGTCGCGATTCGACGAGGACGAGGTTCGTCGGGCACTGCGAACCCGGTTGTCGGCCTACAAGGTGCCGCGCCGGTTCGCGGTGATACCACGCGACGAGATACCCGTGTTGTCGAGCGGCAAAATCGATTATCCCGCCCTGGCCGGACTGTTCGATGGCTGACCCGACTCTGACCGTCGACGCCGTCGTACGCGCGAACGCGACGGTGATGGCAGACAAGCCCATGGTGATCGACCCCGCATCCCGGCTTACCTATGCCGAACTCGACTCCGATACCGCAGCATTGGCTGCCGGGTTCATCGCGGCGGGCGTCACCAAGGGGTCGCGCGTTGGCCTCATCATGCCCAACGGGGTGGACTGGGTCCGCATCGCCGTGGCGCTGATGCGGATCGGCGCGGTCCTGGTGCCGTTGAGTACCCTGTTGCGCCCCGCTGAACTGGCCGCACAACTTCGCATGGCATCGGTGCAGTTCCTGGTATCGGTCGAGGAGTTCCGGGGCCAGCCCTACCCGGTACAGCCGGATCAGTTGCCCGCGCTGCGTGCCGTGTGGACCACCGCGCAGGCACTGGCCTTCACCGGACCACGCGACGCCGCCGATGCGCTGGCTGACCGACTGCGCGAAAGCGACCCGATGGTGATCATGTTCACCTCCGGGAGCAGCGGAGCTCCGAAGGGCACCATACATTCGCACCGAAACGCCCTGGGTGCCGTGCGTTCTGGACTGCACGCACGGTGTGTCACCGCTGACACCCGGCTGTATCTGCCCATGCCGTTCTTCTGGGTCGGGGGTTTCGGCGCAGGCATCCTCACCGTCCTGATGGCCGGGGCCACCCTCGTTACCGAGCCGATCCGACGGCCGGACTCGACTCTGGCCCTGCTGCAACGCGAACGCGTCACACTTTTCCGCGGTTGGCCCGAGCAGGCCGAGGTGCTGGCCCGTCACGCACATTCCGCAGACCTGAGCAGCTTGCAACCCGGCAGTCTCGAGGCGCTGTTGCCGGCGGGCCTACGGTCGCGCCCCGGGGCGCGGGCATCGTTGTTGGGCATGACCGAGTCGTTCGGCCCCTACTGTGGATTCCGGGCCGACACCGATATGCCGGAGACGGCGTGGGGCAGCTGCGGCAAGCCGTTCGACGGTATGGACGTCCGCATCGTCGACACCGACACCGGAACACCACTGCCGCACGGGAAAACCGGGGTGATCCAGATCCGGGGCCCGCACCTGATGCGAGGTATCTGTCGGCGCACGCGAGAGCAGGTGTTCACCCCGGACGGCTACTATCCCACCGGCGACCTCGGCTACCTCGACGAGGATGGGTTCCTGTTTTACCGCGGCCGGTCCGACGACATGTTCAAGGTCCGGGGCGCCAGCGTGTACCCCAGTGAAGTACAGCGGGCGCTGCGGTCCATTACCGGCGTGCGTGCCGCTCATGTGGTCAATGTCCCTGACGGCCAAATTAACCGGGTCGGTGCGGTCGTGGTGGGTGACGGGCTGACGGTCGAGTCAGTGCGCGCCGCGGCCGCTGCGGCCGTGAGTTCGTTCAAGGTGCCCACGTTGTGGACGCTGCTCGAAGACGAGGACGCCGTGCCGCGCGGCGCCACCGGAAAGATCGACAACTCCGCCCTGCGGGCCATGTTGAAAGAAGGTGTCCGGCAATGAAAACCAAAGGCGCGCTGGTGTGGAATTTCGGTGAGCCGTGGTCGATCGAGGAGATCGAGATCGGCGACCCGCGGTCCGGGGAGGTGAAGGTACAACTGGAAACGGCGGGCTTGTGCCACTCTGATCATCATCTAATGACCGGGGACATCCCGATGGCCGACTTCCCGATCCTGGGCGGGCATGAGGGTGCCGGGGTGATCGTGGAGGTCGGCCCGGACACCGAGGGTCTGCAGGTCGGCGATCATGTGGTGATGTCGTTCATCCCCTCGTGCGGCAGCTGCCCGGCCTGCCAGGTCGGCCTACGCAATCTGTGCGACCTGGGCATGGGCCTGTTGGCCGGTGCCTCTGTCTCCGATGGGTCGTTCCGGGTCCAGACCAAGGGGCAGAACGTGATCCCCATGTCCCTGCTCGGTACCTTCTCTCCCTACGTGGTGGTGCACCGAACCTCCGTGGTGAAGATCGACCCGTCGATCCCGTTCGAGGTGGCCTGCCTCGTGGGCTGCGGGGTGACCACGGGATACGGCTCGGCCGTCCGCAGCGCCGACGTCCGGCCCGGTGAAGACGTGGCCGTCATCGGCATCGGCGGTGTCGGCACCGCGGCCCTGCAGGGCGCCGCGATCGCTGGCGCTAGGCGCATCTTCGCCGTCGACCCGGTCGACTGGAAGCGAGAGCAGGCCCTCAAGTTCGGTGCCCGCGAAGCCTATCCGGACGTCGCCGCCGCCCTGGCCGGTATCGCTGATGCCACCGGAGGCCGGATGTGTCACAAGGTCATCGTCACCGTCGGGCGCGCCGAGGGCAATCAGGTGGAGTCGTGGATGCAGCTCACCGCCAAGGGTGGTACGTGTGTGCTCACCGCGATGGGCAACGTCGTCGACGACGACACCACGCTCAATCTGGCGGGTCTGACCCTGCTCCAGAAAAGTCTGCAGGGCAGCCTGTTCGGCGGCGGCAACCCGCAGTTCGACATCCCCAACCTGCTGACGCTTTATCAGTTGGGTGAGTTGAACCTCGACGACATGGTGACCCGCGAGTACCGCCTGGAACAGATCAATGATGCCTACCGGGACATGCTGGAGGGACGCAACATTCGCGGCGTGATCCGCTACACGGATGCCGACCGATGACCGCTGACATCTTCGAACTGTTCGAGCTGATCGGCTATCGGGAGGTACCGGCTTCCGATGACGAGGCGGTGGTCGATCTTCCCGTCGCCCCGCATGTGGTCAACACCAACGGCGGGCTGCAGGGCGGGCTGCTCGCCACCCTGGTGGACACCGCCGCAGGCAAGCTCGCCATGCGCCAGTTGCCGGCCGGTCACAGCGTGGTGACCTCCGACCTCAACCTGCGCTATCTGCGGCCGGTCACCGCCGGCGCCGCGCGTGCAGTGGCGCGCCTCGTGCACAGCGGCAAGCGCTCCATGGTGATCCAGGTCGAGATCTTCACCGTGCCCGACAACGACCTGGCCGTCGTCGCCTCCGTCAGCTTTGCGAAGATCCGGGTGAAGGAGGCAGCGACATGAAGCTCGGACTTTCCACCCCCATCGTGATGCAGCACCCTGGTGAGTTCTCGCCCTGGGAGGCAACCGCCGGCGCCGACGAGCTGGCACTGGTGGCCGAGGCGGCCGACCGGCTGGGTTTTCACCACCTCACCTGTGCCGAGCACACCGGAATCCCCGCCTCGGCTGCCGGGGTGCGCGGAACGGTGTACTGGGATCCGTTGGCCACCTTGTCGTTCCTGGCTGCCCGCACCCGCCAGATCCGGTTGGCCACCGCCGTCGTCGTGCTGCCCTATCACCATCCGGTGGCGCTGGCCAAGAGCTACGGCACGCTCGACCGGCTCAGCGGCGGCAGAGTCATCCTCGGCGTCGGCGTCGGATCGCTCGCCGAGGAGTTCGAGCTTCTCGGTGCCCAATGGACCGATCGGGGCACGGCAGCCGACCGTGACATTGCCACCCTGCGCGCCGCCTGGGGGCAGCCGGTGGTCGACGGCTTCGCCATCGAACCGCATGCACCCCGCACGGATGTGTCGGTCTGGGTGGGCGGGCGCACCAAGCGCTCGCTACGGCGGGCAGTCGAATTGGGCACCGGTTGGATGCCTTTCGCCCTCTCGCCGGACACCATCGCCGAGTTCCTCAGCCGCCACCAGCTACCCACCGATTTCGACGTCGTCCTCTCCCCCGGCGTGTCGCTGGATCCGCTCGGCGACCCGTCCGGCACCCGCCGTCGACTCGAGCGGCTGCGTGAGGTTGGGGCCACGGTCGCCAACTGCTCGGTGCAGGCGCGCAGTGCCGAACACTTCCGTGAGCAGCTCGAGGCACTGAAGCCGATCGGTGACGATCTCTGAGTCACACGATCTGGTTCGCCCGCAGGTCGGCGATCTGTGCAGCGTCGTAACCGATCTCACCGAGCACTTCATCGGTGTGCTCGCCCAACAGCGGGGCCCGGCGTCGAATAGTGCCCGGTGTCTCCGACAGCCGGAACGGGGTTTCGACGATCGGCACGTCCCGCGACGCACCCGGGAACGGGACCCGCTTCAGGTAGCCCATGGCCTGTACATGAGGGTCGTCGAGAACGTCCTGTGTGGAATGTAGGGGTGCGGCAGGCATTTTCGCCTTCTCCAGCAACGCCAACACGTCAGCCTTGGTCTTGTCGGCACACCACTGCGCCATGATGTCGTTGAGGATGTCGCCGTTGGCCCAGCGGATGTCGTCGTTGGCGAACCGCGGGTCGTCGAATAGTTCTTCGCGGCCCACCAGACGGCACCAACGCTTGAACATCGGCTGCCCGGCCACCTGCAGCAGCACCCACTGGTCGTCGGCAGTGCGGTACAGATCACACGGCGCGACGGACGCGCCCTTGTTGCCCATCCGAGGCTTGTCCACCTGCAGCAGTTCCCGTTCGATCAGGAACGCGTTGGACAGCATCAGCGCGGTGGGCAGCAGCGCACCCTCCACGTGCTGGCCCTGGCCGGTGCGATCACGGTGATACAACGCCATCATCACCCCGATCGCCAACGTGAGCGCGGTGCCGAAGTCCGCGTACGGCACCACGGTTCGGATCGGCTGATCGGGTAGGCCCTGCCGGTACACCGCTCCCGACATCACCTGTCCGGCCCCGTCGAAGCCGATCTTCTCGCTGTAAGGGCCGCCCTCCCCGTAGGCGGTGGCACTGGCCAGGATGATGTCCGGCTTGACCGCCTTGAGCGTTTCGTAGTCCAGTCCGCTGGCTCGCATCCCGGCCGCGGGCATGTTGGCGATCACGATGTCAGCGCTCGCCATCAGCCGGCGGGTGATCTCGGCGCCCTCGGCCGTCGTGGAGTCCAGGGTCAGGGAACGCTTGTTGCGGTTGCACTGCAGGAACGTGCCGCCCTCACCGCCTTCGGTGACCGCCTGCACCCAACGATCCTCGCCGCCTTCACGTTTCTCCACCCGCAACACGTCGGCTCCCATATCGGCCAGGATCGCGCTGCACCACGGTGCGGCGATGAACCTGCCGTAATCGAGCACGCGGATCCCGTCGAGAACTCCTGCCATCCTGGCTCACCTTCCTTCGGCGAGCAGACGCAAACCCGTACATTTTTGCACCGAGATGTACGGGTTTGTGTCTGCTCGCGGGATAAATCGCTACTCCAGCACGCCGAGCCGGTCGAGATGATCAGTGAGCGGTTTGGAGGCCGCACACAGATGTTCGGCCATCGCCGCACGGGCCGAATCCCCGTCCCGCGCCCTCAGCGCGGCGAGGATCCGGCGATGGTCGTGGGTGGACTGTTCGGGCCAACCCTCGACCGTCGGGTACACCGATTCCAGTGCGTACCGGGTGATCTGGGACATCAGTTGGGCCAGTTTTGGTGACTCGGCCGCGCGATTGACCCCGCGGTGGAATGCGTGGTTGAGCCGGACCGCCGCCTCATGATCATTGTGCGCGTAGGCATCTTCCAGCTCACCCTGAATCCGGTCGAGTTCGTCGAGCTGGCTGTCGGTGATCTGCGCCGCGGCCCGCGACGCCAGCTGACCACCGATGTGGGCCTGGACACCGGCTACGTCATCGATGTCGCGGCGGGTCACCGGCAGCACCAGGAACCCGCGGCGGGGCTGCTGGGTCAGCAGACCCTCGGTGCGCAGGCCGAACAACGCTTCCCGCACCGGCGTCACGCTGATTCCCAACTCGGCCGCGAGTTGCTCAAGCCGGATGTAATTGCCTGCCGGATAGGTGCCGTCGAAGATCCGTCTCCGGATCAATCGCGCCACGTCCTCGGCCAACTGTGGCCGAGAAGCGAAATCGGGGATGGACACGGCTCAGACCCGATAGTCGGAGAGCAGCCGCTTGCTGATGATGTTCTTCTGGATCTCGCTGGTGCCCTCACCGATCAGCAGGAACGGGGCATCCCGCATCAGCCGCTCGACCTCGTATTCCTTGGAGTAGCCGTACCCGCCGTGGATCCGGAAACTCTGCTGGGTGACCTCCGAGCAGAACTCACTGGCCAGGTACTTCGCCATCCCGGCGGCGACGTCGTTGCGCTCACCGGAGTCCTTGAGTCGGGCGGCGTTGACCATCATCAGGTGGGCGGCCTCGACTTTGGTTGCCATCTCGGCCAATTGGAAGGCCACCGCCTGGTGCTCGGCGATCGGCTTGCCGAACGTCTCCCGCTGCTGCGCATAGCGCACCGCCAACTCGAAGGCCCGGATGCCCACTCCACAGGCGCGGGCCGAGACGTTGACGCGACCGACCTCGACCCCGTCCATCATCTGGAAGAAGCCCTGGCCGGTCACGCCACCGAGAACGTCGTCCGCGCTGGCGCGGTAACCATCGAAGATCAACTCGGTGGTGTCGATGCCCTTGTAGCCGAGCTTGTCGAGCTTGCCCGGAATGGTCAGTCCCGGAACGACTTCGCCGAAGCCAGTGGGCTTTTCGACCAGGAACGCCGTCAGGTTGCGGTGCGGTTTGTCGGCACCCTCGTCGGTGCGCACCAGCGCGGCCACCAGGGTGGAACTGCCACCGTTGGTCAGCCACATCTTCTGACCGCTGATGAGGTAATCGCCGTCGGGCTGTTTGGCGGCCCGGGTCCGAATGGCCGCCACGTCCGAACCCAGCTCGGGCTCGGACATCGAGAACGCCCCGCGGGTCTCGCCGGTGGCCATGCGGGGCAGGAAGTTCTGCTTCTGCGCGTCGGTCCCGTGCTGCCGGATCATGTACGCGACGATGAAGTGGGTGTTGATCACCCCCGACACGCTCATCCAACCGCGCGCCAGCTCCTCGACACACAACGCGTAGGTGAGCAGCGATTCGCCGAGCCCGCCGTACTCCTCGGGAATCATCAACCCGAACAGGCCCATGTCCTTCATCTGATCGACGATGGCCTGCGGGTAGGTGTCCGAGTGCTCGAGCTCCTGCGCGGTCGGGATCACCTCTTTGTCGACGAATTGCCGTACCGTCGCAACGATCTCGGTCTGGAACTCGGTGAGTCCCAGCGTCTGCGCAAGTCTGGTCACGATGCCACCCTCTCGAAAACCGCGGCGAGCCCCTGGCCGCCGCCGATGCACATGGTCTCCAACCCGTAGCGGGCCTGACGCCGATCGAGCTCCCGGGCCAGGGTGGCCAGCATGCGGCCGCCCGTCGCCCCCACCGGATGCCCCAGCGAGATCCCGGACCCCCGGACGTTGGTGCGCTCGAAGTCGGCGTCGCCGAACTTCCACTCCTTCATCACGGCGAGCGCCTGGGCGGCGAAGGCCTCGTTGAGTTCGATCAAATCGATGTCGCTCAGTTGCAGACCGGCTTTGGCCAGAGCCGCCTCGGTGGCCGGCACCGGTCCGATGCCCATGACGTTGGGCGCCACCCCGGCCGAACCCCACGACACCAGCCGCACGAGCGGCCTTAGTCCGAGCTCGGCGGCCTTCTCCGGGGTGGTGACGATGCACATGGACGCGGCGTCGTTCTGACCGCTGGAGTTCCCGGCCGTCACGGTGGCCTCTGGATCCTGTGTGAGCAGAACGGGTTTGAGCTTGGCCAGAACCTCGACCGTGGTGTCGGCACGGGGGTGCTCATCGGTGTCGATGAGCTGCTCGCCTTTTCGGTCGCGAACGGTCACCGGGATGATCTCCTCGGTCAGCACGCCGGATTCCTGGGCGGCCACCGCGCTGCGATGCGACCGCACCGCGAGCTCGTCCTGCTCGGCGCGGGTGATGCCGTACTCGCGACGCAAATTCTCGGCGGTCTCCAACATGCCGCCGGGCACCGGGTAGAACTGTCCACCGGCGGTCGTACGACCGCGGGCGAGGCCGTCGTGGATCTGCACCCCGGAACGTGCACTGCCCCAGCGCATGTCGGTGGAGTAGAACGCGACGTTGCTCATGCTTTCGGCGCCGCCGGCGATCACCAGATCGTTGTCACCGCTGCGGACTTGCATACAGGCCTGGATCACGGCCTGCAGCCCGGAGCCGCAGCGCCGGTCGACCTGCATCCCGGGGACTGTGATCGGCAGGCCGGCGTCGAGTGCCACCACGCGGCCAATGGCCGGGGCCTCACTGTTGGGATAGCAGTGGCCCAGAATCACGTCCTGCACCTGATCCGGTGCCACCCCGGTGCGTTCCAACAGGCCTTTGAGGGCGACGACGCCGAGGTCGACGGCGCTCAACGACTTGAACATGCCGCCGTAGCGGCCGATCGCGGTGCGGACCGGTTCGCAGATGACCGCCTCGGGAGTGCTCATACGTGCCGACCGCCGGTCACCTCGAGCACGGTCCCGGTCATGTACGACGACAGGTCACTGGCCAAGAACAGCGCCACCTTGGCCACTTCATCGGGTTCACCGGCACGACCCATCGGGATCTCGGCCAGCTTCTCGTCCCAAATCCGTTGCGGCATAGCCTCGGTCATCGCCGAGCGGATCAGCCCCGGCTGGATGGCGTTGACCCTGACCCCGAGATGCGCGAGTTCCTTCGCCGACGCCTTGGTCATGCCGACGATGCCGGCCTTGGCCGCCGAGTAGTTGGTCTGGCCGACCAGGCCGACCTTGCCCGAGATCGAGGACATGTTGACGATCGCGCCGCGCTTGTTTTCCCGCATGATCGCTGCCGCCGATTTGGTGCCGTTCCAGGTGCCCTTCAGGTGCACCGCGATGACCTGGTCGAACTGCTCCTCGGTCATCTTGCGCAGGGTGGCGTCACGGGTGATGCCCGCGTTGTTCACCATGATGTCCAGCCCGCCGAATCGCTCGACGGCGGCCTGCACGAGCGCCTCGACCTCAGCGGAGGACGTGACGTCACAGCGCACCGCCGTCGCGACGTCCGGGCCACCCAGTTCCTGGGCGGCAGCCTCGGTGGCCTCGAGGTTGACGTCGCCGAGCACCACCCGGGCGCCCTCGTCGATGAAACGCCGCGCAATGGCCAGGCCCAGACCCTGGGCACCGCCTGTCACCACTGCAGTCTGACCGGTCAGCAACGACACCTGATCACCTAACTTTCGATCCCGGGGGCTCTGTCAGCCTAGGATCATATTTCATATACGATATTGCAAGTCATCACCCCGCCGGATTCCGCGCGAAGAAATGGAGCCTGCCCTGTGACCACCACCGCGGCCCCCGCCGAAGTCAGCGACGAGGATTTCGCCGAGATCTTGGCGCAGACCCGCAGCTTCATCCGCACCGCCGTGGTGCCGCGCGAGAACGAGATCCTGGCCACCGACACCGTGCCCGACGACCTGCGCCAGCAAGCCAAGGACATGGGGCTGTTCGGCTATGCGATCCCCCAACAGTGGGGCGGCTTGGGTCTCAACCTGGCCCAAGACGTCGAGCTGGCAATGGAATTCGGCTACACCTCGCTGGCCTTGCGATCAATGTTCGGCACCAACAACGGCATCGCCGGGCAGGTTCTCGTCGGCTTCGGCACCGACGAACAGAAGACCCGATGGCTGGAGGGCATTGCCTCCGGTGACGTCGTGGCCTCCTTCGCGCTGACCGAACCCGGAGCGGGATCCAACCCGGCAGGCTTGCGCACCAAGGCTATTCGCGACGGTGATGACTGGGTGATCGACGGCCAGAAGCGGTTCATCACCAACGCCCCCACCGCCAACCTGTTCGTGGTGTTCGCCCGCACCCGGCCCGCCGACGAAAACGGAGCGGGTATCGCGGTGTTCCTGGTGCCGGCCGAGGCAGCCGGTGTCGAGGTCGGCGTCAAGGACGCCAAGATGGGCCAGGAAGGCGCCTGGACCGCCGACGTCACCTTCACCGACGTGCGGGTGCCCGACGCCGCGCTCGTCGGCGGCAGCGAGGACGTCGGCTACCGCGCCGCCATGACCTCCCTGGCCCGGGGCCGGGTCCACATCGCCGCGCTCGCCGTCGGATCCGCCCAGCGCGCCCTCGACGAATCGGTTGCCTACGCTGCCGCGGCCACCCAGGGCGGTCAACCGATCGGCAGTTTCCAACTCGTGCAAGCGATGATCGCCGATCAGCAGACCGGGGTGATGGCCGGACGTGCGTTGGTGCGCGATGCCGCCGCCAAGTGGGTGTCCGGCGAAGACCGTCGCATCGCCCCGTCAGCCGCCAAGCTGTTCTGCACCGAAATGGCCGGCAATGTCGCGGATCTCGCGGTCCAGATCCACGGCGGTACCGGCTACATGCGTGAGGTACCGGTCGAGCGCATCTACCGCGAGGTCCGCCTGCTGCGCCTCTATGAGGGCACCAGCGAGATCCAGCGACTCATCATCGGCGGCGGCCTGGTCAAGGCCGCCCAACGTCAGCTCTGAACCCATCCGCAGACCCCTTAAGGAGAATTCATGACCAAGCGGCTGGCCGGAAAGGTCGCGTTCATCACCGGAGCTGCCCGTGGCCAGGGACGCGCACACGCCGTCCGAATGGCCAAGGAGGGCGCCGACATCATCGCGATCGACATCGCCGCGCCGCTGCCGCCGAGCGTGCCCTACGACTCGGCGACCCCCGAAGACCTGGCCGAAACCGTGCGCCTGGTCGAGGCCACCGGTAAGCGAATCCTGGCTGCCACCGCCGACACTCGCGATCTCGACGCGCTGCGGGCCGTGGTCGACAAGGGGGTGGCCGAGTTCGGTCGGCTCGACATCATCGTCGCCAATGCCGGCATCACCGTGCCCGAGGCGTGGAACGAGACCACCCCCGAATCGTTCCGCGACGTCATCGACATCAACCTGACGGGCACCTGGAACACCGTGATCGCCGGGGCTCAGCACATCATCGACGGCGGCCGCGGCGGCTCGATCATCCTGATCAGCTCCGCGGCCGGGATCAAGATGCAGCCGTTCATGGTGCACTACACCGCCAGCAAGCACGGTGTCACCGGGCTGGCCCGCGCCTTCGCTGCCGAGTTGGGCAAGCACCGAATCCGGGTCAACAGCCTGCATCCCGGCGCGGTCAACACCCCGATGGGCACCGGCGACATGATGGCCGCACTCAACCGGGCCAATGAGACCAACCCCGGTTTGATGCAGATGGTCACACCGTTCCTGCCGGACTGGATCGCCGAACCCGAGGACATCGCCGACGCCGCCTGCTGGCTGGCCAGTGACGAGTCGCGGTTCGTCACCGCCAGCAAGGTGGCCGTCGACCTGGGCTCCACCCAGTTCTGAGACCGCCGTGTCCAGCCCCATCGGTACCGACTTCGCCGACGCGCTGGCAGCCGGACTCAAGCGGTACGGCGATCGGCCGTTCATCGAGTTTTCCCGAAAGTGGTACTCGGGCAACGCGATCACGGATTTCATCGAGCGCATCGACGGTGCCCTGACTGCCGCCGGAGTCACGGCGGATGAGCCGGTCGGCATCGTGGTTCGCAATCGGGTTCCTCACGCCGCAGCCATCCTGGGGTTCATCGCCAGCCGACGGCCGGTGGTGATGATCTACTCGTATCAGTCGGCCTCCGGGATCGCGCGGGACGTCGAAAGCCTGAAATTGCCGGCGATCCTGGCCGAGGTCGACGACTTGACACCGGAACTCGACACCGCGGTGCGCTCAGTGGGCTCCGCCGTCCTCTCGCTGTCCGACGATCCCCTTGCGGTCGGGGTCATGACGCCCCGGCAGCCGGGCCGTCGTCACGATCCTAAGCTGGAGCAGGCCGGCCTGCACATCCTGACCAGCGGCACCACCGGCCCACCCAAGCGAATCCCGGTGGCCACCAAGGTCCTTGCGCACACCGTGCTGAGCATGACGATCGGCTCAGGCACCGAAGCGGTCGGACCGGACACCCCGCCGGCCCTGGTGTACTGGCCGTTCGGCAGCATCGGCGTCTGCCAACTGTTGGCCGCGCCATGCGCGGGTAAACGCATGGTGCTGCTGGAGAAATTCAGCGTCGACGAGTGGGTGCGCGCCGTCAAGACGCACCGGATCACCCGGGCCGGAGTGCAACCGGCCATCATCCGGATGTTGCTGCAGGCCGACGTCGCGCCCGAGGACCTGGCCTCCCTGGAGGGGCTCTCCGGTGGCTCCGGCCCGTTGGAGCCGGAACTGCGCGCGGAATTCGAGATCCGCTACGGAATCCCACTGCTGTGGGCCTATGGGGCAACGGAATTCGCCGGCTCGGTGTGCAGCTGGACACCGGAGTTATATCAGCGCTACGGCGCCGACAAACCCGACAGCGTGGGCCCTCCCCTACCCGGCGTGCGCGTTCGTATCATCGACCCGGACACCGGGGCCGAGGTGCCGACCGGCAGCGTCGGACTGCTGGAAGCCAGCGTCGAGGTCATCGGACCGGACTGGGTGCGCACCACGGATCTGGCGTCGATGGACGAGGACGGGTTCGTGACCCTGCACGGCCGGGGCGACGGGGCGATCAACCGTGGTGGGTTCAAGATTCTTCCGGAAACGGTTCGGCGGGTACTGATCTCACACCCCAGCGTGCTCGACGCTTGCGTGGTGGGTGTCCCCGATGCCCGCCTGGGTCAGGTGCCGTTCGCCGCAGTTGAGCTGAGACGAGGCGCTGTGGCGCCGACCGAGGACGAGTTGAAAGACCTGGTCCGCGAAGCACTCCCGAGCCATCACGTGCCGGTGGCCGTGACGGTTGTCGACGCACTCCCGCGCAATGCGGCGCTCAAGGTGCGGCCCGACGACGTCGCCGTGCTGTACCGCCCCTAACTTTTCCCCCGCGAGCAGACGCAAAACCGTACCTTTTCGCGTAAGAAGCTACGGTTTTGTGTCTGCTCGCGGGAGAAAGTCACGCCGTGGCCAACGTGCGGGTCAAGAACTTCACCTGGTCGTCGGCGGCGGTCTCGAACCAGTCGTGTCCCGGCCAGACGTCGAAGTGATCGCATGGGTAGTGATGGATCTGCGCGCGGGCCTGCACCGCCGTCTTCATCACCGAGTTGGCCGGCACGAACCGGTCGAAATCGGCAATCTGAATCAACACCGGGCATTTCAGCGCCTTGGCCGCGGCGCCGGTGCGGATCTGCACCAGCTCCATGCCAATCGCCGAATCAACTTCATTGCGCCACGTCGGTCCGGCGATCGCGGTGTAGCTGTCGTACGCGCCGTCGAGCGCCAGCGCGCCGGCCTCTCCCGGTTTGGCCGCCAGGGGCATCAATGTCGGCCGCCCGCCCCGGGCCACCGACACCCGGCTCTTCACCCCCGCCAGCGTCCAGCGCAGCGCTGATGCGACGTCGCGGTGCGCCACTGCCGCCCGGCTGGCGGCCAGCCCACTGGTCAACGGCGTCATCCCGATCACGGCGGCCACGTCGGCACATTGCGCAGCCACCCGCAGCACGTGACTGCCGGAGAACGACGAGCCCCATAACAACACCCGCCGAGGGTCGACACCCGGTAGGCCTTGGGCCGCGGTGATCGCGGCGGTGTAATCCGCCATCTGCCGATCGACCGAAACACTTTGGCGCGGTCGCCCATCGGAGGCGCCGAAACCCCGGTAGTCGAACGCCAGCACGTCCAGGCCGGCTCCACTGAACCGTTCGGCGAAGGGTTGCAGACCCGAATCCTTGGTGCCACCGAAGCCGTGTGCCATCACCACGACCGGCCGCCCGGACGGGCCGGTGAAGCCGTCGCCCGCGGCGGTGAAATGCCATGCACTGCACCGCTCACCCACCGAGTAGAACGTGAGCTCGGTGTAGGTCATGCCGTCACCCCCACACGCTCTCTGCCGGCAGCCCGCTTCGCACCGGCGGGCAATTCACGGGCGCGGATGTCGTGTTCGTAGTAGAAGTAGTCCACCTGCTGGGTGTGCCGAGGCCGGTCGGTGCAGTGTCCGGCGTGCAGCTGCTGATCGGCATCGATCACCCGCTCCATCTCCGCTGCCGAGGGCAGTGCATATCGACCGACCGCATAGGCCGCCAGCAGCCGGGACTGGCACTCGACGAACGGGAACAGTGTCGGGATGGCCTGCGCAAAACCCATGAACACCAGATCGTCCATGCCGGGCTTGAACATCCGCTTGTAAAGCCGGATGTGATTGTCCGGAGCACTGATCAGTCCCGGGTCGAAGAACGGGAACGTGATGTTGTAGCCGGTGGCATAGACGATCACGTCGAAGACGTCACTGGTGCCGTCCTCGAAATGCACGGTGTCACCGTCCAATCGGGACACATTGGGTTTCGGGATGACGTCACCGGAGCCGAGCCGCAGCGGCAATTCCACCGATTGCGTCGGGTGTGCCTCGAACAGTTTGTGATTCGGCGCGGGCAACCCGTACATCGTCGGATCGGTGCCGAGGGCAGGCGCGATCAATTGCACCAGCTTGCGCTGCCACGACAACGGAATGTAGGGATTGGTGCGGAAGTACTTGTCACCCGGTTGTCCGGCAATGTATTTCGGCACGATCCACGCGCTCGACCGGGTGGACAGCGTCACCCGGTTCTGCAGCGATTTCGACGACAGCTCGACGGTGATGTCGGCGGCACTGTTACCGATACCCACCACCAGGATTCGCTTGCCGGTCAGCTCGAGCGGTTCCTTCGGGTCGATGTAGTGGTGAGAATGGATCGACGCACCGGTGAATGTTCCCGGGAACTCCGGCAGTCGCGGATCCCAGTGGTGACCGTTGGCGACGACGAGCAGGTCGAACTCGCGGCGGGCACCGGCCTGGTCCTCGATCTCCCATCCGCCGCCGTCGCGACGGGCCGCATGCACCACGCCGTTGTTGAACTCGATGTGGTCGAGCAGTCCGAAGGCGTTCGCGTAGGCGTCGAGATAGGCCTTGATGTCGGAGTGATGCGGGAACGACGGGAAGTGCTCGGGTATCGGAAAGTCCTTGAACGACAACCGATGCTTGCTGGTGTCGATGTGCAGGGAGCGATAGGCACTGCTGTGTCCGTTCGGATTCCGGAAGGCCCAGTTGCCGCCGACGCGGTCCGATGTCTCGAACGTCGTGTACGGCACCCGGTAGTCCTTGAGCATCTTCCCCGCGGTGAGCCCGCTGATGCCTGCGCCGATGATCGCCGTCCGCGGAAGTGAATGCGCCAACCCAGTGCTCCTCACGTTGTGATGCAGAACACTAACAGCAGCGTTTGACGGGCGTCAACGGATTCTGACAACTGTCAGAAAGCGCACGAACAGACACAAACCCGCACCAAAAGCCCAGTTTTGGTGCGGGTTTGTGACTGCTCGCGAAAAGAGGGTCAGCCGATGAAGCGAATGATCGACTCGGCGACGGCAGCGGGCTTGTCCGAGCCCTCGATCTCGACCGTGACCGTCATGGTGGCCTGCACCGCGCCGTCGAGCTGGGCGACGTCGGCGATCGCCGCCCGCGCACGCACCTTGGCCCCGACCCGCACGGGCGTGATGAACCGAACCTTGTTGTAGCCGTAGTTGATCGCCATCGCGATGTTGTCGACACGATAGAGCTGATGGGTGAAATGCGGCAGGAGTGACAGCGTCAACAGGCCGTGCGCGATGGCCCCCCCGAACGGACCGCCGGCCGCCTTCTCGGGGTCGACGTGAATCCACTGATGGTCATCGGTGGCGTCGGCGAACAGGTTCACCCGATCCTGGGTGATCTCCATCCAGTCGGTGGGGCCCAGCTCGCTACCGGCCGCCGCCACGAACTCGTCAAGACCATTGAAGACTTTCACGCTCACTCCTCTCGAACCGTGCTCAGAAGACTACGGTCTGATTCCCGAACCGGATCACGCGGTCCTCACAGTGCCACAGCACCGCCCGCGCCAACACCAGCCGTTCGACATCGGCCCCCAAGCGGGCCAGGTCACCGACCGAGTGGCGGTGATCCACGCGGACCACGTCCTGCTCGATGATCGGACCTTCATCCAGATCGCCGGTGACGTAATGCGCTGTCGCCCCGACCAACTTGACCCCGCGTTCCTTGGCCCGGCGGTACGGGGCCGCGCCGATGAACGCCGGCAGGAACGAGTGGTGGATGTTGATCAGGGGGCAGCCCACGGCATCGAGGAACTCCGGGGTGAGGATCTGCATATACCGGGCCAGCACCACCAGATCGACGTTGCCGCGCAACAGTTCCAGCAGCCGTTGCTCGGCTTCGGCCCGATTGTCGCGGGTCGCCGGAACGTAGAGGTAGGGCACGCCGAAGGCGCGGACTTGATCCGCCAGGTCGGGATGGTTCGAGATGACCATGGCCACCGACATGTCGAGCTCCCCGCGCCGGTTGCGCCACAAGAGGTCGAGCAAACAGTGGTCCTCACGGGAGGCCATCAACGCCACCCGTTTGGGTTTAGAAGCCTCGGTGAGGCGGTAATCGATCCCGAATGGGGAGGCCACCTGCGCGTCGAAGTCCTGTTCCAATCGCTCACGCGCCGCCGCCAGGCCCGGCAGGTGGAAGATCGTGCGCTGCATGAACGTGCCGCCGGACTCTTCGGTGGAGTGCTGATCCAACGACACGATGTTCGCCCCGGCGTCGGTGAGAAAGCCGCTGATGGCCGCGACGAGGCCGGGTCGGTCCGCGCAACGCAGCAATAACCTGCCGATGTCCTGGGCGGGGAGGGCGCTTGTTTTCGGGTACTCCTGTGTCATCGCCACCAGAATCTCATCTGCGCCGGCCGGCGGTTGAGCAACTCGGCGTTATCGCCGAAGCCGCCCCAAACCGAGCGCACCCGACGGCGAACCGTAGCGGGTGGGGGCTGGCTGGGCACTGACACAGCAAAACGCGCCCCCGCCGACACCGCCAAGGCAATTCGACGTCGGCGCAAATAACGATTTTTTGCCACAACTCGGCCCGATACGGCGATATACGGCCTAAATAGGGTTTCCTGAATTTGCCAAATTTGCATGTACCCGCGAGTAATTCCATGACCGGCACATCGAATTCAACATAGGACTGGACAAGTTTTACGCGCTCGCTGGAATTTCAAGGCTATGCGGCGCGATACTCAACACACGTATTCGCACAACCGTGCTGCGCACCAATCAGCCGCTCCAGTTGGAAGGTGCGGTTGACCGACGAAATGGATCCCAGATGACTGCTCCCCAACTCGATGCCGCCGGCCGCACCTCCGTCGCACTGGACGAAAGCCCAACCTGGTGGGACCCCGACAGCGAGTGCACCATTGTGGTGGCACGTCCGGGCGTGGAGCGCGAACTGTGGAACGAATATGTTCGCGGCGCCCAGGCTAACTACCGCAAACATGGGGTGGAACAAGCACTGGACGCCAAAGCCCTAGAGACAGGCGACGATACGGCGCTGTTTTGTGTCGGGATCAACACCTCGGGACGGGTGGTCGGTGGCCTTCGCGCCAAAGGCCCTTACCGAAACATCGACGAAAGCCACGCCGTCGTCGAATGGGCCGGCCAGCCCGGCTTGGATTCCGTGCGCAAAATGATCGGCGACCGTCTGCCTTTCGGAGTGGTCGAGATGAAGACCGCCTGGGTGTGCGACGACCCCGAACAGAGCCGCGCACTCACCGATACGCTGGCGCGTATGCCGCTGCATTCCATGACCCTGCTCAACATTCAGTTCGCAATGGCCACAGCTGCTGCCTACGTGCTGAAACGCTGGCTCTCATCGGGCGGTGTACTGGCGGCCAAAATCCCGGCGACTCCTTATCCGGACGAGCGCTATCAGACCAAGATGATGTGGTGGGATCGTCGCACATTCGCCAATCACGCCGATGCCCGACAGCTGGCGCGATACTTCACCGAAGCGCAGCGAATCGCCCCGCGCACCGGAGCTGTCGGCTTCGACGCCCTCACGTCCAGCGCGGCGGGGCGATGACCCACGGGAACCACAACGAGACTTCCGAGCTGACCGCCCTCGAAGATTCCGATCAGTACCGCGCGCTCTTCGTCGACGACGAGGACACCCTGGAGCGGCTGCGTCGGGATTCGCGGATCACCGTGGTCGACAGCTGTCACGGACAGCGAGCTGCGCTGCGCGGGCTCGTGCCGGCGGTGGAGGCCGAGGTCTCAGACGAGCCGACCCGATGGGTTTACTACCCGTGGCGCCGCTGCGTGGTCCACATTCTGGGGCCTGCGGCGTTCAAACGGTTACGCCTGGACCGCAATCGGAATCTCATCAGCGCCGAAGAGCAGCACCGCCTGTCGAACCTGCGAATCGGTGTCGTCGGGCTCAGCGTCGGACACGCCATCGCCTACAACCTCGCCACGGAAGGTCTGTGCGGCGAGATTCGCCTGACCGACTTCGACGAACTCGAGCTGGCGAACCTCAACCGGGTGCCCGGCACCGTCTTCGATCTCGGCGTGAACAAGGCCGTGGTCGCGGCACGCAGGATCGCCGAGATCGATCCGTACATCGAGGTGCGGATCGACCGCAACGGCGCGGTACCGGAGTCGATCGGTGACTTCCTGCACGGCCTGGACATCGTCGTCGAGGAGTGTGACTCCCTTGATGCGAAAGTGCTTGTCCGAGAACAGGCGCGAGCTCGACGACTGCCCGTGGTGATGACGACGGGCGACCGCGGGTTGCTCGACGTCGAACGGTTCGACCTGGAACCCGCACGTCCGATCCTGCACGGTCTGCTCGGTGACATCGCCGCCGCTGATCTGGCCGGGCTCGACAGCAAGGACAAGGTGCCACACGTCCTGCGGATTCTCGACGCGTCGGAGCTGTCTCCCCGGATGGCGGCATCGCTGGTCGAGGTCGGCAAGACACTGACCACCTGGCCCCAGCTCGCCGCGGAGGTCGTCCTCGGCGCCACCGTCGTGGCCAATGCCGTGCGCCGCATCGGACTGGGTGAGCCGATGCCGTCCGGCCGGGTCCGCGTCGATGTTGCCGATGCGCTGGATCAGATCGGCGATCCCCTGGTCACGCTGTCGGCTTCGACACCGGAACCTGCGCCCGCGCCCCACGAGCCCGAACCGGTCACCGTCGCAGACGTTCTCGCTCACGCAGCCGGGCGGGCCCCCTCGGGCGGCAATGTCCAACCGTGGCACATCGAGGCCAGGGACAACCGGATCAGCCTCCGACTCGACACCAACTGCACGACGACAATGGACGTCGGTTATCGCGGCAGTGCCGTGGCGCTGGGCGCGGCGGCCTTCAATGCTCGGGTGGCCGCGGCAGCCCACGGCCTGACCGGGCAGGTGCAGTGGTCACGCGGCGACGAGGGGACCCCGTTGTACGGGATCGCGGAATTCGCCCCGGGGGCCGCCCCGGAACTGGCCGAGTTGTACCAACCGATGCTGGCCCGCGAAACCAACCGGTTGCGCGGCACGGCGGCGGCGATTCCCGCCGATGTCCTCGAGGATCTGCGTACCGCCGCACGCGGTGAGGGCGCCGAGCTGACGATCCTGACCGACCGCGCCGAGATGGAAACGGCCGCACGGCTACTCGCCGAAACCGACCGGCTCCGCTATCTGACCCCGACCCTGCACCGGGAAATGATCTCGGAACTGCGCTGGCCCGGCGACCCGGAACCCGATACGGGCATCGAGGTCATCACGCTGGGGTTGGACCCGACCGACGTGGTGGTGCTGGACATCCTGCGCCGGTCCGACGTGATGGCGAAGTTGTCGGACTGGAATGCCGGCGCGGCCCTCGGCGACGACACCTATGAGCGGGTCACCTCCAGCTCTGCTTTGGCGGTGGTCTCCGTTCGCGGCCGCCGGCTGACCGACTATGCCCTGGCCGGGTCGGCGGTGGAGGCGGTGTGGGTCCAGGCCCAGAAACACGCGCTCGGAGTCCAGCCGGTGTCGCCGGTGTTTCTCTACGCCCACGACGACGGGGACCGTCAGGAACTCTCGGAACACCATGCCGACGCGCTGCGCGAACTCCAGTACGCTTTTCGCAGGTTGACGTGCACCGAACGCGACGAGTCGCAGGCGTTGGTACTGAGATTGTCCTACGCGCCGCGGCCCACCGTCCGCAGCCGACGTCGGGTCCGGACGGGTTCGACGCCGCTGCACGGCTGAGCCGGATGTTGTGCTAGATGCGGAGGAATTTGTTGCCAGGCAACCTCGAGCTGCTCGTCACGTCTGTCGCCACGCAGCTCATGGCGGTCGACGCGGCAACCTCGGTCGCGGTGAGCGAACAGGTGCTGGCCGAGCTCATCTCGTTCTTCGACGTGGACGTCAGTTTTCTGCGCCACAACGATCACGAGGCGCACGCCACCCGACTTGTCGCGGAGTGGCCACCGCGGCAAGTGGACACCCCGACCGATCCGATCGCGGTCGTCCACTTCGCCGACGCCGATCCGGTGTTTGCGATGGCCGAGCACCTCAAAGAGCCGGCGGTGTTCCGCCCGGAACCGGCCACCGACGACTACCAGCGCACGATCGAGGCCGGACGCCATGTCGCGTCCACCTCGATGGCCTGCGTGCCGTTGCTGTCCGGCGACATCACCACGGGTGTACTGGGTTTCGTCAAGTTCGGTGACCGCGAGTGGCTGCCGGCAGAACTCAACGCCCTCAAGGCCATCGCCTCGTTGTTCGCCCAGGTGCAGGCTCGCATCGAGGCCGAAGACCGGTTGCGTTACCTGGCTGATCATGATCATCTGACCGGGTTGCACAACCGGCGGGCACTGATGGCTCATCTGGAGGCCCGACTGGCGCCCGGGCAGCCGGGGCCGGTGTCGGTGATGTTCTTCGACCTCGATCGGTTGAAGGCGATCAACGACTATCTGGGCCACACCGCCGGCGACGCGTTCATCAGCATCCTGGCAGAGCGGTTGCAGCGCGGTGACGACCAGCCCAAGCTGATCGCGCGACTCGGGGGTGACGAGTTCGTCGTCGTCCCGGCGGCGCCGATGACGGCCGAGGCGGCCACGGCAATGGCCTATCGGCTCCAGTCGGTGCTGCGCGAGCGGGTGACGATCGATGGCGAGATGCTCACCCGAACGGTCAGTATCGGTCTGGCCGAAGGGATTCCGGGCCGGGACTCCACCTCCGATCTGATCAACCGTGCCGATCACGCGGTCTTGACCGCCAAGAACTCCGGCGGCAACCGGGTCGCAGTGTTCTCCGATGCGATGGCGATGGACATCGACTTCCGCAATGACATCGAGCTGCATCTGCAGAGCGTGATCGAAAGCGGCGCTTTGGTATTGCATTACCTGCCGGAGATCGACATGCGAACCGGCGAGGTGCTCGCCGCCGAGGCCCTGGTTCGCTGGCAACACCCGACCCGCGGTCTGCTGTCCCCCGAATCGTTCATCGCAGTGGCCGAATCCATAAACCTGGCAGGAGAATTGGGCCGCTGGGTGCTGCGGACGGCATGTGCCGAGTTTGCCCGCTGGCGGTCCAACGGCGTCGGCCGCAATGTGGTGTTGCGGATCAACGTCTCGCCGGTCCAGCTGGTGACCGACGGATTTGTGGAGTCGGTGGCCGGCATCATGAAGGAGTTCCGTCTACCACGCGGTTCCGTGTGTCTGGAGATCACCGAGAGCATCGTGGTGCAGGACATCGAGACCACCCGCTCGACGCTGACCGGTCTGCACAAGGTCGGCGTGCAGGTGGCCATCGACGACTTCGGCACCGGCTACAGCGCGCTGTCACTGTTGAAGTCGCTGCCCGTCGACACGCTCAAGATCGACCGCAGCTTCGTCGCCGGGCTCGGGTCCGATCCCGGCGATCTGCCGATCGTCCGTGCGGTGATCGCGTTGGCCGGGGCCTTCGGCCTGCAACTGGTGGCCGAGGGAGTAGAGACCGAACGGGCTGCGCTCACACTGTTACGGCACGGCTGTTATCGAGCCCAGGGGTTCCTGCTGTCCAAGCCGATCCTCGGTCACGAGATGGCCGAGCTACTCGCCAAAGGGCGGGTGCCCGTGCACTTCTCGTCGGCGCCGCGCATGTGAACGCCCGGCGTCACGGCCGGAGTCCCGAACCCCGCCTGAGCCGCAGTAGGTCGATTGTCCGCCATCTCGTTCGAACTGCAGCAGTTCCACCCGGCCGAACCGGCTCGCGTTGTGGCCGACCAGGGCCACCTGAAGGGGTTGATCCGCTTCGACGGGTTGTGTGGCCGAATCCGAGCTGCTGCCAGGGGGTTCGGTGGATACGGCGATGCCGTGCCGGGCCCGCAGGGCCAGTGGACCGTCGGGCGTATCGAGCACCGCGCCGACAATCTCGCCCTCCTCGAAGACGATGCGCTGCAAGGTGCTGTCCGGTGAAATCTCGACCTGCCGGTCGTGTACCTGAGCCGACAGCCAGTCGCCGAGCGCCGACGCCGGATCCCTACCGCCGTCGACCTCGAGCGCGCCGAGGACCTTGACCTGGATTTCGTCACCGGCACGGGTCTTCATCGACGTCGTACCCCGGTCGGTCAACCGGGTGTAGAGCACGCCGTACGGCGAGGTCAGGCAGTGCTTCGCCCAATCCTGCAGCCGCGCTCCGTAGAAGGGTGCGATCCGGCCGCGTCCGGATACCGGCGTCCACTCGCTCACCGGGCGGACCGTCAGGGCCGTGTCGTAGCCGGCGTCCGGGATCAGTCTCAGATCGGCTGACAGCTCATCGAAATACTCGCGGGTCTCGGGGTCCTCGACCCCGACGCCCAACCAGGGCCGATCCCCTGCGATTCGGGGGTGACTCAGGATCGGCGACCGGGCGAGGTACACGTCGGCGTCGGAATCCGCCGCCGCGATCGCCACGGCCAATGCCCCGAAGCCCGATCCACAGCAAACAACATCGACTTCGTCATCCCACATGGATCGACGACACTCCGATGTTGCTGAACGACAGATCTCCAGACCCGCCAACGTCGCGTGAGTGCACAAAAGTTGGGGTTGCCACGGCCCGCACCGGGATTCGAGGGGGATTGCCGGTGCAGGCCATGGCAACGTTTCCGGGATAGCTCATGGCTACGCCTGACCGAGGCACGGCCGGGCCGGCGACGGCACCCGCGGCGATGGCGAGTGCCACTGCCGGGCGGGCATTCCGCGACCAACCAAGAGTTATCACGCTAAGCACGATACATACCTTTAGAATGTTACGCACGTAGCGTGACGACTTTGAGTCTGTCGGAGGCCGTGGAGAAACCCGACACGGTCGACGGCCCGCATCAGGAAGGCCCGGGAGGTGACTGAGCAGCTCGACCGGCGAGCAGACCTGACCCGCCTTCAGATCCTGCAGGCGGCAGCGCGACAGTTCGCCCACACGCCGTACAGCCTGGTCAGCCTCGACGACATCCTGGCCGACGCGGCCGTCACCAAAGGTGCGCTGTATTTCCACTTCCGTTCCAAACGCGCTCTGGCGGTCTCGATCGTCGAGCATCGAACGGAACTGGCCCACAAAACGCTCGCCGAAGCCCTGGCGCGCAACCTGTCCGGGCTGGAGACCATCATCGACCTGTCGTGCCTGGTGGCCGCCGAGGACATCAGTGATCCGATGGCCCGGGCCTGCCTGAACCTCGTCGAGTCCATCGGCCGCACCGACGGTCTCGGACCGAGGGTGCTCGACCAATGGGTTCAGGGCTTCGCCGGAATTGCCAAACGGGCCATCAGTGAGGGCGATTTCACCGCCGATACGGACCCGGAGGCAGCCGCACGTCTGTTGGTGTCGCTCTATCTGGGCGTACGCCAGATCAGCGACCTGGATGATCCGCGACGGTTCCTCACCGACCTGGAACACAGCTGGCGGTTGGCGCTGCCGGGGTTCGTCGAGCCCGAGCGGCTCGGCTACATCAATCAGTTCATCCGACGGCGGACGGCGGTGGGCATCAAGAAGGTGACCCCGCTTCGCCCGGACCAGTCGGGCCGCGCGGCAGACACGACCGCCCAGTGCCCCTGACGGACGGATACCAGAAATTCGAAAAGCCACCGTGCCACGTCAGGCCCGCTCGGAGCTGACCCGGCAGAAGATCATCACCGCCGCTGTCGAGCTGTTCAGGGAACAGGGGTATCCCGCAACGGGACTCGGCGACATCATCGCGCGGGCCGAGATGACCAAAGGTGCGCTCTACTACCACTTCGACTCGAAGGAATCCCTGGCCGAGGCCATCATCGTCGACGGCGGCGCCGCGATGCTCGCCACGTTCCGCACGATCACCGAATCGTCGTCGCCGGCGTTGGAGAACACCATTCACGGACTGTTCGTGGTGGCCGACTTTGCCCGCTCCGACAAGCTCGCCCGCATCGGCATGGATCTGCTGCGGACGTTCAGCGGCATCAACGACGCCGCCACCCGGGTGTACGAGAGTTGGCTCGAGGAACTGACCGCCCAGCTGGTCCAGGCCGCCGACGAGGGTGATCTGCGCGAGGACCTGGACGTGACGGGCGCGGCCGGGGTGATCCTGGGCTCGATGCTCGGCGCCGAGACGTTGTCGCGTGCCACCGCGACGGGCACCGACCTACGCGAGCGGGTGGCGCACACGTGGGACATGCTGCTGCCTGCCATCGTCAGCGCGGAGTCCATGGGCTATTTCCGGGAGTTCCTGGCCCGTGAATCGCTGCGCCGGTCACAAGCCGCAGGCTGACTTCCTAGAGTTCCTCGGCCCACAGTCGATCGGTGAGGTCTTGGAACGTCGCCAACGCCACGGGATCGTCACCGCGCAGCAGGGCTGACTTGCTCATCCGCGCGCGGACGATCGACCCGTCGTGGTGCACGAGATCGACGAGCAGGCCGGCATTGGCCCGCACCACCGAGACGGCCGACTCATCGGCGGGCAGCGCGTGAAACACGTCGGCGAACGGCATGCTCGTGACCGCCTCGGTGTCGCGCCCCACCATCTCGGCGAAGGCCGTATTGGCGAACAGGATGGTGCCGTCCTCGGCGATGGCCAACACCGGCACCGGGAACCGCTCCAACACGACCAGGGCGGGCAGGTTCTCCAGCAATGCCATCGGAGATCGAGGCTCCGGACCGCTCTGGCGACGCTCCACGGCTCGATTATCGCCTGTGCTCACTCTCGGGTACCACTGCCGCGGCACTGCGGGGGCCGGTGTTGCCTTCTCGCCCACACACGGAATGCAGGGTGGCGTACGCCACTTGACTAACTAGGTTTACTCTGTGGAGCGACACCAGTAGACAGGGGCAGGCATGGACTTGAAGTGGTCGACCAGCGACCAGGAATTCCGTGACGAAGTGCGCGACTTTCTCGAAAAGAATTTGACGCCCGAGATCCGGCGGGCCGGTCAGCTGATGACCAGCGTGTATGCCGATCACGACGCGAGCATGGCCTGGCAGAAAATTCTCCACGAGCGCGGCTGGGCAGCCCCGGCCTGGCCCGTCGAGTACGGCGGCTGTGACTGGAGCCTGACCCAGCACTACATCTTCAGCCGCGAATCCACGCTGGCCGGCGCCCCGTCGCTGTCGCCCATGGGCATCCGCATGGTGGCCCACGCGATCATCAGATTCGGCACGCAGGCGCAGAAGGACTACTTCCTCCCGGGGATTTTGACCGGCGAGGTGTTCTTCTGCCAGGGCTACTCCGAGCCAGAGGCCGGGTCGGACCTGGCCGCGCTGTCGATGGCGGCGGTGTCCGATGGGGACGACCTGGTGTGTACCGGAAGCAAGATCTGGACCACCCATGCCCAGGAAGCCAACTGGATGTTCGCGTTGGTGCGCACCACCCGCGGCGCCAAAAAGCAGCAGGGCATCACGTTCGTGCTGATCGACATGACCTCCCCCGGCATCGAAATCCGCCCGCTGGTCATGACTTCCGGCGAAGAGGTCCAGAATCAGGTCTTCTTCGACGAGGTGCGGGTGCCGAAGTCCAACGTGATCGGCACGATCGACGACGGCTGGACGGTGGCCAAGTACCTGCTCGAGTTCGAGCGCGGTGGCGGCGCCAATGCCCCGGCCTTGCAGGTACTGGGCGACGAAATTGCTGCTGTCGCCGCCGACATGCCCGGCCCCGCCGGTGGACGGCTCATCGACGATCCGGGGTTCAGCCGCCGACTGGCCGACGCCCGCATCCGTACCGATGTGCTGGAGGTCCTGGAGTATCAGGTGTTGGCGGCACTCGCCGAGGGCGGTCATCCCGGAACCGCGTCCTCGATGCTCAAGGTGCTGAGCACCGAGTTGAGCCAGACGCTGACCGAACTGTCCATGGAGGCAGCCGGACCGCTCGCCCGCGCCTACCAGCCGCACGCCACGTGCCCGGGTGGCCCGGTGGCCGAATACGTGCCACCAGCCGACGGTTATCACAGCGGTGAACCGTGGCAGGCGGTCGCCCCCTTGCGTTACTTCAACGACCGGGCCGGCTCGATCTACGCCGGTAGCAACGAAATTCAGCGAAACATCCTCGCCAAGGCAGAACTGGGGCTCTGATGGACTTCAACCTGACCAACGAACAGCAACTGCTGCGCGACGGGCTGACCAAGTTCCTGGCCAGCCGCTACGACCTGGCGACCAGCCGCGCCGCAGCTAAGACCGGCCCGGGCTGGCAGCCCGAGATCTGGCGCGGGTTCGCCGAAGAACTTGGCATCCTGGGCGCCACCCTGCCCGAGGAGGCCGGCGGCATCGGTGGCGGTGCGGTCGAAACCATGGTGATCGCCGAAGCATTGGGCCACGCCCTGGTGATCGAACCGTTCGTGGACACCGTGGTGGTGGCCGGTGGGCTGCTGCGCCGGTCCGGTGATGCGACCGCTGCCTCCCTGCTGGAGGACATCGTCGCGGGTTCGGTCATCGTCGCACTGGCGGCCACCGAGCCGACCTCCGGGGACAACTGGCGCGACGTGTCCACCACCGCGCGACGCGACGGTGACCAGTGGGTGCTCAACGGTTCGAAGGTGATGGCCGTAAGCGCACCGTTGGCCACGCACGTGCTGGTGACCGCGCGTACCTCGGGGGAACGTGCCGATACCTCCGGGATCTCTCTTATCCTGGTCGACATCGCCTCGCTGTCAACGGGATTCACCGCGCACCCGTACCGTACGGTGGACGACCGCCGAGCCTCGGACCTGACATTCGCCGATGTCCGGGTTCCTGCCTCGGCGCTCCTGGGGGCCGAGGGACAGGCCTGGCCGTCACTGGACCTGGCCCGGGACGAGGGGGCGGCGGCGGTGTGTGCCGAAGCTGTTGGCGGTATGCGCAAGGTACTGGCCGACACGGTCGAGTACTGCAAGCAACGCCAGCAGTTCGGCCTGCCCATCGGCAGCTTTCAGGTTTTGCAGCACCGCATGGTCGATATGCACATGGAGGTCGAACAGGCCGCTGCCGCCGTCTATCTCGCCGTGCTGAACCTCGACGCCGAACCGCCACAACGGGCCAAGGCGGTATCGGCGGCCAAGGCCACCATCGGACGGGCCGCGCGGTTTGTCGGGCAGAACGCGGTGCAGCTGCACGGCGGCATGGGCATGACCGAGGAACTTGCGATCGGTCACTACTTCAAGCGCCTGACTGCGGTTCAGTACGAGTTCGGATCAACCGACTACCACACTGGCCGGTACGCAGAACTAACCCGGGCGTAGGGGGAGTTCACCGAGATTGAAGCCAGGGACACAATCGGCGCTGTCTCTGTCCCAGGCTTCAATCTCGGTGTTCCGGTGATCCTTTGGTTCTGCTGTGGGTTCCGGCGCCCAGACCGAAGCCGAGGTCAGCCGCGGCCCGCGCTGAGCATCTCCTCGACGGACACGAATTTCACCCGTGGCCGTGCGGCCTGAACACCACGATCGCGTTCGGCGGCATCGATGGCACGCCATCCGGGCCAGCCGACCGGTTCGGCTCCCCGCGCCGCCAACAGCGCATCGAGCGATTCGCGGCTCTCGGCCTCGCGGGTCAGCAGGCCCGCATCGAAATCCGCCCACAGCTGCGCCACGGTCTCTTCGGCGCACAGCCGGTTCGTCCCGATCACCCCACGGGGCCCTCGCTTGATCCAGCCGGTCACGTAGGTACCAGGCACCGGTGCACCGTCGACGACGCGGCCCGCCTCATTGGGCACCGTCCCGGAGTCCTCGTCGTAGGGCAGCCCGGACACCGGCAGGCCCCGGTAGCCGATCGACCGCAGGATCAGTGACGTCTCGATCACCTCGGTGCCGCGTGCGGTGGTGACCTCCAGCCCTTCGGCGCGATCGGCACCCAGAATGGCTGCCGGGACGACGCCGAATCGGAACACCACCCGCCGGTTACCCGGCGTCGGTGTGCGCTGGGCATACTCGCGGGCGATCGCGAGCTTGAACGAAGTCTCGACGTCGTCATGCTCGTCATCGGCCGGAAGGTCCGCGGGGTCGACGATCACGTCGACACCGTCGAGGTGCCCCAGGGCCAGGAACTCCCCTGCCGAGAAGGCGGCATGGCTGATATCGCGGCGGGCCAGGACAACGACTTCCCGGATTGCGCTGTCGGCCAAGGCATCCAGTGTGTGCTGGGCGATGTCGGTGGCCGCCAGCGCGGCCCGGTCCATCAACAGCACCCGGGCGACGTCGAGGGCGACGTTGCCGTTGCCGACGATGACCGCACGCTCACCGGACAGGTCGAACTGGTGCCCGGCGTGGTCCGGGTGCCCGTTGTACCAACCGACGAACTCTGCCGCGGCGTGATGGCCCATGAGATCCTCACCGGCGATTCCCAGTGGCCGACTGGTCGCCGCCCCCACCGCGTAGATGACCGCGTGATGATGGGCCAGCAGCTCGTCGTGGTTGATGGTACGGCCGATCTCGACGTTGAAATGACTGGCGAAGCGAGGGTTGGTGAATGCCCGCTCGAAGATGTCGACCACCGATTTTGTGTGTTGATGGTCAGGTGCCACCCCGGCGCGGATCAGGCCGAAGGGCGTGGGCAGTCGCTCGAACAGATTGATCTCCACGCCGTCGACGTCGATCAATTCGGCTGCGGCGTAGCAGGCGGCCGGGCCGGATCCGACGATGGCCACCCGCAGCGATCCCGGCGCGACCCGTGCGCGGGAGGCCGGCGTCGACACGGTCACCGGCTCAAGTGGATGGCGCTCGAAATAGGCGGCATTGAGGTCCTTGAACCGCTGCAGCTCGACAGGCAGGTCCTCTTCGTAATGGATCGCGCCGACCGGGCACTCCTCGAAGCACGCTCCACAGTCGATGCACGATTCCGGATCGATGTAGAGCATCTCGGCGGAGGCGGAATCCAGCCCTCCTTCGGCCGGCCGAATGCAATCCACCGGACACACCGGAACACAGCTGGCGTCCTTGCAGCAGTTCTGCGTGATCACGTAAGCCATCGGACCTCCCCTTCCAGATCTCGACCAGATCCTACTGGACACCTGTCCGATTTATCGAGTCGAAACCCGCGCCCGCGCTCCCAACGGAAATCGAACCACACGGAGATCAGCACTGGAAATGGGTTGTTACATGCTGTTTCATTGCGCGATTGCCAATCGAGCACCTGGCCTATATCTTGGACACATGTCCAGGCCAGCGGCGGCTACGGTCACTCGCCTACACGACGCACACGATCAGCGCGTCCGCGCGCACCGTCGTGTCTTCGGAGCGGCCACGCAACTTCTCGACGCGCACAACGTCGTCTCGGTACCGGCGCTGGCCGCACGCGCGAAGATGGCACCGGCCGCGCTCTACGCACATTTCCCATCCATCGAGGTGGTCTTCGCCGAGCTGTACCTGGACCGGGTGATTCAGCTGCCGCTGGACATCGATCCCACAGCCAGACCCACCAGCCGCGTCACCGAGCAACTCACCGCGCTCACGCTGTTGATGGCCGATGAGCCGCGATTGGCCCGAGCCTGTACCCAGGCGTTGATCAGCACCGACGATGACCTGGTCGAGGACGTCCGCTCCCGGATCGCCGCCGAGGTCAACCGCCGGATCTCCACGGCCCTGGGCGGTGGAGCCTGGCCGGAAGTCCTCGCCACCCTGGAGGCGGTGTTCTGGGGCGCGCTGCTACAGGCACAAACCGGAGCGATGAGTTACCGACAGATGGCCCGCCAGCTCGAGACCATGGTGTCGCTGATCGTCCCCGGAGGCTGAATCCGCCAATCAGCTTGCCGCTCAATCCCATCCAGGGGCAGCCACCCATACTTGCTCGAAATCCAGTACCGAGGCAGCGATTTCGAAGTCGGCGTCGTAGTGCACCACCGTCAACCGGTGACGACTTGCGATCACCGACGTCAACAGGTCGGAAATGCCCACCGCCCGATGCCGGCCAGATTGCGCTAACCGGAACTGCGCGTCGAAGGCCGACTGCCAGTGTTCATCGTCGGTCGGAAGATACTCGTACGCATCGCGACGGTCCGCGCGCAACTGCGCATACTCGTCCGCCGACCGGGCACTGAAGAGCGCCTCGGCGTCGAGTACCCCACACGTGGCCACCAGTCCTGCTTCGATCAACGGGCGCAGTCGTTCCGCGACCGCCGGCTGTGCCATCCGGGCGGCTGCGCTGGTGTCAATGAGAAACCGGGCCGTCAGCGCCATACCTCGTCCCTGTCGCGCTTCTCCGCCAGCGACGCCAATCCGCCCGAGGCCAGCCAATCCGCCTGCCGCACGCGGGCCGATCGCGTTGACGCGAACCGCAATGCCGATCGGACCGTGTCTGCAATCCCGGTGGTTTCGAGTTCACGCTGCGCAGCGGCCAGCAATTCGTCATCGATGTCGATCAGACGCTTGGTCATAGAGACCTCCGGTATATATATCAGGCACCCTGACTATATACTTCAGATACCTGACTGCAGGTTGACTCGAACCTACCCATGTCGCAATCCTTGTTCGAAGGGATGATCGCGACAACGGTCTCGCTACCTACCGACAACCAGCCCAGCTCATGGGCGAGTTGTCCCCAACGCGGAATTCATCCACAGCCCCTTACGCCATTGCGGCCAGCCAGCCCCGGTACTCGGTGATGTCACGTCCATGCGTGGGAGCGACGTGGTCACAACCGAAACCGGTGATCCAGCGGCCGTCGTCGAGCTCCACCTTCCCCAGCATCATCGGCGTCGGCAGCTCGGTCAGGAACTCCCCCAGCGCGGCCGGGGACAACAGCCACCGCTCACCCACGATCGGCGCCCCGCCCTCGCCGACTCGGATCAGGCCGGGCTTGGGTGGAACCGTGTCGAGCGCATACAGCCGGTAGTGGGGTGCCGTCGTGATCGGTCCGGCCCAGCGAGCGCCCCGCCCGGTGAGCTGATGCTCCAGCGGCTGTCCGCGTAGATGTGCACCGAACACGGCGAGCTCGGTAAGCGGCGCACCACCGGACTCGGGCCAGGTCTCGGTTGACGGAACGTCGAGGAACCGGGCCGCCAGATCGGCAATAACGCCATCGTGGAATCCCGGTGCCAGCAGGGTTATTCCGAACTGTGCCCCATCGGTTACCGTCCCGGCGGGAACCGCGATCGCGCACATGTCGAAGAGGTTGCAGAAGTTGGTGTACCGGCCCATCCGGGAGTTCACCACAACCGGGTCTGCCGCGACTTCGTCGATGCGCGGATGCTCGGGAGCCGTCGGGACCATGAGTGCGTGACAGCCCTCAAGCTGCGCCAAGGCTGTGCGACGCAATTCCTCGACCCGCCGCCGGTCACGCAGCAGGTCCGTGGCCGAATATGCGCCAGCCGCACTGATGATCGCGGCTACGGTCGGATCCAACCCGGCCTGAGGACCGGATGAGCTGACGAACTCCCCCACCGCGTCCCATCTTTCGGCCACCAGTGCGCCGTTGTAGAGAAGGGCTGCGGCGGCGAAGAAGTCGTCCATCGGGATCGGTACGGTGTCGGATCCGGCAGCCTTCGCCTGCCGCACGGCCTCACCGAACGCGGCCTGCCACGCGTCGTCGAGCCCCGTCAAGGTCTCCGGGATCGCGATTCTGGGCGTCACCGGCGCGGCGAAGGGAACGTCCGCCGGCCATTGCCGTTGCGGCGCACCACCACTCATCACAGCCATCGCCGACTGAGCGGTGGCCAGGTCAGCGGCGAAGATTGTCACGCAGTCATAGCTGGCGCACGCAGGAACGACACCCTTGGCGGAGACCACGCCGAGGGTGGGCTTGATGCCGACGATTCCTTGCAGCCCGGCGGGCACCCGGCCCGACCCTGCGGTGTCGGTACCGATCGCGATATCGGCGAACCCAAGCGCCACCGCCACCGCAGACCCCGAACTCGACCCTCCCGAGATGTACTCGGGTCGTCGCGAATCCCGCACAGCACCATAGGGGCTGCGGGTACCGACCAATCCGGTGGCGAACTGGTCGAGGTTCGTCTTCCCGATGACGACAACACCGGCGGTCTTGAGAGCGGCGACCGCCGGTGCGTCGGCATCGGGAATATAGCTGAAGTTTGGGCATCCTGCAGTGGTCGGTATGCCGGCAACGTCGACGTTGTCCTTGACGGCGAGCACCAGCCCGGCCAAGGGTCCACTCGCGGCGTGGTAGTCGGCCTCGACCTCGCTCTGCGGACGCAGGTGGATGAACACCTCGTCACGTCCACTCTCGGCGATCGAGCGGTAGATGTCGGCAATCCGAGTCACGCGGACTCCTTTCGTGCGAATTCTCCTGCCGTCTCCCACCGTTGGCGCTCCTCGGCCCGTGCGGCCTCCATCGCCGCTCGAGTTGCGGCAATGCTCTCGGCGTTGGCGGCTAGAAAGTGCTCATGTTCGGCCAGCGAGAACGTTCCGTCGGTGATCTCGACGTGACCGCGCCCTGCCGCCATGTCGGCGCGCAGGTCGAGCAGCTCTTCAGCGGAAACCGGATACCACTGAATCCGGTCGAAAAATCGCAACAGCCAAGGATGTTCGGGATCGAAGCCCTTAGCTACCAATGGATGCCTGTGGTTCCAGATCTGCGTGGTGCGGCCGACGAACTGGTACCCGCCCGGCCCCTCCATCCCGTAGATGCACAGGTATGCCCCGCCGATCCCGACCGCGTTCTCCGGGGTCCAGGTCCGGGCCGGGTTGTACTTGGTCGTCACCAGACGGTGCCGCGGATCCAGCGGAGTGGCAACCGGGGCACCCAGATACACGTCACCGAGCCCGAGCACCAGATACTCGGCGCCATAGACGATTCGGTGCACATCATCGACCGAGTCCAGGCCGTTCATCCGCCGGATGAACTCGATGTTCCACGGGCACCACGGCGCATCGGCGCGCACGCCGTGCATGTAGCGTTCGATGGCCTCGCGGGTCGACGGGTCATCCCAGCTGAGCGGCAACCGCACAGTCCGGCTGGGCACCACAAGGTCCTGCGCGGCAGGCAGCGAGGCCTCAAGCTCAGCCAGCAGCGGCACCAGTCTCGACTGCGGCAGCCTGGCCGGGTCCACCTTGACCTGCAACGAACGGATCCCGGGCGTGAGGTCGATCAGCCCATCCGGCCGATGCTGTTCCAGCGCGTGGTGCAGTGCGTGAGCCCGGGCCCGCAACGCCAGATCCAGCCGCATCTCACCGTACTCGACCAGGACGTTGTCATCACCGATCCGGCGGTAGGTGACAGTCGTACTGCCATCCGACGAGGTTGTGCCGCCGATGATTCCATCGTCCTCGTCACCACCGGCGGAGAACACCGCCGGCAGGTGCGCGCGGCGGGCGGGCCCGAGGCAGGCCGGCGCGGCGGCCGCCGCGGCCTGCACCGGCACGAACCGGATGGTGGCGCCGGGGGCGAGTTGCCCTAGTTTCCAGCGGTCGGCGGCGGTGACGGTGACCGGGCAGACAAAGCCCCCGAGGCTGGGCCCGTCGGGGCCCAGCAGGATCGGGGTGTCCCCGGTGAAGTCGAGCGAGCCCACCGAGTAAGCGTTGTCGTGGATGTTCGACGGGTGCAGTCCGGCTTCCCCGCCGTCGGGGCGCGCCCATTCCGGCTTCGGCCCGATCAACCGGACGCCGGTGCGGTCGGAGTTGAAGTGCACCTCGTAGTCGTGGTCGAACAGCGTGTCGATGTCGTTGCGCGTGAAGAACTCCGGCGCGGAGTGCGGGCCGACGGTCACCGCGATGTACCAGTGGTTGCCGATGGCCGGCTGTTCTTCGAACAGGATGCGCCGTCGAGTTTTCACTGCCGCATCCGAGATTTCCAGCTTGTCACCCGACATCAGTACCCGGCCCTCGTGGCCGCCGAATCGGCCGAGCGTGAAAGTCGAGGCGCTACCAAGGTATTCATCGGCCTGAAGACCGCCGGCCATCGCGATGTAGATCCGAAGCCCCGGGCCGTCGACCATTCCGACATCGAGAACCCGCCCAGCCTCGACCAGGACCGGCACCCACTGCGGTACCCGGGCGCCGTCGACGGTGACCAGTGCGGGCGCACCGCTGACGCATACCCAGGTGTCGGTGTCGAACCGCACCGCCGGTCCGCCCATCGTCGCCTCGAGACCCGGGGCACCCTCCAGATTGCCGACGGCGATGTTGGCGAGCCGGAAGGACACGTCGTCCATCGGTCCCGACGGTGGCACCCCGATCTGCCAGTACCCGGTGCGCCCCGGCCAATCCTGGACCGTGGTGGACATGCCGGGCCGGACGATCTCGCACGTGCTCATGGGCGCGTCACCATCATCCGCACGGCGGTCGGATCAAACCCGTTGCAGGGGTTGTTGATCTGCGGGCAGTTCGACACCAGCACCAAGGTGTCGATCTCGGCGCGTAGCGACACGGACTTGCCGGGGGCGGATAGGCCGTCGACGATACCGAGCGAGCCGTCGGGATCCACCGGCACGTTCATGAAGAAGTTGATGTTGCTGACGATGTCGGCCTTGGTCAGCCCCCAGCGGGCGCCTTCGCCGATGAAGTTCTCGACGCAAGCGTGCTGGTGTTTGGTGTGGTGCCCATACCGCAGGGTGTTGGATTCCTGCGAGCACGCTCCGCCGAGGGTGTCGTGGTTGCCGACCTCGTCATCGACGATGGTGAGCATCGGTTCGCCGTCGCTGTCGCGCAGCACCGACCCGGTGGTCAGGAAGATGTTGCCCTGCGCCGCGATCGTGGCCGGTGCGCTGTAGCGCACGGTGTGATCGTCCGCTCCGTAGAACAGGGTGTCCACGGCCTGGTTGCCGTGCAGGTCGATGATGGTGAGTACGTCCCCGGCGCGCACGATTTTCGACCACGGGGCGCGAGGGGCAACGATTTCATCGACGATGGTGTGGGTAGCGGTGAGGGTCATCGGGCGCTCCAGACGTCTTCGGAATTCAGGTAAGCGCGTTGGTATTCGGGATCGCGCGCGTCGATCGTGGCACCGATCTCGGCCAGGTCACCGGGCGCCGACCAGGCCAGCACTTCGAGTGAGCCGACGGTGAACTGGGGCGCCGGATCGAGCGGATGCGCGGTATTGGCGACAGCCACGATCAGCGGCAGGTGCGTGACCAGCTCGACGGCGGTACCGGCACCCGCTGACCCGGTGGACAGCAATGTGCCGTCGGCTTCCACCCGCACACCGTGGAAGAACGACACGCTCGGTGCCACGTCGCGACGGGTCAGCCCGTTCTTCAGGGCGGCCAGTGCAAGCAGTTCACGCCCGGCCGGGCTCGCCGACTCCACCTCACCGGCACCGTATTTGGCCGCATTGCCGGTCAGCGTGGTGGTACCGCACAGCGCATCGTGGTGACCCGAAGTGTCCGACACCAGCGTGGCCAGTACCCGGCCCTGATCGCTGAGCAGCGGGTGGCCCGTCGAAAGATACGCCTGCCACGGCACTTTCACCGTGTCAGCGACGTTGAGCCGCTCCCAAGGGGCGTCCGCTCGCCACAGCAACACGTGCGCACATGCGGTGCCATCCAGGTCGCGCAGCCGCAATCGGGTACCGCGGGCCAACACCTTGCTCGTATAGCGGCCGCCGGGAACGGTTTCGGCCCAGGTCAAACTCTCGGCGGCAACACCGGTCGGTGGCGTGGGCCAGGCGGAAGCCGGCACCACCGGCATCGAGTCGGTGAGGGCTCCGGCTTGAGCGCGGGCGTGGTCGCGGGCTCCGGCGGTCGTCGCGGTAGACATGTCAGGCTCCGATCGTGACGGGGTTGGGGTGGGTCTTGCCGCGGGGGAAACACAGCGCGCCGAGTAGAACTGCAGCTGCGATACTCAGGGGACCGGCCCACTGCAGGATCGGCAATTCCCCGGTGGGGTTGAAGATCTCGGCGCGAGGCCAGCCGAGGTTGACGATCATCACCGCGCCGTAGAGCACGGCAAGCACGTTCACGGCGACACCGAACTTGCCGAGCGAGAACAACGGCAGCCCTTCGGCGTCGACCTGGTTGCGTTGCGCGGGCCAGCCTTTGATGCGGCGGTACAGCAGCGGTGCGGTCACCAACAGGTAGGCCAGGTAGATCAGGATGATGCAGACGCTGGCCAGAGTGGCGAAGATGGCGGAGTTGCCGACGTTGACCAGCAGCACCCCGATGCACAGCAGACCGATGAGCACCGACGGCCAGATCGGTGTGCCGGTGTGGCTGTTGACCCGGGCCAGGATCGACGAGGCCGGCAGGCGGCCGTCACGGGCCATCGAGAACATCAGCCGTGAGGCGGCGGTCTGAATTGCCAAGGTGCAGATCGTGATCGCGATGCAGACATCGACCAGCAGCACCGTCCCCCACGGCGAGGACAACACGGTGTCGAGCACGTACGGCAGGCCTTCGGCGGCCAGGCGTCCGTCGGTCAGGCTGGGCGCGGCCATCAGGGCACCCAGGATCATCAACCCGCCGCCGAGCGCCGAGACCGACAGCGCCATCCGGATTGTCCGGGGCGCGACGCGCCGAGGATTGCGGGTCTCCTCGGCGAGCTCACCGGCCGAGCCGAAGCCGACCATGACGTAGGCCGCCATCAGTCCGCTCATGATCCAGGCCCAGACATAGCCGGGTTGCCCTCCGGCGTGACCGGTGTCGAACACAACCTGCGGACTGCGCTGAGCATGGGTGAAGAACACCCCGATGACGGCGATGACACCGACGATCTCGCAGATCACCCCGGCGCTGTTGACGCGGGACATCCATTTGACGCCAAGGCAATTGATCGTGGTCGTCAGCACCAGCAGAATGGTGCCCAGCAGCACCGCGTTGGCCGCGCCGCTGGAAGAGGTCAGCGCCGGGTCGTCACCGATGATCTGGAAACCCGACCAGATCGTGGGAAGCACCACCTGCAGCGCGATCGCCGCGGCCGACGCGGTGACGATCTGGGCCAGGATCATGAACCAGCCACCGAACCAGCCGATCACCTCGCCACCCATCCGCCGGGACCACTGATAGATGGCGCCCGAGATCGGATAGCGCGCGGCCAGTTCGGCGAAACACAGCGCCACCAGGAACTGGCCGAGGAACACTGCCGGCCAGGTCCAGAAGAAGGCCGGGCCGCCGAAACCGAAGCCGAGGCCGAACAACTGGAAGATCGTCGTCAGAATCGACACGAACGAGAAGCCCGCCGCGAACGATTCGAACTTGCCGAGCCGACGGTGCAACTGCTGGTCGTAACCGAACTCGGCCAGGTCGTCGTGGTCGCCGAAGCGGCCGACCACGTCTCGCTGGCTTTCGGTAGCGCTGCTGGTCATAGGCGTTTCTCTCGGGCTCAGGGGCGGTGCCGCCAGCTTCTTAACTGTCACTCGATAGATAAGCCTCCCGGCATGTCCGAGCTGTCACCCGCGTGTTTCGTTCATGTAGCGAGCGGTAAGCATTGCGTTGCCGAAACCTCACCACGCCGGTGTGCTGTCACAATCACCGACATGGCGGTGGCTGCGTTGGACGATGCCTGCCGGCGTATTGCGTCGGCGGACAACGAACACGACCTGGTGACCGCGGCCCTCGAAGCCCACGATGCGGTGCGCACGGTGGTCGACGCCCGCACCGGGGCAGCGTCAGTCGCGGCCACCTGGTCGGCCGTCATGCGGGCCGCAGTGACGACCGCGGCACGACTGGTCGCTCCCGACGTCGGCGACTGGTATGCCTCGGGCAGCGTGGGCCGCGGTGACGCCTTACCCGGATCGGACCTGGAGACGTTGATGGTCCGCAGCCGCGACGCGACACCGAATTCCGCCGTGGCCCAGGCGGCGGATGTCCACGACGTGTTGGCACGCTGCGGGTTCCGCGCCGACGACAACGGCGCCGTCGCCTCCCGCGCCCGGTTCAACCGCACCGCTCAGGAGTGGGCGGTCGGGATGGGTCGCTGGTCCACCGACCCTTCCACGGACCGGGGTGTGGTGATGATCGGGCTGTTGACCGACGCGGTTGCGCTTGGTGACGGACCGGACCTCCGCGATCAAGCCGGTATCGCAGCGCGGGCGCAACCGGCGGCGCTGGCTGCGATGCTGCAGGACGCCACCTATGCGCGCGCCTACGTCCCGTCCCGCCTGCGGGTGCTTGCCTCCGGGGACGGTGGCGTCGACATCAAGCTCGCCGCCGTCGACCCCGTGGTCCGCATCGCCCGTTGGGCCGCGCTGAGTTGCGGATCCGACGCGCTGCTCACCGCAGATCGCCTCGGTACGGCCGCCGGCACCCGCTACCTCGATCCCGACGATGCCCGGGTGCTGGCGAAATGCCATGCGATCGGCTCAAGCATCCGTTGGCGGGTCCGGGCGGCGCGCTGGCGGGCCGATGCTGACTCCGCGGCTTTCGACGAGCGCGTCGAACTGTCGGAGCTCTCACCGCAGGACCGCACTGCGCTGCGCAGCATCGGCCGCGAGCTCACCGCGGTGCGCCGCAAACTTGACTATCTGGCGTCGACCTCGACGTTCTCGACGTGGTAACCGGCCTCACCGAGTCCGGGCAGCACGCCCTGACTCAGACCATCGCCGCCGAACGCCTCGAGGGCTGGCGACCCACACCGGAACAGATCGACGCCCTGACCGCCCTGCTCACCGGTGCGGTTACCTACGGCGAGTACCTGGGTCCCCATCTCCCCCACCCTGCCCCGTCGCCGCGCCGCCGGGTGTTCGCGCGACGTCGCCCCTATTTCCTCCCGGGAACATCGGTGCTGCGCAACAACTTCGGCGTGCAAGATGACACGCTGCTGACGCAACTGGAATTTGTCGCGACCGCCGGACGGATCCTGCAGGTGCATCTCCGTTGCCAGGACTCAGATCTGGATGTGCGGTCACTGCACCGCCACGTGTTCGGCGATGTGTACGCCTGGGCGGGCGAGCCCCGCATCGTCGAACTCCGCAAACGCGACACCGCGTTTGGCTCCTGCGCACGAATTCCGCGTGCCCTGGAGGCACTTCGCGCCGAGATCAGCGCACTCGCCGGTGAGGGTGTCGAGATCGACGACGGCACGCTGTCCTACCGTCTGGCGCGAATCTACGCCGACTACAACCAGATCCATCCGTTCCGTGAGGGCAACGGGCGCACCGGGACCCTGCTGCTACACCTGCTTGCCGGCCGAGCCGGACGCCGGCTGTTCCTCGAGGACATGGCGCGCTCCGAGTGGATCAGTGCATCGCGGGACTCGATGCCCTTCCGGCGGGACGGGCGCGCCGACCCACGGCCGATCATGAGCGTCCTACGCGGCCGGTTGCGGCCACACCCGGCCCCGAAGCCCGAAAGTGTCTGGACCAACCACGGATGACGATTGCGGGATGGTGGTATTCGATGCCGTAGAGCGTGCCCTTCTTGCCTCGCGTTTGAGCTGTCAGGGGTTTTTCCTCACCATGCGTCGATCTCTACCCGCAGGTCAGCGGAGAGTCGGACACTGGAATCGACCTCCGAGGGGATTACTGGTGCGCCTGCACGCGTTGCCAGTGCAGACCGCGACCGAAAGTGAGAACCGTCGATGGGCACCCCACTGCACCTGGCCGTCGCGCTCGATGGCACCGGCTGGCACCCGGCTTCCTGGCGCGAGCCGCTGGCCCGCCCTGCCGAAACGCTCACCCCGCGGTATTGGACCGACCTGGTCAGCCAGGCCGAACGCGGACTGCTGGATTTTGTCACCATCGAGGACGGGCTCACACTGCAGTCCGATCACCCCTTCCGCCCCGATAACCGCACCGACCGGTTGCGCGGCCGGCTCGACGCCGTGCTGATTGCGTCCCGCGTCGCACCGCGGACCCACCACATCGGCCTGGTGCCCACCGTCATCACCACCTACACCGAGCCGTTCCACGCGTCCAAGGCGATCGCCACCCTCGACTACGTCAGCACCGGCCGCGCCGGGGTGCGGGTTCAGGTGGCTTCTCGTCGGGATGCCGCAGCCCACTTCGGTCGTCGTCGTCTGCCCGAGGACCGTGCGGCGCTGAGTGCGGAGTTGTTCGACGAGGCGGGCGACTACGTGGAGGTGTTGCGCCGGTTGTGGGACAGCTGGGAGGACGACGCCGAGATCCGCGACGTGGCCACCGGGCGGTTCATCGACCGGAACAAGCTGCACTACATCGACTTCCAGGGCGCCTCGTTTTCCGTCAAAGGTCCCTCGATCACCCCGCGGCCGCCGCAGGGACAACCGATCGTCGCCGCGCTCGGCCACGTCGACCCGGCATTTCAACTGATCGCCGACAGCGCCGACGTCGGCTTTGTCACCCCGCACAGCGTCGATGAGGTCGCCGCCCTGGTCGAGACGATCGGCTCACTACAGCCCGCACGCGATCCGCAGGTGTTCGCCGACCTGGTGGTAGTCCTTGACGACACGCTCGACGCGGCGCGTGCACGACGCGAACGCCTCGACGCACTGGCGGGAGCCGAATACCGCAGTGATGCTGAGATTTTCATGGGAACGCCAGGGCAGCTCGCCGACCTGTTGGAAGCCTGGCACACCGCCGGAGCCGCGGGTTTCCGGTTGCGGCCGGCCTCCCTTCCGCACGACCTGCAACAGATCACCGATGTGTTGGTCCCCGACCTGCAGCGCCGCGGCCTGTTCCGCCAGTCCTATGAAGCGTCCACCCTGCGCGGTCTGCTGGGACTCCCTCGGCCCGCTAACCGCTACACGACCGTCTGACAGGACACGCCCATGAGCAAGCCCGTCAAGCAGATTCATCTAGCCGCACATTTCCCCGGGGTCAACAACACCACGGTCTGGAGTGACCCGAACTCCGGCAGCCATATCGAGTTCGATTCGTTCGTCCGCTTCGCGCAGACCGCCGAGCGCGGCAAGTTCGACTTCATGTTCCTGGCCGAAGGATTGCGGCTGCGTGAACAGGGCGGCCAGATCTACGACCTCGACGTGGTGGGACGCCCGGACACCTTCACGGTGCTGGCGGCCCTCGCGGCGGTGACCGATCGGCTCGGGCTGACCGGCACGATCAACTCGACGTTCAACGAACCCTATGAGGTGGCACGGCAATTCGCTTCGCTGGACCACCTGTCCGAAGGCCGGGCCGCCTGGAACGTCGTCACCTCCTGGGATGCCTTCACCGGAGAGAACTTTCGCCGCGGCGGCTTCCTGCCCGAGAACCAACGCTACGAACGGGCCGAGAGCTTCCTGGCGGCCGCCCACACGTTGTTCGATTCCTGGCGAGGCGATGAGATCGTCGCCGACAAAGAACATGGTTTATTCCTGTCGGATGCGGCGGCCGGCGAGTTCGCCTACCACAACGACCATTTCGACATCAGCGGCCGGTTCAACGTCCCGCGCAGCCCACAGGGCCGTCCGGTGATCTTCCAGGCCGGGGACTCCGAGCGCGGACGTGAGTTTGCCGCGGCAGCTGCGGACGCCATCTTTTCCCGGTACGGGACGTTGGAAGACGGCCAGAAGTTCTATGCCGACGTCAAGGGCCGGTTGGCCAAATACGATCGCCGCCATGACCAACTACTGATTCTGCCCGCGGCCACCTTCGTGCTGGGCGACACCGATGCCGAGGCCGCCGAGCTCGCCCACGAGGTGCGGCTGGCCCAGGTGTCGCCGGCCACTGCGATCAAGTTCCTCGAACAACTGTGGAACCGTGACCTCACCGATCACGACCCCGACGGACCGCTACCCACCGTCGACCCGCGAGTCGGCGAGAACACCATCGCCAAGGGCCGCGCCAGTGTGCGCATCCACCGCGACCCGATCGCCGTCGCCAACGAATGGCGCGCCAAGGCCGAAGCCGAGAACCTGACCACGCGCGAGCTCATCATCGAGGTCACCGGACGGCAGAACTTCGTCGGCTCGGCGGCCACCATCGCCGAATCCATCAACCATCTCGTGCAATCGGACGCCAGCGACGGGTTCATCCTGGTCCCCCACGTCACCCCGGGCGGGCTCGACCCGTTCGTGGACCGCGTCGTTCCGCTGCTGCAGGAGCGCGGGGTATTCCGTACCGACTACGAAGGAACCACGCTGCGCGAGCACCTCGGGCTGGGCGTTCCCCAGCCGGGCGAGGAACGCACCGCTGCAACAGGCTGACTATTCGGGGTCGGCAGGCTCCTCGCGGTGCTTGTACTCCCAACTGGCACCGGCCGTCAGGGTGCCGGGCTCCAACTCGGTACGGCCGGCGTCACGCACGTGCACCGTCTGCGCCAAGATCTCGTCGGGCTTGCCGCCGATCACGATGACCGGATGGTGGTAGTCGATGCCATAGAGCTTGAGCGCCGCGTGCACCGCGTGCGCGGCAGCCTTACCGCGCGACATCTTGGCGTTCGAGTTGACCCTGATCACCAGCCGGCGTTCCAGCACCTCGGCGTCTTCGGTGTCCTCGGTGTTCTTGTGCACGAGCTCAGGGCTCCTCCGAAACCACCTCACGCAGAAACTCACCTCCATGGATCGCGGCCAGCAATGAGTGTTCCGACGTGCGGTTGGCGGTGAACAGCAGCTCGTCGCCCGCTTCCAGCACGTCGTCGGGTTTGGGAAACCTGACCTTGTTTCCCCGGACGACGGTCACCAACGCGGTGTCGGCGGGCAGTTCCAATCGGTCCACCCGCTGGCCGACCACCGGGTTGTCTTGGGGCAGCGTGAGTTTGGTCAGCTCGACCCGACCACCGCGCAGCGTCATCAACCGCACCAGGTGCCCGACGTCGATGGCGCCCTCGATGCCGGCCACCAGCGCGCCCGGCGTCGACACGGCAACATCGATACCCCAGTCCTGACCGAACAGCCACTGATTGCGGATGTCGTTGATGCGCGCCACCACGCGCGGCACCCCGAACTCCGACTTGGCCAGCAAACCGACCACGAGGTTCGACTTGTCATCACCGGTGGCCGCGATCAACACATCGGCGGTCTCGATCCCGGCCTCCTCCATGGCGGAGAGCTCGCAGGCGTCGGCCAGCAACCAGTCGGCATCGGGCACCGTCTGCGGTTCGTAGCGCCGATAGAGCTGCTCGATCAACAGCACCTTGTGACCGTTGTCGAGCAACTCGCGCGCGACGGAGCGACCCACGTTGCCCGCCCCGGCGACCACGACTCGCATCTTGCGTCCCTCCACCCCGCCATCTTCGCCTATCCGCACGCCCCACTTGCGGCCCATTGTCGGTGATTAACTAACTTCCGATGAGTCTGAACCAGCTCTACCTCACCTTGCTCACCGGCGGCGTCGTACTGCTGGCCAGCATCATCGGCACGCGGGTGGCAACCAAGATCGGATTTCCCAGTCTGCTGTTCTTCCTGGCGGTCGGCATGGTGCTGGGGGTCGACGGGATCGGACTGGACTTCAACAACGTCGAACTGGCCCGCAACGTATGCACCACGGCACTGGCGATCGTGCTGGTCGAAGGTGGCCTGACCACGCGGTTCTCCGATATCCGCGGCGTGCTGGCGCCGGCGGGCGTAGTGGCCACCGTCGGTGTGGTGATCAGCACCGCGATCACCGCTGTCGGGGCGCACCTGCTGCTGGACATGAACTGGCAGCTCGCCCTGTTGCTCGGAGCCATCGTCTCCTCCACTGATGCGGCCGCGGTGTTCTCGGTGCTGCGGATCCTGCCCTTGCCGCGACGTTTGGCCGGGCTGCTGGAAGCCGAATCCGGCTTCAATGACGCGCCGGCGGTCATCCTCGTGTTGACGTTCAGCGTGGTGCCGTTCGTGTTCCATCCCGAGGGCGCCATCACCGACCTCGCCTACGAGCTGGTCACCGGATCTCTGCTGGGCCTGGCCGTCGGGTTCGCCGGTGCCTTCGCGCTGCGGCGCATCGCGCTGCCGGCCTCGGGGCTGTATCCCATCGCCACCTTCGGGTTGGGCTTCATCGCATTCGCCGCCGCCGGCAGCGCCCACGCGAGTGGCTTCATCGCCGCCTACCTGTCCGCGGTGGTGCTGGCCAACTCGGGCCTGCCGCACAAATCGGCCACCCGGTCGTTCGCCGAAGGGGTGGGCTGGCTGGCGCAGATCGGGCTGTTCGTGCTCCTCGGGTTGCTGGTGAACCCGCATGATCTGGCCGGGGACATCATTCCGGCGATCGTGGTCGGGCTCGTGCTGCTGCTGATCGCCCGGCCGGTCTCGGTGATCGTGTCCCTGGTCGGCTTCCGTATCCCGATCCGCGAACAACTCTTTCTGTCGTGGGCCGGGCTGCGCGGTGCGGTGCCGATCGTGCTGGCCACGTTTCCGATCGTGGCGGGGGTGCCGGACAGTTACCGGCTGCTCAACGTGGTGTTCGTGCTCGTGGTGATCTTCACCCTGGTGCAGGCGCCCAGCATCCGCTTCGTGGCCAATGCCCTGGGACTGATCACCCGCGACGTCACCCGCGAGATCCAGGTCGAGGCTGCCCCGCTGGACGTGCTCGACGCCGAACTTCTCACCATGACCGTCCAACCGCATTCCCGGCTGCACAACGTGACGATCCTGGAGCTGCGGCTGCCCGACCCGGCCGTCATCACGCTGATCATCCGCAACGGGCGGACGTTCGTGCCCCTACCGGACACCCGCATCGCCGTCGGCGACGAACTGCTCATCGTCACCACCAGCAAGATGCGCACCGCCGCCGAGGCCCGACTGCGGGCAGTGAGCCGACGCGGCAAACTCGCCTACTGGTTCGACGAATACGGTCTCGCGGACTGAGTTCCGCGCGGCTCGGATACCCGGTGATCACACGCGTCACTTCCGTCGCGGCTGCGGAGGCATGGTGTGTGTTCGAAACCTGGTATCGCCGGTAGTACCAGCTCTCCAGGCCGTCGATTGCCGCGCCGGCTCCGAAACCGCGCGACGCCCATGTGGCGTCGGGCACATCCGGGCTGACCGATTTGGAACGCAACCCTCCCCCAAGGGTAGAGTTCGACACCGGCGCCGGACATCGCGGATCGCATGCTCTGGCAAGACTTTTCACGCAACGACGCGTGTATCACCCATGCCCACTTGCCTCGCCGGGTTGCCGCGTGGCGCTGAAACGGAGCTGTGTTGAAACGATCGCCTGACGCTCTGACGCCGCGCGAACAGCAGTCGGTGACCGCCACCCTTCGTTCACCACAGCGACTGCGCACCGAGGTGCTCGCCGGCCTGGTGGTGGCGCTGGCCTTGATCCCCGAGGCGATCTCGTTCTCGATCATCGCCGGAGTGGATCCCCGCGTCGGACTGTTCGCCGCTTTCACAATGGCAGTGACCATCGCGATCGTCGGCGGTCGACCGGCGATGATTTCGGCCGCGACCGGTGCCGTGGCGCTGGTGGTGGCGCCGCTGGTGCGCAGTCACGGTCTGGACTACCTGATCGCCACCGTCATCCTGGCCGGCGTACTGCAATTGATCCTCGGCGGTCTGGGTGTCGCCAAGCTGATGCGGTTTCTGCCGCGCAGTGTGATGGTCGGCTTCGTCAACGCCTTGGCGATCCTGATCTTCTTGTCTCAGCTGCCGCACCTGCTCGGGGTGCCGTGGTCGGTGTATCCGTTGGTGGCGGTCGCCATCGTCGTGATCGTGGCGCTGCCGAAACTGACCACCGCCATCCCCGCCCCGCTTGTCGCCATCGTGGTGCTCACCGCCGCGACGGTCGGGTTCGGCTGGTCGATTCCCAACGTGGGGGACGAAGGCCAACTCCCCTCCAGCCTGCCGACCCTGCTACTCCCTGACGTGCCGTTCACCCTGCAGACGCTCGGGACCATCGCGCCCTACGCACTGGCCATGGCAGTGGTGGGTCTGCTGGAATCCCTCATGACGGCCAAGCTGGTCGATGACATCACCGACACCCACTCCGACAAGTCCCGCGAGGCGCTGGGGCAAGGCGTGGCGAACGTCGTCACCGGATTCTTCGGGGGCATGGGCGGCTGCGCCATGATCGGTCAGACGATGATCAACGTAAAGGTGTGCCGCGCCCGCACCCGCATCTCGACGTTTTTGGCGGGTGTGTTCCTCCTGGGTCTGGTGGTCGGACTCGGCGATCTCGTCGCCCGCATCCCCATGGCGGCACTGGTCGCGGTGATGATCATGGTCTCCGTCGGCACCTTCGACTGGCACTCGATCAACCCGAAGACGTTGCGGCGCATGCCCAAGAGTGAGACCGCGGTGATGCTCGCGACCGTGGCCGTCACCGTGGCCACGAGCAACCTGGCCTACGGCGTCGCGGTCGGCACACTCACCGCGATGGTGCTCTTCGCCCGCCGCGTCGCCCACTTCACCGACGTCGTCGACATCGCCCATCCCGACGAGAACACCCGGGTGTATGCGGTCAGGGGCGAGCTGTTCTTCGCCTCTAGCAATGACCTTGTCTACCAATTCGATTACGCCGGCGACCCGACGAACATCGTCATCGACATGAGCCAAGCCCATGTCTGGGATGCGTCCACCGTCGCCACGCTGGACGCCATCACCACCAAATATGCCGCCAAGGGTAAGACTGTCACCATTGTCGGTATGAACGACAACAGTGCACAGCGTCACGCCCGCCTCAGTGGCCAACTCACCGCGGCGCACTGAACCGTCACACGGGGCATCGTTGAACGCTCAAGAGCACCTGCAGATCGGCGAGGTCGCCGCACGAACTGAGCTGTCGATCAAGACAATCCGGCACTACGACGAGGTCGGTCTGGTGGTGCCCTCGGCACGGTCCGCAGGCGGCTTCCGGCTCTACACCTGCGACGATGTCAACCGGTTGTTGGCGATCCGGCGCATGAAACCGTTGGGATTCAGCCTCGAGGAGATGCGTCACCTGCTCGACGCCCTGGACACCCTCAACGCCTCCGAGGCGGCCACCGCTGCACGTGACGAGGCTTCAACATTCGTGGCCGAATGCCACACGCGCGCCGCGGAAGCCTGCGCCAAACTGTCGCGGCAATTGGCCTACGCGCAGGAACTCACCGAGCAGTTGGCCCGCTACCGCGGGTGACCGTTTGACCTGCGAGGCGACGGGTATCCCGCCGGGATGCCCATGTCTGAGACTTTTGCGGTTCTCTTCGATGTCGACGGAACTCTGGTCGACTCGAACTATCTGCACGTGCACGCCTGGACGCGGGCATTCCGCGAGGAGAAGATCGACGTGGAGGCCTGGCAGATTCACCGCAGCATCGGCATGGACGGCAGCCACCTGGTGGCGCAGCTGTCCGGCGACGCCGACGACGAGGTGCAGGAGCGCCTCAAAGACCGCCACAGCAGCCTCTACAAAGAGTCCGCCGAATTGATCGTCCGTCTTTCAGGTGCCCGGGAACTACTGCACCACCTCGCCGACAACGGGATACGGGTGGTGCTCGCGAGTTCGGCGCCGGAAGACGAACTGTCCATCACCCGAAAGATTCTCGACAGCGACGACGCCATCACCGCGGCAACCTCGTCGAAGGATGTCGACATGGCCAAACCCGACCCGGGCATCGTCGAAGTGGCGTTGCAGCGCGCCGGCGTCCCTGCCGATCGCGCCGTCTTCGTCGGCGATGCGGTGTGGGACGGGGAAGCCGCCACCCGTGTCGGTGTGCCGTTCATCGGGCTACGGTGTGGCGGCGTCGCGGACTGCGAACTCGAAACCGCCGGTGCACAAGCGGTTTTCGATGATCCGCTAGATCTGCTCAAGCATCTGGACACTACCGTCATCGGAACCCACCTTCGCGACACCGGTGACTCGACGAAGTGAGCGCCGAGGGCGCGTCGACTTGACCGCGGACGTCGAACGTGTGTTCTAATGACTCCGACCGCCAAGCCCGCCCAGCGCAAGCGATGTTGTGAAGGAGTCCGCCGTGACGATGACTGTAGACGCTCCCGTGGCAGAAATGCCGACCACCGATTCCGACACCCCCGCCGCTGAGGTAACGGTCGAGGAGAAGCCGCGGAAGGCCCCGGCCAAGAAGGCAGCAGGCAAGAAAGCCAAGACCATTGAGCTGACCCTCACCGTCACCGGTACCGCCGACGGCGAATGGCACGCCGAGCTCAAGCAGGGATCCACCTATCTGGCCCGCGACGTCGCCGTTGCGGCCGCCGCGGTGTCCCGCGCCGCCAAAGAGCTGCACGAAGACCTCTCCACCCCCATCGACGCGGTGATCGAAGAGGCCCGCACCCAGCAGGCCGCCAAAGTCGCTGCGCTGGAAGCTGAACTCGAAGCCGCGCGAAAGGTGTTGTCCGACTTGGCGTGAGGCGCAGGTCCGGAGTGTCCGGTCAAGTCGCCTACCCGTAGGCGGGATAGCGGTTCTCCCAGATCGCGAGTTGCTCTGCGCGGTGGCCGCGGACGATTCTGGTCTCGGGGCCCAGCAACATCGTGAACCCGCTGACACCGTCGTAAGGTGCCCAAGGCTCTCCCCCACGAATGAAGTCGAGCCGCAGCCGCTGAACTGCATCCGACACCTGGCGTGCCTTCTCGTCGGTACCGGCAAGCGCAGGCGCGGCGTCCAGGGCGCCGAAGACCAAGGGCAGGCACGAATCGTGGCATGCCCCCAGGCCGGCCCGCGGAGAAGGCCATTGCAATTCGTAACGAAACACCGTGCTCCCGCGCTCGGCGTGCGCCCGGACGAACTGCTCGGTCGGCGCGGTGAAGTGGTAGTCGGTGACCATCGCGCTGGCGGCATCGCGAAGCGTGTGCTTGTCGACGCGCGCCCGTTGAAGCATCACCCAAGGGACCCGCCGAAGCGCCAGCACCGAATGCTCCCGCCGAGGTTCCGCGAATGCCGCGCGGACCCATGATCGGCGGTGGGCCTGGCATATTTGGCCCGCAGCTCGTATCACCGCCCGACGGCGACAATGAGCTACCAGTATTGGGCGGGGAACTTGACGACGATTTCTGATGCACGTTCTGATGTACGAAAATCGCTGTACCCAACCACAACAAGGTAGGGAAGGAGAGACTGATGAGCTTTATTCATGTCCAGTTTCTTCCTGAATTCATGCTGGGTGACGACGTTGTCATGCTGGCAATGGATACCGCAGGTGCGGCGGTCATCCATGCCGCGTTGAACGATGCGGTGCAGCATGGACGGTCGCGGCTAGAACACGACGGAGTCATCCACGAGTTCCGGATTCAGTCCGGTGCAGCCGATATAGAACAGGTTGAAGGCCGCATCGAGTGGCTCCTAGATCGGGCAGCTGCGGTTGAAATCCTTGATGACCTAGCGACACCCGCCGACCACCCCGGACATCAATACGTCGATATCCACACGCCTACATCAACCCTGGTTCTGTCGTACGACGAGTACACGCCCGAATATTTCGCGCATCTTCCCGACGAATTGCGGTACGCCAAGCCGGGCGAAAGCTGACGGGAGCTAGTTCGGCTTACATCCGTGTAGAAGTCGACGGTGAGCTGAATGGACTCGTGCCCGAGCTGCCGCGACACGATCGTGATCGGCGTGCCTCCCGTCAACCAACTGCCACTAGGCATAGGTGTGGTGCAGATCGTGCGGGGTGGGCTTCCCCGCCAATTCAGCTTGCGCGACAGCGAAATTCCCCCACACGTCACGCCAGAACCACTGGTAACGCACCGGCCCCCATCAGTATTGGTGTACACGAATTCCCCTGACAGGTCCAGCTTCTGCAGCAACCTTGTGGGTACGTCGACAGCGTACCGCTCGTCGGTCTGCGATGCGTGGCGTCGCCGACTTCGAGCCCGAAAAATCCGGTGCACAAGCGGTTTTCGATACCGCCGACGGTGAATTGCACTCCGCACTCAAGAAGGGCACCACCTACCTTGCGCGCAACGTCGCGGTCGCTGCTGCTATCGTCTCGCGCGCGGCCAAGGAGCTGCACGAGGACCTCTCCACGCCCATCGACGAGGTGATCGAGGAGGCCGGCTCAGGCCACTAAAATTGCCGCTGTCGAAGCCGAACTCGAAACTGCGCAAAAGGTTCTCTCCGACTTAGAGTGAGGCCTTGGCGAATTTGCTACTTGCAATGGGGCTTCGGCTCACTCATGATCACCTCGTAGTCGCGGCCGCCGTAGAAGACGCCGATGACTATCAGCTTCTCGCCCAACACAGCGAAGGCAATGACGACGCGTCGCCTGAAGCCAATTGTGCGTAGTCCTGGCCTTACGTCGTCGCGAGCTCGGCCCCGATGCGGAAACGCCGCCAGTTCTTCGCAGAACGCCACGATGTCCTGGCTGTAACGCGTCGCGACGTCCGCCGATCCAGCACTGGCGATGTACCGATATAGCTCAACCAGTTGATCTTCCGCCTCTGGCGTGAAGACAACAGTGAGAGTCACGCGCCTCCGGCCTGCTCGGCGGCCAATCGTGCGCGCACCCTGTCGGCACCGACAACGCGTGACTCATCAGCGGCTACCGCGTCATACGCCGCCGCGACCTCATCACGAAGCCAGGCTTCCACTGCATGGTCACGCGCGAACAACGCGCGCAATCCTTCGCGGATGACTTCACTTTCGCTGGCGTACTCCCCGGAGTTCACGCGCTGGCGCAACGCATCCGCCATGTCGTTCGGGAGCGTGATACTGAGTTGCCGCGTTGTCCGCATGACCACCTCCGCGAGTAGTAGGACTGAATCCTACTCCCACGCTGGCGTGGCAACCCGGCAAAACGGGAGCCGCGAAGGCCGATGAAAGCGTCGCCAACTAGAAAACCCGCCCGGACCGAAGTCAGAGCGGGTTTTCAAACGTGGAGCTAAGGGGACTCGAACCCCTGACCCCCACACTGCCAGTGTGGTGCGCTACCAGCTGCGCCATAGCCCCGTTTGTCGTGCCCCACGAAGTTACACCACCGCTACCCTGCATTCAAAATCGCTGGTCACGGCAGCTCATCGGCCGAGTCCGGCCCCAACGGGCGGGCCGGAGTGTGCTCGTGGGAAGCCGCCGGCCGGGTCTCCGGGGCGAAGAGCCAGCCGACCGCCGCGGCGAGCAGAATCACACCGGTGGTGACAAACGCCACCGTGAAGCTGAGGTGCAGGGCAATCTGGCCGACCGCGAACGAGCCGACGATCGCGCCAAGGTCAGACATCATCTGGAAGGTGGCCACCGCGGTTCCGCCGCGCGCCTTGTTGCCGACGACGTCGGCCACCGCGGCCTGCTGCGGTGAGACGAACATGCCCGTGGCCGCGCCGGTCACGTAGGCAGACACCAAGAACAGCGGCAGCGAGCTGCTGAACCCGACCACTACTGTCGCCGCGGCTGACGCCGTCAGCCCCACGATGACCAACATCCGGCGGCCGACCCGGTCGGACAGGTAGCCACTGGGCACCACCGCCGAGACGTTGCCGATCGCGAAGGTGGCCAGCGCCAGGCCCGCCGTACCAGCGCTGCGGCCCAGCGCGTCCACCACAAACAGTGGCACCAACGCGATGCGCAGTCCGACAGAGGACCATCCGGAGGCGAAGTTGGAGAACAGCGCCGCGCGATATGCCGGGTGCCGCAGCACTTTACGCATCGAGACCTTGGGAGCGTCTTCAACCGACGGGGCGGCCAACTCGGAATGGCGCAAGCTGATGAACACCACCGCGGCGGCCACCAACAGCGCCGCACCATAGATCAAGAACGGTGCCGAGAGTCCGAACCCGGCAGTCAGACTGCCCAGCACCGGGCCACCGACCGAGCCGACCAGGAACCCGGAGGCGAACAACCCGGCCACTCGGCCGCGAGCATCCGGCGGCGAAATCCGGATCATCAGGCCCAGCGAGGACACCGTGAACATCGCCGAGCCGAGCCCGCCCAGGGAACGGAACAACAGCAACTGCGCGTAGGTCTGGGCGAACGCGCACGCTCCGGTGGACAGCGCGACGATCAGCAGTCCACTGATGTAGACCCGACGCTCCCCCAGCCGTTGCACCAGAGAGCCGGCCGGTGGGGCACCCACCAGGCGCATCGCGGCAAACGCCGTGATCACAAAGGTGGCTGCGGCAATACTGACCCCGAAATGCCGGGCATAGTTCGGCAGTACCGGCGCCACCACGCCGTAGCCGAGCGCGACCACCACGTTCGCGCAAACCAACAGCCAGACCTCGCGCGGCAGCCTCTGCGTGGTCTTGACGGTCACCCGATGACTGTATTGACCACCTCCTTGGCGGCCTGCTGCACCTCCGCCAAATGCTCGGCGCCGAGGAAAGACTCGGCGTAGATCTTGTACACGTCCTCAGTTCCCGACGGCCGAGCGGCGAACCAGGCGTTCTCGGTGGTGACCTTCAGCCCGCCCAGCGGGGCGCCGTTGCCGGGTGCCGCGGTCAGCTTGGCCGTGATCGGTTCACCGGCCAGCTCGGTGGCGCTGACCTGTTCGGGCGACAGCTTGGCCAGCCGGGCTTTCTGCTCGCGGTTCGCGGGCGCATCGATGCGCGCATAGCTCGGTGAGCCGTAACGCTCGGCCAATTCGGCGTAGCGCTGCGACGGCGTCTGGCCGGTGACCGCCAGAATCTCGGAGGCCAACAGCGCCAGGATGATGCCGTCCTTGTCGGTGGTCCACGTCGAACCGTCGGTACGCAGGAACGACGCCCCGGCACTCTCCTCCCCACCGAACCCGATGCCGCCGCTGATCAGGCCGTCGACGAACCACTTGAACCCGACCGGCACCTCGACCAACTTGCGGTCCAGCCCGGCCACCACCCGGTCGATGATCGAACTGCTCACCGCGGTCTTGCCGACCGCGGTGCTGCCCGGCCAGTTCGGCCGTTGGGTATAGAGGTAGTCGATGGCCACCGCCAGATAGTGGTTGGGGTTCATCAGCCCGCCGTCGGGAGTGACGATGCCGTGCCGATCGGAGTCGGCGTCGTTTCCGGTCGCGATCTGGTAGGTGTCGGGGTTGCCGGTCACCTTCCGAACAAGTCCGGCCATCGCATTCGGCGAGCTGCAGTCCATCCGGATCTTGCCGTCGGTGTCCAGCGTCATGAACGACCATGTCGGATCGACGTAGGGGTGGATCACGGTGAGGTCGAGGTTGTAGCGCTCGGCGATCGCTCCCCAGTAGTCGACGCTGGCGCCGCCCAACGGGTCGGCGCCGATGCGGATGTGCTCGGCGCTGATGGCGTGCAGGTCGACGACATTCGACAGGTCCTCGACGTAGGCGTTGAGGTAGTCGTGCCGTTCGACGCAGTTCCGCGCCTGCGCCAGGGGCTTCCGCCGCACACCGTCGAGCTTGCCCTTCAGCAGTTCGTTGGCGCGTTTGGCGATGGCGCCGGTGGCGTCAGTGTCGGCCGGGCCGCCGTTGGGCGGGTTGTACTTGAACCCGCCGTCGCGCGGCGGGTTGTGGGACGGGGTGACGACGATGCCGTCGGCCAGGCCATCCCGTCGGCCCCGGTTGTAGGTGAGGATCGCGTGGCTGACCGCCGGAGTCGGCGTGAAGCGGTCGGCCGCATCGATCATCACCACCACGTCGTTGGCGGCCAGCACCTCCAACGCCGATTCCCACGCCGGTTCTGAGAGCGCATGCGTGTCACGACCGATGAACAGCGGACCCGTGGTGCCCTGGGCGGCCCGGTACTCGACGATGGCCTGCGTGGTGGCCAGGATGTGCGCCTCGTTGAACGCCGCGTCCAGGCTCGATCCGCGGTGCCCGGACGTGCCGAAGACCACCTGCTGGGCGACGTTCTCGGGATCGGGTTGGGTGGTGTAGTACGCAGTCACCACATGTGCGACGTCGATGAGGTCCTCGGGTTGAGCCGGTTGTCCGGCGCGGGGATGGGCAGCCATGCAACCGATTCTGCTCCCGAACCGATGTCGCTGCCGCCGCACGCGCACCAGAGGCCATACTTTTAACCCATGTTCGGCCACGATCTTCGAGAACTGGCCGCAGTGTTCGTCGGCGGCGCCCTGGGCACGGTGGCGCGCGCCGGCCTGGCAGTGCTCATGGCGCACGATCCCGGTCACTGGCCGTGGCCCACGTTCATCGTGAACGTCCTCGGGGCGTTTCTGCTCGGCTACTTCACCACACGCCTGCTGGAGCGGTTGCCGGTGTCCAGCTATCGACGCCCGCTGCTGGGAACCGGTCTGTGCGGCGGGCTCACCACGTTCTCCACGATGCAGGTCGAGACGATCACGATGCTCGAGCACGGCCACTGGGCATTGGCCGCGGGTTACACGGCGGCCAGTATCGCCGCCGGACTTTTCGCGGTGTTGACCGCCACCGCGCTCGTGCGGCGCGCGGCGGTGCGCTGATGACCGCCGTGGTGTGGGCCGGCGTTCTGGCCCTCGGGGGTGTCGGCGCGGTCTGCCGATTTCTCCTGGACCGCGCGGTTACCGCGCGCCACACCCGGGGTTTTCCGTTCGGCACCCTGGCGGTCAATCTCAGCGGCGCCTTCCTGCTCGGCTTCCTCGGCGGCCTGGCCCTGAACCCGCACGCCGCGCTGCTGGCCGGCACCGCATTCGTCGGCTCCTACACCACGTTTTCCACGTGGATGCTGGAAACGCAGCGCCTCGCCGAGGAACGTCGGCTCTGGCCCGCGCTGGCCAACATCGTCGTCAGCGTGGCGCTCGGGCTCGTCGCGGCGTGGGCGGGCATGTCGGTGGGCACGCGACTGTGACCACCACCGACTACCTCAAGCTGACCACGTACTTCGCCGAGCGGCTGCGCCACGAGCAGCGGTTTGTCGCCGATGCGCTCCTCGACCTCTACGGCCGCAGCGACGTCGCCCTCAGCGTGATGCTGCGCGGGATCGCCAGTTTCGGCCCGCACCATCAGCTGCGCACCGACGAGACGTTGACCGCCTCCGAAGACCCCCCGATCGCCATCGCAGCCGTCGACACGGCCGCCACGATCTCCGCGCTGGCCGAGCAGGCCGTGACGCTGATCCCCCGCGGTCTCATCACCCTGGAACGCGCCCAGCTGATCCGCCGACAGTCACCGCCACCGACGGTTACCGACATCTGCAAGCTCACCGTGTACGTCGGCCGTCATCACCGGATCGGCGGGGCGCCGGCCCACCGGGCGGTGTGCGACCTGCTGCACCGGCGTGGCTTCGCCGGCGCCACGGTGTTCCTCGGGGTGGACGGCACCGCGCACGGCCACCGCCGCCGCGCCCGGTTCTTCAGCCGCAACACCGAGGTGCCACTGATGATCATCGGGCTGGGAACCGGCGCCCAGGTGAACGCCGTGCTCGGTGACCTCACCGCAGTGCTGGACAGTCCGCTGCTCACCGTGGAACGGGCACAGCTGTGCAAGCGGGG
>NZ_MBEJ01000029.1 GCF_001953975.1 Mycobacterium sp. NS-7484
ACTCCAGTCACCAAGCGCGCACGTTCACGTGAGGCAACGAACCGCCCTTCGCGCGCATCTTGACATGAGGCAACTTGGTGGCTCAAGTCAGTGTGTATCGCGCTTGGGGAGCAGGGTGTCGTGGGCCGAGGACGTGGCGGCGCGGAACAGCACGGCGATCAATGCCAGTGCTCCGAGTGCGACGACCGGGATGGTCCACAACCGGCGCACCATCAGGGCCGACCCGCACTTGTCGACGTATTCCTGACCGGCTGCGGTGGCCTGCACCAGATGAGCCGAGAATCCGGACCCGCAGGGGATCTGCATGCCGTACTGATCGAAGTCATCCAGATATACCGGCATGCTCATCAGGTACAAGCCGATGGCAAGCACCACGGCGCCGGCCAGTCCGATGTAGACAGCGCGATAACTCACCCATCCCCCTTCAGGTCATGCACACGTCGGTGAACAGCAAAACGGGCCACGAGACGATCGATCCGAGGAACGACACCACCGCATCCAGACCGCCCATCGACTGCAGGTGGTCGGTGTGGGTGCCGGACCAGACGGTGCCGATCAACAAGTACGGCACCCCCAGCACCACCGCGACGACGATCAGTTCGCCGAGGGCGACGCGGTAGGCCAGCAACCTTCGCAACCTGGCAAGCACGGGACCCCCATCCAGCATCGACGCCATCTATGTTAATGACGATTCTCACTGGCACTACCATTTTGACCCGGCTGTTCGGTCGGTTAGGGTGACGGAATGGCGCGCACCTCGCCCCGGTCGATCGACAGTGGTGCCAATGGTGTGCGACGACGACCGAAAGATCGAAAGGCCCAGATAGCGCGGGCCTCGGCGGAGTCCTTCAGCGCCCTCGGATACCACGGGGTGAGCATGGAAGCCATCGCGTCGCGGGTCGGGATTTCGGCGGCTGCGTTGTACCGGCACTATTCCAGCAAGTACGAATTGTTTCGCGACGCGGTACTCAACCTCAGCCAGCAACTTGTGGACGGGACGGCATTCGCCGACGAGGCCGAGGAGGATCCGCAGGAGCAGTTGCGCCGGCTCGTCGCGGCGCTCAGCGACACGGCTCTGGCCAACCGGGAATCCGGCGGCCTGTACCGCTGGGAGGCGCGCTATCTGCGCGGCGACGACCAGAGCACCCTGGATGCCCAGGTGCGCACGGTGCACCGCCGGATTCATCGCCCGCTGACACAATTGCGGCCCGAGCTGAGTTCGCGCGAACGCTGGACGATGTCGACCGCGGTCCTCGGCGTGATCGGCAGCGTCGTCGACCATCGTTCCAAGCTGCCCGCCGGTCAGGTGCGGGCGCTGCTGGCCGACATCTGCGACACCGTGCTGTCTGCCGAACTGCCCGAGTTCCCCACGGCGAGCGATCCGGTGGAGCCACCGCAGCCCCCGGTGACCACCACCAAATACGAGGCGCTGCTCACCGAATCGATGCGGCTGTTCAACCTGAACGGCTACCGCGACACCACGATGGAGGACATCGCCGCCGCGGTCGGCATGCCCGCGTCGGGCATCTACCGGTACTTCTCCGGCAAATCCGACATCCTGGCCGCCGGGTTCCGCCGTGCCGCCGACCGGCTGTCGGCGGACATGGCCGAGGTGCTCGGCGCGACGCAGGATCCCGAGCAGGCGCTGGGAGCCCTGATCGACGACTACGTGGCCCGGTCGTTCGACCACCCCGAACTCGACTACGTCTACTACACCGAACGTCTGAACATGACCCCCGCCGACCAGAAGATCCTGCGCGATCTGCAGCGTGCGGCCGTGGAATCCTGGGTCGAGGTGGTCACGCCGGTGCGGCCGCGGTGGAGTGCGGGGCAGGCGCGCTTCGCCGTTCATGCGGCGATGGCTTTGGTGATCGACTTGGGCCGGCTCATGAATTATCAGAACTCCGAGCCGGCCCGCGCCATCGTCTCGACGATGATCGATCTCACGCTGCTCGGTCGTTACCGATTACGGACGGCGTTGCCGGCCAGGTAAGCCAGGTAACCCAGCGAGCCGATGGCGGCCAGCTTGCGGGTCTTGGGTACCAGCAGGCCCAGGCCGATCGCAGTCTCGATGCTGCCGTTGGTGTAAATGTGCTTCTGCGTGTCCTTGGGGAACGCCGGCTTGGTGATCGACTCGAACAGCTGCGGCTTGATGAAGTGCGCTGCACCCGCGCCGGTAATGCCGAGGCCGACGAGCTTGACCAGCGTGGAGTTGTTGCCCTCTGCCATCTGTGATCCTCTCTGATCAGGCAAATGTGTAGTCGCTCAACGGAAAACGTGAGGCTTCTGCGACGGCCCGGCGGGTCGTCATCGGCCGGAGCAGCGTGGCTTCACCGGCCGGATTGAAATAGTACGACCGCGCCGATGCGCAGTTGCCGAGGGTGAACAACGAATCGCCGAGCGCCTCGGTCATCCGGTCCAGGTATCGGGCGTTGGCCTGCTCGGTGACCTCGAACGTCGTCGCGCTGCGGCGCTTGACCTCGCTGAACAACCGGGTCATCAGATGCATCTGGTACTCCATGGTGTTGAAGAAGTTCAACCCCAGGAACGCGTACGGGCTGGCCAGGCTCAGGAAGTTCGGGAAATACGGCATCGAGACACCTTGGTATGCCTGGAATCGCGTTTCGCGCCACCACTTTCCGAGGTTGCGGCCGTCACGCCCGATCACCTCGATCGCCGGGAAGTTGGCCTCCCACAGATCGAACCCGGTGGCCAGCACCAGGGTGTCGATCTTCGTCGTGGTGCCGTCGGCGTTGACGATGCCTCCCGGCTCGATGCGTTCGATTCCGTCGGCCTGCAGATGCACGTGAGGTTTGGTGAACGTGCGGTAGTAGCTGTTGGAGAATGTCGGGCGCTTGCAACCGAAGTCGTAATCCGGGGTCAACTTGCGGCGCAGTTCGGGGTCACGGATCAAGGCGAACCGATGCAGCTTGGCCAGATCGGCCGCCGCGATGTTGAACCGCCGGAAGTACCGGTGCTTGAGCACCGCGGTGTCGACCATGAACGCGTAGATGCTGTCGGTGACCGCTCGCACCGCGCGTTGGGTCAACGGCACCCGGGCGAACAACGACTTGGCCCGGGCGGAGAACTTCAGGTCGATCTTGGGCACCACCCAGATCGGGGTGCGCTGGTAGATGGTCAGGTCTGCGGCTGTCTTGGCCAACTCTGGTATCAGCTGGACAGCGGTGGCGCCCGTGCCGATGACCGCGATCCGCCGGCCGTCGGGACGGTAGCTGTCATCCCACTGCGTGGTGTGGATGACGGTGCCGCCGAAATCGTTGATCCCGGGGATGTCCGGTGTGCGTGGCTGGGACAAAAACCCGGTGGCGGTGAACAGGAACCGGGCGCTGAGCACCTCACCATCGGCCACCGCGACGCGCCAGAGCGACGCTTCCTCGTCCCAGCGGGCGCCCTCCACCGTGGTGTCGAACCGGATGTGCCGGCGCACGTCGTACTTGTCGGCGACGTCATCGGCGTATCGCTTGATCTCGGTACCGGTGGAGAACAACCGCGACCAATTGGGATTCGGCTCGAAGAAGTAGGAGTACGTGGTGGTCGGCACGTCGACGGCCAGGCCGGGGTAGTGGTTGACGTACCAGGTGCCGCCGAGATCGTCCTCGCGTTCGAGGATCACGAAATCCTCGATGCCCAGTCGCTTGAGCTGGATGGCCGCGCCGATGCCGGCAAAGCCGGCGCCGACGATGATCGCCTCGAAATGTCCCGGGCCCATGCCGCAAACAGTACCGCAGGTACCGGGTACTTTGTCGAGGGGAGTGCTGACGGCCTGCGGAGTCGGCATGATGGGCAGTTCATCCACGACGCGGCCGTTGCGGCGCAGCGCTATTCGCTGGTGGATTCGCTGGCCATGGACGCCCGGCTCCGCGCCGACCTGGCGACCGCCATGCGGGGGCGTCGACGTGCTGCTGTGCCCGACCTCGGCCGTGACCTCGCTACAGGCCGACGGCGAGTACCTCGATGGGATCGACACGCCGGTCGGGCATCGCGAGCACTATTGGGAAGGACACCTCACCAGTCCGTTCAATGTGGCCAACCACTGCGCGGTGCTGTCGGTGCCCAGCGGTCTGTCCGACGAGAACGCGCCGACGGGCGTGCAGGTGGTCAGCCACCCCCACGACGAAGCGATGGCCTTCCGGGTCGCACACGCCGTCGAGGGCCTGGTCGGATTCGATGGCAGACCCGTGTTGAGCGCGGGCGCCTGACCCGTCAGCGGGGGTTCAGCCAGCGCCGCGGGCGCAATGGTGGCACTGTGCCGTCAGAACAGCTTCGCGAGCACCTCGCCGGCCTCGGCGTCCTCCACGCAGGGGGTGATGTCGAAGGTGAGGAATTCGCCCCACTCCGCGACCGACTCGAACATGGTCTTGGCGTCGTCGGTCTCCACGATGGCGAAACCCTGGCCGTTCATGCCCCACCAACGGCCGAGCATGGTCGACCCTTCCGGAATTTGGCCGCCGGTCTTCTTGAACTTCTCGACCGCATCCCGGTAGTTCGTCTGCGACTGGGTCCAGTGCACGATGAATTTCATGGCGTACTCCTTCTTGTGATGCGGGCCGGAATCGGCCCATCGGCGACGACGGTGAACGGGCTTGCGAGCGGGAAGTCGTCGTGCAGCGAGGTGATCGAGACCTCGCGGATGATCGTCGCCAGCGCCAGGGTGGCCTCCAACATGGCGAAGTGATCGCCGACGCAGGACCGTGGCCCGCCGCCGAAAGGCAGGTATTGCCAACGGTTTCGGCCGACCGAACGCTCCGGGGTGAACCGGTCCGGGTCGAAGGTCAGCGGATCGTCCCACAGCGCCGGATCCCGGTGCAGGGCATAGATGTCGACGCTCGCCATCGATCCGGCCTCGGCGCGGTAGCCGTCGACGGTGATCTCTTCGTTGAGCACTCGAATCATGCCCGCCGCCGGTGGGCACAGACGCAGTGCCTCATGCAGCACCCGCACGGTGTAATCGAGGCGCGGCACGTCCTCAGGAGTGAGCATGCGCTCGCCGAGTGCGTTGACCTCATCGTGAACCCGGGCCTGGATGTCGGGATGCCGGCCCAGCGTCCACAACGAATAACACAGCGTCGTCGACGTGGTGTCGTGCCCGGCCAGCATGAAAAGCACCAATTCATGGCATATTTCGTCGTCGGTGAGATGGCGACCGGTATCGGGGTCGCGAGCCTCGACGAGCGCATGCACCAACGGGGCATCACGGTCGGGTTCGGCGCGCACCGCGGCGAGAATCTCGGCAGCCAACTCGTGAAGTCGTGCATTGGCCGTCCGGGCGCGGCGCTGGCCCGCCGTCGGGAACCACTGCGGAAGGTTGACCGGTCGCACCGAACGGTCGGCCACCCACGACAACGCAGTGCGCAACGCCGGCCCGATCTCGTCGGCCCGCTCGTCCAGATCCAGCCCCAGCACCGAGCGACCCAGCGCGCGCAAAGTCAGGACACGACAGGCATTGTCGAGGTCGATGCGCTGACCGTGCGCCCATCCATCGGTCAGCGACTGCGCTGCGGTCGCCATGTGTCCGGCGTACCGAGGGACGTGCTGCTTGGTGAACATCGGCTGCAATGTGCGACGACGGGGCAGCCAGCGGTCATGCGGCAGGTCGAGCAGGTTGCCGCCCATCAGCTGCCGCAACTGCACCATGGTGGTGACACCTCCGCGGTCGACGACGCCGTCGCGCCGGCTGAGCACGTCGTGCGCGCCCTGCGGTGTGGCGACCAGGAGGAGCTGGGGGATCAGCCACCGCGGACCCAGCACGGTGCGGGTCAGCGGGCCACCGGCCTCGTGCAGTCGCTGCTGGCCGACGGCAAAGTCTCGTAGGGACTTCAGCTGCTGCCAGTAGGGCAGCGGATTGCGTGGTGCCAGCGGTAGTGCCGAGGGAGACGTTGAGGGGGCAAGCTGGATCTCGACCATGCGTCGAGTGTCGGTTCGCCGGAACCGGGCGGCCTAGAGTAGCGCGTTACTCTATTTTGCCGGTGCGGGGATTCTTGCTGGTAGCGATGCACGTGACGGTGCGGTCTCCGCGTTGCCAGGAGTCGGCGGTCGGATACAGCACGAACAGCTGGATCGCCGAATCGGCGGTGACATTCGGGGCGTACTGGTCCAACGCCGGGGCGCATTTGTCGGTGTATTTGATCACCGCGGTGTCGCCGGGAAACTCCCCGTCGGGCAGCGGCAGCACCGCGAACACCTCACCCTTGTGCGGCTGATCGCAACTCACCGTCTTGACGTACAGCACGCGGCTGCTGTCGGGAATCTCGGACAGGCAGTCGCCCGCTTTGATCTGGCTGGCCTCGGTGGCGCCGCGATCGCGGGAGAGATAGAACACCGCACCGGCCGCGACCACCAGGGCGATCACCACCACCACGACCGCCAACAACACCCATTTGAGTGTCGAGGAGTTCTTCGATGGCGGCGAGTACGCGAAGGGCACCCCGGAATTCTGCGAATACGGTTGCGGTGGAGGCGGCGGGTAACCGTGACCGGGTGGGTAGGTCATGGTTCGACGATATCGAGTGCCCGCAAGGCGGCGTCCACCGCGAGGGCCGGCACATTCACCCGCTTGGACCCGAGGTCGTGACGGGCGCCGTCGATGATGACAATCTCGGTCGGCGCGCTCACCAATGCCGCTGCGGCGGTGATCTCTTCGACTGTGCCGAACGGGTCGGACGTGCCGTGAGTGAACACCGTGGGCATCGTGATGCGGGGCAGATGTTCGGTGCGGGCGCGCTCGGGCTTGCCCGGCGGGTGCAGCGGGTAGGAGAACAGCGTCAAGACATCAATGGCCGGCCCCGGCTCGTTGTTGTCACTGGCCACCATCGACGTCATGCGACCGCCGTAGGAATGCCCGCCCGCGATCACCGGGCCGTCGCTGAGTGTGCGGGCCAGGGCAACCGCCTCCGCGATGCCGTCCTGGTCACCGGCGGCCGAGCCGGACGGTGGCCCCTTCGGCCTGCGCCGGCGGTACGGCAGGTTGTAGCGGATCGCCAGCCAGCCCCGGGATGCCCACTCGTCGCAGAGCTTGACCAACATCGGAGAGTCCCGGTTGCCGCCGGCGCCGTGGGTCAGGACGACGACGCCCTGAGCCCGGCCATCGGGTTCGTGAGCGATACCCGCGATCGCGTCGAGGTTCATGACTGCAACCGGAACAGGGCGTTCACCGGGCCGTGGCCGTGCCCCAGCGGATATGCCGCCCGGATGCACTCCGTCACCCAGGCTTTGCCGAACTCCACCGCCTCGGGAACTGAATAACCATGGGCCAGGGCACATGCCGTCGCCGCCGCGAGGGTGTCGCCGGCGCCGTGATCGTGGCCGGTGTCGACCCGGGGAGCCTGGAACTCGTGAAATTCGCTGCCGTCGAACAGCAGATCGGGACTGGCCGGCGACGAGCGCAGGTGCCCGCCCTTGACCAGTGCCCACCGCGGACCCAACGCGTGCAGCGCGCGTGCCGCATCGCGCTGGGAGGCGGAGTCGACGACATCGATATCCACCAGGAGCCGCACCTCGTCGAGGTTCGGCGTGACCAAGGTGGCCAGCGGGAACAGCTCGGTGCGCAAGGCGTCCAGCGCGCTGTGATGCAGCAGCGGATCGCCGTGCATCGATGCGCACACCGGGTCGACGACGAGCGGCACGGTGGACGCCAGGCCTTCGGCCCGCCAGGTTTGGGCGATCGCGGTGATGATCTCCGCGGAGGCCAGCATCCCGGTCTTGGCGGCCTCGATGCCGATATCGGTGACGACGGCCCGGATCTGATCAGAGACGATGTCGGGCGGGATCTCGTGAAAACCTTTGACGCCCACCGAGTTCTGCACGGTCACGGCGGTGACCGCGACACAGCCGTGCAGGCCGAGCATGGCAAAGGTCCGCATGTCGGCCTGGATTCCGGCGCCACCGCCGGAGTCGGACCCGGCGATGGTCATCACCCGTCGCGGTGCGTCACCGGCGGGTGCCAACGGCAAGAAGTTCACGTCGCCAATGGTAGGTAGACGCGGTTGCCGTGGTCGGCGAACTCCTGGGACTTGGCGGCCATGCCCGCGGCGATCTCATCGGGGACACCGCCGGGATAGGCGTCCCGAATATCCTGCGAGATCCGCATCGAGCAGAACTTCGGCCCACACATCGAGCAGAAATGCGCGGTCTTGGCCGGTTCAGCGGGCAACGTCTCGTCGTGGAAATCGCGCGCGGTGTCGGGATCGAGCGAGAGCGCGAACTGATCGTGCCAGCGGAACTCGAAGCGGGCCCGGGAGAGCGCGTCATCGCGCTGCTGTGCGCGGGGATGCCCCTTGGCCAGGTCGGCGGCGTGCGCGGCGATCTTGTAGGCGATCACCCCGTCCTTGACGTCCTTGCGGTCCGGCAGGCCCAGGTGTTCCTTGGGGGTGACGTAGCACAGCATCGCGGTGCCGGCCTGGGCGATGATGGCCGCGCCGATCGCGCTGGTGATGTGGTCGTACGCCGGGGCGATGTCGGTGGCCAGCGGGCCCAGCGTGTAGAACGGCGCCTCTTCGCAGAGTTCCTCTTCGAGCTTGACGTTCTCGACGATCTTGTGCATCGGGACGTGGCCCGGGCCTTCGATCATCACCTGCACGCCATGGGATTTCGCGATCTTGGTCAGCTCACCCAGCGTGCGCAGCTCGGCGAACTGGGCCTCGTCGTTGGCGTCGGCGATCGACCCCGGCCGCAGCCCGTCGCCCAGCGAGAACGTCACGTCGTAGCGAGCCAGGATCTCGCAGAGTTCCTCGAAGTGGGTGTACAGGAACGACTCGGTGTGGTGTGCCAGACACCAGGCGGCCATGATCGACCCGCCGCGGCTCACGATGCCGGTGACCCGGTTGACGGTCAGCGGGATGTACCGCAGCAGCACCCCGGCGTGCACGGTCATGTAGTCGACGCCCTGCTCGCATTGCTCGATCACGGTGTCGCGGTACATTTCCCACGTCAGCTTGGTGGGGTCCCCGTTGACCTTCTCCAGTGCCTGGTAGATCGGGACGGTGCCGACCGGGACCGGGGAATTGCGCAGGATCCACTCGCGCGTCTGGTGGATGTCCTTGCCGGTGGACAGATCCATGATGGTGTCGGCACCCCATCGGGTGGCCCACACCATCTTGTCGACCTCTTCACCGATCGAGCTGGTGACCGCCGAATTGCCGATATTGGCATTGACTTTCACTGAGAACGCCTTGCCGATGATCATCGGCTCGCTCTCGGGGTGGTTGTGGTTGGCCGGAATGACGGCCCGGCCGGCTGCGACTTCTTGACGCACCAGTTCGGCGGAAACGCCTTCGCGCTCAGCGATATACGCCATCTCGGCGGTGATCTCACCGGCGCGGGCGCGTTGCAGTTGCGTGCCCCGGTCTTTGACCACTGCGGGCCGCGGCGGCAGACCTGTGTTCAGGTCGATCGCCGCGTTGTCTGCGGTGTACGGGCCTGAGGTGTCGTACAGGTCCAGGTGTTCACCATTGGTGAGATTCACCCGGCGAAACGGCACCCGCATGGTGGCGCCGTCATGGTTGATCTCGCGATAGACCTTGGTGCTTCCCGTGATCGGGCCGGTCGTCACTGATGGGTCGAGAACAGAACTACTCATTTCATCTCCCTACGCCGGCATTACCCGGTCAGGTTCGTACGGTCGACGGGCGTACCCGTCCTCTCAGTGCGCTCGTGCGCACTCCCGCGTGTGGTTTGCAGGCCCCAACCTAGCGCAGACGTGGCCGGAGGGGTACCGGGAGTCAGTCAATTGACAGGAAACGGTGTCCGGCTGCGATGTGGAGAGCCAGGCGCTGTGACGACTGCCTGGCCCTCCGATTCTTCGGGTTGCCGCGGCTTGATTTGCATAGCTAATATATGTGTTTTGAACATGTTGGGCCTCAGCGCCCCTCGATAGCGACTAGAGCGAAGACGGAATGACGACTGAGATGACGAAAACGGCCGGAGACGCCGACACCGCGGAAGCGGTGACCGCCGACCGCCGCAAACGGATGGACCACGACCATCCCTTCTACAAATGGGTGGTGCTGTCCAACACCACGTTGGGCATCTTGCTGGCCTCGATCAACGCCTCGATCGTGCTGATCTCGCTGCCCGCGATCTTCCGTGGTATCGGCCTGAATCCGCTGGCTCCCGGCAACGTCAGCTACCTGCTGTGGATGCTGATGGGCTACCTGGTGGTGACCGCGGTGCTCGTCGTGCCGTTCGGACGTCTCGGCGACATGTACGGCCGGGTGCGCATCTACAACCTGGGCTTCGTGGTCTTCACCGTGGCGGCGATCGCGCTGTCGTTCGACCCGTTCCAACTCGGTGGTGGCGCCGTCTGGCTGATCGGCTGGCGCGTCATCCAGGGTGTCGGTGGCGCCATGCTGATGGCGTCGTCCTCGGCGATCCTCACCGATGCCTTCCCGGCCAACCAGCGCGGGATGGCGCTGGGCACCAACATGGTGGCCGCCGTGGCCGGGTCGTTTCTCGGGTTGCTGATCGGCGGCTTCTTGTCCGAATGGCACTGGAAAGCCGTCTTCTGGGTGGGTGTGCCGATCGGTGTCGTCGGCACCATCTGGAGTTACCGCTCCCTCAAGGAGCTCGGAGTCCGCACCGCCGGGCGCCTCGACTGGGCCGGCACGCTGACCTTCGGCCTGGGCCTGACGGTATTGCTGATCGGCATCACCTACGGCATCCAGCCCTACGGTGACTCGACGACCGGGTGGACCAGCCCATGGGTGCTGGGCTCCATCGCCGTCGGGCTGCTGCTGCTCGTGGCGTTCTGCGTCGTCGAACTCAAGGTGTCGTCGCCCATGGTCGACATCCGGTTGTTCAAATCGGCGGCTTTCGGCATGGGCAACCTGGCCGGGCTGATGTCCTCGGTGGGCCGCGGCGGGTTGCAGTTCATGCTCATCATCTGGCTGCAGGGCATCTGGCTGCCGCTGCACGGCTATAGTTTCGAGTCCACCCCGCTGTGGGCCGGCATCTATCTGCTGCCGGTCACCGTCGGGTTCCTGGTCGCCGCACCGATCGCCGGATCACTGTCCGACCGCATCGGCGCGCGGCCGCTGACGGTCGGCGGCATGCTGCTGATGGCGACCACGTTCGTGGCGCTCCTGCTCATCCCGGTCAACTTCGACTACTGGGTGTTCGCGATCCTGGTGTTCCTCAACGGCCTGGGTGGCGGCATCTTCACCGCCCCCAACACCGCAGCCATCATGTCGAGCGTCCCGGCCGGTCAGCGTGGTGCGGCCTCCGGGGTGCGGTCCACGTTTTTCAACGCCGGCAACTCACTGTCGATCGGTATCTTCTTCTCGCTGATGATCGTCGGGCTGGCCAACACGTTGCCCGCCGCACTGACCAGTGGCCTGACGCAGCAAGGTGTTTCGGCATCGGTGGCGCACGACGTGGCGAACCTGCCCCCGGTCGGCAGCCTGTTTGCGGCCTTCCTGGGCTACAACCCGATGGCAGAGTTACTCGCGCCCTACGACGCGTTACATCAACCGGGCGTCAACGCCGACGTGATCACCGGGCAGACGTTCTTCCCGCAGTTGATCACCGAGCCGTTTCATTCCGGACTGACGGTGGTGTTCACCGCCGCCGCCGTGATGATGGTGATCGGGGCGGTGGCGTCGATGTTCAGTGCGGGCCGGTATGGGACGGAGGCGGGAGCTGACAACGAGGCCTGAGAGGCGGGAGCCGACAATCAGGCTTGAGCGGCCGACCTACACTCGGGTTGGTGACCACCACACAGCGTCGCGGATTCAACGACGCCATCACGAGTTTCTGGAGTTTCGCCGCACCGGCCTATGACCAGGGTTGCCTTCAGCGGTGGGTGTACCGGCCAGCCCAGGATGAGGTGATCGCCCAAGTTCAGGAGCGCGGTGCCGGTTCGATCGCCGACGTCGCCTGCGGCACCGGCATCCTGGCTGACCGGATCCAGCGGGAACTGCAACCCGATGAGGTCTACGGCCTGGACATGTCCGATGGCATGTTGGCCCAGGCCCGCAAGCGTTCTGGCGATGTGCGGTGGAAATCGGCCCCTGCCGAGGAACTGCCTTTCCAAGACGGTTTCCTGGACGCCGTGGTGACCACGTCGGCATTTCACTTCTTCGACCAGCCCGCCGCGCTCGCCGAGTTCTACCGGGTGCTGGCGCCCGGGGGAATGGTGGCGGTGACGACGATGAGCCCGCGCCGCACCTTCCTGCCGCTGCACGCGCTCTCGGCCGACCTCGGTGCACCCGCGCACAGCCCCACTGAGAAGGAGATGCGTGCGCTGTTCGAGGCGGCCGGATTGACCGTCGTCGAGCAGCACCGGGTGCGCCGGCCGGTGTGGACGCCGATCTCCGACGTGATCACCGTGGGCGTCAAGCGCGCATGACCGAGAACGAGGACGGCCCGTTTCAGATTCGCGGCCCGGTACAACTGCGTCGAGAACGGTGCGCCGACACGACCGCCGATCAGCGTCTGTTGGACCGCCGCGGCCCTACCGACTGGGTGCACACCGATCCCTGGCGGGTGCTGCGCATCCAGGGTGAATTCGTCGACGGTTTCGATGCCTTGGCTGAAATGCCCAGGGCGGTCACGGTTTTCGGCTCGGCTCGGACGGCTCCGCATTCGCCTGAGTATCGGTTGGGTGAGGAATTGGGCATCGCGCTGGTGCGGGCCGGCTATGCGGTGATCACCGGCGGCGGCCCGGGATCGATGGAGGCCGCCAACCGCGGGGCAAGTGAGTCCGGCGGCTACTCGGTGGGTCTCGGCATCGAGCTGCCCTTCGAGCAGCGCCTCAACCATTGGGTCGATCTCGGCATCAACTTCCGCTACTTCTTCGTGCGCAAGACGATGTTCGTCAAATACGCGCAGGCATTCGTCTGTCTGCCCGGCGGGTTCGGCACCCTCGACGAGCTGTTCGAGGCGCTCACCCTCGTCCAGACGCACAAGGTCACGAAGTTTCCGATCATCTTGCTGGGCGTCGATTACTGGTCGGGTCTGATCGACTGGATCCGCAATACGGTTCTGCGCGAAGGGAAGATCTCCGAACCTGACCTGGCGCTGCTCCATTGCACCGACAGCGTGGCAGAGGCCGTGGAGATCATCGCGGCGTCGGCATCGGAGTAGGCGTCGCCGTCAAGCGTCAGCTCAACTCCACCACGACGGGGGCGTGGTCGCTGGGGGCGGTGGTGCCTTTCTTGGGGCGCCGTTCGTCCTTGACGATCTCGGCGTGCGTCACCCGGGAGGCGAGGCCAGGGGAGCCGAGGATGAAGTCGATGCGCATGCCGCGGCGCTTCTGAAATGCCAGCTGCGTGTAGTCCCAGTAGGTGTAGATCCCTGGGCCGGGGGTGAAAGGGCGCACCACATCGGTGAATTGGGCGTCGTGCATGGCCTGGAAGGCAGCCCGCTCCGGCTTGGACACATGGGTGCTGCCCTTGAATGCGGCCATGTCCCAGACGTCCTCGTCGGTGGGCGCGATGTTCCAGTCGCCGACCAAGGCGATGGGCTGCTCCGGGTCGTCCTTGAGCCATCCGGCGGCGGTATCACGAAGGGCGGCAAGCCAACCCAGCTTGTAGGTGTAGTGCGGGTCGGCCAGGGTGCGACCGTTGGGCACATACAGGCTCCACACCCGCACCCCGCCGCACGTGGCACCGAGCGCGCGGGCCTCGGCGGTGGCCTCTTCTTCGGGTTTGCTGCTCCAGGTCGGTTGCCCCGGAAACCCGATCTCGATGTCGTCGAGGCCGACCCGTGAGGCGATGGCGACGCCGTTCCACTGGTTGAGCCCGATGTGGGCCACCTCGTAGCCCAGCGCGGCGAACGGCATCATCGGGAACTGCGCGTCGGTGCACTTGGTTTCCTGCATGGCCAGGACGTCGACGTCGGCGCGTTCGAGCCAGTCGACCACGCGGTCCACTCGAGTTCGGATCGAATTGACGTTCCAGGTGGCCAGGCGCATGGGGTTAGAGGGTACGTGCCGGCCTCAGGCGAGCAGGTCGTCGGCCGCCACATAACGGGTTTGGTGGTGCAACCGGAAACCGAGCGACGTGTACAACGCGATGGCCTCGTGGTTGTCGACCTCGACCTGTACGTAGGCCCGGGTCGCGCCGACCTGCGTGCCCCAGACCAGCAGCGCTTCGCACAGCGCCCGGGCGTGGCCTTGACGGCGATGCTCAGGCGAGACCCGGACCGAGGAGATGCCCAGCCAGGATGTGCCGTCGGCCGATTGTGTGACGGCGCCACGGCCGACGGCGCAGCCGGCCGCGGTCGCGAAGGTCAACTGCCCATCGACCACGGCCGTCAACACGTCGAGGGGAACCTCGCGGTCGTAGATCCGCAGCCACTGTGCGTCCGGTTGCTGCTCCAGCGTGACGCTCGAGGCCGAGGGTTGCGCCGGCGTGACAGCCGACGGGGGAGTGGGCAGCTCGCGCACCATCACCCGCGTCGGCTTGATGCCCGGGTTGCGCACCGGCAGCAGTCGTTCGGGCAGGGCCAGCCAGGCCGGCAGGTCACGTTCGCGGTACCAGCCGCGCACCGCGTCCAGATCGGCGATCTGCGCCGACACGCCCAACGGAATCGCCGAATTGGCGCGGCTCGTGACACCGTGTCCGGCGCGCAGCAGCCAACCCCCCAGCCATTGCTGTTCGGCGCCGGGCCAGGCCAGTGCTGCGGCATGTTCGAGCGCACGGATCTGCGAGGCCCGCACCGGGGTGTGCGACAACTCGCGCACGCTCACGACGTCGTCCGGCGCGATCTCGACGAGTTCGCCGTCCTTGGTGCGGATCTGCACTGTCGGCGCAACACGTTCGACGTAACCGATGACATCGGTGAGCGGCTTGGCCGCCCCGGCCGGCAACCGGTAACGCAGGCTGACCCGGGACCCGAGTGCCGGCAGGTCGGGCATCAGTGGCCGAACGGGTCGGGGACCTCGCCGGGCATCCAGGACAGGCCGGGCACACCCCAGCCGTTGCGCTTGACGGTCTTCTTCGCCGCGCGGGCATAGCGGCCCACGAGGCGGTCGATGTAGAGGAATCCGTCGAGGTGACCGGTCTCGTGCTGCAGCATGCGGGCAAACAGGTCGGTGCCCTCCAGGGTGACCGGTGACCCGTCGGCGTCCAGCCCGGTGACCCGCGCCCAGTCGGCCCGGCCGGTCGGGAAATTCTCGCCCGGAACGGACAGGCAGCCTTCCTCGTCCTCGTCGGGGTCCGGCATCGTCTCGGGCACTTCGGAGGTCTCGAGCACCGGGTTGATGACCACGCCGCGGCGGCGGGTCGTGTGCCCGCGGGTGGCGGCGCAGTCATAGACGAACAACCGCTTGGCCACACCGATCTGATTGGCGGCCAAGCCAACTCCGTTGGCGGCGTCCATGGTGTCGAACATGTTCTGGATGAGTTCAGGGAGGTCTGCGGGAAGCGAACCGTCCGGGCCGACCGGCACCGGCTCGGTCGGCGTGTGCAGAACGGGATCCCCGACGATGCAGATCGGTACTACGGCCATGGGGGAAGCTTAAGGTGGCAATGGAACTGGTCCGACTCGCGGGTTTATGTGTCAGCCAGACCCAGCAAGCCGTGGTTGAATAATCGACGAACCACAGCGATGTAATTTTTCGAGTGTCGGAAGGGTCCAAGGAGCAATATGGACGGCGCTATCGCGCGGACTGAGCAATCCGGGGATGACTCTGATCTGACCGATGGGCTAACCCGTCGCGAGCACGACATCTTGGCGTTCGAACGTCAATGGTGGAAGTACGCGGGCAGCAAGGAAGACGCGATCAAAGAGCTGTTCTCGATGTCGGCAACCCGGTACTACCAGGTGCTCAATGCGCTCGTGGACCGCCCTGAGGCGCTGGCTGCCGACCCGATGCTGGTCAAGCGGTTGCGTCGGTTGCGGGCGAGCCGTCAAAAGGCACGGGCTGCGCGGCGGCTCGGCTTCGATATCACTACCTAGGGGTCGCTCCACACGCGAGGAGGACAAATGGGTGGAGTGCGGCATCGGGCGGTTCGCTCGATACAGTGGTGGCGATGAATCAGCGAGACTCCTCCGGGCTACCCCTGCGCGCCATGGTGATGGTGCTGTTGTTCCTCGGGGTGGTGTTCCTGCTGGTCGGCTTCCAGGCGCTCGGCTCCGATGACGACTCGGCGGACCAGTCGTCCGTGGCGACGACGAGCGCGACGACCACTGCCGCGAAGACGTCGACCAAGGCCGCACCGGCCCCCGAGATCAAGGCCGACGTGCGGGTCTACAACATTTCTGATGTCGCGGGTGCCGCCGAGACCGCGGCCAACCAGTTGCGTGAGGCGCACTGGAACGTGACCGAGACCGGCAACCTGGTGATGGAAGGCGTCGCGGGCACCACGGTGTTCTTCGGTGACACGCCGGACGAGAAGGAAGCCGCCGAAAACGTGGGCAAGGTCCTGCATGCACCCGTCGAACCCCGGCGCCCGGAACTTATCGAGCAACCACCGGGAGTGATCGTGGTGGTCACCGGCTAGGCTTTGGGCCATGCTGAAGCCCGTCAGTGTTGCCTTCTTGTTCGCCGCCCCTGTCGTCGCGCTGAGCGCCTGCAGCCCGCCTGGACAGGTGCCCTCCGACGCCCCCGGCACCACGCCGGCGATCTGGACCGGATCGCCCTCGCCCTCGGCCGCTCCCGGTGAGCACGGCAGCGGGCACGGTGCGCAGGCCACCACCGGTGGTGAGACGCTCACCGCCGAGCTCAAGACCGCCGACGGAACCTCCGTGGCCACCGCTGACTTCCAGTTCGCCGACGGTTTCGCGACCGTGACGGTGGAGACCACCGCCCCGGGCAAGCTCGCCCCCGGCTTCCACGGACTGCACATCCACTCGGTCGGCAAGTGCGAAGCCAACTCGGTGGCCCCGACCGGTGGCGCGCCCGGCGACTTCAACTCGGCCGGTGGCCATCTCCAGGTCTCCGGGCACACCGGACATCCCTCCAGCGGTGACCTGAGCTCGCTGCAGATCCGTGCCGACGGCTCGGGCAAGCTGGTGACCACCACCGACGCCTTCACCGCCGAGGATCTCACCGGCGGCGCCAAGACCGCGATCATCATCCACGAGAAGGCCGACAACTTCGCCAACATCCCGCCGGAGAAGTACCAGCAGGTCGTCGGCGGCGCACCCGGGCCCGATCAGGCGACCTTGGCTACCGGCGACGCCGGAAGTCGGGTGGCGTGCGGTGTTATCGGCGCCGGCTGACAGCCGGATCGATTTCGCCGGGTCGCCCCGGCCGACGGTCGGCGTCGAATGGGAGTTCGCTCTCGTCGACGCCGACACTCGTGATCTGAGCAACGGCGCCGCCGAGGTGATCGCCGAAGTCGGCGAGACCCCGCACGTGCACAAGGAGCTGCTGCGCAACACCATCGAGATCGTCACCGGGATCTGCGACAACACCGGTGAGGCGATGGATGACCTGCGCAGCACCCTCGGCCCCGTACGCAAGATCGTGCACGACCGTGGCATGGAGTTGTTCTGCGCAGGGACCCATCCGTTCGCGAAATGGTCGGCACAACAACTGACCGACGCGCCGCGCTACGCCGAGCTGATCAAACGCACCCAGTGGTGGGGGCGACAGATGCTGATCTGGGACGTGCACGTGCACGTCGGGATCTCCTCGGCGCACAAGGTGATGCCGATCATCTCGTCACTGCTCAACCAGTACCCGCATCTGCTGGCGCTGTCGGCGTCGTCGCCGTTCTGGGACGGTGAGGACACCGGATATGCCAGTAACCGGGCGATGATGTTCCAGCAGTTGCCGACGGCCGGCCTGCCGTTCCAGTTCCAGAGTTGGCGCGAGTTCGAGGGCTTCGTCCACGATCAGAAGAAGACCGGGATCATCGACCACCTCAACGAGATCCGTTGGGACATCCGGCCTTCCCCGCACCTCGGCACGGTCGAGGTGCGGATCTTCGACGGCGTGTCCAACCTGCGTGAGCTGGGCGCACTGGTGGCGTTGACGCACTGCCTGATCGTCGACTTGGACCGCAGGCTCGACGCCGGTGAGCAGCTGCCGACCATGCCGCCGTGGCATGTCCAGGAAAACAAGTGGCGCGCGGCCCGGTACGGGCTCGACGCGGTGATCATCCTGGACGCCGACAGCAATGAGCGACTGGTCACCGAGGACCTCGACGAGTTGTTGAATCGTCTTGAGCCGGTGGCCAAGTCGTTGCGGTGTGCCGACGAGTTGGCCGCGGTCACCGACATCTACCGCGGCGGCGCGTCGTACCAACGCCAGCGCCGAGTGGCCGAGGAGAACGACGGCGACCTCCGCGAAGTCGTCGACGCGCTGATCGGCGAACTGCAGCTTTAGGCCTGGGCGTGCATTGACCAAACGCGCATTGACCAAATCGAGGGCGAGGACGATCCTGGCCGAATGACGGTCTCACCGATGTTTCCACTCGAAGTGGCGATGCTGCCCGGCCAGGAGCTGCCGCTACGGATCTTCGAACCGCGGTACGTGGCGATGGTGGCTGACTGTATGGCCATGTCGGAGCCGTCTTTCGGGGTGGTGTTGATCTCGGCCCGACGCGAGGTGGGCGGCGGTGAACGGCGCTGTGACGTCGGAGCGCGGGCCAAGATCATCGACTGCCAGGAGTTCGGCGTCGGCAAGTACCGGCTGTTGTGCATGATGGGCGAACGGATCCGGGTGCAGCGGTGGCTCGACGACGATCCGTACCCGCGCGCCGAGATCGAGCCCTGGCCCGACGACCCGGACCAGCCTGCCGACCCCGCTCGCATCGGGGAGGTCGAAGACCGGATGGTGGCGTTGCTGGACCGGATCGGCGAGGCGCGCGGTACCCCGCTGCGAAGCCGCGAGATCGTGGAGTCCGCTCGGTTGGACCCGGGTAACCGCTTGTACGCCTTGGCCACTCGGTTACCGATGGGACAGGCCGACCGCTACTCGCTGCTGGCCGCGCCGTCGGAGGCGGCCCGGGTGGAGGCACTCGGTGAAGCGGTGGACACCGTCGCCGCGATGGTGGAGTTCCAGCTCTCGGAGTAGCTCTCGGTCACCCCGCGGTCATCACTCCTTCGACGAACTCAGTCGACATGGACAGGTCGGCGGTGTCCTCGGGAAGGGCGCGGTGGTAGCGCGCCATCATGTCGTCGGCCGGGAGCGCCGCGACCTGCCAGCAGCGTTCGCTGAGCCAGTCGGCGACGTGGGGACGTTCCTCGACGAACCACAACTGCTCCGGGTCGGGCATGTCCTCGCCGGCCTCGGCGGCCTGTGCGCGCATCTGCTCGATGCGCGCACGGCGGCGGGCCAGATGGTCCTCGGAGAAGAAGTCTGCGCTGAAGGCCTCGACGGCGATCCGGCTGTCGCGCGCCGACAATTCGGTGATCCGCTCGAACAGCAGATCCTGCGCCTCGGCGGGCAGGTAGGGCAGCAGCCCCTCGACCGCCCACGCGGTCGGCTGTGACTGGTCGAAACCCGCCTCCTGCAATGCTTCCGGCCAGTCCTGACGCAGGTCGACACCGACCGCGGCATAGCGGACCGTCGACATCACACGGTGTGCGGCCAGCACCGCACCCTTGAACTGCAACACCTGCGGCTGGTCGATCTCGAAGATCACGCTGTCGTCGATCCACGGCAACCGCCACGCGCGGGCGTCCAGACCGGCCGCCAGGATCACGGCCTGGCGGATGCCCGCGGCGCCGGCGGCCACGAAGAACTCGTCGAACCACTTGGTGCGGGAGGCGGCGTAGTTGCCGATGTCGCGGATGCGCTGGGCCATCGCGCCGGCCGGTGGACGCCAGCCACGCTCGGCGGCGGCGTCGAGAAACATCTGGGCGTAAGGATCGGTGAACAGCGGGGTGTCTGAGGCGGTTTCGGCGGCCCGCGCCATCGCCACACCGAGCGCAGTGGCCCCCACGCTCTCGGTGATCTCCCAGCTGTCGTCGTCAGTTCTGGTCATCGCTGCCAGTGTGCCCCCTCAAGCCCGACTTCAGACATTTCCGGGGCAGGCCGAGTCGGCTTTCGGCGTGTCGCGTGACGGGACGGGGTGCCGGTCTGCCCGCCTATCCGCGACTTTTCAGCGACTATCGCCGCATCGGCACAACGGGCACCGTTGATCACGCGGCCGATGATGACTTCCGTCGCTCACGCCTCATCCGCCTCGCTCGTCACGGATTTTCCGTTGCCCAGCTATCAGCGACGGAGTCGCTGACAGCCGGACATTGGGCAGATGATGCTGATGCGGCTGGTGATGCGCGAGTGTCAAAAACCCTGAGCGACAATGGGTTTACTGATTCTGCAGTTGCTGGTGTGGCGATTGTCGCTCAGTTGTCGCTAACAGTCGGGCACATCGGATACCCCTCCGGCAACCGCGAAGACGTGGCTGGGCCGGGGCCGGGGCACGACGTGTGCACCTGCCGAGTGACGCCAGGAACCTCACTGCGCGTCATCGCGGCCGGGCTCCTCGAGTTCGGCCATCTCGTCCCGGGTCAGCAGATCGTCGCGGATGTTCTGTTCGTGGTAGGCAAGCTGGCCGACGCGATTGGCGATCACCGGTGCGGTGATCAAGGTGAACAACCCGGTGAGGATGACCATGCCGATATCGGCGTGGCCGCGCAGTCGGATCGCCGCCCCCGCCAACACCAGCAGCAGGCCGAGCACCTGGGGCTTGGTGGCCGCGTGCATACGTGAGAGCGTGTCGGGGAAACGGACCACACCGATCGCCGCCGTCAGCGCCAGGGTCGATCCACTGAGAATCATTACGGCGGTGAGGATGTCGAGAATGTTCATCGCCGCTCCCGGCCCAGCCCTCGCCGCGGCCGCCGCCGCGGCTGCGGATCGTCGGTGTCCGGCACGCGGAAGCGAGCCACGCTCACCGAGCCGACAAAGCTGATCAACGCCAGCGCGGTCAGGCTGTAGGTGACCGTGGTGTCGAGGCTGAACGCCGCCCAGGTGCCGATACCGCACATCGTCACCGCGATCAGGGTGTCCAGCGAGACCAGCCGATCCAGGGTGCTGGGCCCGGCCAGTACGCGGAACATGGTGATCGCGGCCGCGGCAGTCAACATGACCGCCGCGATGATCCAGACCGTCGTCATGTGTGACCCGCCTCCCGCTCGGCCGACGGTTGCCAGTCGCTTTCCCGCTCAAAGGCGGCCACCAGCATCCGCTGGATCTGCTCGACCTGCCGGTAGAACCGCTGCACCGTGCTCTCCGATCCGACGTCGATGACGTGCATGTAGAGAATCCGGCGGGCCTGATCGATCTCCAGCACGATCGTGCCGGGAATGACGTTGAAGATGTTGACGGCCAAGGCCAGCACGAGATCCGACTTCACGGCCGGCAGGTTGGCGCGCAGCACGGCGACCAGTGGTGGTGGTCCGGGGCGGATCGCCAGCCAGGCCACCTGGAAGGACGACAACACCATGTAATAGCCGACCACCGCAACGAGTTTCAGCAGCGACAGCGGGTGCAGCCGACCCTCGACCGGCACCGACGGCAGTGGCAGCAAGACGGTGATGACCAGTGCCACCACGAGCCCGCCGGCCACATTGGCGACGCTGAAGTGGCCCCACAACAGCACCCAGACCAGCGTCAGGAAGCACACCAGCCAGATCCGCAGCGCGAGATGTCTCATCGTGATGAGCCTCCCAGCACCGCCGAGATGTACTGCCCGCGGTCGATCACCTCGGCCGCCGACCGTTCGCCGTAGCCGAAGATCGGGCCGGCCGCGATCGTCAGCGCCAACCCCACGACGATCAGCGCGGCGGTCGGCACCAGCATGCCGCTGGGCATGCGCCCCACACTGTCGCGGTCGGCGAACTCGATGTCCTCGGAGTCGTCGAGCAGCACCGCAGGCGCAGCCGCGGCCAGATGGCCTTCGGGCGCGTCGGCCCGAGACCGCCAGAACGCCTTCGTCCACACCCGGGCCACGACATAGAGCGTCAGCAGGCTCGTGACAACGCCGCCGGCCACCAGCGTCCAGGCCAGCGGTGAGCCGTTGGCAGCGCCGGCTTCCATCAACGCGACCTTTCCGATGAAGCCCGAGAACGGCGGGATACCACCCAGATTCAGCGCGGGGACGACGAACACGAAGGCCAGCACCGGGCTGGCAGCGGCCAGGCCGCCGAGCCGGTTCAGGGTGGATGCACCGGCTTGGCGCTCGATCAGGCCGACCACGAGGAACAGTGTCGTCTGCACGACGATGTGGTGCGCGACGTAGTAGATGGCCCCCGACATGCCCAGCTCGTTGCCCAGCGCGACGCCGAACACCATGTAGCCGATGTGGCTCACGAGCGTGAAGGACAGCAACCGTTTGATGTCGCTCTGCGCGATGGCGCCGAGGATGCCGATCACCATGGTCAGCAACCCGGCCACCAGCAGTACAGAATCCAGGCTGCCGCCGGGGAACAACAACGCGTGGGCCCGGATGATTGCGTAGACACCGACTTTGGTGAGCAAGCCGGCGAACACCGCGGTGACCGGGGCCGGCGCGGTCGGATACGAGTCGGGCAGCCACGTCGACAGCGGGAACACCGCCGCCTTGATGCCGAAGGCCACCAGCAGCACCGCGAACAACGCGTTACGGGTTCCGGCGGGCACGTCGTCGAGGCGCACGGCCAACTCGGCCAGGTTCAGCGTGCCAGTGGCGGCGTAGACCAGGGCGATGCCGATCAGGAAGATCAGCGACGACACCATCGACACCATGACGTAGGAGATGCCCGCCCGGACGCGTTCCTCGCTGGCGCCGATCGTCAACAGCACGAAGCTCGCCGACAGCAGCACCTCGAAGCCGACGAACAGGTTGAACAGGTCACCGGCCAGGAACGCGGTACACACCCCGGCCGAGAGCACCAGATAGGTCGGCATGAAGATCGACACGGGCTGGCGTTCGTCGCCGTCACGGATGCCCTGCCCGATGGCGTAGGCGACCACCGCGAGCAACACGATCGCGGACACCACCAGCATCAAGGCCGACAACCGGTCGACCACCAAGGTGATGCCCAGCGGGCCCATGCCGGGCACGCTCTGCCCCCAGCCGCCGACGTGCAGCACCAGGGTGCCGTCGCGATCGGCGAGGTACACCAGGGCCGCACACACCGCGACCACGGCCACGAGTGCGACCTGAGTGATCAGGCGCTGCAATTGCGGCCGCCGCCCAGCCACCAGCGTGATCGCCGCGGCCAACGCCGGGATCAGCACCGGCAGCGGCATCAATGCCTGAGCCGTCATTTCGAACCCTCGAATCCGGGCAGCGCATCGAGTTCGTCGGGCGCGTCGGTGTCCAGATGGGGTTCGGGTTCGAGGATCTCCTCGTCGGGGCCTGGCTCGGTGCCGGCCTGCTGCGAGACGCGCGTGTCCTCGGGGTCGTTGCTGACCTCTTCGACCGTGGTCAACCGATAGGACCGGTAAGCCAGGGCCAATACGAACGCGGCGATCCCCATGCTGATCACGATGGCGGTCAGGATCATGCCCTGTGCCAAGGGATCAGCGGTGGAGGATGCATCGTCGCTGGTGCGCCCGCGGATCGGCGGATTACCGCCCGCCCCACCGACGGTCAGGATCAGCAGGTTCACCGCGTTGCCGATCAGCAACAGCCCCAACAACATCCGGGTCAGGTTGCGCTCGAGAAGCAGATACACCCCGGCGCTGGTCAGGCCGCCGATGATGATCAGCGGAATCATGAACGTCGTCATCGCGTCATCGCCTTCGAAGTCGCCGGGGCACCGGTGGTTTCCACGTCCACCCGCGCACCGAGGCTGCGTAGCACGTCGAGCACCAGGCCGACCACGATGAGGTAGACACCCAGATCGAAGAACAGCGCGGTGACGAGCTTGACATGGCCGAACACCGGAAGGTCGAACTGGAGAACCGCCGAGGACAGGGCGGGGGCACCCAACAGGATGGAAGTGACGGCCGTGCCGGCCGACAAACCCAACCCGGTTCCCAGGATCTTGCCCGCGTCCAACGGCAGGGTCTCGCCGAGTTCGTAGCGGCCGCCGGCCAGATACCGCAGCACCAGCGCCAAACCCGCGGTGAGCCCACCGGCGAATCCTCCGCCGGGCGTGTTGTGCCCGGCGAAGAAGAAGTATGCGGACAGCACCATGATCAGCGGGAAGATCACCCGGGTGGCGACCTCAAGCACCAGTGACCGGTACCGCGGATCGCGCATCTCCGACCCGCGCAGCCAGGTGACATCGCCGATGGCCGGACTGTAGGCGCCGACGGGTCCGATGTCGGGTTGTCCCGGGGCCGCGCTGACCCGCGGGGCGGTGCCGAAGCGGCGGTGCCGGAACACCAGCGAGGCCACCCCGGTCGCGGCGACCAGCAGCACCATGATCTCGCCCATGGTGTCCCAGGCGCGGATGTCCACCAGCAGGACGTTGACGGTGTTGGCGCCGTGCCCGCGGTAGTAGGCGGCATCCGGCAACAGCTCGGCGATCCCGAGGCCGGTGCGGGCGGCCATCGCGTAAACGGCCAGGCACGTGACGGCGGCGCCGACCGCCAGGGCCAGCAGGGCCCGCGGCAGGCGGTGGCTGTTGATCTTGGCGGCGTCGGCCTCGGCCGGCAGAGTTCGCAGCACCAGCACGAAGATCACCAAAACCAGTGTCTCGACCAGGAATTGGGTCAACGCCAGATCGGGTGCGCCGTGGAAGGCGAAGATGGCGCCGCAGCCGTAGCCGGTCACCCCGACCAGCAGCACCGCGGCCAGGCGGTTACGCATCACGACCGCTCCCACCGCGGCGGCCAGCATCAGCAACCCGACGACCACCTGCAGCGGCGAATCCCACAACGCGAAGTCGGGGTGATCGCGGGCGCCCAGGGCCAAAGTGGCGAGCGGGAGCGCCACCAGCGTGCACAGGATCACCGACTGGGTGGCGGGCAGCGAGCCGCGTTGTGTCGACCCGGTCAGGCGTAGCGAGATCACGTCGAGGCCCCGGATCGTCGCGTCGTACATGCGGTCGGCGTTGCCCAGCGGCTGATACGCGAATCGGGTGCGGGGCAGGCGACGACGCGTGACGAACGCCGCGGTGCCGACGGCCAGCACCACGACCGACAACACCAGCGGCAGGCCGAACCCGTGCCACAGCGCCAGGTGATAGCCGGACCCGCCGGGCATGGTGTCGGCGTATTCGTCGAGCACCGCGTCGAGCCCGGCCGGCCAGAGCCCGAACACCAGGCCGGTCGCGGCCAGGACGGCCGGAGCAGCGAGGAAGGTCGTCGACGGGCGGTGCATCTCGGTGACCCGGGCGCTCGGCTCAGGCGAGCCCTTGCCCGCGAACGCGCCCCACATGAAACGCAGGCTGTAGATGGTGGTGAACACCGAGCCGACGACGATGCCGGTGAGCACGTACGGCGCGGCCGAGCCGAGCGCCGGGCTGTGCAACACCGTCTCCAGGTCGGCCTCCTTGGCGACGAAACCGAAGAACGGTGGCAGCGCGGCCATGCTCGCGGTGGCGGCAGCGGCGATGAACAACAGCGGGCGATGTTGACGGCCCAACCCGGCCAGGCGCCGGATGTCGCGGGTGCCGGTGGCGTGGTCGATCACGCCGACCACCATGAACAGCGATGCCTTGAACATCGCGTGCGCGCAGAGCATGGCGAGGCCGGCCAGCATCATGTCGCTGCCGCCGGTCCCCACCATCACGGTGATCAGACCCAACTGGCTGACCGTGCCGAACGCCAGGATGAGTTTGAGGTCGTATTCGCGGACCGCGCGCCAGCCGGCCAGCAGCATCGTCACCAGTCCGAGGCCTACCACCATTGGACGCCAGAACGAGGTGTCGGCGAAGCCGGGTGCCATGCGGGCCACCAGGTAGACACCGGCCTTCACCATGGCCGCGGCGTGCAGGTAGGCGCTCACCGGAGTGGGGGCGGCCATGGCGCCGGGCAGCCAGAAGTGCAGCGGCACGATGGCTGACTTCGACAGGGCGCCGACGAGGATGAGCGCGACTCCGACGGCAGCGGCCGTGCCCTCCGGAGGCGCCGCGATCAGTTCGGACAACAGGTAGGTGCCGGCCAGATTGCCCAGCACGATGATGCCGACGAGCATCGCCAGCCCACCGAACGTCGTCACCAACAGGGCCTGGGTGGCCGCCCGGCGGCTGGTGGCCCGCTCGGCGTAATGGCCGACGAGCAGGAAGGACAGCACGGTGGTGGTTTCCCAGAAGATGTAGAGCACCAGCATGTTGTCGCTGATCACCAGGCCGAACATGGACCCGGAGAATGCGACGAGCTCGGCGGCGAAGCTGGGCAGCCGCTTCTCGATGCGTCCGTCGTGGTGGTGGAAGTACTCGCCGCAGTAGAACAGCACGAGGGCACCGATGGCCAGCACCAGCACGCTCATGATCGCGGCGAGTGAGTCGAACCGCAGCGCGATGTCCATCGACAGTTCGGGAACCCACGGAATGTTCAGCGTGGGCACGCGATCGTGGCTGGGCCAGTTCGACGCGACCCAGGCCAGCGAACCGAGCGGGACCAGCGCGAGCGGATAAAACGCCCTCCGTCCCCATCTGGCCACCAGAAGTGGCGCCAGCGCGGTGGCGACCGCGTGGGCGAGCAGGACGGCGAGCATGGCACTCCGATCGGGTTGGGGTCGGGGTGTCAGCCTTATAGCTATGCGGGTGCTACGGCTTTTCGGGCTTTGGTTAAAGCCATTCTACGTGGGCCGTTGTGGCGAAGTGGGGGCGGCAGGAGCCCTCGCCGGACAATCGGCGAGACGTGCCGTCGCGCTAGGCGCTTGGCGCCGGGCTCATCGAACGGTGGGCCCACACCGGAATCGCGTGGGAGACCACGCCGATGCCCCAGCCCATGATCGGCCAGACCGGCCAGAAGTACCAGCCGCCACCGCCGAGTCCGACGGCCAGCCAGATGCCGAGCATGAGCAGCGAACCGGCGACGTAGCCGGCCAGATGGATTCCGACGCTTATTTGGGCGGCCCGCTGTTGGGCGGCGCGGCGGCGGGGGTCGTGACGGCGGAGCCTGGTGACGGGTAGATCGGCGACGAGCTGACCCAACGCGTCGGTGGTCTGGGCCCGGAACGTCGCCTGCAGCCGGTCCTCGTATTCGGGCATGGTCAGGTAGCCCTGGGTGAGGGCCTGGCCGAGATCGTTGGCGGTCCGTTCGCGCTCCCGGTCACCGGCGCGGGCGGGTTCGACGGTGGGTAGGGCGGTGTCGGCCATGTCAGCTCCCGTGGATCTAGTCAGTGACTAGTTGAAGTGTTCCACGTGAACTTGTCACCGTCAAGATGTTGGCCGCGGTTTCTTTATGTGTGAGGCGACGCAGGGTCACGCCAGCACGTCCGGCCGCGGACGAAGCTGTCCGGCAATCCTTTTCAGGGTCTGACGCACCGCCACCACGTGGAGGCCCGAGCTGATCACCGCGGTGCGGTAGATCTTGCCGTGCAGGCCCGGGAAAGCCGCCCACGTCTGTGAGCGCACCCGGGTGTGATGCGGGCCGAGGGTGTCCAGCTCGAAAATCCATTCGTAGATCGAGAACGGGTGGCGGCCTTTGAGAACCAGGCGTTCGCGGGGGATGCGCTCGCCGATCGCGAACCCGAACGGGGCGCGCGGATTGACGGGATCGCCGCACAGGGTGCGCAGGACGGCGGCCCATGTCGTGGCCGCATCGGCCTCGACGGTTATGGCATGCTCATCGATATAGGGTAAACGTTCCATATAGAAGGACCGTACTAGATCATGGCCCCGCCGCGGAAGCATGAAACCGACGCAATCTTGGATGCGACCCGGGCGCTGGTCCTCGCCGAAGGGCCCCGCGCCGCCAGCGTCGCGGCAATCGCCAAGGTCAGCGGGGCGCCGGCGGGCACGCTGTACCACCGCTTCGGCAATCGCAACGGCGTGCTGACCGCCGCCTGGCTGCGGGCGCTGGAGCGCTTTCAGTCCCGCGCTCTGGCGGCCGCCGGGACGGACCCGGTGGAGGTGGCAGTGGCGATGGCCGTCGCAGCCGTCGGTTTCGCCCGTTCCGTACCCGACGATGCCCGGTTGCTGCTGACCATCCGGCCCAGCGACCTGCTCGACGGGGAGCCTGACGCGGAGTTCACCGCGACGCTGGCGGCGATGAACGCGCCACTGGTGGACCGGCTGCGAGGGCTGTCCCGTGAAATCTTCGGTGGCAATGACGCGCGGTCGATGGACGCGATTTCACGAGCCGTCGTCGACCTGCCCTACGCAGTGGTGCGCCGCCACGCCAACGACGCCGAACTGCCCACGTGGTTGGAAGACGACCTGGCCGACGCGGTACGGAGGTTGTTGGTTCGGTAGCGAATTCCCGCGGCGGTGCTGGGTAAGGTTTTGCCTATGGATGAGAAGGCCGAAGGCGCAAGGGTTGTCGCAGCCAGTCGAGAGATCGCCGCGCCGGCGGAGGTGATTTTCGAGCTCATTGCTGATCCGGCTCAACAGCCGCGCTGGGACGGCAACGACAACCTGGCCGAGGCGCCGGCGGGGCAGCGAGTGCGTGAGGTCGGAGACGTGTTCACGATGACGATCACTCAGGGGAGTGACCGGCAGAACCACATCGTCGAGTTCGAGGAAAGTCGACTTATCGCGTGGCGGCCGTCGGAAGTCGGCAAAGAGCCGCCCGGCCATCTCTGGCGTTGGCAGTTGGAGCCGCTGGGCGACAACCGAACCCTGGTCACCCACACTTACGACTGGTTGCAGCTCACGGATGAGAAACGGTTGGTGCGCGCGCAGGCGACCACTGCGGACAAATTGCGGGCATCGATCGACCGGTTGGCCGCACTGGCGGAGTCGTAACGGGCCTCATTTGTCCTTCGGCCGCCGCGCCGAAGCAGGGGGCGTTGTGCCCGCTTATGAGCGACAATCAAGCGACAATCGCCACATAGGTACTCATTGATAACTATTGCCACAAGGACGCTCTTTACTCCTGTCACTTGTGTGTGTTTTCGCCTCAGCGGCAACGGTTTTCGGGTTGTCCAGCTATCAGCGACGGTGTCGCTGACAGTCGGGCAATGGACTGGTGAGGCTGACGAGACACCAGAACAATATGGGTCGGATGTGACTACCCGCTGTGGGGCTGGCGTTCCCCATGTGGCGCAGGAGGCGATTGTCGCTCGATTGTCGCTTGTAGGCGGGCATCTCGACTCCCCTTCCGGAGGCGCGATCGGTGAGGCGCCTGTGACTCGGGGGACGACGAGTGGTCAGCGGCTCGAGGGCTTTCGGGCGGGCCCGGGGCGGGAGGCCTTAGCGCCCGGCCGCGAACTCCCGCAAAGACTGCACCTGCGCCGCATCGAGCGACGGGCGCACGGTCTCACGGGCTTTCGCCACGTCGGCCGCGGTGACGTCGGCCGCATCGATCGACCGCCGCATCGCCGTCATCGCCGCCTCGCGCAGCAGCGCCACGCAATCGGCCGCGCTGTAGCCGTCCAACTCGGCCGCCAGGGCGTCGAGGTCGACGTCGGCGGCCAAAGGGATGGCTTTGCCTGAGGTACGCAGGATCTCGCGACGTGCCTCGGCGTCGGGCGGTTCGACGAACACCAGCCGCTCCAAGCGGCCGGGCCGGAGCAGCGCGGGGTCGATGAGATCGGGCCGGTTCGTCGCACCCAGCACCACGACGTCGCGCATCGGCTCGATGCCGTCGAGTTCGGTCAGCAACGAGGCCACCACGCGGTCGGTCACCCCGGAGTCGAAGCTCTGTCCCCGTCGCGGGGCCAACGCATCGATCTCGTCGAGGAACACCAGCGACGGCGCGGAATCCCTGGCCCGGGCGAACAATTCGCGAACGGCCTTCTCCGAGGAGCCGACCCACTTGTCCATCAGTTCGGCACCTTTGACGGCATGCACCGAGAGCTTCCCCGAGCTGGCCAGCGCCCGCACCACAAAAGTCTTGCCGCATCCGGGCGGCCCGTAGAGCAGCACGCCGCGCGGCGGCTGGATACCCAGCCGCTGGAACGTGTCGGGATGCTGCAGCGGCCACAGCACCGCCTCGGTGAGGGCCTGTTTGGTCTCGACCATGTCGCCGACGTCGTCGAGCGTGACCGAACCGACCGAAACCTCCTCGGCCGCCGACCGCGACAACGGCCGGATCACCGTCAGTGCACCGGTCAAATCCTCTTGCCACAGCACCGGCTCATTGCCGTCGGCACTGGCCCGTGAGGCGGCCCGCAGCGCACCCTCGCGCACCAGGGCGGCCAGGTCGGCGACCACGAAACCGGGTGTGCGGTCTGCAATTTCGCCAAGATTGAGCTCGGCCGTCGGGACACCGCGCAGCAGCACTTCCAGTAGCGACTTGCGGGTGGCGGCGTCGGGCAGGGTGAGGGCCAGTTCGCGGTCGCACAGATCCGGCGCGCGCAAGCGCGGGTCCACCCCGACGGGAACGGCCGACGTCGCGACGAAGGCCACCCCGGCGGTGGCGACCGCGTCCCGCAGCTCGGCGATGATCAGGGCGGCCACCGGTTCGGGCAGCGGCCACGGCTCGTGGAAGCTCGCGTCCTGCAACTCGATCGCGGC
>NZ_MBEJ01000030.1 GCF_001953975.1 Mycobacterium sp. NS-7484
CGACGGCCTCATGGAAGCGGTACGCGCCATAGCCACCGGCGACCAGTACATCGCCACCGCACTCAACGACCCCACCGCCGAGGGACAACTGGCCATCGATACCGCGGTCAAGGTGGCCCGCGGTGAGTCCGTGCCGGAATTCGTCGACGCCGGAACGAGTTTGGTGAACAAGGCCAACGCGGCCTCACTCGAGGGCACGTCGACTTTCGCCCGGGCCGAATAAGCCGGGCAACCCCGCGTCAGCCACCACAACACACGAGGAGACAGCTTCGATGACAACCGAGGCCCCCGCCCCGACCACCCTGTCGGCGTCCCCGAGCCTGCCCGACACCATGACCGCGGCCGTGATGTACGCGCCGGGCGACATCCGGGTGGAGTCCGCACCGGTACCCAGACCCGGACCCGGTGAGGTACTGCTGAAAGTCGCCGCCTGCGGCGTCTGCGGTTCCGACATCCCCAGGATGCTGCGCAACGGCGGATACGTCATGCCCATCATCTGCGGACACGAGTTCTCCGGTTGGGTGACCGAACTCGGCTCCGACGTCGAGGGATTCGACGTTGGCGAACTGGTGTCGGTGCCCCCGCTCATCCCCTGCCGCGATTGCGAATTCTGCGCCAAGGGCGCGTTCGGACTGTGCGAGAACTACGACTATTTCGGCAGCCGATCCGACGGCGCGTACGCGCAGTACGTGGTCAGCCCGGTCGGCAATCTGCTGAAACTACCGGCGGGCATCGATCCCCGCGCCGCGGCGATGCTCGACCCTGCCGCCATCGCCCTGCACGGGCTGTGGAAGACCGACCTGCGGGCCGGTCACCGCGTCCTGGTGATCGGTGCCGGCCCGATCGGGCTCTTCGCCGTGCAATGGGCGAAGCTGCACGGTGCCGGCCAGATCGTCGCGGTCGACCTCAGCGAGGAAAAGGCGGCGATGGCACGGGAGGCCGGTGCCACGCACGCCGTGCAGAACGTCGAGGAGGCCCGCGCCCTGGGCGGTCGCGGTTTCGACATCGTGCTCGAGTCCGCGGGTGTGCCCGCGACGGCCGACATGGCAGCGAATCTCACCGGCCCGCACGGGCACGCCGTGTTCGTCGGCATCCCGCACGCACCGGTGACGCTGGAGAAGGACACCTTCAACCAGTTCATGCGACTCGAAACCAGCCTGCACGGCTCGTGGAACTCCTTCTCGGCGCCGTTCCCCGGTGACGAGTGGCGCACCTCGGCCCAGATGATGGCCGAAGGAAAACTCAAGTGGGAGTTCATGATCACCCACGAACTGCCACTATCGGCCCTCCCGGACATGATGCAACAACTCGGCGACCGCTCGATCTTCTCGTCAAAAGTGCTGTTCCTGCCCAACAAGGACTGAACCATGGGAATCCTTCTGACGATCGACCTCGGCACCGAGGGCGCCCGCATCGGCGCCTTCACCGAGGACGGCACCCCGCTGGGCACGGCCCATCGCCCCTACTCGACCAACCACCCCAGGCCGGGTTGGGCCGAGCAGGATCCGCGGGACTGGTGGGCCGCCGTCACCGCCGCGACCCGTCAGCTACTCGATACCGACGGTTGCCGAGCGGCCGGCCACGTCATCTCGATCGCCGCCTCGACCACGGCCTCCACGGTGGCGGTCGTCGACGCGGACGGCACGCCGCTACGTCCGGCGATCCTGTGGATGGACGCACGCGGGGCTGCCGAATCCGAGCGGACCGCACAACTGAGCCGCCAACATCCGATCCTGGAGTGGTCGGGCGGATCCGATGCCGCCGAATGGCTTCTGCCCAAAGCGATGTGGCTCAAGAAGCATGATCCCGAGAGCTACCGTGCGGCGGCCCGCATCGTCGAAGCCGTCGACTACCTCACCTTCCGGCTGACCGGCCGCTGGGTGGGGTCGCAGATGAACGCGGTCTGCAAATACAACTACGACGCGATCGCCGGGCGATTCCCGGTAGACCTGTATGCCGCATTGGGTATGGACGATCTCGTCGCCAAGTTGCCGGACGACATCGTCCCGGTCGGCGGGGTCGCCGGCACCCTCAGCGACAGCGCGGCCGCTGATCTCGGTATCACGAACACCGCGGTCGTCGCCGTCGGCGGCATCGACGCACACGTCTCCCTGCTGGCCTGTGGCGGCACGACGGACGGGTTGGTGTCCATCGTGTCCGGCACGTCCTCGGCCATCGTCACCGAGATCGATCAGCCGACCACCTCCAACGAGGTCTGGGGCCCCTACCCAAACGCGTTGTCCCACAACAGGTGGCTCGTCGAAGGCGGACAGGTGACCAGCGGTTCGGTCCTCAAATGGACCGGTGAATCCATCATGGGTGTCCCCCGCGACGACTTGGCCGGGCTGATCGAGCAGGCCACCGCAGTCGACCCGGCCGGCCACGGGTTGCGCGCCCTCGACTACTTCATGGGTAACCGCACGCCACACCGCGAGGCCCGGCTGCGCGGCGCGGTGATCGGACTGACCCTCGGCACCACCAAGGCCGAGCTCTACCGGGCCATGGTGGAGGCGGTGGCCTGCGGAACCCGCAGCGTCATCGACTCTTTCGAACGGTCCGGGGTGCCCTGTACCCGCCTGGTCTTCTCCGGCGGCATCGAACGAAACTCGTTGTGGCAGCAGGTCACCATCGACATGCTCGGCCGGCCCGCCGAACTGGTGATCGGCGAGAATCTCACCCTGCGGGCCTGCGCGGTGATCGCCGCGACCGCCGCCGGGATCGTGCCCAGCCTCGGTGCTGGTTCTCGATTGTTCGCCCCCAAGGTTCGACTCCTGGAACCCGACTCGAAACGGACCGCCGTCTACGAACAGACGTTCGCTGACTACCAGCGGCTGACCGCAGCACTGCGCCCGATCATGTGCGACACCGCCGACGGTGACGCCGGGCCTGTGGGCGGCGGCCCGCTTCGGGTGGTGCGCTGATGAGCGCCGCTGCCGATCGCAGCCACACCGATCTGCTGCTCTATGTCGCCCAGTGCTATTACGAGCAGGGCCGCACCCAGGAAGACATCGGCGCCGAACTGCACCTGACCCGATGGAAGGTGGGCCGGCTGCTCGACGAGGCGCGCACCGTCGGCCTCGTACAGATCAAGATCGTGCACCCGCAGGCCCGGCGCGCCGACCTCGAAGTGGAGATGCGCAGCCGGTTCGGTTTGCGCGAGTGCGTGGTGGTCCCGGGCCCGGACACCCGCGACGAGTCCGGTGCGCACGTGGCGACCGCCGCGGCCACCTACCTGAAGACGAACGCCTCGTGGATCACCACCTTGGCGGTGTCGTGGGGCAACACCCTGCAGCAGATCGCCGCGGTGCTGCCGAGCGGATGGACCAGCGGAATCGAGGTGATCCAGGCCAACGGCGGCGTCAGCCGATCAGTGCATCCCACGAAGGCCGCCAACATTGTGACCAGCATCGCCCACAGCGGCAACGGCCGCGCCACGCTGCTGCCGGTGCCGGCCATCGTCGAGCGGATCGAAACCCGCGACGCCCTCTATGCGGAGGGTTTCGTGCAGGACGTCCTGACCCGGGCCCGCACGGCGGACGCGCTGCTGTTCTCGCTCGGGGCGCTGGGCGCGACGTCGGTGTTGGTGGAGTCCGGCGCGGTCACCCCCGGCGAACTGACGCTGCTCGAATCGGCCGGAGCCTGCGGTGATGCTCTCGCCCACTACATCACGGCAACCGGCGAGCTCGCCTATCCCGATATCGACCGCCGCACAGTCGGTCTCAGCCTCGACGACGTCAGAAATACCAATTGCGCGATCGCGGTGGCCGCCGGGTCCCACAAGGTCCCGGTCGTCAACGGCTCGCTGAGCAGTGGGCTGTGCTCGGTACTGATCACCGATGAACCAACGGCCCGAGCCGTGCTGGAGCAACGACATGACACCTAGCCCCGAGCGCACCATCGCGCTGCGTATGCAGGACATCGTGAAGACCTTCCCGGGCACCAAAGCCTGCGCCGGTGCCACCCTCGAGGTGGCCCGCGGCGAAGTGCACTGTCTGCTCGGTGAGAACGGCGCCGGCAAGAGCACCCTGATGAAGATCCTTTCCGGTTCCTACACACCAGATTCCGGAACGATCGTCATCGACGGAGAAGAAGTCTCGTTCGACTCCCCCATCGATGGCGTCCGGGCCGGAATCAACACCATTTACCAGGAACTGGATCTCGTGCCGGACATGACCGTGGCACAGAATCTGTTCCTGGGGCATGAACCGGGGCGCGGGCCGTTCATCGCCCGCCGGGAACGCGATCGCCGGGCGGCAGCAGCGATCGCGCGCGTCGGCGGCAGCTTCGCACCGTCGGATGTCGTCGCCAACCTGTCGGTCTCCGACCAGCAGCTCACCGCAATCGCCAAGGCGCTCACCACCGATGCCCGGATCGTCGTCATGGACGAACCGAGCGCCACGCTCACCGACCACGATCTGGCCGAGGTGTTCCGGGTGATCCGAGAGCTCACCGCCGCAGACAAGTCGGTGATCTACATTTCCCACCGGCTCGACGAGGTGAAGGCGATCGGTGACCGTGCCACCGTCATGCGGGACGGGGCCACCGTCGGCGTGTTCGACATCGCCACGGTCACCAAAGACGAACTCGTCGAGGCGATGATCGGCCGTGGCCTGCAGCCTCAGTCGCCTCGGCAGCCACGCCCGGACGGCGCCAAAGCCGATCTGCTCGAGGTTCGCCGTGCCACCATTCCGGGATTGATCGACGTATCAGGCATCCGGGTCCGACGCGGCGAGATCATCGGCCTGGCCGGGCTGGGCGGGGCAGGCCGTTCCACTCTGTTGGCCACCCTCTTCGGCGACCGCACCGCCACGCTCGACATGACCATGGCGGGTGCCCGAATCAGCCGGCTGTCCCCTCGTGACGCCGTCCGGGCCGGGATCGGTCTGGTGCCCGAGGACCGCAAGAGCCAGGGCCTGTTCTTGGAACAGTCGATCCTGCGCAACGCCGGCATCGCGGCGCTCGCGCCGTTCGGCGTCAACCCGCTCAAGGCCGCGAGGACCCTGTGCCTGCCGCCGCTGCAGCGGCTCGGAGTCAAGTTCGCCGACGTCGATCAACCGGTCGGCCAGCTCTCGGGCGGCAATCAGCAGAAGGTGGTGCTGGCCAAGTGGATGGCCCGCGGGATCGACCTGCTGTTGCTCGACGAGCCCACCCGGGGTCTGGACATCGGCGCGAAAGCCGATCTGTTCGAACAGGTTCAGGCCCTGGCCGAGTCCGGCGTCGGGGTGGTGATGGCGTCGAGTGAGATGAGCGAGCTCACCGAGAACTGCGACCTGATCTGGGTCATGCACGAAGGCCGGAACATCGCCGCCTTCGACCCGAGAACAACACCGGCGGCGGACATCGCCCGCTGCGTCGTCACAGGAAGAACCGACAATGACTGATCTACTTCAGGGATCCACCCCAGCGGCCGCGGAAGGTCGGGCCGTCACCACGCGCACCCGCCGGCAGAACATCATCGTGCGGTTCAACCTGCTGTTCATCTTCATCGCGCTGTTCGTCGTGGCCGCCGTCACCGCGCCGCAATTCCTCACCTCGCAGAACCTGGCGAACCTGCTGCAGCAATCGAGCCTGACCGGCATCGTGGCAATCGGTATGACGGTGGTGATCCTGACGGCCGGTATCGACCTGTCGGTGGGAAGCGTGGCCGCGCTGTCGGGCATGCTGGTGGCCATCCTGATCGGCTTCGGTATCGCCTGGCCGGTGGCCATGGTGCTGGCCATCGGCAGCGGGCTGGTACTCGGCGGGGTCATGGGCGGATTGAGTGCCTACCTGGCGCTGCCGGCCTTCATGGTGACCCTGGCCGGGATGCAGAGTATCCGGGGCCTGACGTTCCTCACCACCAACGGCACCCCGACCACGGCCGAGATTCCGGTGGGGCTGCGGTTCCTCGGCGCGGGGTCGGTGGCCGGGATCCCGGTGGTCGGGCTGATCTTCGTGGCCACCACCGTCATCGTCGGACTGGTGCTGCGCCGTACCACCTTCGGCGAACACATCTACGCCGTCGGCAGCAACGCCAAAGCGGCCCGGCTGTCGGGTCTTCCGGTGCAGCGCATCACCACGGCGGCATACGTGATCTCCGGCGGGCTGGCCGCGCTGAGCGGGGTGCTGCTGACCGCGCGGCTGACGATCGGGCAACCCACCGCCCACACCGGCCTGGAGTTGGATGCCATCGCCGCGGTGGTGTTGGGTGGAACCAGTCTGTTCGGTGGAAAGGGCGGCGTGATGGGCACATTCATCGCCGTGTTGCTGCTCTCGGTGCTGCGCAACCTGTTCAACCTGCTGGGGTTGAGTTCGTTCTTCCAGATGCTGGTGACCGGCCTCATCCTGATCGCGGCGCTGGTCATGAACTATGTGCTCGACCGCCAGACCAAGACTGCCTGAAACCCGACAACGGAAAGGATCCGAATCCGATGACCACGCCACCGACGCCGACCGAGGTCGCCGCGATGATCGACCACACCCTACTCAAGCCGGAGGCCACGGCCGCCGATGTGGCTGCGCTGATCGCCGAGGCCGTGGCGTTGGGCACCTATTCGGTGTGCGTGTCGCCGTCGATGCTGCCGATCGAGGTGCCGTCTGATTCCGACCTCAAAGTGGCTGCGGTATGCGGCTTTCCGAGCGGAAAGCACACCTCGGCGGTGAAGGCCGCCGAGGCGGCCGAGGCGGTGCGCAACGGGGCCGACGAGATCGACATGGTGATCGACATCGGTGCGGCAAAGGACGGTGCGTTCGATCGGGTCGAGGCCGACATCGCCGCGGTGCGGGCCGCGGTGCCCGCGCCGACAGTGCTGAAGGTGATCATCGAGTCGGCTGCGCTGACCGACGCCGAGATCGTCGGAGTGTGCGGTGCGGCCGCCACCGCGGGCGCCGACTTCGTCAAGACGTCCACGGGCTTTCACCCGGCCGGCGGGGCCAGCGTGCACGCGGTCGACCTGATGTACCGCACCGTCCGCGACAGCGGGCTCGCGGTCAAAGCCTCCGGCGGGGTGCGCACCTTGGAACAGGCCCGGGCCATGATCGCCGCCGGGGCCACCCGTCTCGGGGTGTCGGGCACGCGCACGCTGCTGGACTCTGACACGAGCCCTGACAACAACGCCGACAACAACCAGGAAGCCTCCGGCTACTGAGCCACCGGACAGGAAAAGGACGCCGCCCCGGTGTGAAACCGGGGCGGCGTCCTTTTGGTGCCTGACGGAACTGCTCAGCCGTACTTGATCAGCAGCGCGACGCCGATGATCGAGACCAGCCAGATACCGGTGACGAACAGCGTCAACCGGTCGAGGTTCTTCTCCACCACCGTGGAGCCGGACAAGCTGGACTGCACACCGCCACCGAACAGGGTGGACAGACCGCCACCTTTTGCGCGATGCAGCAGTACCAGGAGCACGACCAGCACACTGGTCACGACCAGGGTGATCTGCAGGGCCAATTCCATGCCGTAAAGACTACCGGGTGAACCGTCGGACGCCCGCCGCGGGTTACGGCAGCGGCCCGCCCGCGGCGATCGCCGACAGCGTCGCGAACTGCTCACCGTCGAGCGACGCGCCGCCGACCAGTGCTCCGTCCACATCTCCCTGCGCGACGATCTCACCGACGTTCTTGGCGTTGACCGACCCGCCGTAGAGCACCCGGACACCCGCCGCGAGCTGAGGCGACGACAGGTTACCCAGCTCTGCGCGGATGGCCTTGCAGACCTCCTGGGCGTCGGCGGCGCTGGCCACCCGCCCGGTGCCGATCGCCCACACGGGCTCATAGGCGATGACGGCCTGACCGATCTGTTCCTTGCTCAGACCGGCCAGGGAGCCACGCAACGAGTTCACATTGAACTCGACATGGTTGCCGGCCTCACGCACCTCGAGTTGCTCGCCGATACAGATGATCGGGGTGATGCCGTGCTTGAACGCCGCGGCGGCCTTGGCGGCCACGGTCTCGTCGGTTTCGCCGTGGTACGTGCGCCGCTCGGAGTGCCCCACCACCACGAAGCTGCAACCGAGCTTGGCCAGGAACGCCCCGCTGATCTCACCGGTGTAGGCGCCCGAATCGTGCTTCGACAGGTCCTGGGCGCCATAGGTCAGCCGCAGCTTGTCGCCGTCGACCAGAGTCTGCACGCTGCGCAGGTCGGTGAACGGTGGGATGACGGTCACGTCCACCTTGTCGAAGTACTTGTCCGGCAAGGCGAATGCGATCTTCTGTACCAGCGCGATGGCCTCGAAATGGTTGAGGTTCATCTTCCAGTTGCCGGCGATCAGCGGCTTACGGGCCATATGTCAGGACTCCAGGATTTCGATGCCGGGCAGGGATTTGCCCTCAAGGTATTCCAGCGACGCCCCGCCGCCGGTCGAGATATGTGAGAAACCGTCCTCGGCCAGACCGAGCTGACGCACCGCAGCCGCCGAGTCACCCCCGCCGACGACGCTGAACGCGCCCTTGGCGGTGGCCCCGATGATCGCCTCGGCGACGCCTTTGGTGCCCGCCGAGAACGCGGGAAACTCGAACACACCCATGGGACCGTTCCAGAACACGGTCTTGGCGTTGGACAGCAGGGCGGTGAAACGCTTGACCGACTCCGGACCGATGTCCAGGCCCATCTTGCCGTCGGGGATACGGTCGGAGGCCACGGTCTCCGGTTCGGCATCCGCGGCGAACCTGTCGGCCACCACGATGTCGACGGGAAGGTGGATGACGTCGGCGTACTTCTCGAGGAGTTCCTTGCAGGTGTCGATCATCTCCTCCTGCAACAGCGAGGTTCCAACCGAAACACCTTGGGCAGCAAGGAAAGTGAAGCACATGCCGCCGCCGATGATCAGGCTGTCGGCCTTGGTGGCGAGGTTCTCGATGACCGCGAGCTTGTCGGACACCTTCGACCCACCCAGCACCACTGCGTACGGTCGCTCGGTGGAGCTGGTCAACTGCTCGAGCACCTTGACCTCGGCGTCGACCAGCGTGCCTGCGTAATGCGGCAGCAGGGTGGCCACGTCGTACACCGAGGCCTGCTTGCGGTGCACCACGCCGAAGCCGTCGGAGACGAAGGCACCCGGTGAGCCGTCGGCACCTTCGACCAGCGCGGCCAGCGCCTTGGCCAGCGCCAACCGCTCGGCGTCGTCCTTGCTGGTCTCACGCGGGTCGAAGCGGATGTTCTCCAGCAGCAGGATGTCACCGTCGGTCAAGCCCTCGGCGCGGGCCAGCGCATCGGTGCCGACCACATCGCCGGCCAGTTGCACGTGGCGTCCGAGCTTCTCCCCCAGCGCCGCGGCCACCGGGGCCAGCGACAGCTTCGGATCCGGAGTGCCCTTGGGACGGCCCAGGTGCGCGGTCACGACGACCTTGGCGCCGGCCTCGGCCAGGGCTTTGAGGGTGGGTACCGACGCGATGATGCGGCCCGGGTCCGTTATGTTGCCCTCGTCATCGAGGGGGACGTTGAGGTCGGAGCGCACCAGTACGCCCCGCCCTTCCAGGCCCACGGACAACAGGTCAGTGAGTGTCTTGACAGTCATTGGTATTAGAGCGACTTCCCTACGAGTGCGACCAGATCGGCGAGGCGGTTCGAGTATCCCCATTCGTTGTCATACCAGGAGACGACCTTGGCCTGGTTGTCGATGACCTTGGTCAGACCCGAGTCGAAGATCGAGCTGTGCGGGTCGGTGACGATGTCGCTCGACACGATCGGCGCGTCGTAGTACTTCATGATTCCCTTCATCGGTCCTTCTGCTGCGGCCTTCATCGCGGCGTTGATCTCGTCGGCGGACGCCGACTTGGCCAGCTCGGCGGTCAGATCGGTGACCGAACCCGTGGGGATCGGCACGCGCAGGGCATAGCCGTCGAGCTTGCCTTTCAGTTCAGGTAAGACGAGGCCGATTGCTTTTGCGGCACCGGTGGAGGTCGGCACGATGTTCAGCGCGGCAGCGCGGGCGCGGCGCAGATCCTTGTGCGGACCGTCCTGCAGGTTCTGGTCCTGGGTGTAGGCGTGGATGGTGGTCATCAGGCCCTTGACGATTCCGAACTCGTCATTGAGCACCTTGGCCAGCGGGCCGAGGCAGTTGGTGGTGCAGGAGGCGTTGGAGATGATGTTCTGGCTGCCGTCGTACTTGTCGTCGTTGACACCCAACACGATGGTGATGTCCTCGTCGGTGGCCGGCGCCGAGATGACGACCTTCTTGGCGCCCGCGTCCAGGTGGCCCTGGGCCTTGTCACGTTTGGTGAAGATGCCGGTCGACTCGACGACCACGTCGACTCCGAGGTCACCCCATGGCAGGGCCGCGGGACCTTCCTTGATCGCGAGGGCCTTGATCGACTTGTCGCCGATGACGATCGTGTCTTCGCCTTCGAGGCTGACGTCCTGCGGGAGGCGGCCGAGGATCGAATCGAACTTCAACAGGTGAGCCAGGGTGGCGTTGTCGGTGAGGTCGTTGACTGCCACGATCTCGATGTCGGTGTTCTTGCCCTCGGCCTGCTGTGTCGCCAGGGCCCGATAGAAGTTGCGTCCGATGCGGCCGAAGCCGTTAACGCCTACCCGGATCGTCACGTGATTCTCCCTACAGTTGCCGTTAACTGAACTGCCCGTCGCCAGCCTAGTAGCGTCAAAGCCTTGCCGCGCGGTCCGGTCAGTGCATCAGATTTCGCGGTCGTGTAGGGCCAGTTGGTCGAGTTCGTGCGGATCCTGGCCGACGAGATCGGCGATCAGGCCCTCGTCAGAGAGGTCCATCGGCGCGGAATGTTTCCAGTCGTGGTGGGCCACCTCGTTCAGTCGTTTGAGGATGTGGTGATCGGTGACTTCGATGGCCAACTCGCGACGATGATCGAAGCTGCCCGGGGAGAAGTTGATCGAGCCGACAATCGCCCTCTCGTGGTCGGCCAGGATCATTTTGGCGTGCAGCTTCATGTGCTTGAGCCGGTGGATTTTGATGCCGACGTCGTCCAAGATGCGCATCCCACTGACTCCTTCGAGCAGCTTGCCCGCCTTGAGGTGGTGGGGCGCCCGGGCCATGACGTGCACCTTGACGCCCCGATGAGCCGCCCGCACGAGGCGCTCGATGATCACCGGGTCCTGATAACGCTCGTTCTGCACGAACAGGGTGTGCTCGGCGCGGTCGATGAACTCGGCGATGCGATGCCGCCCGTTGGACGGACACCAGATCAGGTGGGCTCCGCCGCCGGGGTTGAAATCCTGACGCGCCCAATCCGCTTCGAAGCAGTCGATGATCTCGGCGACCTCGTAGGCACTGGGGGTCACCACTGCGTAATCGCGTGTCACCGTGAAGCTCTCGTCGGTCCAGTTCAATGATTCGACGAAGGCGTACTCGTCGTCGACGACCATGGACTTCTCGTGTGTCAGGTCGAAGGCGGGGTTGCTCTGGCGGACCTCGATACCGAACTGCTGCAACATTTCTCGTGCAGCGTCGTTGTCGGTCTCCCCATCGCGCCGCTCGGGATTGAGCATGACCTTGACGTCCACGCCGCGCCGGTGGGCGGCCACCACCGCCTCCAGCAGCGGCCGGTGGCTGAACGCGAACATCTTGATCCGCACGGAACGGGTGGATCCCCCGATCGCATCGATCACGGGCTTCGCCGAGTCGTCAGGCAGGATGATCAGCGAACGCGTCACGTTGTCTCGTCCTCGTATTGGATGCGGTGCAACTCGGCGTATCTGCCGCCGGCGGTGAGCAGTTCGGTGTGCGTGCCCTGCTCCATCACCCGGCCCTCCTCCAGCACGACGATCTTGTCGGCATCGCGAATCGTGCTGAGCCGGTGGGCGATCGTGATCACCGTGCGTCCGTTCATCAGACGCTGCAACGCCGACATCACCAGGTGCTCGGATTCGGCGTCGAGTGCCGCGGTCGGTTCGTCGAGAATGAGGATCGGGCTGTCACGGATGAGCGCACGGGCGATGCCGATGCGTTGACGTTGGCCGCCGGAGAGCGTCAACCCGCGCTCGCCCACCGGGCTGTCGTAGCCCAGGGGCATCTCGGAGATGAACTCATGGGCGTTGGCCAGTTTCGCCATCTCGATGATCTCGTCGTGATCGGCGTCGGGACGGCCGAAGGCGATGTTGTCTCGGATGGTGCCCCGGAACAGCACCGTGTCCTGCAGGACGTAGGCGATCTGGCTGCGAAGTTCGTGAAGTTTATAGTCGCGCAGGTCGATCCCGTCGATCCGGACCGTGCCCGCGCTCGGGTCGTAGAACCGCGGAATAAGGCTGACCAGACTGGATTTCCCGCTCCCGGTGTGTCCGACGACGCCGACGAGTTGGCCGGGCTGGACCTCGAACGTGACGTCGCGCAGCACGGGCGTCGCGCTGTCGTAGCTGAATGCCACCCGCTCGAAGCTGATCGCTCCCGTGAGCTGCTCACGCTCGATCGCGTCGGGTTTCTCCTGAACCGATGTCTCGGCGGTCAGCAGGGCGTTGACGCGGTCGACGCCGACGGAGGCCATGGCGATGGTGTTGGTGAGCTTGGCCAGGTCCTGGACCGGCTTGAAGAACGACGCCAGATAGGAGATGAACACGGTCAGTGTGCCCGCCGTCATCGCACCCGCGAGGATGAGCGCCGAACCCCGCCACAACACCACGGCGGTACAGGCGGCCACCACCACGCCGACGATCGGCGACACCACCGACTTGACCCGCCGGGCATTGAGTGCGGCATCCACGGCCTGCTGGCCGACGATCGCCAGTTGGCGTTCCTGCAACTCCTCGCGGTCGAACGCCTTGACCACACGGATCGACTGCAGGCCCTCCTCGGCGACCGCGACGATGTCGGATTCCCGCTTGCGCACCTCATGTGTGGCGGCCTTGACGGCCTTGCGAATCCGCGAGACGAACAACAGCAGCAACGGCGCCACCGCGAGCGCGATGAGCGTGAAATCCCATTGCAGCCATAGCATCATGGCCAACATGCCGACGATGGTCAGCAGATCGGTCGCGATGCCCAGCGTGGAGGCCGACGCGAAACCCTGGATGGTGTCGACGTCGTCGGTGAGCGTGCTCAGGATCGGCCCGACCCGGTGGGTGTCGAAATAGTTCAGCGACAACTGCTGCAGGTGGTGGTAGGCGCGGGTGCGCAGATCGTTGCCGATGCGCTGGCCGACGGTCTCGGTCAGATAGTTGGCCACATAACTTGCCACCGCGGCGACGACCGCGATGACGAACACCATGATCGCGGCCAGCCCGGCGATGTGCATCTTGCCTTCACCGCCGAGTAGCGGCTGCAGCAGACCGTGCAGCCAGCCGGGCAGCGGATGGTGGCCGACCACGCTGTCCAGCACGACCTTCAACGGCCACGGCGCGGCCAGTCCCGTGGCGATCTGTACCAGCAGCACCGCGAAGATCCCCGCGACCAGCAACCGATAGGGGCGGATCAGCTCAAGAATCAGTCTCATCGCGAGCGCCGCCTCGATTGTTGGTGTTGACGTCGAAGTTTGTCGCCACACCCTACAACGCCCCGGTGGCGCCGGCGCGACGCAATGGCGACATCCCGCTGGGTGTCGGCAACTACGCAGACCGATTCGCCTAGCTTGCCGACGCTGCCGCCGTCAGCTTCTGCTCCGTGTCCCCGACAGTCGTTGCGCTGTCGGGGCTTTCGCTCCATCCGGGTGGGCCGAACAGGTAGCCGAGTCGGCCGCGCCAGGTCCGGGCGCGCCAGACGTCACCGAGCATGGCGACGAACTCGTGATAGTTCACCTTGACGGGGTTGTAGGTGTCGATGTTCTTGGTCAGCCCGTACCGGACCGGTTCGCCCTCGGCGACGAAGGTGCCGAACATCCGGTCCCACAGGATGAAGATGCCGGCGTCGTTCTTGTCGAGGTAGGGGTTGTTGGCGCCGTGATGCACGCGGTGATGGGACGGGGTGTTGAACACGTACTCGATGACGTGGGGCAACCGGTCGATGCGCTCGGTGTGGATCGGGAACTGGTAGAGCAGCACGATCGCCTGCGACAGGAAGACCAGCCAGGCCGGGATGCCGATGAGCGCCAACCCGGCGTAACCGATGGTGGCCAGAAACGATCCGGGTATCAGCCAGGACAACCGGGTGGCCGTGGACAGGTTGAAGTACTGGCTCGAGTGGTGCACGTTGTGGGCGGCCCAGAACAGCCGGATGCGGTGCGACATCCGGTGTTGCAGGTAGTAGGCCAGATCGGCCAGCACGATGGCCAGCACCCAGACCCACCAGTGCGATGCCGAGAGGTGC
>NZ_MBEJ01000031.1 GCF_001953975.1 Mycobacterium sp. NS-7484
ACCAACGCCGTCACCACCGCGCGCACCCTCAACGAGCAGCGCGGCAACCTCGACCAGGCCCTGGTGGCCGCAGTCGGGTTCGGCAACACCGGCGGCGACATCTTCGAACGCGGCGGGCCGTACCTGGTGCGCGGTGCGCAGGACCTGCTGCCCACCTCGGCTCTGCTCGACAAGTACAGCCCCGCGCTGTTCTGCACGATCCGCAACTACCATGACGCCGGCCCGAAACTCGCTGGCGCGCTTGGTGGTAACGGGTATTCGCTGCAGACCCAGTCATTGGTGATCGGCGTCGGCAACCCCTACGTCTACCCCGACAACCTGCCGCGGATCAACGCCAAGGGCGGCCCGGAAGGCCGGCCCGGCTGCTGGCAACCGGTCACCCGTGACCTGTGGCCCATGCCGTACCTGGTGATGGACACCGGGGCATCGATCGCGCCGTACAACCACCTCGAGCTGGGACAGCCGCTGGTCGCCGAGTATGTCTGGGGCCGCCAAGTGGGGGAGAACACGATCAACCCATGAGTATCAAGGGCACGCTTATCAAGCTCGGCATCTTCTCGGTGGTGCTGCTCACCTTCACTGCGATCATCTTCGTGGTGTTCGGTCAGATCCGGTTCAACCGGACCTCCGAGTACTCGGCGATCTTCAACAACGTGAGCGGCTTGCGCACCGGGCAGTTCGTCCGCGCCTCGGGCGTCGAGGTCGGCAAGGTCACCGGCGTCAAACTGATCAACGGCGGCCAGCAGGCCGAGGTGTCGTTCAACGTCGAGAAGTCGCTGCCGTTGTTCGATCAGACCACCGCAGCCATCCGCTACCAGGACCTGATCGGCAATCGGTACCTGGAACTCAAGCGCGGTGAGAGCAACACGAAGATCGCGCCCGGCAGCACCATTCCGTTGGAGCGCACCGAGCCCGCACTGGATCTCGACGCTCTGGTCGGCGGCTTCCGTCCGCTGTTCCAGTCGCTGAGCCCGGAGAAGGTCAACACCATCTCCAAATCGATCATCACGATCTTCCAGGGCCAGGGCGGGACCATCAACGACATCCTGGACCAGACGGCGCAGCTCACCCAGAGCATCGCCGATCGGGATCAGGCGATCGGCGAGGTGATCAAGAACCTCAACATCGTCCTGGACACCACGGTCAAGCATCAGCAGCAGTTCGACGACACGCTCAAGAACTTCGAGACGCTGATCACCGGGCTGAAGAATCGGGCCGATCCGATCGGCTCTTCGGTGGCCGACATCAGCAACGCGGCCGGATCGCTGGCCGACCTGCTGAGCGACAACCGTCCGCTGCTCAAGGACACCGTGGGTCAGCTCGAGGTGATCCAGCAGCCGCTGATCGACCAGAAAGAGCAGCTCAACCAGATTTTGATCGACTTCCCCCAGGCGTTGAAGATCATCGGCCGTGCCGGTGGCATCTACGGTGACTTCTTCAACTTCTATGCCTGTGACCTCTCGTTGAAGCTCAACGGGTTGCAGCCGGGCGGTCCGGTCCGAACCGTCAAACTCTCTTCACAGCCGTCGGGTAGGTGCACGCCGCGATGAGGACACTGCAAGGTTCCGACCGCTTCCGCAAAGGCCTGATGGGCGTCGTGGTGGTGGCGCTGATCATCGCCGTCGGCTCGACGCTGACCAGCGTGCCGATGCTGTTCGCGGTGCCCACGTACTACGGCCAGTTCTCCGATACCGGTGGCCTGAACACGGGGGACAAGGTGCGTATCGCCGGCATGGATGTCGGCACCGTTCGCAGCATGGAGATCAACGGCGACAAGGTCGAGATCGGTTTCACGCTGGGCGGCAAGACGATCGGCACCGAGAGCCGTGCGGCGATCCGTACCGATACGATCCTGGGCCGCAAGAACATCGAGATCCAGCCGCGTGGCAGCCACACCCTGGCCCCGGGCGGGATGTTGCCGCTGGGGCAGACCACCACGCCGTACCAGATTTACGACGCCTTCCTGGACGTCACCCGCAACGCGGCCGGCTGGGATACCAAGTCGGTCAAGGAATCGCTGAACGTGTTGTCCGAGACCGTCGATCAGACCTCGCCGCACCTCAGCGCCGCGCTGGACGGGGTGGCCAAGTTCTCCGAGACCATCGGCAAGCGCGACGAGGACGTCAAGAAGCTGTTGGCCAACGCCAACAAGGTGGCCACGGTGCTCGGTGACCGCAGCACCCAGGTCAACCAGCTGTTGGTGAACGCCCAGACGCTGTTGGCCGCGGTCAACGAGCGCGGCCAGGCCGTGAGCATGCTGCTGGAGCGGGTGTCCTCGGTGTCGCATCAGGTCGAGGGCGTCATCAACGACAACCCGAACCTCAACCACGTGCTGGAGCAGTTGCGCACGGTCAGCGATCTGCTGGTCGAGCGCAAGCAGGATCTGGCCGACACCCTCACTGTGGCAGGCAAATTCATCACCTCACTGGCCGAGGCGCTGGCCTCGGGCCCGTACTTCAAGGTGATGCTGGTCAACCTGATCCCGCCGCAGATCCTGCAGCCGTTCGTCGACGCCGCGTTCAAGAAGCGCGGGATCGACCCAGAAGAGTTCTGGCGCAACGCCGGTCTGCCGTCGTTCCGCTTCCCCGACCCCAACGGCCAGCGTCACGAGAACGGCGCTCCGGCTGCGGCCCCGACGCCGCTGGAGGGCACCCCGGAGCATCCGGGACCTGCCGTGCCGCCGGGATCGCCGTGCTCGTACACCCCGACGGCGGCCGGGATCCCGTCACCGGGCAACCCGCTGCCGTGTGCCGGTGCCACCCAGGGTCCGTTCGGTCCGGTGCCCGGTGGCTTCGGCCCGCCCGACGTGGCGACCTCCGCACCCAACCCCGACGGCGTCGCGCATTCGCCGGGCGTGCCCAGTGCGGCGATCCCCGGCCAGATGCCGCCGGATCAGCCGGGTGCCCCGGTCGAGTTGGCGCCCGGTCCGCCGGGAGCCCGTACGGTGCCGATCGCTCCGCAACCGCTGCCGGGTGAGATCCCCGGTTACGCACCCCATCCCGCACCGGTGAACGCCCCTCCGGCGCCGCCGGGGCCGGGTCCGGATGCCGGTCCGGCGGGAACCCCGCCGCTGCCGGGTAACCCACCGTTCCTTCCGCCCGGGTCGCAGGGATAGGCAGGGGGACAGAGAGCTATGTCAACCGTTTTCAATGTGCGAAACATCCAGTTGCCCAAGGCTTCCCGGGCAACTGTCATCGTCGCTGCGCTCGCCGTGGTGGCGGCCCTGGTGCTGGGTTACTTCGGACTGGCGCTGTACAAGAAGCTGACCAACACCACGGTCACCGCGTACTTCCCCGAGGTGCTTGCGCTGTATCCCGGCGACAAGGTCCTCATCATGGGCGTCAAGGTCGGCGCGATCGACAGCATCGAGACCGACGGCGACAAGATGAAGGTCGTCTTCCACGTCAACAACAAGTACAAGGTGCCCCAGGACGTCACGGCCTCTGTGCTGAACCCGAGCCTGGTGGCGTCCCGCGTCATCCAACTCTCCCCGCCCTACACCGGCGGGCCGCAGTTGCAGGACAACGCGGTGATCCCGATCGAGAACACCCAGATCCCGGTCGAGTACGACGAGTTGCGTAACCAGATCACCCGCCTGCTCGACGATCTCGGCCCGACCGCCGAGCAACCCAAGGGCCCGTTCGGCGACATCATCGAATCCTTCGCCGACGGCTTCCAGGGCAAGGGCGATCAGCTCAACCGCACGCTCAACGGGCTGTCCGAGGCGCTGACCACGCTCAACCAGGGCCGCGGTGACTTCTTCCAGGTGGTCAAGAGCCTGGCCCTGTTCGTCAATGCCCTGCACAAGAGCGATCAGCAGTTCGTGGCACTCAACAACGATCTGGCGCAGTTCACCAACTCGTTCACCAACACCGATCAGGAGTTGGCCAACGCGCTGCAGGATCTCAACCGGGTGCTCAAGACCACCCGCGAGTTCCTCGACAAGAACGGCGGCGTGCTCGCGCACGACGTGAACAACTTGTCGGACGTGACGACGGCGATCCTGCAGCCCGAGCCGCGCAACGGGCTGGAAACCGGTCTGCACGCCTACCCGAACCTGGCCGCCAACGTGCTCAACATCGTCTCGCCCAACCAGGGCGGCATCGTGGGCCTGCCGGTTCTGCCCGGTCTGACCAACTTCTCCAACCCGCTGCAGTTCATCTGCAGCTCGATTCAGGCGGGAAGCCGGTTGGGGTACCAGGATTCGGCCGAGCTGTGCGCGCAGTACCTGGCGCCGATCCTCGACGCGATCAAGTTCAACTTCCTGCCGTTCGGCCAGAACCTGGCCAACACGGCGATGACGCTGCCCAAGCAGATCTCCTACTCGGATCCGCGCCTGCAGCCGCCGCCGGGATACAAGGACACCACGGTGCCGGGTATCTGGTCGCGCGACACCTTGTTCTCGCACGGCAACCACGAGCCGGGTTGGACCGTCGCCCCGGGCATGCAGGGAATCCAGGTGCAACCGGCCACGCAGCAGATGCTGACCCCGGAATCGTTGTCGGAGTTGATGGGTGGCCCCGACATCGTCGCTCCGCCGGCCCCGCCGGCCTTCGGGGTTCCGCCGGGTGGCAACCTGCCCGGACCGCCGAACTCTTACGACGAGCGCAACCCGTTGCCGCCGCCGTGGTACCCGCAGCCGGGTCCGCCGCCGGCACCGGCGCCCGGTGTGATCCCGGGTGATCCGATGTCCGCGCCCGCACCGGCAGCACCCGCACCGGCACCGGCCGGGCCTGCGTTGCCGGCCGAGGTTGGAGGGCAGCCGTAATGAAGACACCTAACTGGGGTCGCGTCGGACGACGCGTCGCGGTGTTGTCGGCGTCCGCGCTGATCCTCACCTCGTGTGGGCAGTGGCGCGGTGTGGCCAACGTGCCACTACCGGGTGGGCCGGGCACCGAGTCCGGCCACACCACGCTGTACGTGCAGATGCCGGAGACGTTGGCGCTCAACGCCAACAGCCGGGTGCGGGTGCGTGACGTGTTCGTCGGCCGGGTCCGCAAGATCGAGTTGATCAACTGGACCCCGACCCTGACGATCGATCTGCAGCCGGGCATCGAGCTGCCCAAGAACACCGAGGCAAAGATCGGTCAGACCAGCCTGCTGGGTTCGCAGCACGTCGAGCTCAACCCGCCGGAGAAGCCGTCCGAGGAGAAGCTGCACGACGGAGACACCATCCCGCTGTCGCAGTCCTCGGCATATCCGACGATCGAGCGCACGCTGGCCGGTATCTCGGGCATCCTGACCGGCGGCGGCATCCCGAACATCGAGACCATCCAGACCGAGGTGTTCAACATCCTCAACGGTCGCGCCGATCAGATCCGCGACTTCCTGGGCCGGCTCGATACCTTCACCGACGAGCTCAATCAGCAGCGCAACGACATCACCCGCGCCATCGATTCGACGAACCGGTTGCTGAACATCGTGGCCGCGCGCAACGACACGCTGGACCGGGTGCTGACCGAGTTCCCGCCGCTGATCCAGCATTTCGCCGACACCCGCGATCTGTTCGCCGATGCGGTGACGTCGCTGGGCCGGTTGTCGAAGGCGGCCGACGACACGCTGTCGAACAGCAACGCGAATCTGCACACCAACCTGCAGAACCTGCAGCGTCCGCTCAAGCAGTTGGCGCGCTCGGCTCCGTATCTGGTGCAGGCGCTCAAGCTGATCCTGACGGTGCCGTTCAACATCGAGAACATCCCGAAGGCGGTCCGCGGCGACTACATCAACGTGTCGCTGACCATCGACCTCACGCTGAGCTCGGTGGACAACGCGTTCCTGTCCGGTACCGGGCTGTCGGGCATGCTCCGCGCGCTGGAGCAGGCGTGGGGTCGCGATCCGGCCACGATGATCCCGGATGTTCGGTTCACGCCGAACCCGCACGACGCACCTGGCGGACCGCTGGTGGAAAGGGGTGAGTGAGACATGTTGCTGACCCGTTTCATCAAGATGCAGCTTGTTCTGTTCACGGTGCTGACGTTGGTCGCGCTGGTGGTGCTGGCGCTGTTCTATCTGCGGTTGCCGACGTGGGCGGGGGTTGGCATGTACCAACTCAATGCCAACCTCCCGAACTCGGGCGGCCTGTACGCCACGGCCAACGTGACCTACCGCGGCACGACGATCGGCAAGGTGACGTCCGTGGAGCCCACCGAAAAGGGCGCGCACGTGCAGATGGACATCTACAACCAGTACCGGATCCCGCGGGATGCCAGCGCCAACGTGCACTCGGTGTCGGCGGTCGGTGAGCAGTTCATCGACCTGGTCTCCGAGGGCGGTTCCAAGGAGTACTTCCGCGACGGGGACACGATCGAGAAGGGCACCGTGCCCGCCGAGGTCGGCCCGTCGCTCGATGCCGCGCAGGCGGGTCTGGCGGCGTTGCCGAAGGAGAAGATCGCCGTCCTGCTCGAGGAGACGTCGAAGGCGGTCGGTGGGCTCGGGCCGTCACTGCAGCGCCTGGTCGATTCGACTCAGGCGATCGCCAGTGACTTCAAGGACAACATCGATCCGATCAACGACATCGTCGAGAACTCCGGGCCGATCATCGACAGCCAGGTCAATTCCGGCGATGCGATCTCGCAGTGGGCCAGGAACCTGAACACACTGGCCGCGCAGAGCGCCCAGAACGACGCCGCGCTGCGCAGCGGTTTGCAGCAGGCGGCGCCGACTGCCGATCAGCTCAACTCCGTGTTCGGCGATGTGCAGGAGTCGTTGCCGCAGACGCTGGCCAACCTCGAGATCGTCATCGACATGCTCAAGCGCTACAACAAGAACGTCGAGCAGGTCTTGGTGGCGCTGCCGCAGGGCGGCGCGGTCGCCCAGACCGCGACGATCTTCGCGCCCAAGGGTCTGCTGCACTTCGGTCTCGGCATCAACATGCCGCCGCCGTGCCTGACCGGGTTCCTGCCGGCCTCACAGTGGCGGTCGCCGGCGGACACGTCGTTGGCGCCGCTGCCCGAGGGCCTGTACTGCAAGATCCCCAAGGACGCGCCCAACGCGGTGCGCGGCGCACGTAACTATCCGTGTGCCGATGTGCCCGGTAAGCGGGCCGCCTCGCCCAGGGAATGCCACAGCGAGGAGCCCTACCAGCCGCTGGGCACCAACCCGTGGTACGGCGACCCGAACCAGATCCGGGACTGCCCGGCTCCGGGCGCGCGCTGCACTCAGCCCGTCGATCCGGGCCGGGTGATCCCCGCGCCCTCGGTGAATAATGGGATGAACCCGTTGCCGGCGAGCCAGCTCCCGCCACCGGAGTCCACGGCGCCGACCAGCGATCCGCTGACGGCACCGCGGGGTGGCAATGTGAGTTGTAGTGGACAGCAGCCGAACCCCTGCATCTACACTCCGGCAGCAGGTTCGACCGCCACCTACAGCCCGTCAAGCGGTGAGGTGGTCGGTCCCGGCGGTGTGAAGTACTCCGTCACCAACTCGAATAACCCAGGAGATGACGGATGGAAGGAGATGCTGGCGCCAGCCAGCTGAACCTCGCCGACCAGCAGGACCCCCACATCACTGAACCGCACGCGGAGGCCGTCACCGAGAGCGTTGACCCGGGCTCGGCCGCGGCCACCGAACCGGCCACGGCGCGGCCGTCTCGGCTCGGGCGGGGCTGGATGGCCTCGATTCTGGCCGGGCTGCTGATCGTGGCGGCGGCCGTCGGCGTCGGCGGTTATCTGGCATTGCGCTCGCATCAGGACAGTGAGCGGATCGCCAGCGACGAGGCCGAGGCCCTGCAGGCCGCCAAGGACTGCGTGACCGCGACACAGGCGCCCGACACCCAGGCCATGATCGAGGCCCAGACCAAGATCATCGAATGCGCGACGGGTGATTTCGGGGCGCAGGCCGGCCTGTACAGCGGCATGCTGCTGGACGCCTATCAGGCGGCCAACGTGCAGGTGAAGGTGTCGGATCTGCGGGCCGCGGTGGAAAAGCACAACGACGACGGGTCGATGGATCTGCTGGTCGCGGTGCGCGTGCTGGTCACCAACACCGAGAAATCCGACGAAGAGCAGGGTTATCGGTTGCGGGTGAAGATGGCCCGTGCCGAGGACGGCAACTACAAGGTCGCACGGCTCGACCAGGTCACGTCGTGACGGCTGTGCTCGATGACGCCGACACGGTCACCGCGGTGGGGACCGGGACGGATCAGACCCGGTTGGCGTCGTGGCCGGCGCGGGCCGGAGCTTTCGCGATCGATGTGCTGGCGCCCGCCGGATTGATCGCGACCTTGATGCTCGTCGTCCAGGGCACGCCGGTTGGCGACTGGCTGTGGTGGGCGGTGTATGCGGGAGCGGTGGTGCTCGCGGTGGCCGTCTCCGCAGTCAATCGCGTTCTGCTGCCGGCGCTCACCGGCTGGAGTCCGGGTCGGTCGCTGTTCGGCATCCGGGTGGTGTCCGCGTCAGGCGACGCCGGTCTCGGTCGGCTGTTGCTGCGTGACCTGGCGCATTTGCTGGACACCGCGGCGGTGTTCGTCGGGTGGTTGTGGCCGCTGTGGGATTCCCGTAATCGCACCTTCGCCGACCTGTTGACCCGCACCGAGGTGCGCCGCGTCGAACGCCCGCACGGCAATGTCCGGCGTCGTGTCGGTGTGATGCTGCTGGCCATCGCGCTGCTCAGCGCGATCGCCGCAGGGGTCGGTTATGTGGTGGTGTATCGCCAGGATCGGGCGGTGGACCAGGCTCGCGCGCAGCTCACCGAACAGGGGCCGCGGATCGTCGAAGAACTGTTGAGCTACGGAGTGGATTCGGTCGATGCGGATTTCACCAAAGCCCAGTCCCTGACCACCGACAACTACCGTCCGCAGTTGGTCGCCCAGCAGGATGCGGTACGCAAGGCCGGGGCGACCACCAATGACTACTGGGCGGTGAGCAGCGCCGTGCTGCCCGGGGTGACCAAGGATGCGGCCTCGATGTTGTTGGCCTTGCAGGGGCAGCGCGGCACCAATCCGCAGGACTTGAAGTTCATCACCGCGACGGTGCGCGTGGAGTTCGTCAAACCGGGCGATCAGTGGCTCGTCGACAATCTGACGGTGCTCAAGCGCCCGGTGCTGGGCGGGGGCGCACAGTGAGCCCGCGGCGCCGGATCGAGGCCGACGAGCCCGACTACTTCGCGGTCGAACCCAAGGAACCGATCCGTTGGGGCCTGCCGATCGTGGCGGTGGTTTCGGCACTGCTCATCGCCGCGGCCATCGTCGGCAGCACGCTGATCCTGGTGCGCCACGAGTCGGATCGGCGCGCCGAGATCAAGAGCGCGGGCGCGCTGGATTACGTGCGTGAATTCATGACGATGTACACCACGCTGGATCCGTTCCACGCCAACGACTATGCCGACCGAATAAGGGGACAGGCCACCGGCGACTTCCGAAAGATGTTCTCCGAGAAGCAGAACGAGATCGTCGTCCAGGTGGCCCGGTCCGAGCCGACCGAAGGTGCCGTCCTGGATGCCGGTATCCAGCGGTGGAACGACAACGGCAGCGCCGATGTGCTGGTGGCGACGAAGATCAGCACGCGGACGCCGGACGGGAAATCCGTGATCGAGAGCGGCAGCCGCTGGATTGCGACGACGATTTGGGAAGGACAGCAGTGGAAGATCAGCCAGCTGATTCAGGTGATCTGACCACCGGCGAGCCCGACAAGCCGCGCCGCAGACTACGTTTCGGGCGGCGTCGAGGTGGCGAGGCGGTGCAGGCCCCCAAGTCGGACACGGATGACTCGGACTCCGAGGGCGACTCGGACTCCGAGGGGGTCACGCCGGAACGTCGTACCCCGACAGGTAAGGCCGGCCGCAAGACGGCCGTCGAATCCGAGGAGGTTACCGAGCCGGAAGCGGCGTCCCAACCTGAGGCGGATACCGAGCCTGATGATGAGACAGAGCCGGAACCGGCAGCCGACACGGAAGCCGACGTTGAGGCTGACGCTGACGCCGAAGCTGAGGCGACGGAGGCCGACGCTGAGTCATCGGCTGCTGAGGACGAACAGCGGGAGCCGGCTGAGGAGCCGGTCCTCGTTCCGCACCGCGAGGCCGGTAAGCGGCTGACGTATGCCGCCGTCGGCGCGGCGGCGGTGTTCGTCGCGGCGGGGGCCTTCGGTGGCGCGATGTTGCAGCCGTACCTGGCCGATCGCGCGTTGGTCGCCACGAAACTGGAGGTGGCACAGACCTCGGCCGACGCCATCACCACACTGTGGACCTACAACCCGGACAACATCGAAACCCTGCCGGATCGCGCGGCGAAGTATCTGTCCAGCGACTTCGCCAACCAGTACCGGCAGCTGATCGATTCGCTGGTGCCGACGAACAAGCAGGCTCAGGTCACCAACAACACGGAGGTGATGGGTACCGCGGTGGAGTCGATCAACCGCGACGAGGCCACCGCAATCGTCTACACCAACACGGTGTCGACGAGCCCGGTCACCAAGAACATCCCGTCGTTGCGGTACATGTCCTACCGGTTGACGTTGCAGCGCGCCGGCGGGGATTGGCTGATCACACAGATGCCGGCACTGACCCAATTGGACTTGTCTCCGCAGCTGTAGCGGCAGGATGTAGGCATGGCCATCGCCTCACCGGTAACCCAGCGGTTGACCGTCGTGGCCCTGCTGTTGTTGACGTTCACCACCGGTCTTGTCGATGCCATCAGTGTGTTGGTGCTCGGCCATGTGTTCGTCGCCAACATGACCGGGAACGTGATCTTTCTCGGCTTCTGGTTCGTGCCGAGCTCGGCGGTGGATGTGACCGGGGCGCTCGTAGCGTTCATCGGATTCGTGGTGGGCACCGTGGTGGGGGGACGCCTGCGCCGCCACCTCGACGGTCACGTCCGGACCTGGTTGGCCACCGCCTTGGGCGTGGAAGTTGTTCTCCTGACCGCACTTTCGATCCTCGTCGGCACCGGCGTGCTGAGTTATCAAGACAACCGGAAACTCATCCTGGTCCTGCTGGCGATGACGTTCGGCATCCAGAATGCGACCGCGCGCCAGTTCGGCATCCAGGAACTGAGCACCACGGTGCTGACCCAGACGATCGTGGGCCTCGGCTTCGACAGCCGGCTCGCCGGCGGCACCGGGGACCGTGAAAAGTTGCGTTACGGCGTGGTGTTGACGATGTGCGCCGGTGCGGTGCTGGGTGCGACGGTGTCCCAGTTCACGGTGGCGCCGGTGATCGGGTGTGCCGCAGCGGTGGTCGCGATCAGTGCGCTGATCTTCAGGTTTGGGCCGCCGCCAGCGGAGGATGGGACGTGATCCATGCCCGGCCCTCGTCGGCGGCATGGTGTAGCGCGTTGAGTTCGCCGAAATATGCGGCCACCGCACCGATCCCGGGAAGCATCCCGAGGTAGCGGTAAAGGCCGTCCCCGTGCGGCCTTTTCGTCAGTTCCTCACCGACGGCGCGCACGGTACCGGCGAACTGCCACAGTCTTTTCGGCAGCGATTGCGGCGCTGAGCCCGGCTCATCTGCCGGTGCGTCGCCGAAATGGCGGTCGCACAGAACCGTGCCCAGCAGCTGCACCTGATCGTCGTGTGCGGTGACACCGGTCTCGCGAGCCACCGCGCACAGCACGATCGCCTGACTGGTGAACCCCACGAGGTCCTTGATCGGAAGCCGTTGCCCGATGACGCCCAGCGCACCGGGAAACGCGACGAAGATCGTGGTGACGGCGCCGAATCGATGCACCCACCACTTCACGTGGCCGTCCTGGTCCATCTCGGCCCACGCTTTGGTGCCCGGCAGCTCGGCGAAGTTGAGCACGGCAGCGGCGACGTCGAGTGACTTGCCCACAGCTCCGACGGCGGGCGTCTCGCGGTGGGTGCGCTGCCGCAGCCTCAATGGGTCAAAGCCCGTGACCACGTTGAGAACCGGGTTGATCACGCCGACCGCGCGACCGAGCGCACCCGCCACGTCGGCGTCGGACAGGCGAACAGAAGGCAATAGGCTTATTCCCACCCCGCTATCTTGCCCAATTGGGCGCCTTCTGAAACGGAGGTGGCGATCACAGTCGGTACCCTGACCGACATGCCGAAAACCGGCAACGGGGCGGACGTCTTCGTCAAACGCAATGCGTCGGCACCGCCCGGGTTCTTCGCCGCCGAGGCGGCCGGGCTGGAGTGGCTCGCCGTCGAAGGCGGTGTCCCGTGTGTGCAGGTAATCGCCCACGACGCAACGTCTTTGACGCTTCGGCGGCTATACCCTTCCGTGTCGACGGCGCCCGCCGCTCGGGAGTTCGGTGCGCGACTCGCACGCACGCACAATGCCGGGGCGCCGGCTTTCGGGGTGGGCCCGGCCGGCCATACCGGCGACGGGTTCTTCGGACCGATGTCGCAGCCGTTGCCGATGTCGTTGGCCGGCCACAGTTCCTGGGGCGCCTTCTATGCCCGCGAACGGCTGACACCGATGTTGCACATGGCCCGACCGCGCCTCGGCGCCGAGGTTCACGACGCGGTGGCGGCGGTGGCCGAGGCGTGCCGCACCGGCGCCTTCGATGACGACGACGGACCGGCTCGCCTGCACGGTGACCTGTGGAGTGGCAACGTGATGTGGACCGTCGACGGCGCAGTCCTGATCGACCCCGCCGCTCACGGTGGTCACCGGGAAACCGACCTGGCGATGCTGGCGCTGTTCGGCTGCCCCTTCTCGGATGACGTGCTGGCCGGATATCAATCGGTGCAGCCGCTGCGCGCCGGGTGGCGGGAGCGTATCGATCTGCACCAGCTCTATCCGTTGCTGGCCCACGTGGTGTTGTTCGGTGGGGGCTATGCCGGTCAGGTCGAGGTGGCCGCACGGCGGACTCTGACGATTGCCGGCAAACTTCGAATCGAGTAGGTCGAAACGCCTATCGGAGCCGCCGAGCGCGTGGGACCGCAGCTCGGGGCTGTTTTCGGTATCAAACGGATCGGTTGACACGCCAGCCGCCACCTGTAACAGGCAATGGGGCGCGCAGCAACACATGGCCTGATCGACGACGTGAATGGGCGCAGTTGCCTGTCGCCCGCGTCAATATGTTTTTCCGCAGCGCAGCGCCGATTCGTGCAAACGATAGCAGTTTGCGAGGAGCTCAATACATGAACCGGAAAATTTCATCCAGCAATGTGGTGACAGAGGTCACATTAGTGTTAAGTTGCCTGAGACCTACCTGAGAAAACCGCCGAAAGGACTGGTCAATGGCACGTAAGCACCGTAGGCAGCGGAGTCGCGTTCGCAGGGTCGCAACCCTCGGCGCGGCAACGGCAACGATCACCGCGCTTACGGTGGGCGTTGCGCCACCACCACAGGCACATGCCGCCGCGGTGCAACGTGACGTCGACCTGCGAGCCGGCGATCACCTCTTTCCGCCACCGGATCAGATACCCGACCTCACGGGCGGCTTCGGAACTCAGGTCTACAACTGGACGCAGGACGTCGGCGCCCAACTGTCAACCGCATTTGTCGACAACTTCAACCTCGTCGCACTGCTGCAAGCGGCCGGACTCGACCCGGCGACCGTGATCCGCAACGCCATCAACGATGCGTTGGGTGACGTCATCGGCGGCAGTGGTCTGGAAGATCTGTCGGTCGATCTGGGCCCGATCTTGGCGCAGACCCCCTTGGGGCCGATCATCGAGCTCCTCGAGACCACTGGTCTGTTCTCGACAGAACTGCCCGTCGGCAGGCTGCTCGCCGCCCTCGGTGTCGACCTCAGTGACCCGCTCTCCGCCCTCGACAATCTCGGGATCAACATCATCACCGCCGGTGGACCGTTCACCCTCCTGCGGCTGCTCGGCGTCGACCTCGGGTGGACACCGTCATTCCCGAACTCGGTGGCCGACGAGATCAACAACACCGAGTACCTGTCGATTTCGCTCGACACCGTCTTCAAGGCGCTGGGGCTACCCACAGGAGAGCCGGGTCTCGGGGTGATCAAGGCTGCACTCGCATTGGCCGGCATCCACCTGCCGGAACTCTCTACAGACGTCGCCGACCTCCGCGTCCCCATCGTCGCGGGCTGGGGCCTGGGTGCCTTCGCGGCTGGCGCGGCCTATCAACAGGTGGTCGACGATCTGCCGAATCAGCCTGGGGGATCGGCCTATACCGGTACCAGCAACCCGATCCTGGGCAGCTTTACGATCCTCCCGATGCTCTTGCTCGACAACCCGGGCCGAGCGAACGGCGGCATCCTGGCCCGCGCCTATCCACTGTTCGGGTTGCTGGGCATCGACACCGTGACACCCGATACCCAGGTGCAGAGCGACGGGGACAGCATCCTCGGTGATATTTCGTTGTTGGGCCTCACCCCCGGTGGCGCCAACCTGATCCCGATCAAGATCGACGCCACCGCCGAGTACCTCCCGATGTCGGATTTCGCCGCCTGGCCGAATCCGTTCACCATGGCGAATAACGTTGCCGCGGGCCTCTTCCCGACGTACATCCTGCGTAACCAGTCGCTGGACACCCTCGGCACGGTGTTGATCGACCAAGCCTTGGGTCAGCTCGAGACGGCCGTAACGGATTACTTGAGCAATCCCGGGTCGGACCCGCAACTCGGCCCCAAGCTCAACATCTACATCACCATCCCTGCGAACAGCCTGCCGCTGCTGGAGCCGACATATCTGGCCGTGGACGTCATCAACCTGTTCACCGGCGCCAACCTCAACAACCCGATCGGTACCGCGTTGAGCCCGGTGCTCACCAGCCTGGTCAACCTCGGCTATACCGATGTGTACTACAACTCCACCACCGGCATCTACGAACGCACTCTCGACGAGGCCGATATCCCAACGGCTTTCGGCACGCTGCCGGCTGACGTCGATTGGGCGCAGGTGCCGGGTCATCTGGTCAACAACCTCGTCACCGGCGTCCAGAAAGCGGTCAGCGATGGCCTGGTGAGCCAGAACCCGGTCTCCAATCCGATCAAAACCCTGCTCGGCCTGCTCGGCTTGGATGATGCGGTCCCAACCGGTGGCACCGGGCTTGATCTTTCCGCCCTCACCGATGCGGTCGAGAAGCTCGCTCCGAACCCGCTCGCCAATGCGCGGACGCAGAGCGTCGTGAAGACGAACTTCGCCCCGCAGGCGATCACCGAAACCGACATCGCCGGTAAGGACGGCAAGACCCTGACGCTGACTGCTGAGACCGAAGCCGGCAAGGACATTCAGCCGGAGGCCAAGACGATTGCTGCGACTGCCGATGACGCCCGCCGGCAGGTGGACAAATCACTCACCGCTGCAGGTAACCGGGCCAAGGTCTCGGCCGAGAAGGCGCGTGAACGGACGGCCACGGCGGTCAAGGAGGCCCAGAAGCGGGTGAACGCGGTGGCCGAGAACGGACGTAAGCAGATCGAGGCCGCCGCCGAGGGTGTGGTGAAGGGTGCCGAAAAGGCGGCCAACGGGCTCAAGGGCAAGGGGAAGAACGCCGGCGCCGACCCGGCGAAGAAGGCCGCCGATAAGACCGCAAAGAAGGAAACCAAGCGCGACAAGAAAGATGCAGCCTAACGTTCGGCGTGGTGCACCGACTCCACGGTGTACAGGTGTGGCTCGTAGCTGATCGCCAGGTCGGCGCAGCGCCCCATGTGTTCTCGCGCGGTCGGATCGGCGAGCATGGCGTGAAAATCCTCGGCGCTGCGCCACTGTGCGTAGTTGGTGACGCGGGTGCCGTCGGTGCTCAGGTGGATGTTGGCGGAGACGAATCCGGGCACGTGCCGCATGACGTTCTCGGTTGCGGTGCGCAACAACTCGACGAGTTCGGTTGCCCGCTGGGGTTCGACGGTGAAGACGTTGATCAAGGTGGCGTGTGAATTGTCCGTTCCGATGGTCGTCACGATTCCTCCTATGTCAGGTTCCTTACATACCCGACGGTAGCACCGATGTAAGGTTCCTGTCATGGCCCAGACTGTGGAGAGCGGTGCCGGTTACCTCGTCAAGCGGGTGCAGCAGAGCCTGCGCCGCAATTGCGATGCGGCACTTCGATCTACCGGGCTGTCGATGGCCCAGTACGCAGTCCTGCGCGCATTGGCCGACCACCCGCAGGCGTCGGCCGCGGAATTGGCACGGTTGTGCTTCGTCACCCGACAGTCGTTGCAGGATGTGTTGCACGGCTTGCGGGCCGATGCCTTGGTCGTGGAATCGCCGGGTCCCCAGCGTGGCCGAGCGCGAGCGCTGCAGTTGACCGGACCGGGGCGGCGTCGGCTGAAGGAGGCGCACGCAGCGGTGATCGATGTCGAGCAGGGCATGCTGGACGGATTCTCCGACCGGGCCCGGCAAGACCTCGCCGCGTTGCTGCTGCGCTGCGCGGAGAACCTGGAGGCGGCCGCAGAACCTACGATTGGGCGGTGACTGCGGCAAGGCGTGGGCGCGGTAGACCCGCCGGACCAGGCGTCGACATCGCGCAACGGCGCTCGGATCTGCTCGATGCTGCCGAACGTGCGATCCGGGCTCATGGGCCTGATGTAGGGATCGCCGAGGTGGCCAAAGAAGCCGGCTTTGTGCGCTCGGCCGTGTATGCCGTCTTCCCGAATCGGGCGGCGATCTTGTCCGCCCTGGGCGAGCGTCAGGCCCGGCGGCTCCTGATCGAGATCACCGAACGTGCCGACGGTTCGGTCGATCTGCGCCGGCGCATGTGGTTGTTCTTCGACGTGATCTGCGGCTGGATGCAGGACGATCCCAACCTGTATCGCGCCCTCGGCATGCACGCCGCCAGCGGTGACGAGATGCCGGGCATCTTCGATGAACTGGCCGCCGCGGTCGAGGCCATGCTGCGTTTGTCGCTGGCTGCCGGTGGGGCCGATACCGCAGCGGCGGCGCCGTGGGCCCGGGCGATCGTCGGATCGGCCATGGTCAGCGCGCAGTGGTGGATCCGGGATTCGGACATGCCCCGGGCTGAGCTCGTCGAACATCTCACGACGTTGTGCTGGGACGGCGGCGCGGCGCTGCCGTTCAACACCTTCGACGTGAAGGCTATTGACACCGGCCAGTCATAAAAGACACGATGTCTTTTATGACTGCTCCCGCGGCACCCCACATCGACGGTCCCTCGCGCTACTGGGAGGACGTTCCCGGTGAACACGATCTGACGCTGACCGAGATCACCGGCGCGATGCCGGAGGGGCTGACCGGCACCCTCTACCGCAATGGATCAGGTCGTTGGAACATCGGCACGTCGCGGGTGGACAGCCTCTTCGACGCCGACGGCATGGTGGTCGCCTTCGCGATCGACGGCAGCGGTGTGCGGTTCAAGAACCGGTTTGTGCGCACCGAGCACTACCTGACCACCACCGCGGCCGGCCGGATGGTCAAACGAGGCTTCTCTTATCAGCGCCCAGGTGGCATGCGGGCCAACGCCTTTCGGTTACCCGCGAACACTGCCAACACCAACGTGATGATCGGGTCGGACCAACTGCTCGCGCTGTGGGAGGGTGGGCGTCCGCACGGCATGGACCTCGACACGCTCAACACCATCGGGATCTGCAGCCTCGACGGCGTCCTCAAGGGTCCGATCGGGGCCTACTCGGCGCACTACACGTACGACGCGACGACGGATTCCCGGGTCAACTTCGGTTTCGAACCGTACTACCCGCGCCTTGACCTGCGGCATGTCCGCGGCGCGCCGACGCGGTCCGAAAAGCTGCGACGTCTGCGGGAACTCGCCGGGGAGGCCATCCCGCGGGTCCGGCTGCGGCTCTACGAGACCGACAGTCGGGGTGTCACCCGGTACCTGCGGGCGGTTCCGCTACCCGGGATGGGGCTGATCCACGACATGGCGCTGACGCCGCGGTATGCGGTCTTCATGCTGTCCCCGCTGCGGATCAATCCCTGGGCCGTGCTGGGGCGTCAATCCTATTGGGACGCCATGCAGTTCAAGGAAAACGAACCGTCGTATTTCATCCTCGCCCCGCGCGACGGCGGCAAGGTCCGGGTGATCGAGACCGACCCGTTCTATATGTGGCATTACGCCAATGCCTATGAGGACGGTGCTGACGTGGTGGTGGAGTTGCCACGGTTTGCGCCCGAAACCTTCGGCGGGATGCAGGCCTGGGCGTCCGACAGCCGCAGCGACATGTCGCAGCTGTACCGGGACGTCACCCCTGAGGCATTGCCGGACACGGTGCGGCTCACCCGCTTCCGCATCACCTCTGACGACCGGGTCGAGGCAGAACCGCTGGCGCAGATGGGTTGTGAATTTCCCCGGATCGATCAGCGACGGTCAACCCAGCCGCACGCGGTGACCTACGTGACCGTGCCCAGTGACGGGGAGGGTAGCGGGGAGGGGATCGGCCGGTTCGACCATGCCGACGGCACCGTGCAGACCTATTGCCCGGCAGGCCACAAACTCGTCGAACCGATCTTCGTGCCCCGCCCGGCTAGCACCGATGAGACCGACGGCTGGCTACTGACCGTGGGTTACGACGAAACCCAACACCGCAGCCGGCTCATGGTGTTCGACGCGCCCCGGGTCGATGCCGGCCCGGTCGCCGAGGCGTGGCTGCCGTTCCACCTGCCGATGAGCTATCACGGGGCGTTCACCGATCGGGTCGCTGCGTTCTGATTCAATTGGGCGCCAACGCGCTTGCGGCCAACCGGCCCAGTACCGGCGTCATCAATTGCGCATACTCGGCGGTGATGTGGTTGTCGTCGCGGAACACCAGGGTGTCGCCGACGATCACCGGGCACCGCCGGTCGGTGCAGAAGTACTGATCCAGGCGGGCGTACTGACCGCCGCCGGCCCGCACCGCGGCCATTTCGGCGGCGACACCCGTATCGTTCACCGCCACCGAGCGGTCCGGAGCGCACGCCGTGGCGTCGTCCATATGTGCCGACAGACACGTGGGCACCGTGGTGTGCGGATCCGGCACCGGCCCGAGCACCAACACCCGGGCCCCGGTGCCGCGCAACTGCGCAACGAGTTGGCGCAGCCCGTCCAGCCAAACCCGGTCGTAGCTGACGAAGCCGAAGTCCGCGCCGTAGCGGCGCACCATGTCCAACACGATCAACGCCGGAGGTTCCTTTGCAATGCGGGCCAGCACGTCGGCCCGCCACTGCTTGCACTCGGTGAACTCGCGGTCCAGATACGGGCTCAGGATCGGCAGCTTCATCGGCGGGCAGGTGACCTTGGCGAATGTGTCCAGCCGCCAACCAGATTGTCGCGCTGCGGTTTCCAGCGCCGGGTGCCACATACCGGCGTGTGAATCACCGATCAGCGCCACCCGGGTGCTCGAATCCACGGCCCCCGAAGCACATTCCGGTATGTCGATCGCCTGCCACGACAGGACGCAGCCGTTGACGAATACGTGGGGCTTGGTGATATTGCCCAGCGGGGGCGACAGATTCGACGGGACCGCCCGGACATCGGCCGAGGCGGCGACGGCCGCCTGCACCTGCTGCTCCGGCGTCAGCGTCGGCGCCGCTGCGGACGGCGTGACGATCGCGGCCACCGGGACGGCCGCCGGCCCGGAACCCGTCGGCACCGGACGCACCGCCAACAACACCAGGCCCGCACACACGGCGACGCCGGTGGCGGTCGCGCCCAGGGTCAGGCTGCGCCATGACGAGGTCCGCAGCGCGGCGGCGAACCGTGCCGGGTTCTCAACCAGGTGCAAGGTCAGGATCGCCAGACCCAGCGATATCAGCACCAGCGCGAGCCTGCCGGCCAGCCCCAGCTCGTGACCGAACAGGGCCGGTGCCAACAGCAAGACAGGCCAGTGCCACAGGTACCACGAGTAGGAGACCCGGCCCAGACCGCGCATCCACGGCTTCGACAGCAGCCGTCCGACTCCCAGATCGGGGATCGCACATCCGGCGCCGATCACCAGCGCGGTGCCCAACACCGGCAGCACTGCCGCGGAGCCGGGATAGGGCGTGGAGATTCCGAGTTGCGTGCCGGTGGCCAGGATCAACGCCAGGCCACCCCAACCGACCAGCGCCGCGCACACCGGTGGCAGCGTGCGCCAGTGGGCCGCGGTGAGCGCGATGAGCCCGCCGGCGGCCAGCTCCCAGGCTCGGGTCGGCAGGGAGAAGAAGGCCCAGGGCGGCATGGTTTCGGTCCAGGCCAGCGACATCGTGAGCGACGCGGCGGCCACCGCGGTCAGCGCGGCGGCGTACGGGACGGCAGACCGCGGGCTCCGGCCGCTGCGCGCCAGCGCCCATGTGATGGCCAGGATCAGCGCCGGCCACAACAGATAGAACTGCTCCTCCACACCGAGTGACCAATAGTGCTGCAGCGGTGAGGGAGCGGACTCGGCGGCCAGATAGTCGGTGCCCTCGGCGGCGAAGCGGTAGTTGCCGACATACAGCGCGCTTGCGATCGCGTCGGCAAGCACCGACCGGGCCTGCAACGGTGGGAGCAGGACCGCTGCCCCCACCGACGTCGTCACCAGAACCAGCGCGGCGGCCGGCAGCAGCCGCCGCGCGCGTCCGGCGTAGAACTGCGCCAGGTGGATCGTCCCGGTGCCCGACGCTTCGCGCCACAGCAGCCCGGTGATGAGGAAGCCCGACACCACGAAGAACACGTCAACGCCGATGAATCCACCGCCGAATCCCGGCAGCCCGGCATGGAACAGCACCACCGCCAGCACGGCGACGGCCCGCAAGCCCTCGATGTCGGGCCGAAACTGCTTGCCGGACACGCGGTTACGGCCACTCGCGAGCGTGTCGCGGCGGGTGTCGGGCCGAGAAGGGGTAGTCACTCTGTTCACTCGAGTAACGATGGTCGCACGTCAACGGCGATTGGCCCGGGATTTGCGGCCTCTGTTGCTAGCCTCATCCCGATGGGGCGATCACGCATTGCGGTGCTGGCAGTGCTGTGCGGGCTGCTTTCCGGCGCGTGTGCTCCCGCCGGGCCTGAGTCGGCACCGCCGCCGGTCACATCGAAGGCCGCGGACGGCACCTGCGCGCTCGACACCCTTCCGCCCGAAGCGCAGAACACCGTGCAGCTCATCGAATCCGGCGGTCCGTTCCCGTACCCGCGCAACGACGGCGTCGTCTTCGGCAACTACGAAGGCCGGCTGCCCCGGCATGAACGCGGCTACTACCACGAGTACACGGTGCCGACACCCGGTCTCACTCATCGCGGCACGCGCCGCATCGTCACCGGCGGCACGCCGGTGGACAACCCGCCCGAGTACTACTACACCGGCGACCACTACGAATCCTTCTGCCTGATCGGAGGCATGTGAAGACGTATCGGATCGATGGGACCAAGGTGGATTCCAAGGCGGACTTCTTCACCGAGATCGGCCGCGCGGTCAACGGCGAGGGCGGTTACTTCGGCTCGAATCTCGATGCGCTGGCCGACTGCCTGCGCGGTGGTTTCGGCACTCCCGACAACCGCAGGTTCCGGTTCGTCATGACCTCATACCGCAACATCAAGGAAGCCCTCGGCGACGACGCCTGGCGCACGGTGCTGTCGATCTTCGCCGTCGAGGGCGTCGACCTGTGGTTGGAGAACTGAAGCCCGCCAGCAAATAGTAGGCACAGCGGCTTACGCGCGTCCCACGTGCGGAAGATCGGTGCGGCGGCGGCCTGGCAACGGTGCGCTGTGGCAACCGGTTGCACGCCAAGGGCGTGCCTGCCCAAGTGCGGTTAAGCTGGCTTTCTGCGTGCCGTCTGGCGCGAGGCAAGTGGCGAGAACAGGCGGGAGCAACACGCGCGTGACCGAACAGCTGCCCATCGAGACGACGTGGCTGATGGCGCGCACCGAGGGATCCACCCACCTGTGGCAAACGCAGTCCGATGACATGGTCGCCGCGCTGCCGTATTTGCGGGCGACGGTGGTCCACGTCGTCGCCCTCCATGACGGCACGTTGTCGGCCCGGCAGGCTGCCTGCGACAGCTTCGTGGCCACCTTCGACCGCCCCGCCGATGCGGTGTCCTGCGCGTTGCAACTGCAACTGACACCGTTGGATCCCTTCGATCTGTGCATCGGCATTCACCGCATCCGCACCGGGGCGCGGTGTCTGCGTGACATCGCCCATGGCGGACAGACCCTGGTATCAGGTGCGACGGCCGCATCGGCCGATGACCTTCCCTCGGGTGCCACCCTGAAACACCTCGGCGACCATCGCATGGACAACGCCGCCCATCAGATCCTGCAGTTGTGCCACCCTGGGTTGCGCCGCTACCTGCCGGCCCCGAGGATGCCGAAACCCCTTCTGGCCGAAGTTCTTACGAACTGATCAGTTGAAGGCCAACCAGCTGGGCAGCGCCCGTTCGCGGGAATCGCACAGCACCTGACGGGTGTCGCAGTTACCTCGGGGCGATCCGGCGCCGCTCCACATGCCACCGGTGTCGCGGCGCAGCACGATCGCCGACGAACCGCCGCCGTCGAGCAGGATCGCATTGTCGGCGCCGAGACCGCGGAACAGGTCCTGCATGTTGTCGGGCGTGTAACTGCCGCCCTGGAAGACGTAGAGCAGATCGGCGGAGCGGTTGTAGCCGACGGCGGTGCGCGCCGCGCTGGGCCCGTTGTCGTTGAGCTGACCGGTGTCGCCGGGCGCGAGCAGTCCGATACCGGCGACCGCGACGAACCGGGCATTTTGATCCAGCAGTCTTTGGATCACCGGCGAGGCGGAGTCGTAGTCGTCGCGGCTCTTGGGCATCACCACGTACGGGGCCCCGCCCATCGGAAGGATCATGGTGGCCAGGGCCGACCAGTGCTCGTTGCCGCCGGACAGGCCCTGCTTGCCGGCGTAGGCCAGGGTGCCGGTGACCGCGGCGTTGGCGCGGCCCTGCCCGCGGGTGTTGTCGACGTAGGCGCCGAGCGGGGACGAGCACTTCGTGTCGCGCCACGAGCCGCCCTTCTGCCCGCGCACGTCGAAGAAGTTGGCGTTGACGGCGATGGTCGGTTGACCCAGCACCTGCCACGCCGCCAGCGGGGCATAGGTTTCCGACGCCTGCCAGAGCCCTTCACCGGTGCGTGCGCCGGGGGTCCGCTCGCAGCGGGACTGATATCCCTGATGGGTGTCGACCAGCAACCGCGGGTTGAGCCGGCCGGAGGCGTTCTTCATCGCCATCAGGTGGCCGCCGTTGTTCAGGGTGTAGGCGCGCCCGTCGGCAGTGAGGAACGGTGCGGCGAACTGGCCGCCGAAGTTGTAGACGAGGTAGGCGCCCTTGGTGTTGGCGATCGCCCCGAGCAGGAGCGCCTTGGCGTCCTCGGCGCGCGCGATCGGGGAGCCGGTGGTGGCCAACGCCGCGCAGATGGCAGTGGCGGTGACTGTTGCGACCGCACACTTGAGGAGCTTTGCCAGGTACGGCACGGATTACACAATAACCACACAGGAAACTCTGTCAACATCCGTAACAGCCTGGTCACGGCGGGATCAAGGTGTGATCGCTCCCGGGCGGTCGGCGTCCGTCGGGGCCGCGGCAGGTTTGCGCAGCACCGCCGGGCGCACACGTTCGGGGAGCCCGCGCAGGAGCGCGGCGCATAGTGCGGTCACGGCGACGGCGCCGGCCATGATCAACAGGCTCGGGGCGGACGGGAACGCGCCCTCCAGCAGCATCGACACCCCGAAGACCACGAACAGCGCCGCGGCCCCGAGTTGGATGGCCCGCTCGGGCAGATGCTTGCCGGCGATGGCCCCGACCAGGATGGCCAGCGCGTCGGCGGCCACCATGCCGATAGTGGAACCGATCCACACACCCACCCAGTCGTTGTCGGCGGCCAGCGTGATCGTCGCCAGCATGGTCTTGTCGCCGAGCTCGGCGAGCAGGAATGCCGAGGTGACGGTGAAGAACGCCGGCGCGGTCGAACGCTGGGCCCGGGTCGCCTCGTCGTCGGACAACGAGTCGCCGCGCAAGGTCCACAGCCCGAAGAACACGAATGCGACGCCGGCGAGGATGCCGAGCAGGTGCGTCGGCAGCGCCGCGCCCAGGTAGTGGCCGACGGCGACGGAGATGAGGTGCACCGCGGTGGTGGCCGCGGTGATGCCGATGAGGACGACCCACCAGCGGTAGCGCAGCGCGAAGGTCATCGCCATCAGCTGCGATTTGTCACCCAGTTCGGCCACGAAGATGACGGCGAAGCTCAAGAGCAAGGCAGCGAGCACGCACCAACTCCTCGGTCGTTGGCTGCCGTTGGGGGCTGAACAGATGCCTCCGGCCGGCAACCCAATGGTCTACGGCCGAAGGTCTCGCCCACCGGTCGGTGACCGGTTCGGATACCCGGGCCGCTATGTCGCGCTGCGCGGCCAGTATGTCGAATATCCGATTGGGGGCTACTCCCCTTCGCTGCGCTCCACCATACGCACGCCGGTGTCCGCAGCGCAAACCGCTCCCGACGAAAGTGCTTATCGGCCAATAAGTTTGGGAATCGACACGAGAAAGTTCGGGTGTCCTGACAAATCCGATTCAGGTGCCCACATATTCGGCGAGGTGCCGGCCGGTCAGGGTCTGGGGCTTGGCCACCAGATCAGCCGGAGTGCCCTCGAAGACGACGCGGCCACCGTCGTGACCCGCACCGGGGCCCAGATCGATGATCCAGTCGGCGTGGGCCATGACCGCCTGGTGGTGCTCGATCACGATCACCGATTTGCCCGAGTCCACCAGCCGGTCCAGCAGCCCGAGCAGCTGTTCGACATTGGCCAGGTGCAGGCCTGTCGTGGGCTCGTCGAGGATGTAGGTATCGGCCTTGTCGGCCCCGGTGTTTCCGAGGGCGGCAGCCAGCTTGAGGCGCTGACGCTCCCCGCCCGACAGCGTGGTCAGTGGTTGCCCGAGAGTCAGGTAGCCCAGCCCCACATCCGTCATACGGTCGAGAATCTTCACTGCCGCAGGGACTTTGGCGTCACCCGTGGCGAAGTACCGCTGTGCCTCACCCACCGGCATGGCCAACACCTCGGCGATGTTGCGCCCGCCCAAGGTGTACTGCAATACCGAGGCGCCGAACCGTCTGCCCTCACACTCCTCGCAGGTGGTCTCCACGGTGGCCATCACCCCGAGGTCGGTGTAGATCACCCCGGCGCCGTTGCAGGCCGGGCAGGCGCCCTCCGAATTCGAGCTGAACAGTGCGGGTTTGACGCCGTTGGCCTTGGCGAAGGCCTTGCGGATCGGGTCCAGCAGGCCGGTGTACGTGGCCGGATTGCTGCGGCGCGAGCCACGGATGGGGCTCTGATCGACCACCACCACGCCGTCGCGTCCGGCCACCGATCCGTCGATCAACGAACTCTTCCCCGAGCCCGCCACGCCGGTGATCACCGTCAACACACCCAGGGGGATGTCGACGTCCACGTCACGCAGGTTGTGGGTGTCGGCGCCACGGATCTCCAAGGCGCCAAGAGCCTTCCGTACCCCACCCTTGAGGGTCGCCCGGTACCCGAGGTGGCGTCCGGTGATCGTGTCGCTGGCCCGCAGACCTGCGACGTCGCCTTCGAACACCACCTCGCCACCGGACGAGCCGGCGCCCGGGCCCAAGTCGACGACATGATCGGCGATCGCGATGGTCTCCGGTTTGTGCTCGACGACCAGCACGGTGTTGCCCTTGTCGCGCAACGCCAGCAGCAAGTTGTTCATCCGGGCGATGTCATGCGGGTGCAGGCCGATGGTGGGCTCGTCGAACACATAGGTGACATCGGTCAGAGACGAGCCGAGATGACGGATCATCTTGACCCGCTGAGCTTCTCCGCCGGACAGCGTGCCGGCCGGCCGGTCGAGGGACAGGTAGCCCAACCCGATCTCGACGAACGAGTCCAGCGTGTGTTGCAACGCTGCCAGCAGCGGGGCCACTGTTTTCGCTGCGGACGTTTTCTTGACGTCGCCGAGCCAGGCGGCCAGGTCGGTGATCTGCATGGCGCAGCATTCGGCGATGCTGACGCCCTCGATCGACACCGACCGTGCGGTCTCCGACAACCGGGTGCCGTCGCACTCCGGGCAGGTGGTGAACGTGACCGCACGTTCGACGAAGGCGCGGATGTGTGGCTGCATGGCCTCGATGTCCTTGGCCAGGAACGACTTCTGGATCTGGGGGATCAGCCCGAGATAGGTCAGGTTGACCCCGTCGACCTTGAGTTTGGTGGCCTCCTTGTGCAGCAGCGCGTCGAGCTCCTTCTTGGTGAACGTGTTGATCGGCTTGTCCGGATCAAAGAACCCGCAGCCCCGGAAGATCCGGCCGTACCAGCCGTCCATGCTGAAGCCGGGAATGGTCAGCGCACCCTCGTTCAGCGATTTGGTGTCGTCGTACAACGCGCTCAGGTCGATGTCGTTGACCGCACCGCGCCCCTCGCAACGCGGGCACATCCCGCCGACGATGTTGAAGTCACGCCGTTCCTTGACCGTGCGTCCACCCTTCTCCAACGTCACCGCCCCGGCCCCGCTGATCGAGGCGACGTTGAACGAAAACGCTTGCGGTGACCCGATATGCGGCGTGCCCAGCCGGCTGAACAAGATCCGCAGCATGGCACCGGTATCGGTGGCGGTGCCGACCGTGGACCGCGGATCGGACCCGATGCGTTGTTGGTCCACGATGATCGCGGTGGTCAACCCGTCCAGCACGTCGACCTCGGGCCGGGCCAGGTTCGGCATGAACCCCTGCACGAAGGCGCTGTAGGTCTCGTTGATCAACCGCTGCGATTCGGCGGCGATCGTGTCGAACACCAGCGAGCTCTTGCCCGACCCCGACACCCCGGTGAACACCGTCAACCGGCGCTTCGGCAACTCGATGTCGACGTCTTTGAGGTTGTTCTCCCGGGCACCGGTGACGCGGATCAGATCGTGACTGTCGGCGGGATGCATCGGTTAGCGCGACTCCTGGATACGGACCATGTTGCCGGCGGGATCGCGAAGTGCGCAGTCCCGCACACCGTATGGTTGCTCAGTCGGTTCCTGGACCACTTCGACGTCTCCGGCCTGCACTTTTTCGAATGTACTGTCGAGATCTTTGGTGGCGAGCAGCAGTGTTCCGAAAGTACCCTTCGCCATCATCTCGGCGATGGTGCGGCGCTCGTCATCCGTGAGCCCGGGCGTGGCAAACGGCGGGTAGAGCACGACAGAGGTGTCGGGCTGGTTCGGCGGCCCCACCGTGATCCAACGCATCTTGTCCTTGCCGACGTCGAGGCGGACCTCGAAGCCGAGGATGTCGCGATAGAACGCCAGGGACTCCTCCGGATCGTCGAGGGGAAGCATGCTGGAGTGGATTGTGATGTCTGTGCTGTTCATGTCGTTCACGCTAGGTGGAGACGGGTGGCCGGCGCTTCTTGATTCCTGATCGGTTTGGTGACCTGCTTCTCGACGCACGACGGCATGCCTTCCGTAACTCCGGCGGTCTGCTGCCGATACGCACTCGGCGGGATGCCGACGAGTTCGGTGAACCGGGTGCTGAACGTGCCGAGCGACGCACAGCCGACGGCGAAACACACCTCGGTGACCGACATGTCACCGCGGCGCAGCAGCGCCATCGCGCGCTCGATGCGACGCGTCATCAGATATGAATACGGGGATTCGCCGTAGGCGATCTTGAACTGCCTGCTGAGGTGCCCGGCAGACATGTTGACCCCGCGGGCAAGCGCTTCGACGTTCAGCGGTTGCGCGTACTCGCGGTCGATGCGGTCCCGGACCCGGCGCAGCAGCTTGAGATCGGCTAGCGGTTGGTCGGCCACATCGGCGATAGTACGGCTACGGTGCGGTGTCAGCGGTTCGGCGCGGAGCCCACTTCGATGCCCACCTCGACACTGCGGCCAGCGCGCCCAGACCGATGGACAGGACGACGATGATCGCGAATCCCCACCGTGATCCGTGCTCCTCGGATATCACGCCGGCAAGCGCCGCCCCGATGGCGTTGCCTCCGATCAGGGCGCTGGAGAGCGTGCTCATGTAGAGGCTGTCCCGGCCGGCCGGGGTGTGCTCGCCGGCAAGTTGGTAAACGGTGACGATGATCGGTCCGATACCTAGCCCCAGCAACGCGAGTACCGCTGCCAGCAGCCAAGTTTCGGTGACCATGACCATCGCTGCGCTGACCGCAACCGCCAGGGCGGCGGCCGCCAGCCATCGTCGATACAAGCTCGTCGACGTCTGGATCAGCCCGACGCCGATCGACGCAGCACCCGAACCGACGCCGAAACCCGCATAGATCAGACCCGCGTTGGAGATGGCGCCGTGCTCCTGGGCGAAAGCGATCACCGAGGTGACCTGGCAGCCCAGCAGAGCACCGATCACGGTCATCGTCGCGATCAAGGTGAACCGGTCGCTGCGCAGCAGGGTGGTCAGCGGTGCCGCCGAGGCCGACTGTGCGGTCACCCGCGGCACCATCTGGGCACTGCGGTGACGGCTGAACAGGAAACCGAAAACAACCACGATCGCGATGCACGCCACCAAGGGGGTGGATGCCGCGGCGTAGGACAATATGCCGACGATCACCGGCCCGAACACGAATGTCAGTTCGTCGGCCAATGTCTCGTAACCGAAGGCTGCGCCTTTGACTCTGGTGCGCTCGTCGGCGGGCACGTGAGCGTCGATCACGGTGGTCCAGCGGACCCGGGCGAACGGCCCTACCGGGATGACGGTCAACCCGGTGAGCACGGCGACGGCCAGGAGCAGCGGCAGTTGCCCGGCAGCGGTGGCGATCACCGATGCGACCGCCAGAGCGTTGGCGACCAGCAGCACATAGCCGACGCGGCGTTGACCGAAACGGTCCGCGCAACTGCCGGCCAACGGACCGCCGATCGCCGCGCCCAGCGCATAGCACCCGCCGGCCAGGCCGCCGTCGGCGATCGAGTCGCGGACAGCGGCGACGTACGCGCTGATACCCAACGTGAGCATCGCGATCGGAAGTCGCGCGACCAGCGCGATCGGGAAGAACGAAAGCCCGGAGTGACGGGACAGGAAGCGCAGCGGCTTGCCGGCAACCGCGCCGGCGGTAGTGGTGGTGGTCAACGATCAGCCTTGTTCATAGGGACGCCGAAGCGGTGTGCCGACGTCCCACCAACACCGTCGACACCCGGACCCAATGACTAGGACGCGTGCGTCCCGACATAGCTGCGTGCCGTTTCAGGTTAGATCTGGGACTTTGCGGCAGTCAAATGAGCTGTGACACAGAGCTGTAGGACGGCGGTTTGGTGGCTCGGACGACAACTAGGCCGGTGCACCCAGCCGATACACCGCGCCGGCGTAGTCGTCGGTGATGTACACCGCGCCGTCCGGACCGGTCACCGCCGCGACCGGGCGTCCCCAGCGGCTGCCGTCGTCGGCCTGGAACCCGCCCACCAACGTCTGCTGCGGGCTCAATGTGCCGTTGTGCCAAGGAAAGAACGACACTTCGGGGGCTTGCGGGTGCTGCCGGTTCCAGGAGCCGTGCACCCCGACGAGGGCTCCGGGTCCGTAGGGTGGCGGCAGTTGCGCGAAACTCATCCCCAGCGGAGCCGAGTGGGCGCCCAGCGTCTGCTCGACGGGAGCCAGTGCCGCGCAATCCAGTTTGGTGCCGTCGGCGTTGGTCTGCATGTCCCGGATGAACCCGGCCGGCGGCGGCCCGTCGGGATTGCAGTAGGGCCAACCCAATTCGCGTCCCGGCGTCAACTTCGCCACTGACTCCGGTGGGTGGTCGTCCACATAGTCCTGGCGTACCCGGCCCTGCGGGTCGGCCACGTTGTCCCGGTTGTTCACCGCTGTCCACAGTGCGCCGTCCGGCGCGAAAGCCAACCCGGTGCCGTTGCGTACCCCGGTGGCGAACGGTGTCGCGGGACCCCCGCCGGGCGGCACCCGCATGATGGTGGCCCGCGGCGGGGTGGCGGTGCGGTCCTCGGCCGAGACGTTTCCGGTGGAGCCGATCGAAAAGTACACCGCCCCATCGGATCCCACCGCCACGCTCTTGAGGGCATGGGCATAGGCGCCGTGCAGCTCGGGGCTCTTGGCGTCGGGCAGGTCACCGGCGACGGTGCGGCGATTGACCGCTCGCCCGTCGACGTAGTCGTAGGCGTCGATCCGGTTGCTCTCGGCCACATACAGTGTCGAGCCGGCGAAGGCCAAGCCGTGCGGTTGCTCCAGCCCCTCGAGCAGGGGGCGCTGCTCGGGGAGCACCGTCAGCACCTGCCCGGTGGCCGGCACCGACACCAGCAAGGTGCCATCCGGAGCGAATGCGGCCAGCCGCGCCTTGGGTATCCGCGCGATCACCTCGATCGTCCACCCGGCGGGGACCTGGGCCCGGCGGGGTTCATCGAGCGGGGCCTGGGCGAACCGCTCGGGCACCTGCAGGAGTACCGAGGCCAAACCTGCCGGCGGTTGCTCGGTGGTCGAGGCCGACGGTGGCGCCGGTTCGGATGTCGGCTCGGCCGAGCACGCGGCCAGCACGGCCACGGTGATCACTGCGATCGCGCTACGCGCCGCCCAAACCCGCATTCATCTCCCAAACCAGGATCTCGGTTTCAGTGTCTGCTGTGACCCGGCCGCCCGCATCGGTGAGCCGGGCGGCGTCACCCGCGCTGAGCGGCCCGGAACCCTCCAGCGTGACGGCGCCACGGGCGATGAACAGGTGGACGTAGCGGGCCTGCGGCAGTGTCACCGAGTCGCCGGGCTGCAGGCGGGCGCCGTAGAGGGTGGCGTTGCGGTTGTGCAGCGTGACGGCCGCGTCGACGACGCCCGACGCGATCGGGGTCAGCGAGTTGGCCAGCTCGATCTCCTGCTGCTGGTAACTCGGCGTCACCCCGGCTTGGTCTGGTAGCACCCACATCTGCACGAAATGCACTGGATCGCTGTCGGATCCGTTCTTCTCGGAATGCTGAACCCCGGTGCCTGCCGACATTCGTTGGGCCAGACCGGGATAGATCACCCCGGAATTGCCCATCGAATCCTTATGCGCTAATTGCCCGGACAGCACCCAGGTGACGATCTCCATGTCGCGGTGCGGGTGGGTGTCAAAGCCCGCGCCGGGGGCGACGATGTCGTCGTTGTTCACCAGCAACAGGCCGTGGTGGGTGTTGGCCGGGTCGTAGTAGTCGGCGAACGAGAACGAATGCCGTGATTGCAGCCAGTCGGTCGTGCTGGTGCCGCGATCGGCCCCGCGTCGGATGTCGACTGTGGGCGTCCCGGAAGCCATGGCGCCAGCCTACCGATGCCCTTCGCTGACCAACCGGTGGATCGGGCGGGGCAGGGGCTTAATGTGTTGGACGTGGAACTCAACGGAGCAAGCGCCATCGTCACCGGTGGCGCATCAGGTATCGGCGCGGCGACTGCCCGCCAGTTGGCTGCCAAGGGAGCCCGCGTCGTCGTGGCTGACCTGCAGGCGGAGAAGGGCGAGGCCCTCGCCAAGGAGATCGGTGGCGCCTTCGTCAGCGTCGACGTCACCGACACCGCACAGATCGAGGCCGCCGTCAACAAGGCGACCGAGCTCGGCCCGCTGCGTGCACTGGTGAACTCGGCCGGTATCGGCTGGGCCCAGCGCACTATCGGCAAGGACGGCGAGTTCGCCTCGGCGCACAACCTGGATGCCTACAAGAAGGTCCTGGCGATCAACCTGGTCGGCACCTTCGACTGCATCCGGCTGGCCGCCACCGCGATGAGCCGCAACGAGCTCACCGACACCGGCGAGCGCGGTGCCATCGTCAACATGACCAGCGTGGCGGCCTTCGACGGCCAGATCGGGCAGGCCGCCTACTCGTCGTCCAAGGGTGGTGTCGTCGGCCTGACCCTGCCGGTGGCCCGTGACCTGTCCGCGGTCGGCATTCGCGTCAACACCGTGGCGCCCGGCCTCATCGACACCCCGATCTACGGCGAAGGCGAGGCGTCGGAGGCGTTCAAGGCCAAGCTCGGCGAGTCGGTGCTGTTCCCGCACCGCCTCGGCAAGCCCGAAGAGCTGGCCTCGATGGTCGTCGAGCTGCTGACCAACTCGTACATGAACGCCGAGGTGGTCCGCGTCGACGGCGGCATCCGGATGCCCCCCAAGTAACGTCCCTCTGCCGAACAGACACAAACCCGTACCTTTTTGCGCGAAAAGGTACGGGTTTGTGTCTTTTCGCGGAGTTATCCACAGGGCAAATGGGCGGATGCTGGCGGTAATGCGCGGTTCCCGTCAGCATCGAACGCCATGGGGGTCGATGAGGTGTTCGCTGTCCACGGCGGAGTCGCCACGACGCGGCAGTTGCTCGCCGCGATCAACGAGCGAACCCTCACCAACCGCGTGCGGGCCGGCACGCTGTTCCGGGTCTGGCACGGGGTGTATTCGCCCCACCCGCCGGACATGGCGTGCCGCCTCCGTGCGCTCGATCTGGTGGCGGGCCTGCCGATCGTCGCCTGCATGAACACCGCTGCGCAGATCTATGGCTTTGACACCGAACCTGATGACCGCGTTCATATCCTCGACCCGGGCGTGCGCATGCGTCCGTCACCGAACCTGATGGTGCACCAGCGAATTGGCGCGCCACTCAAGAAGGTCGACGGCCGGCTGCTGACCGCTCCGGCATGGACGGCGATCGAACTGGCCAGGACGCTCAGGCGCCCACGCGCGCTGGCGACGCTTGACGCCGCGCTGCGGAGCCAGACCTGCACGATGGCCGAACTCGAGAGTGCAGTGAAGGAGCAGCACGGTCGTCGGGGCATCGTCAAAGTGCGTGAGCTGTTGCCGTTGGCAGATCCCAGGTCCGAATCGCCGATGGAATCAGAGATGCGGCTGGTTTTCCTCGATTGGGGCCTGCCCCCACCGGAGCTGCAATACGAGATCAGGGATCTACACGGAAAGCTGTGGCGGGTGGACTTCGCCTGGCCGGAACATTGGGTGGTGGCGGAATACGACAGCGTCGACTGGCACGCGAATCCTGAAGCGTTCAAGCATGATCGGATGAAATCCGCACGGCTGCACGAGGCCGGATGGACCAGCATTCCCGCGGTCGTCGACGATGTGCGCCGCCACCCGGCTGAGCTGTGCGCACGGATCTACCGCGCGTTTCACCGCGCCGCCTGATCTCCCGCGAAAAGACACAAACCCGTACCTTTTCGGGCGAAAAGGTACGGGTTTGTGTCTGCTCGGCAGAGGAACGTTACCAGTCCGACACGGTAGCGGTGCTACCAATCAGCCTCCGTGAACTTGATGACGCCGCGAATGTTGTTGCCGTCCAACATGTCCTGGTAGCCCTGGTTGATGTCTTCGAGCTTGTAGGTCCGCGTGATCATGTCGTCGAGGTTGAGAAGGCCCGACTTGTAGAGCGCCGCCAGCCGCGGGGTCTCCACGTGCGAGCTGCCGCCACCGAAGATGTTGCCCTTCAACGTCTTCTGCAACATGGTGAACAGGAACAGGTTGAGCTTGACGTCGGCGTCCATCATCGACCCCATGCCCGTCACCACACAGGTGCCGGTCTTGGCGGTCAGGATCATCGCCTCTTCGATGTACTCGCCCTTCATCTCACCGACGGCGATGATGACCTTGTCACCCATCAGGCCGTGGGTGACGTCGATGACCGGCGCGATGGCCTCGGCCATTGACGGGTAGACGTGCGTGGCGCCGAACTTGATGGCCTGCTCACGCTTCCACTCGTTGGGGTCGATCGCGATGACGTGCTTGGCGCCCGAGATCACCGCACCCTGCAGCGCGCTCATGCCGATGCCGCCGACGCCGACGATGATGGCGGTCTCGCCGGGCTTGATGTCGGCGACGTTGGTGGCCGAGCCGAAACCGGTCGGCACCGCACAACCCATGATCGCCGCGGTCTCGAACGGGATGTCCTTGTCGATCTTGACGACGGAATCCTTGTGCACGGTCATGTACGGCGCGAAGGTGCCGAGCAGGTTCATCGGCGATACCTCGCGGCCGCCGGCGTGGATGCGGCTGGTGCCGTCGGCGATGGCCTTACCGCCGAGCAGCACGGCACCGCGGTCACACAGCGAGCGGAAGCCCTTCAGGCACGGCGGACACTCGCCACAGGCCGGGATGAACGCGAGGATGACGTGGTCGCCTTCCTCCAGGCCGGTGACGTTCTTGCCGACCTTGGTGACGACGCCGGCGCCCTCATGGCCGCCGAGGGCCGGCAGGCCGATCGGGGTGGCACCGGTGGTGATGTGGTAGTCGGAGTGGCACATGCCCGCGGCATGCATCCGGATCTGTACTTCGTCGGCGACGGGATCGCCGAGGTCGATCTCGTCGACCTGGAAGGGCGAGTTGAGTTCCCACAGCAGGGCGCCTTTGGTCTTCATGGGAGGCGATAATAGAACAGGTTGCAGTACTGTCGGGTAACTGGTCTTTGACCTGCATCTATGCGAGCTTTATTTCGTTGTCGAGTTGCTGTTTCCTCGTCGGTGCCGATGACTTGGGGGCGCGGCGCCGGTCTACCTCGACATGACCGAGATCAACGCACACATCGTCCCCAACCTGTGGTTCGACCGCGAGGCGGAGCAGGCCGCACAGCACTACATCGCCGCATTCGGCGGCAACGGCCGCGTCGTCAAGACCATCGCCTCTCATCCCGATTCACCGTCACCGCAAGACGTGCCGGTGGTGGTCGAGTTCGAGCTGGCCGGGCAGCGCTTCGTCGGCATCAACGGCGGCCCGCAGTTCACGTTCAACGAGGCCGTCTCGCTGGAGGTCCGCGTCACCGGCCAAGAGCAGCTCGACCAGATTTGGGCCGCGCTGGTCGAGGGCGGGGAGGAGCTGCCCTGCGGCTGGCTCAAGGACAAGTACGGGCTGGCCTGGCAGATCACCCCGACGGAGTACTACGACCTGCTGGGCACCGGGGACGACGCCGCCGAGGCCCGATTGATGTCCGCGGTGCTCAGTACGGTCGGCAAGTTCGACATCGCGGCATTGCAGGCGGCGTACAAGTCAGAGTGAGGGCTTCAGTGGCCAGTTCACGCCATTGCCCAGACCGCGTGGCATAACTGGCCACTCGGCGCTAACCCACGTCAAGAACAGCGGGCAGCCCGAACTTCTCGAACAATGACAACTCCATGAAGGCGACCACATGCGAGATCCCGCCCGGGCGGACCTCCAGGACATGCAGCTGGAACGCCTCGTGCCGGCCGGTCTCGCGGTTGAGCATGTACATCGCCGCGGCGGGCTGGCCGTTGGCGGAGGTGGCGATGAACCGCATGTCGCCCGGCTCCTCGGCCGGGCATTTGTAGCGGGACAGGTCGCCGATGGCCTGCGGCCCCTGATACCAGCTGTCGAACGGCGGCATCTCCCAGATCGCCTCGGCGGTGAACAGCTCGACCAGCTTGTCGATGTCGTAGGCCTCGAACGCGGCCATGTAGTTGCGCAGCAGGTTCTGGGCGTGCGGGGAATCCGGTGGGTCGATCTCGTCGTCCTGGCTGGGGCCCACCGCGTCGAGCTGGGCCCGGGCGCGCTGCAGGAGGCTGTTGACCGCGGCTGTCGAGGCCCCGATCGCCTCACCCACCTCCGCGGCCTTCCACTGCAGCACCTCACGCAGCACCAGCACCGCGCGTTGACGGGCCGACAGATGCTGCAAGGCCGCGACGAACGCCAACCGCACCGAGTCCCGGGTCCCCACGATCGTGCTCGGATCCGCCGGGTCATCGGCGGAATCGGGCAACGGCTGCAGCCACGGGACCTCGTGGTGTTCGGTGATCTCATCGGTCGGCGACGAGCTCGGGTTGCCCAGACCCGACGGCAGCGGGCGGCGCTGCTTGCTCTCCAGCGCGGTCAGGCAGGTGTTGGTGGCGATGCGGTACAACCAGGTACGCACCGAGGATTTGCCCTCGAAACCTGCGTAGGACTTCCAGGCCCGCAGATAGGTCTCCTGCACCAGGTCCTCGGCATCATGCAGCGACCCGGTCATCCGGTAGCAGTGGGCCAGCAGCTCCCGGCGATAGCGCTGGGCGTCGGCCAGGAACGCATCGGCAGGGCTGCCGTCGTCGAGGCGGTGAGCGAGGACCGTCACGTTCGCGAGCTTACGCAGCGCCCCCGACAACTTCGATCGAATACGCTCGCCAGGGTGACCAGCACGCGCAGTGAACAGACCTTCGACGGCGTCGGCGGCGTCCGCATCGTCTACGACGTGTGGACCCCGGACGGCACACCGCGCGGCGTCGTCATCCTCTCGCACGGCCTGGGCGAACACGCCGGGCGCTATCACCACGTCGCGCAGCGCTTCGGCGAGTCCGGGCTCATCGTCTACGCACTGGACCACCGCGGCCACGGCCGTTCGGGTGGCAAGCGCGTGTACCTGCGAGACATGGCCGAATATGTCGACGACTTCCACACCCTGGTCGGCATCGCCGCCGCGGCGCACCCCCGGCTGCCGCGCCTCGTGCTCGGCCACAGCATGGGCGGGGGGATCGTCTTCAGCTACGGCGTCGAATACCCCGACGAATACACCGCGATGGTGCTGTCCGGGCCCGCGGTCGCCGCACAGGCCGCCGTGTCTCCGGTGCTGGTGATCGTGGCCAAGGCGCTCGGCAAGGTCGCGCCCGGGCTCCCGGTGGAGAGCCTGGACGTCGACGCGGTCTCCCGCGATCCCGAGGTGGTCGCGGCATACAAGGCCGACCCGTTGGTCTGGCACGGCAAGGTCCCGGCCGGCATCGCGCGTGCCCTGATCATCGTGGGGGAGACCATGCCGCAACGCGCGTCGGTCCTGACCGCGCCGCTGCTGGTGGTGCACGGTGAGAAAGATCGCCTGGTGCTCGCCGAGGGCAGCCGCCGGCTGGTCGAATGTGTCGCCTCGCAGGACGTGCACCTCAAGGTCTACCCGGGTCTCTATCACGAGGTGTTCAACGAACCCGAGAAGCAACTGGTGCTCGACGACGTGACGGCCTGGATCGAGACACACCTGTGAAACGGCTTGTGGTGGCGCTGGTTTCAGCGCTGGTGGTGGCGGGATGTGGGTCACCGGACGAGCCGGTCCGAACCTGGACCGACACCGACGTCACGTTCGACGCCGACGGTCTCACCATTCACGGAAGCTACCGGCACCAGGGCGCGAAAGGCCCAGCCGCACTGCTGATCTCCGAGAGCGGGCCCACCGACCGCAACGGCGACAACAAGGTCGTCGGCCCCATCGGCAACATGCGTCAGCTGGCAGAAACACTGTCGGACAACGGTGTGGCCAGCCTGCGCTACGACAAGATCGGCACCGGGGCCACCAAACTCGGCCCCTACGAGAAGAGGCCGACCGAGGTGGTCAGCGGCGTCTACACCACGGGCGCGGCCGCTGCACTGCGGTTCTTGGCCGATCAGCCCGACACCGATGCGTCGAAGTTGTCCATCTACGCGGTGGGCGAAGGCGCCATCCACGCCATGACCCTGGCCGGCTCCGGAGATCCAAAGGTGCACTCGCTGGCGCTCTTTCAGCCGTTGAGCGGTCGCTATCTGGACATCATCACCAACCGGGTGCGCGCCGGGGCTGCGCCCGAGGTGCTCAGCGCCTGGCTTGCGGCCGTCGAGGAGATCCGCACCAGGGGCACCGTGCCCGCCGACCTCCCCGAGGGTCTGAGCGCGATCGTCAACAGGGACAACCTGAATGCCATCATCGAGGCCGACAAGATCGACCCGGTACAGCTGGCCGCCGCGCTGCCCGACGGTATGCCGGTGCTGCTCACCTGCTCGGACTCCGACGCCCAGGCCAACTGTGTGACCGAACGGCCGCTGGTCGACGCGCTGGGGCACACCGCGCTCACGGTCGTCGAGCTCAAGGGCGTCAACCACGTCCTGCGTGACGATCCCACCGACAACATCGCCGATTACGGCAAGCCCGGCCCGTTGTCACCCCAGGTGGTGGACGCCATCGGCAAGTTTGTCGGTGCCGATGGCTAGGTTGGTCGCGTGAGCGACAAGATGCTGGCGCGGATCGCCGCTCTGCTGCGTCAGGCCGAGGGGACCGACAACCAGCACGAGGCCGAGGCATTCATGGCCGCCGCCCAGCGGCTGGCCACCGCCACCTCGATCGACCTCGCGCTTGCCCGCGCGCATTCGGCCGAGCGGACCAAGGCGCAGATGCCGGTGCAGCGCACCATCACCATCGGCGCCGCCGGCACCAAGGGCCTGCGTACCTACGTGCAGTTGTTCGTGGTGATCGGGCTGGCCAACGACGTGAAATGCGATGTGGCGTCCAATTCGACGTTCGTCTACGCCTACGGGTTCGCCGAGGACATCGACGCCACCCACGCGCTCTACACCAGCCTGCTGCTGCAGATGGTCAAGGCATCCGAGGCCTACATCGCCTCGGGCGCCCACCGGCCCACACCCACCATCACCGCACGGCTCAACTTCCAGCTCGCCTTCGGTGCGCGCATCGGCCAGCGGCTGACCCAGGCACGCGAAGAAGCACACCGCGAGGCCGACGAAGCAGATCGGCCGGGCACGGCAATCGCCCTGCGGGACAAGGATATCGAGCTGCGCAGCTTTTATCGGGAGACGTCGCAGGCGCGCGGCACCTGGCGAGCGTCGAGTGCGTCGGCTGGATACTCGTCGGCCGCCCGGCGGGCCGGTGACCGCGCCGGGCGTCACGCGCGGATCGGGCCGACCTCGGAGATCTCCGGCGCCCGCGGCGCCCTGGAGCGATGAACGCCCGGGACACCCAGCGCGCCAAGGTCTATGCCGCCGAACAGTTCGTGCGCACCATGTTCGACCGCGCGGCACAACACAGTTCGCGGGCCATCGACTTTTTCGGTACCTCGCTGACGCTACCGCCCGAGGCGAAATTCGGCTCCGTGGAATCGGTGCAGCGCTACGTCGACGACGTGGTCGCCCGAGTGGGGGCGCAGCCGTTGACCGTCCGCCGCCGGCGCGGGGCCACCGCGGCGCATTACGAGCTGATCGACGGCAAGGCCGCCATCGCCGTGCCCGAGCATGACACCTGGGCGCTGCGAGAGCTGGTGATACTGCACGAACTTGCCCACCATCTCAGCACCGACGGCCCGGCGCACGGCCCCGACTTCGTGGCCACCTACTGCGAGCTGTGCGAGTCGGTCATGGGTCCGGAGGTCGGGTTGGTGCTGCGCATGGTCTACGCCAAAGAGGGTGTGGTCTGAGGTCTAACCTGACGCACATGACCGAACCCCGTGATGTCGACGCCATGTTCACCGACGTGCTGCACACCGAGGACGATGCGCTGGTCGCAGCGCGGGAATCCGCACAGGCCGCCGACATGCCGGCCATCGAGGTGTCGGCGCAACACGGAAAGCTGTTGTCGTTGCTGGCCACCATGTCCGGGGCGCGCAAGGTGCTCGAGATCGGCACGCTCGCCGGCTACAGCACCATCAACCTGGCCCGGGGTGTCGGGGCCGACGGCAGCGTCGTCACGCTCGAGTACGAGCCCCGGCATGCCGAGGTGGCGCGGGCCAATTTCGAGCGGGCCGGGGTCGCCGACCGCATCGAGGTGATCGTCGGCGCTGCGCTGGACACGCTGCCACGGCTGGCCGAGCGCGGTGACGTCTTCGACCTGGTCTTCATCGACGCCGACAAGGAGAACAACGTCGGCTACGTCGAGTGGGCGATCACGCTGGGCCACCCTGGCTCGATCATCGTGGTGGACAACATCACACGGTTCGGCCGGGTGTTGGAGCCGGCGGCCGACGATGCGCAGGCGCGGGCCGTGCGCGACATGCTGGAGATGATGGGCGACCACCCGCGATTGGACACCGCGGCCATTCAGACCGTCGGCACCAAAGGCTGGGACGGGTTCGCCGTCGCGCTGGTCAGATGAGCTACGCCAGGGTGTCCTGCGGTTGACGCTGGATCGGCTGCGGCCAGGGCTCCGGCTTGGGCCGTTGGCGCACCATCTGCGGCCACCAGAACCACTTGCCCAGCAGTGCCGCGATGGACGGGGTCATGAACGCCCGGATCACCAGGGTGTCGAACAGCAGACCCAGGCCGATCGTGGTGCCCACCTGACCGATCACCGCCAGCTCGCTGACCGCCATCGACATCATGGTGAACGCGAACACCAGACCCGCGGCCGTCACCACCGAGCCACTGCCGCCCATGGCGCGGATGATGCCCGTGTTCAAGCCGGCGTGGATCTCCTCTTTGAGTCGGGAGACCAATAGCAGGTTGTAGTCCGCACCGACGGCCAACAGGATGATCACCGACATGGCCAGCACCATCCAGTGCAGTTCCAGGCCGATCAGGTGCTGCCAGATGAGCACCGACAGACCGAACGCGCTGCCGAGCGAGATCACCACCGTGCCGACGATGACCGCGGCGGCCACCACACTGCGCGTGATGATCAACATGATGATGAAAATCAGGCACAGCGAGGCGATTCCGGCGATCAACAGGTCGTAGTTGGCGCCTTCCTGCATGTCCTTGAAGGTGGCCGCGGTGCCGCCGAGGTAGATCTTGGAACCCTCCAGTGGCGTCCCCTTGATGGCTTCCTTGGCGGCCAGCTTGATGGCGTCGATGTGCTTGATGCCCTCGGGGCTCATCGGATCGCCTTCATGGCTGATGATGAACCGCACCGCATGCCCGTCCGGGGACAAGAACATCTTCATGCCGCGCTTGAAGTCTTCGTTCTCGAAGGTCTCCGGCGGCAGATAGAACGTGTCGTCGTTCTTGGCTTCGTCGAAGGCCTGACCCATGGCGGTCGAGTTGTCCTGCATGGCCGCCATCTGATCCTGCAAGCCGCCCTGGGTGGCCTGCATGGTCAGCATCATGGTCTTCATCGTCTTCATCGTGGCGATCATCGGCTGCATGTTCGCGATCATCACCGGGATCAACGCGTTCATCTTGTCCATGTCAGGCACGATTTCCTCGAAATCGGCTGTCATGGTGTCGATCCCGTCAAGGGTGTCGAACACCGACCGGATCGACCAGCACATCGGGATGTCGTAGCAGTGCGGTTCCCAGTACAGGTAGTTGCGGATCGGCCGGAAGAAATCGTCGAAATCCGAGATGTGGTCGCGGAGTTCCTTCACGTCCTCGACCATGATGTGCATCTTGCCGACCATGCTGTTCATCACGTCGCGCATCTGCTCCATCAACGCGATCATCTTGGTCATCGTGTCGATCGTGACCTGCATTTCGTCAGCTTGCTTGAGCATGTCGTCCATGCGGTCCTGCATATACTTCTGATTCATGGTCTGGGTCGTGCCCTGCATGCTGATGTTGAACGGGATCGAGGTGTGCTCGATCGGCGTTCCCTGCGGCCGGGTGATGGCCTGGACGCGAGAAATGCCGGGCACCTGGAAGATTCGCTTGGCCACCCGCTCGATCACGAGGAAGTCTGCGGAGTTGCGCAGGTCGTGATCGCTCTCGATCAGCAGCAGTTCCGGGTTCATCCGGGCCGGCGAGAAGTGCCGGTCGGCCGCGGCGTAGCCGCTGTTGGCCGGTAGATCGGCCGGCATGTACTCGCGGTCGTTGTAGTTGGTCCGGTACCCGGGCAGGGTCAGCAGGCCGACCATCGAGATGGCGATGGTCGTGATGAGGATCGGCCCGGGCCAACGCACCACGGCCGCACCGATTTTGCGCCAGCCGCGGGTCCGCGAGGCGCGCTTGGGTTCCAGGGTCTTGCCGAACCGGCTGGCGATGGTGATGATCGCCGGCCCGATGGTCAGCGCGGCGGCCACGACGGTGACCATGCCGATGGCCAGCGGGATGCCCAGGGATTGGAAGTACGGCAGCCGGGTGAAGTGCAGGCACAGCGTGGCGCCGGCGATGGTCAGGCCCGAGCCCAGCACCACATGCGCGGTGCCGTGAAACATCGTGTAGTAGGCCTGTTCTCGGTCTTCGCCGACACTGCGGGCCTCTTGATATCGCCCGATCAGGAAGATCGCATAGTCGGTGGCCGCCGCGATGGCCAGGGTCACCAACAGGTTGGTGGCGAACGTGGAGAGCCCGATGATGTTGTAGTAGCCCAGGAATGCGATCACGCCGCGTGCGGCGGTCAGCGACAGCACCACCATGACCAGGGTGAGGATCACCGTGATGATGGAGCGGTAGACCATCAACAGCATGATGATGATGACCGTGAAGGTCAGCGCCTCGATCATCCGCATGCTGCGGTCGCCGGCGATGTTCTGATCGGCCGACAGGGCGGCGGGGCCGGTGACGTAGGCCTTCAGACCCTCGGGCGCCTGCACACTGTTGACGATGTTCTGGACGGCTTCGACCGACTCGTTGGCCAGCGCCTCGCCCTGGTTACCGGCGGTGTAGACCTGCACGTAGGACGACAGGCCGTCAGAGCTCTGCGCGCCCGAGGCGGTCAGCGGGTCGCCCCAGAAATCCTGGACATGCTCGACGTGCAACTTGTCGGCTTCCAGCTTGTCGACGATCTCGTCGTAGTACTTGTGCGCGTCGTCGCCGAGGGGATGGTCGCTTTCGAGGACGACCATCACCGAGCTGTTGGACTTGAACTCCTGGAACACCTCGCCGACGCGCTTCATCGCGACCATCGACGGTGCTTCGTCCGGTGTCATCGACACCGAACGCATCTTCCCGACCTCTTCGAGCTGCGGGACGATGACGTTGAGGACGGCGATCAGCGCGACC
>NZ_MBEJ01000032.1 GCF_001953975.1 Mycobacterium sp. NS-7484
TTCTGACGCGCGCGGCGGATAGAGACCGAACTGTCTCACGACGTTCTAAACCCAGCTCGCGTGCCGCTTTAATGGGCGAACAGCCCAACCCTTGGGACCTGCTCCAGCCCCAGGATGCGACGAGCCGACATCGAGGTGCCAAACCATCCCGTCGATATGGACTCTTGGGGAAGATCAGCCTGTTATCCCCGGGGTACCTTTTATCCGTTGAGCGACACCCCTTCCACTCAGAGGTGCCGGATCACTAGTCCCGACTTTCGTCCCTGCTCGACATGTACGTCTCGCAGTCAAGCTCCCTTGTGCACTTACACTCAACACCTGATTGCCGTCCAGGTTGAGGGAACCTTTGGGCGCCTCCGTTACATTTTGGGAGGCAACCGCCCCAGTTAAACTACCCACCAGGCACTGTCCCTGAACCGGATATACGGTCCGAGGTTAGAGGCCCAATACGATCAGAGTGGTATTTCAACAACGACTCCACACACACTGGCGTGCGTGCTTCACAGTCTCCCACCTATCCTACACAAACCGTATCGAGCACCAATACCAAGTTGTAGTGAAGGTCCCGGGGTCTTTTCGTCCTGCCGCGCGTAACGAGCATCTTTACTCGTAGTGCAATTTCGCCGAGTCTATGGTTGAGACAGTTGAGAAGTCGTTACGCCATTCGTGCAGGTCGGAACTTACCCGACAAGGAATTTCGCTACCTTAGGATGGTTATAGTTACCACCGCCGTTTACTGGGGCTTAAATTCTCCGCTTCACCCCCAAAGGGGTTAACGGGTCCTCTTAACCTTCCAGCACCGGGCAGGCGTCAGTCCGTATACATCGTCTTGCGACTTCGCACGGACCTGTGTTTTTAGTAAACAGTCGCTTCTCACTGGTTTGTGCCACCCCCTCCCGCTGCCGGCCGCAAGAGCCTTGACGATATGGGGGTCCCCCTTCTCCCGAAGTTACGGGGGCATTTTGCCGAGTTCCTTAACCATAGTTCACTCGTACGCCTTAGTATTCTCTACCTGACCACCTGTGTTGGTTTGGGGTACGGGCCGTGTATGTCCTCGCTAGAGGCTTTTCTTGGCAGCATAGGATCACCGAATTCGCCTCAAACGGCTATGCATCACCTCTCAGGATCAATGAAACGCGGATTTGCCTACGTTTCTCCCTACCGGCTTACCCCAGTACAACCACTGACTGGTACGGCTACCTTCCTGCGTCACCCCATCGCTTGACTACTACCCACCGGGGTCCCACGCAGCCCCACCAACGCCTCACCCCGAAGGGATTGGTCACGGTGGTTTTGGATGGTTAGCACAATGGATTCATCAGGGACGCACATACACGGGTACGGGAATATCAACCCGTTGTCCATCGACTACGCCTGTCGGCCTCGCCTTAGGTCCCGACTCACCCTGGGAGGACTGGCCTGGCCCAGGAACCCTTGGTCTTTCGGCGGGCAAGGTTCTCACTTGCCTATTCGCTACTCATGCCTGCATTCTCACTCCCACACCCTCCACAGCTAGATCACTCTGCTGCTTCACCGGATGCAGGACGCTCCCCTACCCAACGATAAATCGTTGCCGCGGCTTCGGCGGTGTGCTTGAGCCCCGCTACATTATCGGCGCACAATCACTTGACCAGTGAGCTATTACGCACTCTTTCAAGGGTGGCTGCTTCTAAGCCAACCTCCTGGTTGTCTTCGCGACTGCACATCCTTTTCCACTTAGCACACGCTTAGGGGCCTTAGCCGGCGATCTGGGCTGTTTCCCTCTCGACGCACGGAGCTTATCCCCCGCCGTCTCACTGCCACACTCTTGGACTTGTCGGCATTCGGAGTTTGGCTGACGTCAGTAACCCTGTGGGGCCCATCGGCCATCCAGTAGCTCTACCTCCAACAAGAAACATGTGACGCTGCACCTAAATGCATTTCGGGGAGAACCAGCTATCACGGAGTTTGATTGGCCTTTCACCCCTACCCACAGCTCATCCCCTCAGT
>NZ_MBEJ01000033.1 GCF_001953975.1 Mycobacterium sp. NS-7484
GGCTCTAAGAGACAGTACGAGATCCGTGACGATCACGCCCCGACCGCCGAGCGCAACGTCATCACCTTCTTCGGTGAGCGCCCGGAGAATTGGGACCTGGTGGTCGCCGACCTCGCCGACTACGACGGGCCCGAGATGGACCGGGTGGTGCTCGACATGCTCGCCCCTTGGGAGGTGCTGCCGGCCGTGGCCAAGGCCCTGGTGCCCGGCGGTGTGTTGATCGTCTACGTCGCCACCGTGACGCAGCTGTCGCGGGTCGTGGAGGCGCTGCGCGAGCAGCAGTGCTGGACTGAGCCGCGGGCCTGGGAAAGCATGCAGCGCGGCTGGCACGTGGTGGGTCTGGCGGTACGCCCGGAACACAACATGCGCGGGCACACCGCTTTTCTGGTCAGTGCGCGCAAGTTGGCGCCCGGCGCGGTGGCCCCGGTCCCACTGCGCAAGAAGCGTCAGCTTGCCGTCGAGGCAGTGGAGTCCGAGGAGGCCGAGTCAGGCGCCTGACGGCCCAGTCGTCTACGCCGCTTTCTGCCCTACGGTCGCGCCTCGGCGGGAATCACCGCCCTCAGGTCGAAAACGGCGCGCCTGGCGCAGAGGTGCACGCGCGTGGGGCGAGCGTCCGGCGTCTCAGTCGTCGCTGTGGTGCAGACCCCGACGGGTCGACAGGAGTTCGAGTTCGGGCCGGGAGGCCACCATGCGTTCGGCGGCATCGAGCACCTGCACCACATGGGCGCGATCGGCGGCCACGAGCGCCACGCCGATGCCGGCCCGACGATGCAGGTCCAGTGAACCGCTCTCGGCGGCCGAGACTGCCAGCTTGCGCTTCAGTTCGGCGATCACCGGCCGGATGACCGAGCGCTTTTGTTTGAGCGAATGCACGTCACCGAGCAGCAGGTCGAACTCCAGCCAGCCGATCCACATACCGGCTCAGCGGGGTGGGGTGGTGGCGGGCGGGGGACCGCCGGCGCCCATCACCAGTAGGAGGTCGGCGGTGTGTCTGGTCAATTGCCAGCCGTCGCCGTGCGGGGTGAACTCCATCGGGAACGTGAACTGACGCTCGTCGTCGGTGCCGGCGGTCACCTTTACGGTGGCCACCACGTTGTTCGGCTCCGTCGGGGACCAGGCCAGATCGGTGGCCTCGAAGGTCAGCGGGGAGAAACCGTTGTCAGCCAGCGCGCGGCTGAACTTGTCGAGTGCGGCGGCGTCATCGGCGGTGCCCTGTTCCACCAGAACCACTTTGTCGCCCCCGGGAACGTTGACATCGGCCAGCCGGTACAGCACGCCGGTCAGCGCATCGGCGGGTGGCAGCGGCGCAGCGGGCGGCTCGGCCGGCGCCGCTGCGGGCATCGACGTGGTCGGTGCCGGGTGTGACCTTTTCGCGGGATGATCGTCGCTACTGCACCCGCAGAGCCCAAGTGCCGCCACAATCGTGGCGGCACTCAGGACTGCGATACGGCTGCGGTTCAACTACCTACTCAGCCGACCGAGGACAGCAGGTTCAGGGCCGACCCCTTGGAGATCTGCCAGCCGGTCGGGCTCGGGCCTGCGACGAACTGGATGTTCTGGGTCGCGGTGCCACCGAGTGCCGAGGTCGCGGTGACGTCCGCGAACGCCACGCCACCCTGATCTTCGATGTTGGCGACGTTGAAGGTGAGCGGGAACTTTCCTTCGGCGGCGGCCTTGTTGTAGGCGCGGTCGGCGGCGATGCTCTCGATCCGGCCGATCCCGCCCTGGATGTAAGGCGCCTTGCCGCTGAACGAGCCAGGGCCGGCGAGCGCCTGAAGGGTCTGGACCAGTGGTGACTCCAGTTGCGGTGCCGGCGCGGCCGGCAGGGGCGCGTCGAACACCACCGGCTGGATGGCCGGGGTCGCCGACATACCGCTGGATGCAATTGATGTCACACCCGCCGCTGCTCCGCCCACCACGGCGGCGGCTGCAGCTGCGGTGATAAAGCCGGTAACGAGGGATTTCGGGGTCACGACTGTCCTTTCGATCGGACCAACTGAACTAAGAGGCTAACAGTGCTGCTGGTGTGTCTAATTCCTAGAGCGCACACAATGGCTGAATCGCCGGTAGCGTTGAAGTTGTTACTGCACCAACTTACGGTGCGGGAGGGAGCGCAATATGAGTGAGTCAGAGCGTTCGGACATGTCCGGCGACGATGCCGCCGAGTTGGAGGCGCTGCGTCGTGAGGCCGCTGTTCTGCGTGAGCAATTGGAGAACGCGGTAGGGCCCCAGAGCGGACTGCGCAGCGCCCGCGACGTCCACCAGTTGGAGGCGCGCATCGACTCGCTTGCCTCCCGCAACGCCAAGCTGATGGACACCCTCAAAGATGCGCGCCAACAGCTGCTCGCGCTGCGTGAGGAAGTCGACCGGCTGGGCCAGCCACCCAGCGGGTACGGCGTGCTGCTCGGCACGCACGAAGACGACACCGTCGACGTGTTCACCTCAGGCCGCAAGATGCGACTCACCTGCTCGCCGAACATCGAGACCGCCACGCTCAAGCAGGGGCAGACGGTCCGGCTCAACGAGGCGCTCACCGTGGTCGAGGCCGGCACCTTCGAGGCCGTCGGAGAGATCAGCACCCTGCGCGAGATCCTGGCCGACGGGCACCGGGCCCTGGTGGTCGGGCACGCCGACGAGGAACGCATCGTCTGGCTGGCCGAGCCGCTGATCGCCGCCGCCGACCTGCCCGAAGGCTACGAGGGCGCGCTCGACGACAGCCGCCCCCGCAAACTGCGTCCCGGCGATTCGCTGCTGGTCGACACCAAAGCCGGGTATGCCTTCGAACGCATCCCCAAGGCCGAGGTGGAGGACCTCGTGCTCGAAGAGGTGCCCGATGTCAGCTACAACGACATCGGTGGCCTGGGCCGGCAGATCGAGCAGATCCGCGACGCCGTGGAACTGCCGTTCCTGCACAAAGAGCTCTACCGCGAGTATTCGCTGCGGCCGCCCAAGGGGGTGCTGCTCTACGGCCCGCCCGGTTGCGGCAAGACGCTGATCGCCAAGGCCGTGGCGAATTCGCTGGCCAAGAAGATGGCCGAGGTGCGCGGCGACGATGCCCGCGAGGCGAAGAGCTACTTCCTCAACATCAAAGGCCCCGAGCTGCTGAACAAGTTCGTCGGTGAGACCGAACGGCACATCCGGCTGATCTTCCAGCGGGCCCGCGAGAAGGCCTCCGAGGGCACCCCGGTGATCGTGTTCTTCGACGAGATGGACTCGATCTTCCGCACTCGCGGCACGGGCGTCAGCTCCGACGTCGAAACCACCGTCGTCCCACAGCTTCTCAGTGAGATCGACGGTGTGGAGGGGCTGGAGAACGTCATCGTGATCGGCGCCTCCAACCGCGAGGACATGATCGATCCGGCGATCCTGCGACCCGGCCGCCTCGACGTCAAGATCAAGATCGAGCGGCCGGACGCCGAATCGGCCCAGGACATCTTCTCGAAGTACCTGACCGAGGACCTTCCGGTGCATGCCGACGACCTCGACGAATTCGGCGGTGACCGGGCCCTGACGATCAAGACCATGATCGAGAAGGTCGTGGACCGGATGTACGCCGAGATCGACGACAACCGCTTCCTGGAGGTCACCTACGCCAACGGTGACAAAGAAGTCATGTACTTCAAGGACTTCAACTCCGGGGCAATGATCCAGAACGTTGTCGACCGGGCGAAGAAGAACGCGATCAAGAGCGTGCTGGAGACCGGTCAGCCCGGTCTGCGTATTCAGCACCTGCTGGATTCGATCGTCGACGAGTTCGCCGAGAACGAGGACCTGCCCAACACCACCAATCCCGATGACTGGGCCCGGATCTCGGGCAAGAAGGGCGAGCGGATCGTCTACATCCGCACGCTGGTCACCGGCAAGAGCTCCTCGGCCAGTCGCGCCATCGACACCGAGTCGAACCTGGGGCAGTACCTGTAGCGCTGTCGGGGTCAGTGTCGATGCGGGCTACGGCGCGCTGATCTCGGCGGCGGCGGCAACGAGTTCGTCGAGCACCGCAGCCACGGCAGGCCGCGTCCGCGCGCCCGCTCGGGTGATCGCCTCCACCTGACGGGCCACGGTGATGTCGGTGATCGGTACCCGAACGAGGTCGCGGGCCAGCATCACGTAGCGGGGCATCAGGGCGATGCCGGTGCCTGCGTGCACCAACTCCTCGACGACGCGGAAATCGTTGATCCGCTGACTGATCCGGGGTTGGACGCCCGACAGGATGGCGATCGAGTTGAGCACGTCGTCGACCATCAGTCCGCCCTCGACACCGATCCAGTGCTCGTCGGCCAACTCGGCGAGCCGGACCTGGCCCTGACCGGCGAGGTGGTGCCGGGGCGGCAGGAGGACATCCAGCGGTTCCCGTAGCAACGCGGTTGCCTCGAACCGCGGACCCCACGCGGACCGGTCGCGCTCGTCGCGGTGCACCACCACCACGTCGAACTCGGCCAGTTGTGCCGGTGCCCGCGCTGCCGGGACGTCGACATCGCGTCCGCGTACCTGCACGCCACGTGCAGCTGCCCGGATGATCAACGGCGCCAACAACATCGCCGCTCCCGAGGGGAAGAAGGACACGCTGACCGTGCCGTGCGGCGTGCTGCGGTAGGTGTCCATCTCAGCGCGGGCGCGGTCCAGCGCGGCCAGCACGGCATCGGCGTGGCCGACCAACATCTGGCCGGCGTCGGTCAGGCGCACGCGCCTGCCGTCGGGTTCGATCAGGATCACGCCGGCCTCGCGTTGCAGGATCTTCAGTTGCTGTGAGACCGCCGAGGGCGTCATCGACAGGGCCCGGGCCACGGCGGAGACCGTGCCGTGGTCCGCGAGTTCGCGCAGCATGCGCAGACGGCCCGCATCCATGAAGAAATACTACATATATTCGTCAAAAAGATTAGCTTGACTGAACTATATGCCGTCGCGACGCTGATCGACATGACCCGGCGTTCTCTCGATGTCTCCCTGCTGGCCGTGGCGGCGTTGTGGGGGTCGAGTTATCTGGCCACCAAGGAAGTCGTCGGGCCGGCATCGGTTTTCCCGATTCTGGTGCTGCGGTTCGCGTTCGCGACCGCCGTGCTGGCCGGTGTTCTGGCGCGCCGGCTGTCAGGGTTGACGAGTGCCGAGATGGTCGCCGGTGTCGTCGGCGGGACCTTGTTGACCGCCGTCTGCGCCGCCGAGACCTACGGGGTCACGATGACTTCGGCCTCGAACGCGGGGTTGATCATGGCGCTGACCATCGTGGCCACCCCGGTGCTGCAGCGCAGTCCCGTCGGCCGCCGCTTCTACCTCGCGGCGACGCTTGCGGTGATCGGTTGCACGTTGTTGACCCAATCCGGCGGCTTCACCGCGGCGCGACTGGGAGACCTCGTCATCGTGATCGCCGCCCTGCTGCGTGCGATTCACGTCATCACCCTGGCGCGGCTGTCCGAGAGGGCCGGAACCGACGCCGCGCGAACGACTTTAATTCAGCTCCTGACGGTCGCCGTCGTGTCGACGATGTTGTGCGCGGCGACGGGGCAGTCCATGTGGACGACGGCGACAGGCCTCGATATGGCCCAATGGTCCCTCGTCGGCTACCTGGCATTGGGATGCACGGTTTTCGCGTTCCTGGTCCAGTTGCGGGCGCTGAGAGTGACCAGTCCGGCCCGGGTCAGCCTGCTGTTGGGCACCGAGCCGATGTGGGCTGTCCTGCTCGGCATCGTGATGGGTGGGGATCCGGTCACCGGCACCGGAATCGCCGGTGCCGTCTTGGTGATCGCCGGCACCGGTTGGGGGCGGCAGGTGCTGACGCTCGCACACGACGGATCGCGTGGCGTTGCCCGATCTGGCCCTCGGCGACCGCTGATGCCGCGGGCCGGCGGCGAATCGGCAAGCCACTCCACCGTCCATTCCAGGTGCATTCCGGGCGCCGATAATTGGAATTTATTGGAATTCCTCCCGACCCGGAATAGGTGGGAAATCTCTCGAATGCGTCACGTTTCACCCGCCGGCGCACCGATGTGAGGTCGGGCCGGTCCGGCGTCGACGACCAGCACCGCCCAGGCAAATGTAACGATCCGGTAACGGTGGCAAATCTTATCTGAGATCTAATAATTGCCGGGTTTCTGCAGGTCAGTGTGGGTGTTCGCGAAGCCGTCCGAGCGCCACACGAGGCCGTGGCGCTTGATCCGGGCAATGGGGTGTGCTTACGTCGATGGCACCGATGGCTTGAAACTGACGATGCTCGCTGAGAAGTTCGGTGGTGACTTTCAACTCGATATGCATGTTTTAGAAAGCGTTCCGGGACGCCATTCCCGGGAAGAATCCCTGCGCCCACCACGGGCCACCGATGCGCTTGGTATCCGCGATATCGCGGAATCCACCGGAGTGCTCGATCTGAATTCCACCTACGCCTATCTCCTGCTGGCGACAGATTTTGCTGCCACGTCAATCGTCGCCGAATGCGATGGTGACCTGCGCGGATTCATCACGGGCTACCACCCGCCTCCACGGCCGGACGTCTTGTTCGTCTGGCAGGTCGCCGTGGCGTCGTCCGCCCAGGGGGGCGGCCTGGCCAGCACCATGCTCGACGCACTCGTGCATCGGGTGCGGGCCCAACGCGACGGGCGCCCGGTCACCGTGGAAGCCACGGTCGCACCCGACAACGCCGCATCCCGCGCGTTCTTCGGCGCCTTCGCCCGCCGTCACGGGGTCCCGGTCGTCGAGGACCCGCATTTCGGGCGCGAGCTCCTCGATGCCCACGGGGCGCACGAGGACGAGCCCATCCTGCGGATGGGTCCGATCACCACGCCCCTGTCTCGCTGAAACCAGTTCGCCGATAACCAGTTTCATTTTGATTGGAAGGATTTTCCCTTGCTGCTCGCTTCAACAGAGCCGTTGACCGAGTCTGACCTCCCCGACGTGTTCAGCTCCGTCGAGTCCGAGGTCCGTAGTTATTGCCGCAGTTGGCCCACCGTCATGAACAGCGCCTCGGGCTCCTGGATGACCGACACCGAGGGCCGCACCTACATCGACTTCTTCGCCGGCGCAGGCGCATTGAACTACGGGCACAACAACGCCGCGCTCAAGGAGCCGTTGCTGCAGTACCTCGCCTCCGACGGGATCGTGCACTCGCTGGACATGGCAACCGCGGCCAAGCAGCGCTTCCTGGAGACCTTCGAACGGCTCATCCTGCAGCCGCGCGCCCTGGACTACAAGGTCCAGTTCCCCGGCCCGACCGGCGCCAACACCGTGGAGTCGGCGCTCAAGCTGGCCCGGAAGGTCACCGGCCGTGAGTCGGTCATCAGCTTCACCAACGCATTTCACGGCATGACCCTGGGAGCGCTGTCGGTCACGGGCAACTCGATGAAGCGTGCCGGAGCGGGGATTCCGCTGGTGCACGCCACGCCGATGCCGTACGACAACTACTTCGGCGGCGTCACCGAGGACTTCCAGTGGTTCGAGCGCGTGCTCGACGATTCGGGCAGCGGACTGAACCGGCCGGCCGCGGTGATCGTCGAAACCGTCCAGGGCGAGGGCGGTCTCAATGTCGCCCGGATCGAATGGTTGCGCGCACTGGCCGAACTGTGCCGCAAGCGCGACATCCTGCTGATCGTCGACGACGTGCAGATGGGGTGTGGCCGCACCGGACCGTTCTTCAGCTTCGAGGCCGCAGGCATCGTTCCCGATATCGTCACGCTGTCGAAGTCGGTCAGTGGTTACGGCCTGCCCATGGCGCTCACGCTGTTCCGCCGCGACCTCGACGTGTGGACGCCGGGGGAGCACAACGGAACTTTCCGCGGACACAACCCCGCATTCATCACCGCCACCGCGGCGTTGGAAACCTATTGGCAGACAGATAAATTCAGTCTGGACACGGTGGCCAAGGGCGAGCTCATCCGGGGGCGGCTGGAAGAGATCGGCGCCGCACACGACGGGGTGAATGCCCGTGGTCGGGGAATGGCCCAGGGCCTGCGGTTCGACGACGCGGATCTGGCCGGTCAGGTGTGCCGGGCCGCGTTCGACCGCGGTGCGCTCATGGAGACCAGTGGCCCGTCCGACGAAGTGGTCAAACTGCTTCCGCCGCTGACTGCTTCGCCCGCCGAACTGTCCGAGGGACTGGACATCCTCGCCGAGTCCGTCGCCGTCACGCTGGCCTGAGGAGGCTTGAAACATGATTGTTCGCACCACTGCTGAGATCACCGGGACCGACCGCGACGTCGCCGACGGCACCTGGCGGTCCAAGCGCATCATCCTGGCCGGCGACGGTGTGGGCTTCTCGTTCCACGAGACCACCATCGAGGCCGGTTCGGTCAACGAATTCCACTACCAGCACCATGTCGAGGCGGTGTGGGTGATCGAGGGCACCGGCACCCTGACGGATCTGAAAACCGGTCAGGAGTACCCGCTGGCCGACGGAACCATGTACCTGCTCAACGACCATGACCACCACCGGGTCACCTGCGACCAGCAACTGCGCATGCTGTGCGTCTTCAATCCGCCGGTGACCGGACGGGAAGTGCATGACGAGAACGGCGTGTACCCGGCGCCGCAATCGGTCGCATGAGCAGGCCAGATCCCTACCCGACCCGCCTCGACCACGCCATCGAGCCGATACCCCGGCAGGAGCCGTCCGTGTGGGGTACCGAGGCCGACGGGCCGTTGAGCCAGAGCCACCTCGACGGCTTCTCCGACTACGGCTACCTGGTGGCGCCGGACACGGTCTCCGGTGATTGGCTGCCGTTGCTGCGGCACGAATTGGACCGCATCGCAGCCGATCTGGATGACGACGATCCGCGGGTGATCCGTGAGCCGGGTGGGACGATCCGCTCGATCTTCGAACCGCATCTGCTCAGCGACCTGGTGGCCCAGGTCGTCCGGCTCGACACGGTGCTGCCGGTCGCCCGGCAGCTGCTCGGCGGCGACGTCTACATCCACCAGGCCCGGATCAACCTGATGCCCGGCTTCACCGGGACGGGGTTCTACTGGCATTCGGACTTCGAGACCTGGCATGCCGAGGACGGCATGCCGGCAATCCGTGCGGTGTCGTGCTCGATCGCGCTGACGCACAACTACCCGTACAACGGGTCGCTCATGGTGATCCCCGGATCGCACCAGACGTTCTATCCCTGCGTCGGTGCCACACCCGCGGACAACCACGACACCTCCCTGGTGGCCCAGAGCATCGGCGTCCCGGATCAGACGACCCTGACCAAGGCGGTCGACCAGCACGACATCCACCAGTTCACCGGTCCGCCCGGCACCGCGCTGTGGTTCGACGCGAACCTGCTGCACGGGTCCGGCTCCAACATCACGCCGCTGCCGCGGTCGAACGTGTTCCTGGTGTTCAACTCGGTGGACAACGCGCTGACCGAACCCTTCGCCGCGCCGCGGCCGCGACCCGAATACCTGGCGGCTCGGGGTGCGCAGGCCGTCACCTAGGCTGGCCTCATGCAACGGATCATCGGAACTGAGGTCGAATACGGCATCTCGTCGCCGTCTGATCCGACCGCCAATCCGATCCTGACCTCGACTCAGGCGGTGCTGGCGTACGCGGCGGCCGCCGGAATCCAGCGCGGCAAGCGCACCCGGTGGGATTACGAGGTCGAATCCCCGCTACGCGACGCCCGTGGATTCGACCTGTCCCGCGCCTCGGGGCCGGCGCCGATCGTCGACGCCGACGAGGTCGGTGCGGCCAACATGATCCTCACCAACGGTGCCCGGCTGTATGTGGATCATGCCCATCCGGAGTACTCGGCACCCGAGTGCACCGACCCGATGGACGCGGTGATCTGGGACAAGGCCGGCGAACGCGTGATGGAGGCCGCCGCCCGCCACGTCGCCAGCGTGCCTGGGGCGGCCAAGCTGCAGCTCTACAAGAACAACGTGGACGGCAAAGGCGCCTCCTACGGGTCGCACGAGAACTATCTGATGAGCCGGCAGACCCCGTTCTCGGCGGTGATCGCGGGGTTCACCCCGTTCCTGGTATCGCGCCAGGTCGTGACGGGCTCGGGCCGCGTCGGTATCGGGCCCTCCGGTGACGACCCGGGTTTCCAGCTGTCGCAGCGGGCCGACTACATCGAGGTCGAGGTCGGCCTGGAGACCACGCTCAAGCGCGGCATCATCAACACCCGCGACGAGCCGCACGCCGACGCCGACAAATACCGCCGGTTGCACGTCATCATCGGTGATGCCAACCTGGCCGAGACGTCGACCTACCTCAAGCTCGGTACCAGTTCGCTGGTGCTCGACCTGATCGAGGAGGGGCCGCAGTTCGGCCTGGACCTGTCGGATCTGGCATTGGCCCGCCCGGTGCACGCGGTGCACGTGATCAGCCGCGACCCGTCGTTGCGGGCCACGGTGGCGCTGGCCGACGGCAGGGAGATGACGGCGTTGGCGCTGCAACGGGTGTACCTGGACCGGGTGGCCAAACTGGTCGACGCCCGCGATCCGGATCCCCGGGCCTCCCACGTCGTGGAGACCTGGGCCCACGTGCTCGATCTGCTCGAACGCGATCCCATGGAATGTGCCGACCTCCTGGACTGGCCGGCCAAACTGCGGCTGCTGGAGGGATTCCGTCAGCGCGAGAACCTCAGCTGGCAGGCGCCGCGGCTGCACCTGGTCGACCTGCAGTATTCCGACGTGCGGCTGGACAAGGGCCTGTACAACCGGTTGGTGGCCCGCGGTTCGATGAAGCGTCTGGTCACCGAGCAACAGGTGCTCGACGCCGTCGACAACCCACCGACCGATACCCGCGCCTACTTCCGCGGTGAATGCCTGCGCCGGTTCGGTTCCGACATCGCCGCCGCCAGTTGGGACTCGGTGATCTTCGATCTCGGCGGGGATTCGCTCGTCCGGATTCCGACGCTGGAACCGCTGCGCGGAAGCAAGGCACATGTCGGTGCGTTGCTGGACTCCGTGGACAGCGCCGTCGAACTCGTCGAGCAACTCACGAACTGACGATCTGGACCGGTGAGCTATCCCGGGCAATCCGGATGATGACCGGTACTGTGGAAGAACCGGTTGGGCGGTTAGCCCGGCCGATGACAATTGCAGGAGGCAGCGATGGCTCAAGAGCAGACCAAGCGTGGTGGCGGCGGCGGCGAGGATGACGACCTGCCGGGTGCATCCGCTGCTGGGCAGGAGCGTCGCGAGAAGCTGGCCGAAGAGACCGACGATCTGCTTGACGAGATCGATGACGTGCTGGAAGAGAACGCAGAGGACTTCGTGCGCGCGTACGTCCAAAAGGGCGGCCAGTGACCTGGCGCGAAAACTTGTCCTTGCCTTTCTCGCAACCCCTCGAGCTGTCGTCCTTCTCCGAACTGCTGCGCCGGCAGGCCCCTGAACTGTTGCCGGTCAACCGCATCGCCGACGGCGGGATCACCACGACCAACGCGGTTCCGCACGGGACGACCATCGTCGCGATCAAGTACCGCGGCGGGGTGCTGATCGCCGGTGACCGCCGCTCCACGCAGGGCAACATGATCGCCGGCCGCGACGTGCAGAAGGTGTACATCACCGACGATTACACGGCCACCGGCATCGCCGGCACCGCCGCGATCGCCGTCGAGTTCGCCCGGCTCTACGCCGTGGAGTTGGAGCACTACGAAAAGGTCGAAGGCGTCCCGCTGACGTTCCGCGGCAAGGTCAACCGCCTGGCCATCATGGTGCGCGGCAACCTCGGCGCGGCCCTCCAGGGTTTCGTGGCGCTGCCGCTGCTGGTCGGTTACGACGTGGACGCCGCTGATGCCGAAAATGCCGGCCGGATCGTGTCGTTCGACGCCGCCGGCGGCTGGAACATCGAGGAAGAGGGCTACCAGTCGGTGGGCTCGGGCTCGATTTTCGCCAAGTCGTCGATCAAGAAGCTGTATCCCCAAGTGGTGGACGCGGACTCGGCCCTGAAGGTGGCCATCGAGGCGCTCTACGACGCCGCCGATGACGACTCCGCGACCGGCGGTCCCGATCTGGTGCGCGGCATCTATCCGACCGCGGTGACCATCGGGTCCGAGGGCGCAGTGGAGATCACCGAGGAACGCATCGCCGAGCTGGCTCGCGAGGTCATCGCGCGCCGGACCCGGACGGGCGGTGAGGGGTAAATGAGCTTCCCGTACTTCATCTCGCCCGAACAGGCGATGCGTGAGCGCTCCGAGTTGGCGCGCAAGGGCATTTCCCGCGGGCGCAGCGTGATCGCGTTGGTCTACGACAACGGCGTGTTGTTCGTCGCCGAGAATCCGTCGCGGTCACTGCAGAAGATCAGCGAGCTCTACGACCGCGTCGGCTTCGCCGCCGTCGGCCGGTTCAACGAATTCGACAACCTGCGTCGCGGCGGCATCCAGTTCGCCGACACCCGCGGCTACGCCTACGATCGTCGCGATGTGACGGGCCGTCAGTTGGCCAACGTCTACGCGCAGACACTCGGCACGATCTTCACCGAGCAGGCCAAGCCCTACGAGGTGGAGCTGTGTGTGGCCGAGGTGGCGCATTACGGCGAAACCAAGGCCCCTGAGCTGTACCGGATCACCTATGACGGGTCGATCGCCGACGAGCCGCACTTCGTCGTGATGGGCGGTACCACCGAGCCGATCGCCGCCGCGTTGACCGAATCCTTCACCGAGAACGCCGATCTGGGGGCCGCGGTCAAGATCGCGGTTCAGGCACTCAGCGCGAGCAGCAACGGCTCCGAGCCGCGGGTGCTCGGGCCGTCCACCCTCGAGGTGGCGGTGCTGGATGCCACGAGGCCACGTCGTTGTTTCCGGCGGATCACCGGTGCGGCTTTGGAAGCGCTTCTGCCGGAGCCGAATTCGGAAGCGCCGGACCCGGCCGAGTAGTAGGCGCCGCCATGGGGGAGGGCAAAGCGCAGCGCAGGCAGGAGCCCGGAAGATATCGGCCGACGCGTGCACAATGGTCCCTTGCCGGTCTGATCCTGGCTTTCGTGGTCGGTGTCGTGCTGTTCAAGGTGCTCAAGGGCGTAGGGCTCGGGCAGACAGCGGCCTTCTACATCGGCATCCCGTCGGTGCTGGCGCTGATTCTGACGTTGAGCGCGCCGTCCGGGCGGGCAATGGGGATGACGCTCAAGGCGGTCACCATTCTGCTACTGCTGGCGATGCCGGTGGCCGGCGAAGGCTTCATCTGTGTGATCATCGCTGCGCCGTTGTTCTATGCGGTGGCGATAGTCGTGGTGTTGATCGTTCGAGCGCTGCGGAACTCTGCCCGTCGTGGCCCAGCGCGGGTCTGGGTGCTGCCTGCAGTCGTCGTCATGTTGACCATGGAAGGCGTTGTGCCGGCACTCACGATGCCCGGCGACAGCACGGTTTCGGCGACCCGCGTCGTGGCGGCGACACCGGAGCAGGTCGCCGAGGCGCTGGCCCGGCCGCTGCAGTTCACCGATGTTGCGCCGTCCGGGGTACTCGCTCTCGGCTTTCCGCGACCGATGATGGATCACGGAAGCACGTTGCAGGTGGGAGACCGGCGAACGGTGATGTTCGAGGGCGGCCATCACCGGCCGGCGTTCGTTGCGGCTCACCACTGGGGTGAGGCGCCCTCGACGCTGGAGTTCGAGGTGGCCGCCAAGGCTCCTGACTCGGTGAGGTTCCGTGCGGTTTCGGATTCCACGCCTTTGGCGACTTGGCTGACCTGGCACTCCGCCGATGTGAGTTGGCGCGCTGTTGACGCCGATCACACCGAGATCACCTGGTCGTTGAGCTACACCCGTCGGCTCGCGCCGGCTTGGTACTTCGGGCCCATCGAAGCTGTGGTGACGCAGCGGGCGGCGGCATATCTGCTCGATGCCATCGACCTAGAGCCGTGACCACCGGCCTGGATGTCACCACGCTGCGCAGCGGCGCGGTGCTGGTTCCCTTCGCGCTCGCGGCAGCACTGTGGTTGGCCGCGCCAAACGAACGGATCGGCGCGGCGCTGGCGATCCTGTGGAACTCAGTGTGGTTGGCGGTGGTCAACGCGGTGGCGGTGGTGGCCGGGTGGTGGGCGTTCGGTACCCAGGGATTGATGTGGGCCGGTGTTCCCGTCGACGTGATCCTGGGATGGGCGGTGTTGTGGGGCGCGGTTCCGGTGTTGTTGATGCGGTGGGTGAATCCCGTTGTGTCAGCCGCGGTTCTGGTCGTCGCCGATGTGCTTGTCATGGATTCCCTGACGCCGCTGGTGGAGCTGAACGCCCACTGGGGGTGGGGTGAGTTGCTCTCCGTGACAACGTGTCTCGTGCCGGGCGTGGTGCTCGGTTGGGCGACTGTACGACGCCGACACCTGTGGCTACGGGTCAGCCTGCAGGTGGCACTTTTCGCGGCGATCCTGCTGTTCGTCGTTCCGGCATTGACTTTCGCGCTGACCGACACCGGCTTGTCAGACATCACCGGCGGCTTCGCCGGGTTGACCGACTCGATCCTGCTCCAGATTGGTCTGCTCGCTGTGGTGGTCGCCTTGCGGGCGGTTGCCGATTTCGCGCATCACGGCGGCAGCCCGTTTCCGTGGGATCCGCCACTGCGGCTGGTGACGTCCGGTCCGTATGCGTTCGTCGCCAACCCCATGCAGATCGCGGCGGTCGTCCTGCTCGTGCTGGGGGCGGTCATCCTGGGGCAACCGGGGCTTGCGCTGGCGGCCGGGGTCGGCGTCATATTCAGTGCAGGTATTGCCGGGTGGTACGAACGGGACCAACTTCGGGGCCGGTTTGGCGAGGATTGGATCGCCTACCGGCGTGTGGTGAAGGACTTCATGCCGCGGTGGCGGCCTTACCCCCACCGGTCAATGGCTCGGCTGTACGTGGCGGTGTCCTGCGATCCATGCAGCGATGTCGGAAGCTGGTTGCAGCGGCGACATCCCACCGCGCTGAGCATCGAGCCCGCCGAAGCTCACCCCGAGAACCTGCGTCGTCTGCGGTACGAATCGGATTCGGTCGTGCTCACCGGCACCCGAGCGTTGGCGGCCGCCCTTGAGCACATTTCACTGGGCTGGGCGCTGCTCGGTTGGCTGATGCGTGCACCCGGGTTGGCGGTGTTCCTTCAACTGCTCGCCGATGCTGTCGGTGCAGGCCCGCGCGCGATCACCCGGTGATGCCGGTGAATCTGACAGCATGGCATCAAAAAATATGATGCTATGCTGTCAAAATGCGGACCACGGTGACGTTGGACGACGATGTAGAGCAGTTGGTACGTCGTCGCATGGCCGAACGGCAGGTCTCGTTCAAAGTCGCCCTCAACGATGCGATCCGTGACGGAGCCGCGGGTTTGCCTGCGCCTCGCACGTTCTCCACCAGGACCGCCGACCTCGGTGTGCCGACGGTGAATCTCGATCGCGCCCTGCAGGTTGTCGCTGACTTGGAGGACGACGAGTTGATCCGCCGTCAGCATCGCGGCGCATGAGGATCGTCGATGCGAATGTGCTTCTGTATTCCGTCAATTCGTCCAGTGAGCATCATGTGGCGAGTCGCCAGTGGCTCGACGGGGCGCTGTCGGGTGCCGATGGTGTAGGCCTGGCCTGGGTGCCGATGCTGTCGTTCGTCAGATTGGTGACGAAGGCGGGTCTGTTTCCTTCCCCGTTGCGTGCGGACGAGGCGCTGGGCCGCGTCTCCGATTGGCTGTCCGCGCCCAGCGCAGTTCTGGTCAACCCGACGCCGCGCCATGCGGAAATCCTCGGTCAGATGCTTGACGCCGCCGGAGTCGGCGGCAACCTGGTCAACGATGCCCATCTGGCGGCATTGGCGGTGGAACACCGCGCCACCATCGTGTCCTACGATGCGGACTTCGGACGTTTCGACGGGGTACGGTGGGATCGCCCAGACGATCTGCTGTGAGCCCACGCGCTTGGCGCGTCACCGCCGCCGCATCGATATCGACCTTCAGCCCAGCGGGAACCGCAGCTTCGCAATGGCGGTCTCATTCCACACGGCGGCGGTGATCTCGTCGGGGCGCACGGCGAACGTCTCGCCACCGTGCTGCAGCACCGTCACCGCCACCCGGGACAGCACGTCGTAACCGGTGTCGTCGTAGTGCAGTGCGCCGGTGGCGGCTTCGATGCGGCCCAGGACGTCGACGGTGAAGTTGTACACCAGGGTGTCGACCGCACCGGCGACCGCGGCCCGGGTGATGTCGCCGATGTCGGTGACCACCAACCCCCTGCTGAGGTCGTTGCCGAATTCGTCGACGCGGTCGCTGGCCCGCTCGGCGTTCAGGGCCGGCAGTGACTCGCGGATCGCGGCGTCGATCTGATCGGCCCGCAGTTCGTCTGCCGCGCCCGGCACCGCCACAATCTGCCGCTTGTGGTCGATCCTGCGGTACATGTCCAAAAGCGGATCGGTGGCGAACAGGTACAGCGGGCGGGTCGAGGACGGATCCAGCCTCCCGAGCTCGCCGTCCACCGCGTCGGCGACCCGCTTGGCGTACTGCTCCAACAACACCTTCTTGCCCTCGTCGCCCACCAGGCGGCGCACGTGGCCGCGGTCGCGCATCGTGGCGCGGTTGGTCGCATCGGCCACGTCGATCGCATGTTCGCCGGTGAGCTCGAGCTCCTCGGCTCGCGTGCGGGCCGTGGCCTGCCACAGGTTCCAGCCGTCGGCGGACAGCGTGAGCGCGTAGGCATCCTGCGGCGTGGTGACCGCCTGGACGAGTTGGCCGATGTCGAAGTAACGGCCCACTTGCAGCTGGCTCTCCAGGGCATTGGGCAGAACGTAGACCTCATGGAAATCGTCGGCGATGAAGATCGCCACCGAACGCGACAGGCTCAGCCACAGATCGGATTCGGCAATCTGAGTCCAGCGTGCGCGTAGTTGTTCTTCGACGGCGTGCTTTGCCCCGGAATCGCGGATCGTGCGCAACGCCCGATCTATCGCGCTCTTGGCGGTCAACAGGCTCTTGTCCCGCTCGTCGGGTCCCGGTGCGGTTTCGGCATACACCGTGATGGCGTGCTCGTGTGGCTCGCCGAGACGGATCAGGTCGGCAACGTCGGGTAGTTCGTATCGGGTCATCGACACTCCTTTGTGCGGACTCGAGTCCAACCTTATGCCTGACATGGGTGCTGACCAGGGACAAAAGTTCACAACCGAGAGCGCCGCGGACACGATGGCGGCGCTTGCCCACCGTTACCGTGGACCACCCCGTAAGCTCGATAGCGTGCAGCGACGAATCATGGGCATCGAGACAGAATTCGGTGTGACCTGCACGTTCCATGGCCATCGCCGGCTCAGTCCCGACGAGGTCGCCCGCTATTTGTTCCGGCGGGTGGTGTCGTGGGGCCGCAGTTCCAACGTGTTCCTTCGCAACGGGGCTCGGTTGTACCTCGACGTGGGCAGCCACCCCGAGTATGCGACCGCCGAATGCGACAACCTGACCCAACTGGTCACCCACGACCGCGCCGGCGAGCGTGTTCTGGAGGACCTGCTGATCGACGCCGAGCAGCGGCTCGCCGACGAGGGCATCGGCGGCGACATCTACCTGTTCAAGAACAACACCGACTCGGCCGGCAACTCCTATGGCTGCCACGAGAACTACCTGATCGTGCGGGCCGGCGAGTTCTCCCGGATCTCCGATGTGCTGCTGCCGTTCCTGGTCACCCGCCAGTTGATTTGCGGCGCCGGCAAGGTGCTGCAGACGCCCAAGGCCGCCACCTACTGCCTGAGCCAGCGCGCCGAGCACATCTGGGAGGGCGTCTCGAGCGCCACCACCCGGTCGCGTCCGATCATCAACACCCGCGACGAGCCGCACGCCGACGCCGAGAAGTACCGCCGGCTGCACGTCATCGTCGGTGACTCCAACATGTGCGAGGCCACCACGATGCTCAAGGTGGGCACCGCCTCGCTGGTGCTGGAGATGATCGAGGCCGGTGTGCCGTTCCGCGACTTTTCCCTGGACAACCCGATCCGGGCCATCCGCGAGGTCAGCCATGATCTGACCGGCCGCCGCCCGGTTCGGCTGGCCGGCGGTCGGCAGGCCAGCGCGCTGGACATCCAGCGCGAGTACTACAGCCGGGCCGTGGAGTACCTGCAGACCCGCGAACCCAGCAGCCAGATCGAGCAGGTGGTCGATCTGTGGGGCCGCCAACTCGACGCGGTCGAGAGCCAGGATTTCGCGAAGGTCGACACCGAGATCGACTGGGTGATCAAGCGCAAGCTGTTCCAGCGCTACCAGGATCGCTACAACATGGAGTTGTCCGATCCGAAGATCAGCCAGCTCGATCTCGCCTACCACGACATCAAGCGCGGTCGCGGGGTGTTCGATCTGCTGCAACGCAAAGGCCTGGCCTCCCGGATCACCACCGACGAGGAGATCGACGCGGCGGTCAACACCCCGCCGCAGACCACCAGGGCCAAATTGCGCGGCGAGTTCATCAGTGCCGCACAGGAAGCCGGGCGGGATTTCACCGTTGACTGGGTGCATCTCAAGCTCAACGATCAGGCCCAGCGCACTGTGCTCTGCAAGGATCCGTTCCGGTCCGTCGATGAGCGAGTCAAGCGCCTGATCGCCAGCATGTGAGCTTTAAGCTCGTCTCGTGGCGGTATCCAAAGTCGAGCGGTTGATGAATCTTGTCATCGCCCTGCTGTCCACCCGGTCGTTCCTGCCTGCCGAGAAGATCCGCGCCAGTGTGGCCGGATACGCCGACAGTCCCAGCGACGAAGCGTTCTCCCGGATGTTCGAGCGCGACAAGAACGAGTTGCGCGATCTCGGTATCCCGTTGGAGACCGGCCGGGTGTCCAAATTCGATCCGACCGAGGGCTATCGGATCAACCGGGATTCCTACGAGCTTCCCCCGGTGCAGTTGAGTGCCGACGAGGCCGCAGCGGTGGCGGTGGCCACCCAACTGTGGCAGTCCCCGGAATTGGTCACCGCGACGCAGGGCGCGCTGCTGAAGCTGCGGGCCGCGGGGGTCGATGTCGACGCCGAAGGTGCGGGGGTGGCGATCGCATCGACCGCGACATTGCCCGGGCTGCGAGGCTCCGAAGAGGTGTTGCGAATCCTGTTGTCGGCGATCGACTCCGGTCATGCGGTGCGCTTTCGCCACCGGGCCTCGCGTAGTGCCGAGCACACCCGCCGCACCGTCGAGCCCTGGGGTGTGGTCACTCACCGCGGCCGCTGGTATCTGGTCGGGCATGACCGCGACCGCGACGACATCCGTACCTTCCGGCTGTCGCGCATCGATGCCGACGTGAGCACCGTCGGGTCGGCCGGTGCGGTGGCCAAGCCCGAGGGGGTCAATCTGCGGGAGATCGTCGCGCGTGCGGTGGCCGAACTTCCCACCGGGGAGCAAGCTCGCGTCTGGATTGCCGGTGGGCGGGCCACCGCGCTGCGTCGTCAGGCCACCGAGATCATGCCGCGCACGTTGGGCGGACGCGCAGGGGAGGAGATCACCGTCGACATCGGGATGTCAGACCGGCTGGCCCGGGAGATCGCGGGTTACGGCGCCGACGCCGTCGCGTTGGAACCCCAGTCGTTACGCGACGACGTGGTGGGGCGGTTGCGGGCGCGGGCGGGCCGCGTATGAGGGTCAGCGCGGAGCCGGAGGCGGGCCGCGCATGAGTCAGGTTTCGACCCGGCTGGTCCGGATGCTGAACATGGTCCCGTATTTCCAGGCCAACCCCAGGGTCACGCGTGATGAGGCCGCCGCCGCCCTGGGCGTCACGCGCAAGCAGCTCGACTCCGATCTGGAGCAACTGTGGATGTGCGGGCTTCCCGGTTACAGCCCCGGTGACCTCATCGACTTCGACTTCGAGGGCGACACCGTCGAAGTCACGTTCAGCGCCGGCGTGGACCGCCCGCTACGCCTGACCTCCACGGAGGCCACCGGCGTCCTCATGGCGTTGCGCACCCTGGTCGACGTGCCCGGCATGGTCGATCCGGAGGCGGCGCGCAGCGCCATCGCCAAGATCGAATCGGCCGCGGGCAGTCAACGCGCGCCCGTCGAAGAAACCGTTCCGGAGGAGACCGGTGCGGCCGGGGACGTGCGCGCCGCCGTACGTGACGGACGCGCCGTGACGTTGGAGTACTACTCGGCTTCGCGGGACTCGCTGACCACCCGCACCGTCGACCCGATCCGGGTGGTGCTGATCGGGGAGAACAGCTACCTGGAGGCGTGGTGCCGCACCGCCGAGGCGGTGCGAATGTTCCGGTTCGACCGGATCATGTCCGCCGAGCGGCTGGACGATCCTTCCGACCCGCCCTCACCGGCCGTCCAGGCCGGCACCGACACCTCGCTGTTCGATCCCGACAGCGCCGATCCGTCACTGCCGTCGGCGACCCTGGTGATCGACCGTTCGGCGTCGTGGATGTTCGACTACTACCCGCTGCGGATCGTCAACGAGCTGCCTGACGGGGCCTGCGAAGCGGTGATGACGTATGCCTCGCAGGAATGGATGGCCCGGTTCCTGCTGGGCTTCGGCTCGGCGGTGCGGGTGTTGGCGCCCGAACCACTGGCGCAGCGGGTGCAGGAATCGGCCGCCGCGGCGTTGCACGCTTACGAGACTGCCGACATCCGCGGGTAGACTCGGCACGGACGTCTGGAGGTAACCAAATTGGGTGGTCTACAACCCTGGCACTGGATCATTGTCATCGCGGTGTTCGTGCTGCTTTTCGGTGCCAAGAAGCTGCCGGACGCGGCGCGGTCGCTCGGCAAGTCGATGCGGATCTTCAAGTCCGAGATCAAGGAGATGCAGTCGGATTCGTCGGCCGAGGCGCCACCGGCCAAGCCGATTACCTCCGAGCGTGTCGAGGCGCCGGCGCCTGAGCAGTCCCCGGACCGCCACACGGCCTGACCGGTCCGGTAACCGATCGCGGTCATCGCCCCGCGATGCCGCTTCGCGCCAACCACCAGGCCTCTAAAACACTCCTGTGACCTCCGGATTCATCAAGAAACTCGATCCGCGCCGCCGCCGTTCGCGGGTCAATCCCGACGGCACGATGTCGTTGGTCGATCACCTGCACGAGCTGCGCAACCGGCTGCTCATCTCGGTGGCCGCAGTCCTGGTCACCACCATTGTCGGGTTCCTCTGGTACACCCACGGGATCTTCGGTTTCCACAGCCTCGGCGAATGGCTGCGCGGCCCCTACTGTTCGCTGCCTGATTCAGCCCGCGCGACGATTGCCCCCGACGGGGAGTGCCGGCTGCTGGCGACCGGTCCGTTCGACCAGTTCATGCTGCGCCTCAAGGTGGCGCTGGCCGCGGGCCTGGTGATGGCCTGCCCGGTGTGGCTCTACCAGCTGTGGGCGTTCATCACCCCGGGCCTGTACAAGAAGGAACGACGCTTCGCGATGGCGTTCGTCGGCTTCGGCGCCGTGCTGTTCATCGCCGGGGCGGTGCTGGCCTACGTGGTGCTGGCCACGGCGCTGGGCTTCCTGTTGACGGTCGGCAGCGACGTACAGGTCACCGCGCTGTCGGGCGAGCAATACTTCGGCTTCCTGATCAACCTGCTGTTGGTGTTCGGCATCAGCTTCGAGTTCCCGCTGCTGATCATCATGCTCAACCTGGTGGGAGTGCTCAGCTATGAGCGGCTCAAGGCCTGGCGTCGCGGATTGATCTTCGGCTTGTTCGTGTTCGCGGCGTTCGCCACCCCGGGGTCGGACCCGTTCACCATGCTGGCGTTGGCCTGCACGCTGAGCCTGCTGCTGGAGTTCGCCATCCAGATCGCGAGGTTCAACGACAAGCGCAAGGCTCGGCGCGAGGCGCTGGAGGTGCCCGAGGACGAGGCCGCGCCCATCCCGACGGTGGAGCCCGTTCCGAGACCGGACCCGGTTACCGCACCGGACTCGGGGGCATCCCGGATCGACATCGACGACGATGCCACCTGAGTCGGGTGATGCCAACGGCGGTGAACTGACCAGGTTCACCGCCGACTACCCCTTCGCACTCGACGATTTCCAGCTGCGGGCCTGCCGTGCGCTCGAAGGTGGGCACGGCGTGCTGGTCTGCGCGCCCACCGGTGCGGGCAAGACCGTGGTCGGCGAGTTCGCGGTGCACCTGGCCCTGGCGGCCGGCGGCAAATGTTTCTACACCACCCCGATCAAGGCGCTGAGCAACCAGAAGCACACCGATCTGGTGGCCCGCTACGGAGCCGACAAGATCGGGTTGCTCACCGGTGATCAGTCCATCAACGGCGACGCCGACATCGTGGTGATGACCACCGAAGTGCTGCGCAACATGCTGTACGCGAATTCTCCTGCGTTGCACGGGCTTTCCTACGTCGTGATGGACGAGGTGCACTTCCTGGCCGACCGGATGCGCGGCGCGGTGTGGGAGGAGGTGATCCTGCACCTGCCAGAAGAAGTCCTGTTGGTCAGCCTGTCGGCCACGGTCAGCAACGCCGAGGAGTTCGGCGGCTGGATCCAGACCGTGCGCGGGGACACCACCGTCGTCGTCGATGAGCACCGGCCCGTCCCGTTGTCCCAGCACATGCTCGTCGGCCGGCGGTTGTTCGATCTGTTCGAGGGCACCAACAGTGCGCTCGTCGATCCCGATCTGCTGCGCCACATCCACCACCGGCGCGAAGCCGACCGGCTGGCCGACTGGCAGCCGCGCGGGCGGGGGCGCGGTGGTGGCCGTCCGCAGCTGTACCGGCCGCCGAGCCGGCCTGACGTGATCGCCACCCTCGACGCGGAGGGTCTGCTGCCCGCCATCACCTTCGTGTTCTCCCGGGCCGGCTGTGATGCCGCAGTGCAGCAGTGTCTGCGCGCGCCGTTGCGGCTGACCACCGACGAGGAGCGCGCGCGGATCGCGGCGATCGTGGACCGGCGCTGCGCCGATCTGGCCGAATCCGATCTGATCGTGCTGGACTATCACCAGTGGCGGGAAGGTCTGCTGCGCGGATTGGCCGCCCACCACGCCGGCATGCTGCCGGTGTTCCGGCACACCGTCGAGGAGCTGTTCACCGCGGGTCTGGTCAAGGCGGTGTTCGCCACCGAGACCCTGGCGCTGGGCATCAACATGCCGGCCCGCACCGTGGTGCTCGAGCGGCTGGTGAAGTTCAACGGTGAGCAGCATGTGCCGTTGACGCCGGGGGAGTACACCCAGCTGACCGGACGGGCCGGACGGCGCGGGATCGACGTCGAAGGCCACGCCGTGGTGCTGTGGCGGCCCGACGACAGCAACGCCGAACCCGCCGAAGTGGCCGGCCTGGCCTCGACCCGGACCTTCCCGCTGCGCAGCTCGTTCGCCCCCAGCTACAACATGACCATCAACCTGGTGCAGCAGATGGGGCCCGAACAAGCCCGCAAGCTGCTGGAGCGATCGTTTGCCCAGTACCAGGCGGACCGATCGGTCGTCGGCCTGGTGCGCGGTATCGCCCGCGGTGAGCGGATGATGGGCGAGCTGGCCGCAGAACTCGGCGGAAAAGACGCACCGATCCTGGACTACGTCCGGCTGCGGTCCAAGATCGGGGAACGCGAGCGGGCGCAGTCGCGGGCCTCACGGCTGCAACGGCGCCAGGCCGCCACCGACGCGCTGGCCGGCTTGCGTCGCGGTGACATCATCACGATCACCCACGGGCGACGCGGCGGATTGGCCGTGGTGCTGGAGCCGGCCGAACGCCACAGTGACGACCCGAGACCACTCGTGCTGACCGAACACCGTTGGGCCGGGCGGATTTCGTCGGCCGACTATTCCGGAGCCTCGGCCCCCTTGGGCACGATGGCCCTGCCCAAGCGAGTGGAGCACCGTCAGCCGCGGGTGCGGCGAGACCTGGCGTCGGCGCTGCGCTCGGCAGCGGCCGATCTGTCGGTGCCCTCGAAGCGCGCGAGCCGGGGTGCCGGGGCACCGGAACGCGACGTGGATCCCGAACTGGCCGATCTGCGTGATCAACTGCGCCATCACCCGGCGCACCAGTTGCCCGACCGTGAGGCCAAGGCCCGGATCGCCGAACGCTACCTGCGCATCGAACGCGACAACGCCCAGATTCAGCAGAAGGTCAATGCGGCGACGAACTCGTTGGCCCGCACGTTCGACCGGATCGTGGCGCTGCTGAGCGAACGTGGATTCATCAGCGCCGACAGCGACGAGTCCGGTCCGAATCTCAAGGTGACCGACGCCGGGCGACTGCTGGCCCGCATCTACAGCGAGAGCGATCTGCTGGTGGCCGAATGCCTGCGCGGTCGGCTGTGGGAAGGCCTGCAACCGGCGGAGCTGGCGGGGGTGCTCTCGGCGGTGCTCTTCGAGTCACGTGGGGACGCCGCAGGCGGCGTGCTCGGAATCGATGTTCCGACCGAAGGATTGCGGCGCGCGCTGGCCAAGACCCGCCGCATGTCGGCAGACCTGCGTGGTGACGAACAACGGCACCGCCTGGCACCGAGCCGCGAACCCGACGAGGGATTCGTCACCGCGGTCTACCGTTGGGCCAACACCGGTGATCTGGCCGTCGCGCTGGAGGCCTCGGATGTGAACGGCTCGGGCACCGCGCTGTCGGCCGGTGATTTCGTGCGGTGGTGCCGTCAGGTGCTCGACCTGCTCGACCAGGTGCGCAATTCCGCGCCGACATCAAGCCTGCGCAATACCGCGAAACGCGCTGTCAACGACGTTCGGCGCGGCGTTGTTGCTGTTGATGCGGGGTAGGGTGTTTTGGCGACACCCGAACAGGATCAAGGAGAATCATGAGCGGACCGCAGGGATCTGACCAGGGACAGCAGTGGCCCGGTCAGCAGCCTGAGCCCGGTAAGGACCAGCCTTCGGGTGCCGAGGCCTGGCAGCCGCCGACCCCTGGTTCCGAGGACGCCACGACGCACACACCGGCCTGGCAACCGCCGGCATATACGCCGCAGCAGTACCCGTCGTACCAACCGCCTGCACCGGGTGTCCAGCAGCCGGATTATTCGCAACCGCAACAGCCCCAGCAGCCGCAGTACCCCGGGACCGAGCAGTACGGTCAGCAGGCCTACCCGCCGCCCGGCCAGGCGCCGCAATACCCCCAGATGCCCGGTTATGGGCAACCGCCCCAGTTCGGGCAGCCGGGGCAGCCCCCGCAATACGGGCAGCCGGGACAGTACGGTCAGCCCGGCCAATACGGCGCCCCCGGCCAGTTCGGGCAGTACGGTGTGCCGGGTTCTGAGGAAGGCTCCAAGCGTTCGCTGGCGATGATCGGCGGTATCGGCGGCGGCCTGGTGGTCCTGTTGCTGGCCATCATCGCGGTGACCGCGTTCTGGCTGCCCGGATGGGCGGTCACCACCAAGCTCGACATCAACAAGGCCCAGAGCGGTGTCGAGCAGATCCTGACCGACAAGACCAATGGCTACGGCGCCACGAAGGTCACCGGCGTCAAGTGCAACGACGGCGAAAACCCCACGGTCAAAAAGGATTCGACGTTCGACTGCGAGGTGACGATCGACGGCACCAAGCGCAAGGTCACGGTCACCTTCAAAGACGACAAGGGCACCTACGAGGTCGGCCGGCCCAAGTAGGCGTGCGCCCCCGCCGTTTTCCACCTGAGGGTCGCTGCGCCGCGCTGCGAATGACCCTGCGGTGGAAAACGGTGACGAGGACTGTCAGTGCCCGGGCAGTTGGTCCAGCGCCGTCTGCAACCGGCCGATCGACGAGGTGACCCCGTACGCGGCGGCCAGAGCGGCCACCCGGGCCGGGTCGGCGGCCGCCAGCGGCAGTGCATCGGTGGTGGTCGACAGCTGCACCGGAGCATCGGTGGCCACCCGCACCACCGGCTCGGCTGCGGCAATGTACTCGGCGGCGGCCCGCAGTTTGGTCCGATGTGCTTTGGACAGTGAGGATTTCGGGTCTTCGACGGCTGCCTGGATGCCCTGTAGTGAGCCGTGCCGGGCCAACAGCGTGGCGGCGGTCTTCTCGCCGATACCGGCGACGCCGGGCAGTCCGTCGGACGGGTCGCCGCGCAGCAGCGCCAACTCCGCGTAGGCCGGTCCGGCGCGGTCGATGGGCACCCCATAGATGTCGGCGACCTCGGCCGGCCCGTACTTCGTCGCCTTGGCCAACCCTCGGCCGATGTAGAGGACCCGCACGGTGGGGGCGGGGTCATCGCGGACCAACTGCAGCAGATCGCGATCACCGCTGACCACCACCACCGAGTCCTGCTGTTCGGCCGTGGCCAGCGTGCCCAGCACGTCGTCCGCCTCGAACCCAGCCGCCCCGGCCGTCGCGATACCGAACGCGTCGAGCAATTCCATGATCATGGCCACCTGCGGCGTGAGGTCGTCGGGAACCTCCTCGACATCAGGGGTTCCGTCCGGGCGGGGCTCCTCGACCCGATGTGCCTTGTACGACGGCACCAGGTCGACGCGCCACTGTGGCCGCCAGTCGTCGTCGCGGCACACCACCAACCGTCTTGGCCGTTCCCGGGTCACTAGCGTGGCGATCGAGTCCAGGAACCCGCGCACCGCGTTCACGGGTCGGCCGTCGGGTGCCTTGATCGAGGACGGCACACCGAAGTACGACCGGAACCACATGCTGGCCCCGTCGAGCAGCAGAACAGGGTCGCTCACGACATCCTCCCGAAAACATAGGACGCGGCGGTGACCGCTTTGCCGCCCGCACCTTCGTCGTGCAGGGTGGCCCGAACCGCGACGGTGCCCGCCGCGCCGGAAAGGACCTGGGTGTCGACCCGGAACGGACCGGTCTTGCCCCGGGCCAGGAACATCACGTGCGACGAAAGGCCTTGGAGCGCCTCGGTCTTCGCGGCATCTACGGCACTCTCCATGGCGGCGGTCTCCAGGATCACGAACTGCGGGCCGATGTGCAGCGCGGCGTCGGGGGAGGCCACCTCGACCGCCAACCGCGGCAGGGCCCAGTGCCCGGCTCCATCTCCGTCGTCGCGTTTGTGGCCGCCGAACACCTGCCACAGCGGCGGCAGATCGGGACTGTCGACGACGTCGATCGGATCGACAGGCATCTTCTGCAGGCCCTCGGGCGGAACGCCGATGGACACCCCCTGACCCTCGGTGAGTGCCACCACCCGCGCCGGGTTGTCGGCATCGACGATGACCGAGCGGCTGTAGGCCATCTGCCTGCCCTGCTTGAGCACCTCGGTGTCGACGCGGATGCGCTTGACGTCGCGAGCCGGATCGAGCAGCTGACAGGAATGCACGACCGGGTTCGGTACCGCTTCCAGATCACTGACCCCGCCGCTGTCGGGCGAGGAGATGCCAAGCACAGCCAGCAGCAGCCCGCCGGTCGGATTGCGCATGTCGTGGCGCAGCGTCACGGTGTCGTCGGCCGGGCCCAGGTCCATCGAGGAGTAGGTGCGGCCCAGGTACCGATAGCTCAGCAGGCCACCCCAGCGCTTCTGTAGCTCGGCGGCGTACGCCTGCGGATCGTCGGTGAGATCGCGGATATCACGCAACATTCCAGCGACAGTAGCCGGTGGGCGCCGTGGACCTGGCCGGACACTCGGACAGATACCGCGGCGGTGCAGACGTTAGCCTCGAAACCATGACCGAAAGCCGATTCAGCACCGATGTCTACGCCCACCGGCTCGCCGCCGCCGCGTCAGCCGCAGCCGATGCCAGTTTGGCCGGCCTGGTCATCACGCCGGGCTATGACCTGCGGTACCTGACCGGATCCCGGGCGCAGACCTTCGAGCGGCTGACGGCGCTGGTGTTGCCTGCCGTCGGTGATCCCACGATCGTGGTGCCGCGCCTGGAGCTGGCCGCACTGCGCGAGTCGGCGGTTACCGAACTCGGTGTGACAGTTCGTGATTGGGTGGACGGCCAGAACCCGTACCAGATGGTGGTCGACGCACTCGGCGGGCCGGGCCACGCTGTTGCGGTCACCGATGCGATGCCGGCGCTGCACCTGCTGCCGCTCGCCGAACTGCTCGGGGTGGTCCCGGTGCTGGCCACCGACGTGCTGCGGCGCCTGCGGATGATCAAGGACCCGGCCGAGATCGACGCCCTGCGCAAGGCCGGCGCGGCGATCGACCGGGTGCACGCCAGGGTTCCGGAGTTCCTGGTGCCCGGCCGCACCGAGGCCGACGTGGCCGCGGACATCGCTGAAGCGATTGTGGCCGAAGGGCATTCGGAGGTGGCGTTCATCATCGTCGGCTCCGGACCCAACGGTGCCGACCCGCACCACGAATGCTCAGATCGCGAGCTGCGCGCCGGCGACATCGTCGTCGTCGACATCGGCGGACCCTACGAGCCTGGCTACAACTCCGACTCCACGCGCACCTATTCCCTCGGCGAACCGGATCCCGAGGTCGCGCGACGCTACGCGGTGCTGCAGCGGGCCCAGCAGGCCGCGGTGGCGGCGGTGCGGCCGGGAGTGACGGCCGAACAGGTCGACGCGGCCGCCCGCGACGTCCTGGCTGACGAGGGGCTGGCCGAGGCATTCGTGCACCGCACCGGACACGGCATCGGATTGTCGGTTCACGAAGAGCCCTACATCGTGGCCGGCAATGCTCTGCCGCTCGAAGCGGGGATGGCGTTCAGCGTGGAGCCCGGCGTGTACTTCCCCGGCCAGTGGGGTGCGCGGATCGAAGACATCGTCGTGGTCACCGCCGACGGCGCGGAATCGGTCAACAACCAGCCGCACGATCTCGTCGTGGTGCCGGTGGGCCAGCCGGATTAGTTCTCGCCGCGGTCCAGCAGCTCCGAGGAACCCAGTACGCGCTCGATGCGCACCTCGATCACCACGCGGTTGGGATTGACCCGCGGGGTGCGGTACCGCTGGGCGTACCGCAGCTCGGCGTCGCGGACCGCGTCCGGCTCGCTGCTCACGGTGGACTTGCCTTCCAGCGACAACCAGCGGGCGCCGTCGACCTGACTGAGTACCGCGATGCCGCGCTCATGCGCGTTCACCGCTTTTTGCGATCCGCCGTTGGTGATCACCCGGGCGATGTGGGTCTTGGGATCGAACGTGAAGCCGACCGCCACCACGTGCGGGGAATTGTCCGAGCGCAGGGTGGTCAGCATTGCCAGATGACGTTCGGTGAGGAACGCCAGCGCCTCGTTGGTGAGCTTGGTGGTCGCCTTGCCACGAGATGTAGCCATCGGGGTCCACGCTAGCGCAGGACATAATCGCTGCCATGGAGGACACGGCAGACACGGCGGACACGGCGGACACGGCCGGCACGGTTCCCCGTGTCGTGGTGATTTTCGGCGGCCGCAGCGAGATCGGTGTCGAACTGGCCGTCCGGCTCGCCCCCGGCGCGGTCGTCGTGCTGGCGGCCCGGCGCGCCGAACAGCTGGGCGAGCAGGTCGCCGCGGTGCGGGCAGGCGGTGCGGTCGAGGTGCACACCCGCGAGTTCGACGCCGACGACACCGCGGGCCACGCGGGCCTGGTCGAGGCGATCGAAGCCGACCATGGGCCGATCGAGACCGCGGTGCTGGCCTTCGGGGTGCTCGGCGACCAGGACCGGGCCGAGGGCGATTCCGCCCACACGGTCGCGGTCGTGCACACCGACTACGTGGCCCAGGTCAGCCTGCTCACGGTGCTGGCCCAGCGCATGCGCGCCGCCGGCCGGGGTCGACTGGTGGTGTTCTCCTCGATCGCCGGGGCGCGGGCCCGCCGCGCCAACTACGTTTACGGCTCGGCCAAGGCCGGGCTGGACGCGTTCGCCAGTGGCCTGACCGATGCCCTGCACGGCACCGCGGTGCAGCTGCTGATCGTGCGGCCCGGGTTTGTGATCGGCCGGATGACCGCGGGCATGGACCCCGCACCCTTCTCCAGCACGCCGGCTCAGGTGGCCGACGCCACCGCCACCGCGCTGAACCGCGGTAAACGCGCCGTGTGGGTGCCATGGGTGATCCGGCCGATGATCTTCGTGACGAGGTTTGTGCCGCGGCCGATCTGGCGCAGGATGCCGCGATGATGAGCGCTTGCGCGAAGAACGGAAGGCCTTGATGATCACAGTGGTTGGCATCGGGGCCGACGGGATGGCGGGTTTGTCGCAGACCTCCCGTGACGAGTTGGCGAAAGCCACCGTGGTGTACGGCTCGCCGCGCCAACTGGAGTTGCTCGACGACAGCGTCACGCCGGACCGTCGCGAATGGCCGTCGCCGATGCTGCCCGCCCTGCCGACGCTGTTCGACGGGGATGGAGACGTGCACGTGGTGGCGAGCGGAGATCCGCTGCTGCACGGTATCGGCGCGACACTGATCCGGTTGTTCGGCGCTCAGCGGGTCCGGGTGCTGCCGCATGTGTCGAGTGTGACGTTGGCGTGCGCACGGATGGGCTGGCCGGTACAGGACACCGAGGTGATCAGCCTGGTCACGGCCGCGCCACACACCGCGGTCCGCCGCGGCGGGCGGGCGATCGTGCTGTCGCGTGACGCCGACACCCCCGCCACGCTGGCCCGGCTGTTGAGCGAATCCGGCCGGGGCGATTCGGAATTGGCCGTGCTGCAGCAGTTGGGTGGCCTGGGGGAGCAGCGGCACGACGGCACAGCGCGGGACTGGGCGACGACACCGCCGGCCGGAATCGACGACCTCAACGTGATCGCGGTGGCCTACCTTCCTGAAGGGCGACGGGCCCAGGCGTTACCCGACGAGGCGTTCGCCCATGACGGCCAGCTGACCAAGCAGTCCATCCGGGCCGTCACCCTGGCCGCACTGGGACCCCGGCCCGGGGAATTGCTGTGGGACGTCGGCTCCGGATCGGGCAGCGTCGCGATCGAATGGGCGCGCGGCGCACCCGGTTGCGCCGCGGTGGCATTCGAACGTGACGAACAGCGCCGTGACCGGATTCTGAGCAACGTCAAGGCCTTCGGGGTCAGGGTGGACGTGCGCGGCGGTGCGCCAGAGTCGCTCGACGGTGCTCCCGATCCTGACGTGATCTTCATCGGCGGCGGTGTCACCCAGCCCGGCGTGCTGCAGGCCTGTTTCGATCGCTTGCCCTCCGGTGGTCGGCTGGTGGTCAACGCGGTCACTCTGGAATCGGAAGCGGTTGTTGCGCAGTGGTATTCGAAGGAAGGTGGCGAGGTGCGGCGTTATCAGCACTATCAGGGCGGTGCGATCGGCGGGTTCACCGGCTGGCGCCCGGCGCTGCCGGTGACCCAGTGGGCGGTGGTCAAGCCGTGACGGTGTACTTCATCGGTGCCGGCCCCGGTGCCGCCGACCTCATCACCGTGCGCGGTGCCCGCATCCTGGGCAACTGCCCGGTGTGCCTGTACGCCGGGTCGATCATGCCCGACGACCTTTTGGCGCTGTGCCCGTCGGACGCGAAGATCGTCGACACCGGGCCGCTGAATCTGGACCAGATCATGGACGAGGTGGTGGCCGCGGACAAGGCGGGCCTGGACGTGGCGCGGCTTCATTCCGGCGATCCGTCGATCTACAGTGCGTTGGCCGAGCAGTGCCGCCGCCTTGACGACCTGGGCGTCAGATACGAGATCGTGCCCGGTGTACCGGCATTCGCAGCTGTGGCTGCCGCGCTGGGCCGAGAGCTCACCGTTCCGGGGGTGGCCCAGACCGTGACCTTGAGCCGGGTGGCGACGTTGTCTACGGCGATGCCCGAAGGTGAGGACCTGCGTACCCTGTCGGCACCGGGAGCCACGTTGGTGCTGCATCTGGCCGCCGCCCAGATCGACAACATCGTCCCGCAGCTCATCGACGGTGGATACCGTCCCGAAACACCCTGTGCCGTGGTGGCCTTCGCCAGCTGGCCGCAGGAGATCGTGCTGCGCGGCACGCTCGCCGACATCGCCGGGCAGATGCATGCCGCCAAGGTGACCAAGACCGCGGTGATCGTGGTGGGCGATGTGCTTGCCGCCGAGGGCTTTTCGGACAGCTACCTGTACTCTTCGGGGCGGCGTCGCGGGGCGACCCACTGATGAAAGTTCTGCTGCTCGGCGGAACCGGTGAGGCGCGGGCGCTGGCCGCGGCCCTGCATCCAGAGGTCGAGGTGATCAGCTCGCTGGCCGGGCGGGTTCCGGATCCGGCGCTGCCCGTGGGGCCGGTGCGCATCGGGGGTTTCGGTGGTGTCGACGGCCTGCGCCGCTGGCTCGTCGACGAACACGTCGACGCCGTCGTGGACGCCACGCATCCCTTCGCCGCGACCATCACCGCGCACGCGGCACAGGTGTGCGCCGAACTCGGGGTGCCGCATCTGGTCCTGGCCCGGCCGGCCTGGGCGCCAGGATCGGCGATCGTCGTGGGATCGGACACCGAAGCCGCCGAAACCGTGACGGGCAACGGCTATTCACGGGTCTTTCTGACCACCGGCAGATCCGGCACCCGGGCGTTCAAGGGCGTCGACGCGTGGTTTCTGATCCGGGCCGTCACCGCGCCGGACATTGACACCCTGCCCACCGACCATCAGCTGCTGCTGTCACGCGGTCCGTACGACTACGACGGTGAGCTGGCTCTGTTGCGCGCGCACCGGATCGACGCGCTGGTGACCAAGAACAGCGGGGGCGCGATGACCGAGCCCAAGCTGCGGGCGGCCGAGGCGGCGGGGGTTCCGGTGGTGATGGTGGACCGCCCGCCGCTACCGCCGGGTGTTCAGACGGTGGCCACGGTCGAGGAGGCGGTGAACTGGGTCCGGGATGGACTCGACGTTTCGTGATCCGTCGGTGACGCGGGCCGTCAAGTGGGTGCACCATGTGTGTGCCGATCGTTTATGACCTCACGCGGCGCGGTCCCATCAATCCAGACGGGTTTGCGATGTGCCCGCCTGTTAGCGACAACCGAGCGACAATCGCCACGCTGGTCACCATCCACCTCACTAAACCCGTTGTCGCTCATGGTTTTTAACGCTCCAGCACCACGGGCCGCATAGGCATCATCTGCCCAATGTCCACCTGTCAGCGACTCTGTCGCTGACAGGTGGACAGCCCAAAATCCGTGGCGTAAGGGGCTTTTGGGTACTGCAGTGACATAAGTAAACATTGGGTGCGTGACGAACGGTGCCTCTGGTTCTCGTGTGGCGATTGTCGCTGAAAAGTCGCGCATAGGCGGGCAAGTCGTCACCCCGCGCCGCCTGTGCAACACGCCGAAGACTTTCTGTGCCCAGGTCGACAGACATGATGGTGGCCTGGAAGTCGTGGAGGAGCGGGCAGCGCCTGTGAGGCTAGATATTGATCAGATCGAGCGTGCCGAGTTCGCGGATCGCCTGGCAGCCACGCTGCGCCATCACCACCATCATGTCGTCACCGCGTTCGGTGGAGGTGGCGAAGGCCGTGCCCAGCACGGTGATCAACGGCGCTTGCAGCATGCCCAAACGGTAGTCGTGCCAACATGTTTCACGGTCGTAGCCGGTCACGCCGTGCGACAGTAACCGGTCGTGGTACGCCCCGACCAGGTCGGCTTCCACCGCGGCCCGGATCGCAGGATCCAGGCTGGTCGCGGTGAAGTAGGACAGATCGCGGGCCGGCAGGCCGGACCCCAGCGTCTGCCAGTCCACCACGGTGATCCGGCTGCGGTCGGGGTCGAACAACATGTTGTCCAGTCGGTAATCGCCGTGCAGGATGGCGAATCGATCGGGTTCGGCCAGCAGCCAGGGGGTGACGACCGACATCGCTGTGCGCAGGGTGTCCTGGTCCTCGGCGCTCAGGCGCGCCCCGAGCTTGTCCAGGGTGATGTCGGCGGCCATCTTGGCGACGTCACCGAAACCCTTGGCGGAGTCGGGTTCCGGCTTGGGCATCGCGATACCGGGAAAGTTGGCCCATTGCGGGTCGGCCCAGGTCGGCCCATGCAGGTCGGCGAGCGCCAGCACCGCGAGGTGTGCCTCGGCGGGCGTGCACCCGGCGATCTGGTCGCCCTGTTCGGCCGGCGCCAGGTCGGCCAGCAGTAGGACGAAATCGGATCCCTCTCCGGCGATTTCGCAGTGATGACAGTGTGGTACCGGGATCTGCACGTGATCGGCGACGTTGGTGTAGAAGGCGTGCTCTGAGCGGTAACCGATGGAGACCCGGTCGCGCACGGTCTCATCTTGCGATGGCAGTTTGATCGCGAAGGTGGCCGGCAGGTGGCTGTCGCCGCGGTAGGTCACCGACACCCGGTAGGTGGCGCCGGTCTGTCCGGTGCCGATCGGCGCGGTGTGCACCGTGTCCACCTCGGCGCCCAGGATCTGCGACAGCCATCCGGCGGTCACCTCGTCAGGCTTGCTCGGAATGGACCTCGGGAGCGATCCGGCGGCGGTCACTGCACTGTCCCGTAGATCGTGCCCATCCACATCGCCTCTGCGCCTTCCAGTAGTTCGTGACGGGCCAGCGACCCGCCGATGATGATTCGTTCGACCAGTCGATCGTTGAGTTCCATCAGCAGGCTGGCCAGCACCCGCGGGTCGGGTCCGTCCGGAGCGCGGCCGTCGGCGCGTTCGGCGGCGATCACCGCGGCGACCGTGGGGACGAACGACTCTCGGGCCTCGTCCCACATGTCACGCACGGCGCTGTTGGCTGCGCGGGCCTCCCACATCGCCTGGAACAGATAGCGGTGATCCTCGGCCGTCTGCAGCACCGCCTCCAGTGTGTCGCGGACGCGAGACCGCGGTGGTTGGGCAGTGTCGGCCAGGATCGTGTTGGCCGCCAACAGCGCGTCGTGCATGGGTTCGAGCAACGCGGCCACCGCGGCGGCCTTGTTCTCGAAATAGAAGTAGAAGGCCGAGCGTCCCACCCCGGCCTGCCGGGCCACCTCGGCGATGTTGAGCGCGTCGAACCCGGTCTGCTTCAAGTGTTCATCGAGGGCGGCGAGGATCGCAGCGCGACGTTGGTCGCTGCGCTGCGGTTGCCGACGGTCCAGCGGTGACCGCGTGGGTGCGCCCGGTGATGTCACGGATCTCCCTCGAATGGGTGTGACGCCGGACACTATCGGGCTTTCTGACAGCAGTCAACAAAAATCGACGTGAGTCAGAGCGGTGTCAGCCAGGGTAGTTGCGGGGGGTGAACACCCGGTCCTCGGTTGTGTCGCCGGCCGCCGACCCCGTGTACCACTGCGTCTGCGACGAGCCGATGATCAGCATGGTCCGCATGTCGACCTGCGCCGGATCGAGATCGGCCAGTCGCACCACGCTTACCCGTTCACCGGGTCCGGGCTCGGCACCCGACACGGCGCGCCCGACGACCACCGGCGTGCTCGGATCGCGGTACTCGAGCAGCAGCTCGCGCATGGCCTCCACCTGCCAGGTCCGGGTCTTCGACGCCGGGTTGTAGATCGCCAGGGCCAGATCTGCCTTCGCCGCAGCGGTGAGCCGGGCGGCGATCACCTCCCACGGCTTGAGCCGATCGGACAGCGAGATCACCGCGTAGTCGTGGCCGAGGGGCGCCCCGACCCGGCTGGCGACCGCCTGTGCTGCCGTCATCGCCGGAATCACCCGGACCTCGACCCCGGGCCACAGTTTGGCCTCCTCCAGTACCGCGGTGGCCATGGCGAACACGCCTGGATCTCCTGAGGAGACCACGGCGACGGTGCGGCCCTGCTGGGCCAGCTTGCAGGCGAGCTGCGCGCGGGCCGGCTCGTCGGTGTTGTCGCTGGGGTGGTGATGCTGGCCGGCGCGGGCACCGACCCGGTCGAGATACGGGCCATAGCCGATCAGATCGGTGGCGGCGGCCAGCTCGCGACGGGTTTGCGGGGTCATCCAGTCCGAGTCACCGGGCCCGAGCCCGACCACCACCACGCTGCCCTGCGCCGTCACTGACCGGGAGCGGCCCGGGACCATCGCCAGCGAGAAGTACGGCACCTTGGCCTCACCACCGACCTCGCCGGCGGGGGACACCCGCTGCCGATCGGTGCTGGCCCGCTCGACGTAGTACGCCTCATCCAGCCGCCCGGTGGACGACAGCGCCTCCCGCACCCGGGTGTAGGACCGGCCCAGCTTCATCACCACCGCGGCGTCGGTGTCGGCCAGTCGGCGCTCCAACTCGGCGGTGGGCAGGGTGCCGGGCAGGATGGTCAGCACGTCATCGCCCTGCACCAGCGGGGTGCCGGTGGCGGCCGAGGCCGCACTGACCGAGGTGACCCCGGGCACGATGACGGCGTCAAACCGTTCGGTCAGCCGGGTGTGCATGTGCATGTACGAGCTGTAGAACAGCGGATCGCCCTCGGCCAGCAGGGCCACGTCACGGCCGGCCTCCAAGTGGGCGGCGATGCGCTCGGCAGCGGCGGTGTAGAAGTCCTCCATCGCGCCGACGTACCCGCCGGGATGCTCGGTGGTCTCGGTGGTGACGGGATAGACCAGGTGTTCTTCGAGCTGGCCGGCCCGCAGATACGGCTCGGCAATTCCCCTGGCAATACTGTGCCCGTGTTTGGCGCTGTGGTAGGCGACCACGTCGGCGGCCCCGATGAGCCGGGCTGCCTTGACCGTGACGAGTTCTGGATCGCCCGGGCCCAGGCCGACGCCGTAGAGGGTGCCTTGTTTCTCTTGTGGCTGGTCCTGCACAGTCACTCGCGTTCACTCGCAATCGCATTGACGGCGGCCGCGGCCATGGCGCTGCCACCGCGCCGGCCGGTCACCACCAGGTAGGACATTCCGCGTGGCCGCTCGATCAGCTCCTGCTTGGACTGGGCGGATCCGACGAAGCCGACGGGCCCGCCCAGCACCGCTGCCGGCATCGGGGCACCTTCGTCGAGCAATTCCAGCAGGCGGAACAGTGCCGTCGGCGCGTTACCGATGGCAACCACGGCGCCACCGAGGCGGTCCGCCCACAGGTCGACCGCCGCCGCGGAGCGGGTGCTGCCGAGTTTGGCGGCCAGCTCGGGAGCCCGGGGATCGGCCACCAGCGACACTACTTCGTTGTCGGCAGGCAGCCGGGAACGCGTGATGCCCGCCGCGACCATCGACGAATCGCACAACACGGGCGCGCCGGCCGCCAGCGCGGCATGGGTTCGGCTGACGACGTCGTCGCGGTAGGCCACGTGATCGGCGACATCCACCTGACCGCAGGTGTGGATCAGCCGAACCACCACCCGCGACACATCTTCGGGGAATCGCGACAGATTCGCTTCGGCACGGATCGTCGCGAACGACTGCCGATAGATCTCGGCTGCGTCACGGATGTAGTCGAGCACCCGAACACCCTAATGGGAGCTCAAGTGGTCTTGCTCCTCGCGGGCGCGATGCGGAGCCGGTATCCGTCCTCGCCGGCGATCAGCACCTCGGCCTCGGGCGGGCTGCCACAGGCCCGGTCGCAGCCGACGAAGTGCCGGTGGGCGTCGGAGGGAGTGTCGATCGCCTCGGCGGCGTCGGCCCGGACATCCGCCGCCGCCTTGGCGCATCCGGGGCTACCGGTGCAGGCGCTGATCCGAAGCCAGGGCGAAGCCTCGTCGAACACCAGACCCAGCGGCGCGAGCACGCGCAACGCGGTGTCCGCTACGCCCTCGGAGACGTCACACACCAGCACCGAGCGCCAGGGTGTGATGATCAGCGGGGTCTCGATCGCGGCCAGGAAATGGGCGACGCGGGCCTGCAGCACACCCAGCGCCACGGCGGCCCCCAGTGCCACCCGCCCATCCCGCTGCTCGATCCAGCCGACCGGCGGGGTCAGGGTCGGCGGCCAGGTGGCCCCGGCCGGGGCGGTGGGTGCGAGCCCCTCCAGCAGTATCGTGGGGTCGTCGAGTTCGGTTGTCCGCCAAGCTTTGCCGCGAATGGTGACGAACCTGCGGGCGATGTCGATCAGGGTCTCTACGACATCACCGGTGTCCAGGCGTACCCCGGTGTCGCGTCCGGCCAACAGCAGCGCGAAGGTGCCGTCGTCGTGCGCGTGCACACCGGCATCGGCATCGATCCCCGACACGTCACCGCGGCCGTCGTCCAGGCTGAACCAGAACCGGCCGGGCAATGCCGCCAGCGCGGGATCGGCCTGGATGGCCTGGTCGAGTGCGGAGATCAGAGGCCGGATGTCGGTGAGGCCCCCGTGCCGGCCGGACAACGGCGAGGCCACGATATTGCGGGCCCGCTCATGCGTCGGTGACGGCAGCAGGCCGGCCTCGGCCAATGCGGAGGCCGCCGCGCCGGTATCGCTGACCGCTCGGATCTGGACGTTGCCTCTGGATGTGAGTTCCATTGCCGGAGAACCGAATTGCTCGGCCACCTCGGCCACGGCGACCAGTTGGCCGGGCGTGATCATCCCGCCGGGCAGCCGAACCCGGATCAGGGCGCCGTCGGCGGCCTGGTGCACCGTGAGTGCGCCCGGGCAGGCATCCTGGTCGCGGGTCCTCGTCATAACGCCGTCCATCCTACTTTCGCCCCGTGTTGTGACATCGGTCACTGGTTCGGAAAGCTGTTCGGTCGCTTACAGATCGGCCCGATTTCGGGTCACCGGACGTACCTTTTAGGGGCATACCCGGGACCATCGGTACCGGGAAATCGAAATCTTGGTCATAGGCTCTGACGAAAGGAGCAACCATGCTCGCCTTCGGTGGATTCGCGGTCTTCGTCCTGGCGCTCGTCGCGGGGGCCGGCCTGCCGTACCGGCAGTCCTGGCACGACCGCTTCGGGGAAACCCAGCCCTGAACCTGACGGCCCGGTGCCGCACCGGCCACCCCGATCGGGTGGCCGGTGCGGTACGAATGGGGGGTGCAAGCTCCTACTGTCCTGCTCTTGTCGACCTCGGACACCGATCTGATCACCGCGCGGGCCAGCGGGGCTCGCTACCGCTGGGCCAACCCGTCGCGACTGGTCAGTGGCGAACTTGAGGAACTTCTCGACGGTGCCGACATTGCGGTGATCCGGATCCTCGGTGGCTACCGGGCCTGGCAGGACGGCATCGACACCGTGGTGGCCAGCGGCCTGCCGACCGTGGTGGTCAGTGGTGAACAGTCACCCGATGCCGAGTTGATGGGGCATTCGACCGCCCCGCAGGGCGCCGCTCTGCAGACCCACATCTACCTGGCCCAGGGCGGCCTGGAAAACCTGACGAACCTGCACGCCTTCCTGTCCGACACGCTACTGATGACCGGATTCGGCTTCGCCGCTCCGGTGACCACCCCGAGTTGGGGAGTGCTGGAGCGGCCCGCCGCGGCCCCGGCAGGCGGGCCCACGGTCGCCGTGCTCTACTACCGCGCCCAGCAGCTCGCCGGCAACACCGCCTACGTCGAGGCGCTGTGCGACGCGATCGAGCAGGCTGGCGGCCGGGCACTGCCCGTGTTCTGTGCCTCACTGCGTACCGCCGAACCCGAACTCCTCGAGCTGCTCGGCACGGCCGACGCCCTGATCACCACGGTGCTCGCGGCCGGAGGTGCCACCCCGGCGGCCGTCGGCGCGGGAGGTAGCGACGATTCCTGGAACGTCGCTCACCTTGCCGCACTGGACATTCCGATTCTGCAAGGCCTCTGCCTGACCAGTTCGCGCGACCAATGGTCGGATAACGACGACGGCATGTCCCCGTTGGACGTCGCCACCCAGGTCGCCGTTCCCGAGTTCGACGGACGCATCATCACGGTCCCGTTCTCGTTCAAGGAGATCGACGCCGAAGGCCTGATCTCCTACGTCGCCGATCCCGAACGCTGCGCGCGGGTGGCCGGCCTGGCCGTGCGGCACGCCCGGCTGCGGGCCATCCCGGCCGCGGAAAAACGTGTCGCCCTGGTGTTTTCGGCCTACCCCACCAAGCATGCCCGCATCGGCAACGCCGTCGGCCTGGACACTCCGGCCAGCGCGGTCGCGCTGCTGCGCGCCATGCGCGAGGCCGGTTACGACATCGGCGAGGCGGCCACACCCGGTGATCTCGCCACGATCGTCGACTCAGGTGACGGTGACGCCTTGATCCACTCGCTGATCGAACGCGGTGGACAAGACCCGGACTGGTTGACCGACGAGGCGCTGGCCGCCAACCCGATTCGGGTGCCGGCCAAGGACTATCGCGCCTGGTTCGCCACCCTGCCTGCCGAACTCGCCGACGCCGTCGTGCAACACTGGGGCCCGCCGCCGGGTGAGCTGTTCGTCGACCGCAGCCGGGACCCCGACGGCGAGATCGTCATCGCCGCCATCCAGGCCGGCAATGTGGTGCTGATCGTGCAACCGCCGCGCGGCTTCGGGGAGAACCCGGTGGCGATCTACCACGATCCCGATCTGCCGCCCAGCCACCACTACCTGGCCGCCTACCGCTGGCTGGACTCGTCGTTCCCGGGATCCTTTGGCGCGGATGCCGTGGTGCACCTGGGCAAACACGGCAACCTGGAATGGCTGCCCGGCAAGACGCTCGGCATGAGCGCGGCCTGCGGCACCGATGCGGCCCTCGGCGACCTGCCGCTCATCTACCCGTTCCTCGTCAACGATCCGGGGGAGGGCACTCAGGCCAAGCGCCGGGCCCACGCCACCCTCATCGATCACCTCATCCCACCGATGGCGCGTGCCGAAACCTATGGCGACATCGCCAAACTCGAGCAGTTGCTCGACGAACACTCCACGGTGTCGGCGCTGGATCCCGGCAAACTGCCGGCCATCCGCCAGCAGATCTGGACGCTGATGCGCGCCGCCAAGATGGATCACGACCTGGGGTTGGAAGACCGTCCCGACGAGGAATCCTTCGACGACATGCTGTTGCACGTCGACGGCTGGCTGTGCGAGATCAAGGACGTCCAGATCCGCGATGGCCTGCACGTGCTGGGGCAGAAGCCCACCGGAGAAGGCGAACTCGACCTGGTGCTGGCCATCCTGCGGGCTCGCCAGCTGTTCGGCGGCGAGCAGACGGTACCCGGGCTGCGGCAGGCACTGGGCCTGGCCGAGGACGGTAGTGACGACCGCGCAGCCGTCGACACCGCCGAGGCCGGCGCCCGCGAACTGGTCGCTGCGTTGCAGGAAACCGGTTGGGACGCAAACACTGTCGACGAGCTCACCGACAACCCCGAGGTCGCGCGCATCCTGCGGTTCGCCGCCACGGAGGTGGTGCCCCGGCTGGCGGGCACCGACGGTGAGATCGACCAGGTGCTGCGTGCCCTGGCCGGCGGCTTCATCGCCTCCGGGCCGTCCGGTTCGCCGTTGCGCGGACTGGTCAACGTGTTGCCCACCGGCCGCAACTTCTACTCGGTGGACCCCAAGGCGGTCCCGTCGCGGCTGGCCTGGGAAACCGGTGTGGCGATGGCGGATTCACTCGTCGACCGCTACTGGACCGACTACGGCCGGTGGCCGCAGTCGGTCGGCCTCTCGGTGTGGGGGACCTCGGCCATGCGTACCGCCGGTGACGACATCGCCGAAGTGCTTGCCCTGCTGGGCGTGCGGCCGGTCTGGGACGACGCCTCGCGTCGGGTGGTGAACCTGGAGCCGATCGAACTGGCCGAACTCGGTCGTCCGCGCATCGACGTCACGGTGCGCATCTCCGGCTTCTTCCGCGACGCCTTCCCGCACGTGGTCACCATGCTCGACGATGCGGTGGCACTGGTGGCCGGACTCGACGAGTCGGCCGAGGACAACTACGTGCGCGCCCACGCCCAGGTCGACCTGGCCGAGCACGGTGATCAAAGGCGGGCCACCACAAGGATTTTCGGCTCCAAGCCGGGAACCTACGGGGCAGGCTTGCTACAGCTGATCGACAGCCGCAACTGGCGCGACGACGGCGATCTGGCCGAGGTGTACACCGCCTGGGGCGGGTTCGCGTACGGCCGGGGACTTGACGGTGCACCTGCCGCCGATGACATGAACCGGGCCTACCGTCGAATCGCGGTGGCCGCCAAGAACACCGACACCCGCGAACACGACATCGCCGACTCCGACGACTACTTCCAGTACCACGGCGGGATGGTGGCCACCGTGCGGGCGCTGACCGGCCAGGCGCCGGCGGCCTACATCGGTGACAACACCCGTCCCGACGCCGTGCGCACCCGCACGCTGTCGGAGGAGACCAACCGCGTCTTCCGGGCTCGGGTGGTCAACCCGCGCTGGATCACCGCGATGCGCCGGCACGGCTACAAGGGCGCCTTCGAGATGGCGGCCACCGTCGACTACCTGTTCGGCTATGACGCCACCGCGCATGTGATGGCCGACTGGATGTACGAGCGACTCTCCGCCGAGTACGTGCTGGACGACGAAAACCGCAAGTTCATGTCCGAATCCAACCCATGGGCGTTGCACGGCATGGCCGAGCGTCTGCTGGAGGCCGCGGGCCGTGGCATGTGGGAGCAGCCCGAGCAGGCCACCCTGGACGGGTTGCGGCAGGTGCTGTTGGAGACAGAAGGCGAGCTCGAGGGCTGACCGCGCTGACTCTGCGCCTAGGGCGCACCGGTCTCGCACATTAGCGGCCTGTTCGCAGCGTCAGCGCCCGCGACCTGTTGGCTTAGATTGGGCTGCATGGCTCTCACCTTCGCCGATGTCGCCAAGGCCGATTACGTTCTGCTGACCACCTTCACGAAAGACGGCAGGCCCAAGCCGACCGCGATCTGGGCCGCGCCGTCTCCGGGCGGACTGGTCGTGATCACTCAGGAGAAGTCCTGGAAGGTCAAGCGGATCCGCAACACCTCTCGGGTCACCGTCGCGGTGTGTGATGTACGCGGCAATGCGAAGAGTGAGGCGGTCGACGCCGTCGCCGAGATCCTGCCCAAATCGGCCAACGGCGCGACCTATGACGCGATCGGCAAGCGCTACGGCCTGCTCGGCAAGACCTTCAACGTCTTCTCCAAGCTGCGCGGTGGCATGCAGAACAATGTCTCGATCCTGCTCAAACCGGGGAACTGAGCCGGAACCGAACTGGCCACCTGATCGTTGACCGGACATGGCTATGCGGCTGTTCCTCATCTACGCCGTCATCGAGATGGCGGTTGTCGTCGCGCTGACCGCGACGATCGGTTTCGGGTGGACGGTCCTGGTGCTCGCAGCGACGTTCGCCGTCGGTCTGGCGCTGGCGGGGTCGCAGCTCAAACGGCAGCTCCGTCGGCTGCAGGCCGGCCTGTCCGGCGGTGTGACCGAGTCCCGCGGCGCCGTGTCCGACAGTCTGCTGGTCGCGCTGGGCACCATCTTGGTGGTCGTCCCGGGTCTGGCCAGTTCGGTCGCGGGCGTGTTGCTTCTCCTGCCACCGACCCGGACCGTCGCCCGGCCGATGCTGGCCGGGCTGGTTGCCCGACGGGTGCCGCTCATCATCACCGCGCCCGCGGGTTTCGGCCGGTCCACCGGTACCGCCGCTTATCGACGCGGCGCGGGCGACTACATTGACGGCGAAGTCATCGACGTAACCGACGCCATGGAAGCGGACCCATACCGCCTGCCTCCCAAGGCCTAACCGCCACCCGAAAGAGCTTGACCACACTTCTGATCAACGGGCGTATCCACAGCCCCAGCTACCCCGACGCGACCGCATTGGCCGTGCGCGACGGAGTAGTGGCATGGCTGGGAAGCGATGACGTGGGCCGGTCGGAGTTCCCCGGCGTCGAGATCATCGACCTCGACGGCGGTTTCGTCGCCCCGGCGTTCGTCGACAGTCACGTGCATCTGACGGCCACCGGCCTGAACTTGAACGGTCTGGATCTGCGTGGGGCCACCTCCCTGCAGCACTGTCTGCAGCTGGTCGGTGAGTACGCACGTGAACACCCCGAGGGCCCGGTATGGGGACACGGCTGGGACGAGTCCGGCTGGCCCGAGCGCACGGGGCCGAGTACCGCGGATCTCGATGGGGTGCTGGGGGATCGGCCCGGTTATCTGGCCCGGGTGGATGTGCATTCGGCCGCCACGACCACCGCGCTTCGCCGGCTGGTGCCCGACCTGGCCGAGGCCGCGGGGTTCGATCCCCAACGTCCGCTCACCGCCGACGCGCATCACCTGGTGCGCGCGGCCGCGCGCGAACAGCTGACTCCGCAACAGCGCAACCGGGCGCGCCTCGCGGCCCTCGACCACGCGGCCGGGTTGGGTATCGCCGCGGTCCACGAGTGCGCCGGACCTCAGATCGGCGGCCTGCTGGACTGGCAGGAACTGAACGCACTGCAGCATGGCGTGGAGGTCATCGGCTACTGGGGTGAGCCGGCCACCGATGCCGAGCACGCGCGTCATCTGATCGCCGAGACCGGGGCCCGCGGCCTGGCCGGGGACCTGTTCGTCGACGGTGCCCTCGGCTCCCGCACGGCCTGGCTGCACGCGCCCTATCACGACGCGCCGGACACCTGCGGCAACACGTACCTGGACGTCGAGGCCATCACCACACATCTGCAGGCCTGCACCGAGGCCGGGATCCCCGCTGGATTCCATGTGATCGGCGATGCGGCTGTCGCGGCCGTCGTCGACGGGCTCGCGACCGTGGTGTCCCGGCTGGGCGCACCGGCCGTGGCGCGATGCGGCCACCGCCTCGAGCACCTGGAGATGGTGGAGGCGACGCAGGCCGCCCAGTTGGGCGCCTGGGGTGTGGCGGCCAGCGTGCAACCCAATTTCGATGCCTTGTGGGGCGGTGACGAGGGCATGTACGCCCAGCGTCTCGGGCTTGATCGAGCGCATCGGCTCAACCCGTTTGCGCTGTTAGCCTCCGAAGGTGTGCCTCTCGCTTTCGGCTCCGACAGCCCGGTCACCAGCATGAATCCCTGGCAGACCGTGCGGGCGGCGATCTCGCACCGCAGCGCGGGCAGTGCGATCTCCGCGCGGGCGGCGTTCGCCGCGGCCACCCGTGGTGGCTGGCGCGCGTGCGGTGTGCGCGACGGGGTCAGCGGCACTCTGGTTCCCGGCGCCCCGGCCAGCTACGCGGTATGGGATGCCGAACAGCTGGAGGTCAGCGCCCCGGCCAACGCGGTCCAACGTTGGTCCACCGATCCACGCTCGCGGGTGCCGGCCCTGCCACGGCTGTCCGCCGACGCGGAACTGCCGCGCTGCCGTCAGACGGTCCACCGGGGTGTGGTGATCCATGGGCAGTGACCGTCCCCGAGCCAGATCCGGCCGCTCGCGGCTCGACGGTTTCGGGCGGCCGCGCCCGACCGAGACCACCGACGTCATTCCGGCGATCGAGGACGACGAGCTTGCCGAGCTCGATGAGCTTGATGACGAGGCCTTCGACGAGTTGGACGAAGGCGCCACCGGTGACCCCGTGGCCGACATGGATCCCGACGACGAGCCCGACGATCGCGGCGTACGCCTGACCGTGGACGGCACACCGGACCGCTGGTCGGCACTGACGGTGCGGGCCTCGCGATTCGGTCGGGCCGCAGCCGCGCGATGGGCACAGCTGTCCGCCGCCGTGGGTGGTGGGCTGGCGATGTGCCTGAGTTACCCGCCCACCGGCTGGTGGTGGGCGGCCGTCGTCGGCGTGGCCCTGCTCGGCTGGGTACTGACCCTGCGGTCCACGACCCGCGCCGGTGGATTCGGCTACGGGTTCCTCTTCGGCCTGGCGTTCTATATCCCGCTGCTGCCGTGGATCGCCAGCTTTGTGGGCGCGGTGCCCTGGCTGGCGCTGGCCGTGGTGCAAGCCCTGTTCTGCGGCTTGTTCGGACTGTCGGCGGTGGTGGTCAGAGCGCTGCCCGGTTGGCCGGTGTGGTTCGCCGCGCTGTGGGTGGCGCAGGAATGGCTCAAGTCGAGCGTCCCGTTCGGCGGATTTCCTTGGGGCGTGGTCGGTTTCGGCCAGACGAACGGACCACTGCTGCCGATCGCCCGTCTCGGCGGCGCACCGCTGCTGTCTTTCGCGGTGGCGCTGATCGGGTTCAGCGCGACACTGCTGGTGCTGGAGATCGTCCGGTGGTGGCGGCACGGACACAAACCGGGCTTCCCGGCTCCTGCGGTGATGATGCCCGGCCTGAGCATCACCGTGGTGCTGTTGGGCACCGCACTGCTGTGGCCACAGGTCCGCCATTCCGGCATCGGCGCGGGCGACGAACAGACGGTCACCGTGGCCGCTGTCCAGGGCAACGTGCCGCGGCTGGGTCTCGATTTCAACGCCCAGCGCCGTGCGGTGCTGGACAACCATGTGGCCGAGACGCAGCGACTGGCCGAGGATGTGCGCGCCGGGAAAGCCGCCCAGCCCATGTTCGTGGTCTGGCCCGAGAACGCGTCCGACATCGATCCCATGGCCAATGCCGATGCCGCCGCCCAGATCACCGCGGCAGCCGATGCCATCGGTGCGCCGATCCTGGTGGGCACTGTCACCAAGGCCGACGGTTACACCCCGGACAACCCGGTGGCCACCAACACCGTCATCGTGTGGGATCCCGACCACGGGCCCGGCGAGCGGCATGACAAGAAGATCGTGCAGCCGTTCGGCGAATACCTGCCGTGGCGCGGTTTCTTCAAGCATCTGTCGTCGTATGCGGATCGGGCCGGGTATTTCGTTCCCGGGGAGGGCAACGGCGTCGTGCATGCCGCCGGGGTGCCGATCGGCGTGACCACGTGCTGGGAAGTGATCTTCGATCGGGCCGCGCGAGAAGCGGTCCGCAGCGGCGCCCAGGTGCTGACGGTTCCGACCAACAACGCCACGTTCGACGAGAACATGAGCGCTCAGCAATTGGCGTTCGGCAAGCTGCGGGCCGTCGAGCACGATCGGTACGTCGTCGTCGCCGGGACCACCGGAATCAGCGCGGTGATCGCCCCGGACGGGCGCGCGCTGGCCCGCACAGAGTTTTTCCAGCCCGCCTATCTGGACAGTCAGATCAGGTTGAAAACCGGGCTGACGCCGGCCACCGAGTGGGGACCGGTCCTCCAAGTGGTACTGGTCACGGTCGGGCTGGGAGCAGTCGGGGCGGCATTGGTCATTTCCATGCTGCACAATGGAGGGTTCGTGCAAAGAATGTTGAGGCGTCGCACCGGCGAGGGCCCGCGACGATGAAGGAGTCACATGACAGTCCCTGGTGACGGAGCGCGTGCACACGGGGGATCCAGCCCTCGCCAGGATGGTGAACGCCCCAGTCAGCGCGCCCTGGTGATCATTCCCACGTACAACGAGCGGGAAAACCTGCCGTTGATCGTCGGACGGGTGCATCACGCCAACCCCGAGGTGCACATCTTGGTCGTCGACGACGGCAGCCCCGACGGCACCGGCCAGCTGGCCGACGAGTTGGCGCTGGCCGATCCGGACCGCGTGCACGTCATGCACCGGACCAGCAAAGCGGGCCTGGGTGCGGCCTATCTGGCCGGCTTCGCCTGGGGTTTGGGCCGGGGCTACGCGGTGCTGGTCGAGATGGACGCCGACGGTAGCCATGCCCCTGAGGAGCTGAACCGGCTGCTGGACGCCGTCGACGCGGGCGCGGATCTGGCCATCGGCTCGCGGTATGTGCCCGGCGGCACGGTACGCAACTGGCCGGTGCGGCGGTTGGTCCTGTCGAAGACCGCCAACACCTACTCCCGCCTCCTTCTGGGCGTCGGCATTCACGACATCACCGCCGGGTACCGCGCCTACCGACGCGAGGTGCTGGAGAAGATCGACCTGTCCGCGGTCGATTCCAAGGGCTACTGCTTCCAGATCGACCTGACCTGGCGCGCCATCAACAACGGGTTCAACGTCGTCGAGGTGCCCATCACGTTCACCGAACGTGAGCTCGGCGTGTCGAAGATGAGTGGTTCCAACATCCGCGAGGCGATGTTCAAGGTTGCCGAGTGGGGTATTCGCGGCCGCCTGGACCGCGCCCGGGGCGTCGTGCGCTGAGACACAAAAAACCGCGAGCCGGCACGTGCGTGCCCGCTCGCGGTTTTTTTGACGGTTCAGCTACCGCGACGCTTGGTCTTGATCAGGTCGAGCCGCTCCTTGAGCAGCTCTTCGAGCTCCTCGACGGAGCGCCGTTCCAGCAGCATGTCCCAGTGGGTACGCGGCGGCTTGACCTTCTTGGGCTCCGGCACGTCCCCTTCGATGAGGGTGCCCTCGAGACCGTTGCGGCACAGCCAGGTGCCGGGGATCTCGGCGTCGTCGGCGAACGGGACGTCGAACTCTTCACCGTTCTCGGTGCGGTAGCGCGCGACCTGACGCGGAGCCAGGTCATGGTTGCGGTCGGTCTCGTAGCTCACAGCTCCGAGGCGACTGCCTCTCAAGACGCGATCAGCCATCGTCAACACTCCTTATCAGGCGATTTGGTCCGGATATCTCAACGCTGCACGGCGTTGCCAAGTTCCCGACTCGACCGTCCATGATACGCCGATCACAGAGCACGTCCGTCTACAGTCTTGACCCATGACGACCGGGAACCGCAGACGCGACCGTCCGCAACCGTGTCGGTGGTGCGGGCGAGAGGTCGCCGACGCACAGATGGGGCGCCGTCGTCAGTACTGCCGGCAGTCGTGCCGGCAACGCGCCTACGAGCAGCGCGCCATGGTCAAGGGCACCTCGTTGGCCCCGGATTCGGTGGTGCTGTCCGCCGACGAGGCGGCGCAGTTGGCCGATCGGGTGTACCAGGTCAGGTGCGCGGCCGAGGACGTCGCCATCGCGGTCGACGAGGGCGCGGACACTGACGAACTGCGCCAGTTGTGTGACGCGCTGCTGGAGGCGGCCAAGGCGGCTGACGGCTGGCGTTAATCGGGTGGACAGCTGAGCTGGCGCCCGACGCCCACCGGCGGCGGCACCGGCTTGAGACAACCGAGCGGCTCGACACCCGAGGAGTTCACAAGGATCGCCGACTGATGCGCGTAGTTGACGCACACCAGTGTGGTGGCGTCCGCGCGGCAGCGGTAGTCACCGAAGGCCAGTGACTCGCCTGCGGTCAGTTCCGCCCCGTCGCCGTAGCCGAACCGGCCCGGATCCCCGTGCAGCGAGCCGATATCGACCGTCTCACCGGCGAAATCAACCCACCCCGGAATCCACTGGCCCTCGACGTCGGAGGGTTTTGACGGCAGGCCGTCGGCATGGATCAGGCACGCCAGTTGGCCGCCGAGGTTCTTGTCGGTGGCGCAGCGGGCCGAGCCCGACGGGGCGACGAACGCGATGTCGTCGCCGAGATCGGTGGGCTGCCCGTCGCGGGTGGCGGTGTGGAAACCGGCCGGATCGGCCGAGGTGCCCGCTTCGACCCACTTGATCACCCGGCTCATCGGTGTTCCCGGGGCGGGTGCCGTGGTGGGCAGCGGGGAGGTGGTGGTCGGGGTCGGCTTGGCGCTCTTGGTCGGTGAGGCATTGGCAGGAGCCGACATTCGGGGATGCGAGGTCGGCTGGGACTCGTGCCCTCCTCCCGGCGAGCAGGCCACCAACAGCACAGCAGCCCCGACGGTCACAGCGATGCGCATACCCGCAAGGCTAGCGGGCGCGTGGCACGCCCAGTGCCTGCCTGCCGCCGCGGCCGTCGTTAGATACGGTCGGTTCATGCACGAACGTACTGTCCGGGCAAAGATCAACGCCGGCATCGTCGAAGGCTTCACGCGCGACGGCGTACATCGTTGGCGCTCCATCCCTTACGCCAAACCGCCGGTGGGTCCCCTGCGGTTCCGGGCGCCTGAGCCGGCGCAGCCCTGGCCCGGCGTCCGTTATTGCCACGGGTTCGGGTACTGCGCACCCCAGCAACGCCGCTACACCCTCGTCGGCGTGGGGAAGTACCAGCCGATGGGTGAGGACTGCCTGACGCTCAACGTGGTGGCCCCGGAGAAACCGTCCCAGGATCCGTTGCCGGTGATGTTCTTCGTCCACGGTGGCGGCTACATCATGGGCAGTTCGGCGACTCCGATCTACGACGGCGCCGCGCTGGCCCGTCGCGGCTGTGTCTTCGTCTCGGTCAACTACCGGCTCGGCATGCTCGGGTGTGTCGAGCTGTCGTCGTTGTCGACCCCGGAGCACCCGATCGACGACAATCTGTTCCTGCGGGATCTGGTTTTGGCCCTGCGTTGGGTACGCGACAACATCGCGGTGTTCGGTGGCGATCCGCAGAACGTCACGATCTTCGGCGAGAGTGCGGGCGCGCATGCCGTCGCCACCCTGCTCGCGGTGCCCGAGGCCAAAGGCCTGTTCGCTCGGGTGATCTCGCAGAGCCCGGCCAGCGGGATGATCAGCTCGGCGGCCGTGGCTGCCCGGCTCGCCGACCAGCTTGCCCAACTGGTCAGTCCGGCGGGGGGCCCGGCGGCTGCGGCATTGATGACGGCCCGTCCGGCCGAATTGGGCCGCGCGCTGGAAACGTTGATCATGCGCGGCCAGACCGACATGCCGGGGGCGTTTCCGGTCGGTCCGACGTTCGGCACCGAATACCTGCCGGTCGATCCCGTGACGGCGATGGCCGACGGCACTGCACACCGGGTGCCGCTGATCGTCGGCAACAACGCCGACGAGGGCCGGCTGTTCACCCGGTTCATGCCGTTGTTGCCGACCAACGAGCCGATGATCGAAAAGCTGTTCGCCGGTACCGATCCCGAGGATCGCCGGCGGATCATGGCGGCCTATCCGGACTACCCGAGCAGCGCCGCCTGCGTGCGGCTCGGCGGTGACTTCGCATTCGCCTCGGCGACCTGGCAGATCGCCGAGGCGCACAGCAGGCATGCGCCCACGTATGTGTACCGCTACGACTACGCGCCGCGGACCCTGCACTGGGCCGGCCTGGGCGCCACCCATGCCATGGAACTGCTCGCCGTGTTCGACACGTACCACACGACCTACGGTGCACTGCTGACCGCAGTGGGCGACCGCAGAACCGCTCGACGGGTCAGCCGGGATGTGCAGCGGCGGTGGCGGGAATTCAGCCAGACCGGTGCACCCGGGCCCGGCTGGCCGGCCTATGACCGCGACAAGCGGTCGGTATTGGTGTTCGACCGACGGCCGCGCGTGGAATACGACCCCCGAGCCGAGCGGCGGCAGGCCTGGGAAGGGTTCACGCTCGCCGAGTCCTGACGTGTTCGCGGGTGGCTCTCGGTGATTTCGCCGCCGGGACGCGCTCGGGTGTGGTTGCGTGGTCACGTGGAGCATCCTCTGGATCCGCTGTCCGCCGACGAGTTCCGCGCGGTGGCAGCGATATTGCGGCGTGAGCAGGGGGTCGCCCGCGGCTGGCGGGTGACCTCGGTGGAACTCGTCGAGCCGACCAAGGCCGAACTGGTGGCTTTCGACGCCGGCGGCACGGTGCCGGCCCGGCGGGCCGCGGTGATCTGTCTGGACCGATCGGCCAACGCCACCTACAAGGGCGTGGTGTCACTGACCGAGGACAGGGTCGAGAACTTCGATCACGTCCCAGGCGTGCAGGCCAACTTCACCGTCGACGAGTTCGTCGAATGCGACGAGGTACTGCGGCGGCATCCCGACGTGATCGCCGCGCTGGCGCGACGCGGAATCACCGATCTGGACAACGTGTTCATGGACACCTGGACCTACGGGGATGCGGTCGCCCCACCGGAGTACCGGGAGCGCCGGCTCGGCTGGTCGGACACCTGGTACAAGAAGGCTGCCGGGGCCAATCCGTACGCCCACCAGGTCAGCGGTCTGCACTGCGTCATCGATGTCAACACCATGGAGGTGTTGCGGGTCGAAGACGACGGCAGCGCCGAGATGCCCGACGTGATGGGTGAATACGTACCGCATCACATCCCCGAGCGGATCCGGGCCGCCTCACGGCGTGAGCCGCTCAAGCCGCTGAACATCACCCAGCCCGACGGGCCGTCGTTCACGTCGGACGGCAACCTGCTGCAGTGGCAGAACTGGTCGTTGCGGGTGGGGTTCAACCATCGTGAGGGCATGACGCTGCACACCGTGCGCTACCGCGACGGTGAGACGGAACGCTCTGTCGCACATCGGATGTCCTTTGCTGAGATGGTGGTGCCGTACCGGGATTCCTCGGTCGATCACTACCGCCGCACCGCCTTCGACATCGGGGAGTGGGGGCTGGGCTTCATGACCACCTCCCTTGAGCTCGGCTGCGACTGTCTTGGCGAGATCCGTTATCTGGACGCGGTTCTGCACGACAGCACGGGCGAGCCGTACACCATCACCAACGCGATCTGCATCCATGAGGAAGACAACGCCGTGCTGTGGAAGCACGTCGACCATGACGCCGGTGCCGAGGTGCGCCGGATGCGCCGGCTCACCCTGTCGTTCCACGTGACCGTCGCCAATTACGAGTACCTGGTGTACTGGCGGCTCTATCAGGACGGCAGCATCGAGTGCGAAGTCCGGGCCACCGGGATCATGGTCACCACACCGTTTCCGGCCGGGCCGACACCCAAGAACGGCACGCTGGTCGACGAGCGCACCTATGCGCCGTTCCATCAGCATTTCCTGATCGCCCGGCTCGACCTGGACATCGACGGCACCGACAACACGGTCTACATGACCGAGTCCCACGCCGAGCCGATCGGCCCGGACAACCCACACGGACTGTCGCTGGTGGTGCGCAACCAGGCGCTGCGCACCGAACAGGAGGGGATGCAGGACGTCAACTTCGCCAGCCAGCGGGCCTGGAAGGTGGTCAACACCAACGTCGTCAACGGTCTGGGCGCGCATCCGTCGTACAAACTGGTGCCCACCGGGGCGATCCCGGCGATGTTCGATCCGTCCTCCCCGGTGCTGCAGCGCGCCAACGTCATCGGCCACACCCTGTGGGTGACACCGAACCGGCCGGACGAACGCTGGCCGGCCGGGGAGTTCGTCAACCAGTCGGTGACCGATACCGGGCTGGGGGAGTGGACCAAGGCCAACCGCTCGATCGACAACACCGACGTCGTGCTCTGGTACGTCTTCGGCATCCACCACATCACCCGGCCGGAGGATTGGCCGGTGATGCCCGTCGACGTGGTGTCGTTCTGGCTCAAGCCCTTCGGATTTTTCGACCGTAACCCCGCACTGGACGTGCCGGCCACCCCGCCCGACGCCTGTGCCCACGGGCACGCCAAGGCGGCTCACCATTAGTTGACACCTGTCATATGTGATCCGGAACACTGCTAGGTTGCCTGTGTGCATCCGACTCAGACAGCCGTACTGGAACGCCCCGACGATCTGACCTGTGAGTGGCTCACCGCCGCGCTGGGCTCTGGCCCAGTGAGTGGATTCAGTTTCGAGCGCATCGGCACCGGACAGATGAGTGAGTGCTACCGAGTGACTGTGTCATATACCGAGGGTGCAGCCGGTCCCGCGTCGGTCGTGTTGAAGGTCGCCGCGACCGATCCCAACAGCCGCCAGACCGGGCTCGCCATGGGTCTCTACGAACGCGAGGTGCGGTTCTACGCCGACATCGCGCCCGCCCTGGCCGGTGGCCCGGTGGCGCCGTGTTACCACGCTGCGTTCGACCCGCAGACCGGTGCGTTCGACCTGTTGCTCGGTGATGCGATGCCGGCCGTCGTCGGCGACGAGATCCGCGGCGCGACAGCCGAACAGGCCACGGTGGCGCTGACCGAACTCGGCCGCGTGCACGCATCGGTACAGGATCTCGCCGTCGTGGACGAGGCCGAGTGGCTCAACCGTGACGCGCCGGTGAACCAGGCCCTGATCTCGGGTCTGTATGCGGCCTTCGTCGAGCGGTATGCGGAGTTGATCACGCCCGAACAGCGTGAGGTGTGCGAACGGCTCGTCGACAGCTTCGACGCCTACCTGGCCGAGGAGGGCGCACCACAGCGGCCGCAGGGTCTGGTGCACGGCGACTATCGGTTGGACAACATGTTGTTCGGTGCCGAGGGGGCCGACCGGGCGCTGACCGTCGTCGACTGGCAGACCGTCACCAAGGGGCCGGCGTTCACCGACGTCGCCTACTTCATCGGCTGTGCGCTCGACGTCGAGCAGCGCCGCGCTCACTATGACGAGCTGCTCGCCGCGTATCACCAGGCGCTGGGGCCGGAGACGACGCTGACGCTGGGGCAGGTACGCGAAGGGGTGCGCCGGGCGAGTTTCTTCGGCGTCATGATGGCGATCATCTCCTCGATGCTCGTGGAGCGGACCGAGCGCGGCGACCAGATGTTCATGACGCTGCTCGACCGGCACTGCAGCCATGTGCTGGACACCAACGCACTGGATATCCTTGCGCCCCCGGCGATTCCGGAGCCGCTGGCACCCGCGGTCGAGGACGAGTACGCGCATCCGCCCGGCGCCGAAGAGCTATGGAACGAAAGCTGGTATTTCGATTTCGTCGATGCCGACGCGGGTCTGGGCGGCTGGGTCCGCCTGGGATTGATTCCCAATCAGGACACTGCGTGGATCAACGTGCTGTTCTGCGGCCCGGGCATGCCCACCATTGCGCTCAACGACTTTCATGCACCGCTGGCCGAACCGGCCGTGGTCAAGGGCGAGGACGTAGAGTTGCGGCTGCACGTCGACGAGCCGCTTGAGGTCTACCGGCTCACTGCCACCGGCACCGGTCAGGCCTACGACGATCCGTCGGCGTTGCTTCGTGGCGAGGCCGGGCGCCCGATCCCGGTGACGATGGAGTTGACCTGGACCACCGCGGGCACGCCCTACCAGTACCGGATCACCCCGCGTTACGAGTTGCCGTGCACGGTCTCGGGAACGGTGATCATCGGCGACCAGACCCATACCGTCGACGCGGTTGCAGGTCAGCGTGACCACTCCTGGGGTGTGAGGGACTGGTGGTCGATGAATTGGGTGTGGAGTGCATTGCACCTCGACGACGGCACCCACCTGCACGGCGTGGACATCCGGATCCCCGGCATGCCGCCGATCGGTATCGGCTACAGCCAGCGCGCCGGTGAACCGCTTGTCGAATTACAGAGCGTGACAGCCGAATACGCGCTCGGCGCCGATGACCTGCCGGTGTCCACGACGCTGTCGCTGCAGCCGGGCGACATCGAGGCGAACGTCGAGATCCTGGCGCATGCCCCGGTGCTGTTGACGGCACCCGATGGCCGGGTCAGCCAGTTCCCCCGGGCGTGGGCGAAGGTGCGCACCGCCGACGGCCGCAGTGGTGTCGGCTGGCTGGAGTGGAACCGCAACCTGGACTAGGGCGTGTCTGCTTAATGTGAGCGGTGTTGTGCCTGATGCTGTTTAGGTGCTACGGACAGATGTGATTTCGGAC
>NZ_MBEJ01000034.1 GCF_001953975.1 Mycobacterium sp. NS-7484
GGCTCAGCCGCGGCGACCGCCTCAGCCCGCGTCGCATGCTCCAACGCATCGATCAGCGCCGCATCGGAGAGCGACGGCAGATCCAGCAATTCGAACACATGTTCGATGCTACTCTCACGCAAGCACACCAGCAACGGTTTTCACGAACAAAACCGGTTGTCGCTCACCAGGCGGGCAAATCTCGAGTCAAACCCGCTGGAGTTCAAACAGCGGAATCGCCCGGGTGGTCTTGGCCTGGTACTCGGCGAAGACGGGGGCCCGCTCGACGATCTTGGGGTACGCCGCGTCGCGCTCGTCGGCGGGCAGCTCCCGGGCCGTCACGTCGTAGGCGTCGGTGCCGATCTCGATGCGGGCCTGCGGGGTGGCCCGCAAGTTGTGCACCCACGCCGGGTCCTTGGGACCGCCGGCATACGAACCGACGATCAGCACCTTGCCGTCGATGTCCAGGTACGCCAGCGGGGACAGCCGCGGCTGACCCGATTTGGCACCGGTGGTGTGCAGCAGCAACAGCGTGCCACCCTCGAAGGGGCCGCCCACCTTGCCGCCGTTGGCCCGGAATTCCTCGACGACGTTGCGGTTGAAGTCATCGAGGGCCGCCACGTCGGCGACCAGTTCGCTCTTGTCGAAATCAGGATCGATGTCGCTCATGCCTTCTTGAGCTCCTCGGGCTTGGCGTCTATTCCCGATTCCTTGCGCTGCTGCGGGGTGATCGGCGCAGGCGCATCGGTCAGCGGGTCAACACCACCGCCGGACTTGGGGAACGCGATGACCTCACGGATCGAGTCCACGCCGGCCAGCAGCGCGGTGATCCGGTCCCAGCCGAACGCGATGCCGCCGTGCGGCGGGGCGCCGAAGGCAAAGGCATCCAACAGGAATCCGAACTTTTCCTGCGCTTCGTCGTGATCGATGCCCATCATGGCAAACACCCGCTCCTGGATGTCGCGGCGATGGATACGGATCGAGCCGCCGCCGATCTCGTTGCCGTTGCAGACGATGTCGTAGGCGTCGGACAGCGCGCTGCCGGGATCGGTATCGAAGGTGTCCTCCGATTCGACCTTCGGCGCGGTGAAGGCGTGGTGCACGGCCGTCCAGGCACCCGAACCGACGGCGACGTCGCCGGACTCCACCGCAGCGGAAGCGGGCTCGAACATCGGAAAGTCCACCACCCACGTGAACGCCCAGGCCGCCGGGTCGATCAGATCCAGGCGCTTGGCGATCTCGATGCGGGTGGCGCCCAGCAGGGCCCGCGCCGTGCGCGCCGGACCCGCCGCGAAGAACACGCAGTCACCGGGTTTGGCACCGACATGGGCGGCCAGGCCGTCGCGCTCGGCGTCGGTGAGGTTCTTGGCCACCGGTCCGCCCAGCGTGCCGTCCTCGCCCACCAGCACATAGGCCAAGCCCTTGTGGCCGCGCTGCTTGGCGAACTCCTGCCAGCCGTCGAGGGTGCGACGCGGCTGCGACGCCCCACCCTCCATCACCACAGCGCCCACGTACGGCGCCTGGAACACCCGGAACGGCGTGTCCTTGAAGTACTCCGTGCACTCGATGAGTTCGACGCCGAACCGCAGGTCGGGCTTGTCGGAGCCGAACCGGCGCATCGCCTCGTCGTAGCTGATCCGCGGCAACGGCAGCGGCAAGTCATAACCGATGGTCGACCAGACCGCCTTCAGCACCTGCTCGGCGATACCCATCACGTCGTCGGCGTCGACGAAGCTGAGCTCCATGTCGAGCTGGGTGAACTCGGGCTGGCGGTCGGCGCGGAAGTCCTCGTCGCGGTAGCACCGGGCGATCTGGTAGTAGCGCTCCATACCCGCCACCATGAGCAGCTGCTTGAACAGCTGCGGGCTCTGTGGCAGGGCGTAGAACGAGCCAGGTTGGAGCCGGGCGGGTACCAGGAAGTCGCGGGCGCCCTCCGGAGTCGACCGGGTGAGCGTCGGCGTCTCGATCTCGACGAAGTCGTGCTCGGCCAGCACCCCGCGCGCAGCCGCATTCACCTTGGAACGCAACCGGATTGCGTTGCCCGGGCCCTCACGGCGCAGATCCAGGTAGCGGTACTTGAGCCGGGCTTCCTCACCGGCCGTCTCGTCGAGTTGGAACGGCAGCGGGGCACTCTCGGACAGCACGGTCAACGAGGTGGCATTGACCTCGATCTGCCCGGTCGGGATCTCGGCGTTCTCGTTGCCCTCGGGACGGACCTCGACCACACCGGTGACGGCGATGCAGAACTCGGCGCGAAGCCGGTGGGCAGCGGCGAGAACGTCACCTTCCCGGAACACCACCTGCGACACGCCTGACGCGTCGCGCAGATCGATGAAGATCACGCCGCCGTGGTCACGGCGACGCGCCACCCACCCCGCCAATGTGACCGTTTGACCGGCATCCGCGGGCCGCAAGGAACCGGCGGCATGACTGCGCAGCACGAATACTCCTGAATGTTGACTGGTGGGACGACTGACCAGTCTAGAGACCCGTCCGGCAGGGGCGACGTGGGACGCCAGCTGAATAGACACCTTGACCTAGTCTGTCTACCCATGGCCCGGACCTACCCGTGTGAGCGTGTCGAGTTGGACTTCATCGACCGTGCACCGTTCCGCTTTGTCAGCACCGTCGATCTCGCCATCACGCCCGAGCAACTGTTCGAGGTCCTCAGCGATGCGAGCTCGTGGCCGCAGTGGGCGACGGTGATCACCAATGTGGAGTGGACGAGCCCGGAGCCTCGCGGTGTGGGCACCACCCGCACCGTCACGATGCGCGGACACATCGTGGGCGACGAGGAGTTCCTGGCGTGGGAGCCTTTCTCCCACATGGCTTTCCGGTTCAACACCAGCACGTCGAACGCGATCTCGGCGTTCGCCGAAGACTACCGCGTCGTGCCCACCGGGGAGGGCTGCCATCTGACCTGGGTCATGGCACTGAAACCCAGCGGGCTGGCGGGTCAGATCGGGATGATGCTCGGCCGGCCGGTGATGGCGTGGATGTTCCAGCGCTTCCTGCACAACCTGCGCCGGTACACCGACCAGCGTTACAACACTTAGAAGAGCTCCTGCCATACCTTGCGTCGAACCGCGTCGGGATCGGCAACGGTCTCGTCGCGCGAGGACCGGATCACCCGGGTCAGTCGCCGGGCGACGTCGTAGTGTGGCCAGTCGGCGACCTCCGCGGTGGCGAAATCGAGCCAGGTGCGCTGCATCCGCCGACCCACGGACGGCTGCACCCGCCGCCCCAACGGGTGCAGCTTACGGCCGAGGTAGGACCCGTAGCTGTGCTGGATGTGAACGATCTCGCTGCCGTGGGTGGCGCCGAGCCCCAACACCTTGAGCGTCCAGGTGGTGTGGTCGAACCGATAGGCGTGGGTGGGCGCCTGAGCGCTGTAGGCGTCGGCGAACGCCCAGGTGGGCGCGCCGAACATGACGTCGGAACCGAATGCCACCAGTGCGCGGCGGCGCGGGAATTCCGGATAGCCGGCCAGGATCCGATCCCGGACGTGCGCGGGCCGGCTGCGGAAGTAGTTTTCGACGCCGGCAAGGGTGGTCGGTAGCATCGGCGGCTTGCCCCAGGCGAACATCGACGCTTCGTGGCTGTTGGTGCCGATGATCAGCGGCACCGGCGTCACCGCCCCGGCGCGGGCAGCCTCGATCGGGTGCAGCGGCAGCAGGTCCACGCCATGCGTCAGCCCGTAGGCCAGTGTCGGAGTCTGTTGTGCGCTTTCCAGTTGCAGCTGACCGGCGGCCCGTCGCAACTGCCGCTGCGGCAAAGCCTTGAGCTGCTCGGCGCCGACGCCGAGCAACTGCATGAAGCGACGCGACTGACGTGCCCGGTCCTCGCGGTCGGCGATCAGCGGCAGGGCCGGGCTCTGCGCAATCGCCCTGGTGAACAACCCGTCGGCAGCCGGGCTGGCCAGCAGCGCCAACACCGAAGTGGCACCGGCCGATTCACCGAACACCGTCACCTGCGCGGGATCACCGCCGAATGCCGCGATGTTGTCGCGCACCCATCGCAGCGCCGCGATCTGATCACGCAGACACAGGTTGTCGTCGAATCCCTCCCCCAGATCACCGAGTTCGAATCCGCCGAACACGCCGAGCCGATAGGTGACATTGACGACCACCACGTTGCCATTGGCGGCCAGCCGCGAGCCGTTGTACAGCTGCAGCTGCCCGGCCCCGTAGACGAACGCCCCACCGGGGATCCACACCATCACCGGCAGCGATCCGCCCGTGTCCGGGGACCAGACGGTGAGGGTCAGGCACGCCTCGTCGCGGACCTTAGGATCGTCGCGGCCTCCCCCGACGAACGAGCGGCCCTGCGGCGGTAACGGCCCGTGCTCGACCGCGTCACGTACCCCGGTCCAGGGCAACACCGGCTGCGGAGCCAGGAAGCGCAGCGCACCGACAGGCTGCTGCGCATACTCCACACCCCGCCATACGCTGACCCCGCCTTCACGGGTGCCGCGTAGCCGCCCATGCGAGGTGTGGGCGATGGTCGAATGTTCCGCGACGACGGACACGCCTGAATCGTAGTGTGGGAAGCTGAACGGGCTGTGGAGCACTGACCTACCGCCGAATGCGATGGAGTGATGCGATGACCTTCAACGAGGGTATGCAGATCGACACGAGCACCACTTCCAGTTCCGGCGGTGGTCGCGGCCCGGGCCGCGGTATCGCCATTGGCGGGGGTCTCGGCGGTCTGCTGATCGTCGTGCTCGCCATGTTCCTCGGCGTCGATCCCGGCACCGTGATGCCACAGCAGCAGCAGCAAACGGACACCAGCGGTATCGGCGGCGAGGGTTTCGACCTGAGCCAGTGCAAGACCGGCGCCGACGCCAACGAGAAGGTCGAGTGCCGCGTGGTCGCGACCGGCAACTCGGTGGACGGTGTGTGGCAGCAACTGCTCAAGGGGTACACGCGTCCGCACGTGCGCTTGTTCAAGGGGCAGGTTCAGACCGGGTGCGGTCCGGCCACCAGTGACGTCGGGCCGTTCTACTGCCCGGTGGACCGCACCGCCTATTTCGACACGGACTTCTTCCAGGTGCTCGTCGACCGGTTCGGTTCCAGCGGAGGCCCACTCGCCCAGGAGTACGTGGTGGCCCACGAGTTCGGTCACCATGTGCAGAACCTGCGCGGTGTGCTCGGCCGGGCCCAGCAGGATCCGGAGGGTGCCACCGGTGGCGGCGTCCGCACCGAGCTGCAGGCCGACTGCTACGCCGGCGTCTGGGCGCATTACGCCTCGATCACTCGGCAGGAGGGCACCGACGTGCCGTTCCTGCAACCGTTGAGCGACAAGGACATCGCCGACGCGCTGTCCGCGGCCTCGTCGGTGGGCGATGATCGGATCCAGAAGCAGGCGACCGGCAGGGTCAACCCCGAAGCCTGGACCCATGGCTCCTCCGAACAACGGCAGAAGTGGTTCACCATCGGTTACCAGACCGGTGACCCGAACAAGTGCGACACCTTCGCCACCAACAACCTTGGCTAGGCCCGCCACCGCCGTCGACGAGGTAGCCGAACGTTACCTCGACACCTACGCACGGCTTGATCCTTGTGCCGCAACCGAGCTGGGCATCACCGGCCACGACGACGACGTGACCGACTACTCGCCGCAGGGGGTCGCCGCACGGGCCGAGGCAGCCCGGGCCACTTTGGCCGAGCTCGACGGGACGGCACCGGTCGACGAGGTCGACGTGGTCACCGTGGCCGCGCTACGCGAACGCCTCGGCGCGATCATCGACGTGCACGAGGCCGGACTCGATCTGGGCGAGCTCAACGTCATCGCCTCGCCGCTGCAGACCATGCGCGACGTGTTCGACCTGATGGCCACCGACACCGAGGACGACTGGGCACTGATCGCGGCGCGGCTGGCGAAGATTCCCGAACGCGCTGCCGGCTACGCCCAGGCGCTACGGGATGCCGTGCAGGCCGGCAATGCCCCGGCCCGGCGCCAAGTCACCCGCGGGGTCAGCCAGGCCCAGCAGATCGCCCGATTGTTCGCCGAGATGGGAACCGGTGCCGCGCCGGACAACCCGCGTCTCAAAACGGATCTGGAGCGGCGGGCCGAGGCCGCCGCCGACGCGTACCGGCAACTCGGCGAAACACTGCGCGAGGGCATCGCGCCGCAGGCCCGTGAAGCCGACGCCTGCGGGCGCGACACGTACCGGTTGATGTCACGGCTGTTCCTGGGCACCGAGGTCGACCTCGACGAGGCCTACGAGTGGGGCTTGAGCCTGCTCGATGCCGTTGTGGCCGAACAAGAATCGATCGCGCAGCAGCTCTACCCCGGTGCCACCGTGGCCGAGACCCTGCATCGGCTCGACGACGAGGCGCGGTACGTCATCCACGGGACCGAGGCATTGCAGGCGTGGATGCAGGAGTTGTCCGACCGCGCCGTGGAAGCACTGGCCGGCACCCACTTCGACATCGACGGCCCACTGCGCACCTTGGAGTGCCGGATCGCCCCGACTCAGACCGGCGGCATCTATTACACCGGACCGTCCGAGGATTGGACCCGGCCCGGACGCATGTGGTGGTCGGTGCCGCCCGGCGTGGAGACGTTCCACACCTGGCAGGAAACCACCACGGTCTTCCACGAGGGCGTTCCCGGTCACCACCTGCAGATCGGCCGCGCGGTGGCGTTGGCCGACCAGCTCAACCGGTGGCGCCGGCTGGGCTGCTGGGTGTCGGGCCACGGTGAGGGCTGGGCGCTGTACGCCGAGCGGTTGATGGCCGAGCTCGGCTGGCTGGACGATCCGGGTGATCGGATGGGAATGCTTGATGCCCAACGCTTCCGGGCGGCGCGCGTGGTCATCGACATCGGCGTGCACTGCGGGATGACGGCTCCAGACGGTGAGGTGTGGGACGCCGAGCGGGCCTGGAACTTCCTCACCTCGCATTCGGCAATGGCCCACGACAATCTGCGCTTCGAACTCGACCGCTACCTCGGCTGGCCCGGACAAGCCCCGTCGTACGCCATCGGACAACGAATCTGGCACGAGCTGCGCGACGATGCCCTGCGCCGCGGATCGTCGTTGCGGGAATTCCACAGCCGCGCCCTCGATCTCGGTGGGCTGCCGCTCGATGTGCTGAAAGCGGCATTGTCCGCCGACTGACTCGAAGGCTGTGATGTGATCGGGTTCACAGTCCGACGTTGTCACGGTTCGACCTGTGCGCGGTGTCAGAGAGGGTGACCACGACGGCATAGGGGGATCACCTGAACGCGACCGAGATATTCGCCCACCACCGCCCGCTGCTCTTCACGCTGGCCTACGAGATTCTGGGTAGCGCCGCAGACGCCGAAGATGTGGTGCAGGACAGCTATCTGCGCTGGATCAAGGCCGATGAGGTCACGTACCCGCACGCGTATCTGGTCCAGATCGTCACCCGCGGGGCTCTCAACGCTCTTCGCACGAGCAAACGCCGGCGCGAGGACTACGTCGGCAGTTGGCTTCCCGAGCCGATCCAGACCACACCCGATGTCAGCGAGGACGCCATCCTCGCCGAATCCGTGTCGATGGCCATGCTGCTGGTGCTGGAGACACTCAGTCCAGACGAGCGCGTGGTCTTCGTCCTCAACGAGGTATTCGGTTTCAGCCACCCCGAGATTGCCCGCGTGCTCGGCAAATCGGACGCCACGGTGCGCCAAATCGCCCATCGCGCACGCGAACACGTGCAGGCTCGACGCCGACGCTTCACGCCCGACGCTCACCTGGCACGTACCACCGTCACGACGTTTCTCCACGCTGCACACACCGGGGACATCGACGGCCTCATCGCGGTGCTGGCCCCCGAGGTCGTGGCGTTGTCCGACGGTGGCGGATACGTGTCGGCCGCGCGTCGCCCGATCGTCGGGCCGCAGCGGGTCGCACAGTTCATGGCCGGACTGGCGCAGGGCAGCATGGCCGGCTTCGACATCTCGTTCGACAGCTACAACAGCCTGCCGGCCGTCTTGTTCTCCCGCGCCGGGGCGCTGGATTCCGTGCTGCTCATCGAGGTGACGGACGGACTCATCAGCGCGCTCTACGCGATGCGCAACCCCGACAAACTCCGCAACGCCACCACTACCCGCACCGTGATTCGATCCCTGGAGGACTGATGCAGACCGTCACCGTGGAACGCACCATCGGCGCGCCTCAGGATGAAGTGTTCGACTTCATGAGCAACGCCGCCAATTTCACCCGTTCCCCACTGGTGCTCAGGCAGCGCCTGGCCGAACCCGGCCACGGCGCTGCCTACGGGCAAGGGGCGCTGCGCATCCTGCTCTGGGTGATCGGTTGGTTCCGCGAACGCGTCACCGCCTACGACGCCCCGCACTCCTTCGATTACGCCGTCGAACGCAGCTTCCCGCCCTCGGAGCATCGGCATGGTCGGGTGAGCTTCACCGCCGTGGACGGCGGCACCCACGTGGTGTGGACCACGACGTTCCGGGTCAAGTTCCCGATCGTCGGTGCCGCCCTGACCCGCTGGGTCGGACGGCCCGCCCTCACCAAGGTCTTCAACGACGTCATAAATGCCGCCGAGGCCGATCTGGCGCCCGCTACAACCGGGCGTGCTCGGAGATCTTGGTGTCGGTAGTGCGCAGCGGACGGATCAACCCGTCCTGACTGAACGATGCGATCAACTCGCCCTCTTCGGTGTGTACCGCACCGCGCACATACGACATGCCCGCGCCCACTTGAGTGCTCTCATGGCTGTAGAGCAACCAGCCGTCCCAGCGGACCGGCTCGTGGAAGCTGACCGTGACGGTCATCGGCGCGGTCGACACCGTCAGGTGGGCCTGGGCAGTGCCGATGCCTTCGTGGGCCCGCATGGTGGTCGAAATACCCAGGTGCCCGGTGAAATACGCGATCAAGGCCTTGGCCAGATCGTCGCGGGCCGGGACGGGGTCATAGTGCAGCCAGGCATACAGCTCGGGCGGCCCGACCTCGTCAGGGCTGTTGACGTCGACGACGTCGACCAGCCGCAGCTCGCGTCCGGTCATCGGCATGTGCGAGACGTTGGCATCGGCCGGCCCCGCCACCTCCGGCCGCGGCAGGTGATGCCGGATCACGTCACCGGAAGGCACGTCGGCCAGCACCGTGATGGTGATGCAGCGCTTGCCGTTCTGCGAGGCACTGATCACCGCGGTGGCCGTGGAACGCCCCTCACTGATCACGTCGATGTCGAGCTCGACCGGCGGGCCCACCAGGACGGCCCGGGCGAACACGGCATGCGCGGTGCGAATCGACTTCTCCGGAAATCGCTTTGCCGCCGCGACGATCGCCGCGCCCAGGATCTGCGTACCTTCCACCACCTGACGCTCGTCCACCCCGGCGATCCCACTCGGCACGGTGAAGCGGTTCTCTCCGGCGGGTTCTGCGTCGAACAGGTCGAGCAGCATCTGCAGCGTCCACTGCGTCGGTACGGCAGCCTCGGATTCTGTGGTCATGTTCTTCCTCTCTGTCACCCGTTGATGACTGTCTCGGCAAATTCCGAAATAGTTTGGGGCGCGGCAAAATCCGCGAACCAGACGTAGAAGCGTTCGACGCCCTGGGCGGCCAGTCCGGCGAAGTGTTCGGTGAGTACTGCGGCATCTCCGCACACCAGCCCGTCACCGAGGTGTCCGAACAGTCGCGTGCTGCGGTCTGTCACCGCCGCTCGATCCGCGCCGCGACCCACGAAACCGACCATCTGTTGCAGTGAGACACGGGCCGAGCCGACGGTCGGCAACAGGGCGGGCAGCCGGTCGAGCTGATGGGACGGGATGTTCCACCAGTCGGCGTGCGTCCGCACCAGCTCCATCATGCGTCTACCAGTTCCGCCGAGCACCAACGGAATTGGGTGTCCGGGCCGGGGTACCTGCCCACGCTCGCCGTCGCCCCAGTATTGGCCCAGCAGCTGCAGGGTCTCCCCCAGCCTGCGAACCCGTGCCGCCGCGTCCCCGGTCTCGATCCCGAATCGCTCGAACTCCCGCGGCCAGGAACCCGAACCAAGGCCAAGCTCGAACCGGCCACCGCTGGCCTCCGACAGTGTGACGGCCTGTTTCGCCAGTACCGCCGGATGCCGGAACGCGTCGCACAGCACCAGATGGCCGATCCGCAGACGCTCGGTGCGGGCAGCTACCCAGGTGGCGACAGTCATTGCCTCCCAGATGCTTTGGTGGGTGGCACCGGGCGCCTCCAAGTGATCGATAAACGCGATGCCGTCAAATCCGCTGGCCTCGGCCACCTTCGCGCGTTCGACGATGTCGCCGACGTCCAACCGCACCTGCGGCAGGAACAGAAACCACTCGCTCAATCACAACCCGCCTATTGCTTCTACAGAACCGGTAACGTCATTCTCGCAAGTGGAGCATGACGGAGGTGATGGGCGCAATGGCTAGGCCGGCCGAACGACCGTCGGAGACAACTCGCGCCGAGGCGCAGGCGGACCGGGTCCGGCGCTTCATGAAGTCGGCCCTGGCCATCCTCGGCGAGACCGGACGGACCGACTTCACCGTGCTCGAGGTGGTGGAACGCTCGAAGACCTCGCTGCGGTCGTTTTACCAGCACTTTTCCACGAAAGATGAGCTGCTGCTCGCACTCATCGACACGATCATGGCCGAGTCCACGCAGCGCTGGCGCGTCGACACCGATGGGTTGGCCGGCCCCGAGGCACTGGCGACTCTGATCGAGCGCATCACCACGCCGGCCTCCTCGAGCACCCAGGACAGCATCAATCGCGGGCTGACGTTCTACAACGACCATCTGGCCGAGTCGCTGCCACGCGAATACGCCCGGGTGCTGGCACCATTGCACCAGCTCATCGGCGACATCCTCCGTCGCGGAATGGAAACCGGCGACTTCCGCCCGGACATCGACGTGCCGACCACCGCGACGCTCGTCATGCAGTCGGTGCTGGGGGCGATGCGGCTGCGGTCCCTCGGTGTGGAGCTCAACGGCACACCCATCGACGGCGAGCACATCACGCAGTTCTGCCTCCGCGGCCTGATGGCCTGATCCCGCCTCTGACCAGTACTTTTTCCGATTGCTGAGCGATCGCCCGAATCGGCTCGTCCGTAGCTGCCACCGCGTGGTAACGTCATTACCAGTTTTGGAAACGTGACTCTTCCAGGAGGCGAACATGCCCTCACGCGAGCTTTCCTATCCGGTGTTCGACGCGGACAACCACTTCTATGAGCCCAAAGAAGCGCTGACCAAGTTCTTGCCTGAGCACCGCAAGGGCGTCATCGACTACATCGACGTGCACGGCCGCACGAAGATCGTGGTGCGCAACCAGATCAGCGACTACATTCCGAACCCCACGTTCGAGGTCGTGGCCCGGCCCGCCGCCCAGGAGGAATACTTCCGGCACGGCAGCGGCGGCAAGAGCTACCGCGAGGTGATGGGCAAGCCGATGAAGGCCATCCCCGCGTTCCGCAATCCCGAAGCGCGCCTTGAGGTTCTCGACGGCCTCGGCCTGGACTACACGATCATGTTCCCGACGCTGGCCAGCCTCGTCGAGGAACGACTCAAGGACGATCCCGACCTGATCCTCGACATCATCCACGCCCTCAACGAGTGGATGTACGAGACCTGGCAGTTCAACTACGCCGACCGCATCTTCTCCACCCCGGTCATCAATCTCGGTGTCGTCGACCGTGCCCTCGAAGAGCTCGAGTGGTGCCTGGAACGCGGCGCCAAGACCGTCCTCGTCCGTCCGGCGCCGGTGCCCGGCTACCGCGGCACCCGCTCGCTGGGTTTCCCGGAGTTCGACCCGTTCTGGGATGCCTGCGTCAAGGCCGGTATCCCGGTGTGCATGCACGCCTCCGACAGCGGATATGCCCAGTACCTCAACGATTGGGAACCGGCCGACGAGTTCCTGCCGTTCAAGCCGACGTCGTTCCGGATGGTGGCGATGGGCAAGCGGCCGATCGAAGACACCATGGCTGCGCTGGTGTGCCACGGGGCGCTGACGCGCAACCCCGATCTGCGCATCCTGTCGGTGGAGAACGGCGCCTCGTGGGTGCCCTACCTGTTCTACCAATTCAAAGACGTCTACTCGAAGATGCCGCAGGAGTTCCCGGAGGATCCGGTCGAGGCCTTCAAGCGGTGCGTGTACGTCGCCCCGTTCTGGGAGGACGACTTCAAGAAGATGGCCGATCTGTGCGGCATCGACCGCGTCATCTTCGGGTCCGACTGGCCGCACCCCGAGGGACTGGCCGATCCGATCAACCTCGTCGACGATCTGGTGGCGCACGGCCTGGATGACGAGGGCGTCCGAAAGGTCATGGGCGGCAACCTTGTCGACCTGTTCAAGGTCGAGAACAAGAAGGTTTACCGGCCCGACGTCCCGGCGCTCGTCCTGACCTGATCTAGTCCACTACTCGACAAGAAGCTGGGCCGACTACATGACCGACGTGGCAAATCCCGAACAGATGCTGTTCACCTCCACCGCGCAGGCCTTCCTGGAAAAGGAGGTGCCGCTGAGCCGGGTGCGTCAGTTGCACGACGAAGGCAACTCTTTCGACGTCCAATGGTGGGGCCGCGCAGCAGAATTGGGGTGGGCCAGCCTGTTGGTCCCCGAGGAGCTCGGTGGTGGCAGCCCCTCCGGGGACGGTGTGACCGACCTGGCTCTGCTGGCCGAACAGTTGGGCCACGCCGTCACCCCTGGCCCGCTGCATCCGGTCAGTACCGTGCTGGCCGGCCTGGTCGAAGCACCAAGCGGTCATGAGGAATTGATCGAATCGCTGGTGTCCGGGGAAACCGTGGCGTCCTGGGCGGTCTACGAGCCCAACCAGCCGTTCGATGCCCTGCGGTCGGCCGTCGATGTCTCCACGACGGCCACCCGCACGGGGTCGGGCTACCGCATCGACGGCATCAAGGACCGGGTCGAGGCCGGGGACCGCAGTGGCACGCTGTTGGTGGTTGCGGTGTGTGACGGGCAGATCCGGCAGTTCGTGGTACCGAGCGATGCCGCCGGAGTCACCGTCACCACCCAGAGCTCGGTCGATCTGGTCAAGCGTTATGCCAGAGTGCAATTCGACGGTGTCGAGGTCGGCGAATCCGCCGCCGTGGGCACCGCCGAGCAGACACCGGCCATCCTCGAACGCCAGCGCCAGGTGGCCCTGCTGCTGCAGTGCGCCGAGATCGTCGGAATCCTCGATGCCGTGCTCACGATGACCAACCAGTGGCTCATAGACCGACACAGCTTCGGCCGGCCGCTGGCCTCCTACCAGGCCCTCAAGCATCGTGCCGCCGACATGAAAATGTGGTTCGAAGCTGCTCGGGCCACCACAGCGGGGGCCGTGGCGGCGGTGGCCGAACGCTCCGCCGAGGCGCCGAAGCTCGTGAGTGTGGCGAAAGCCTATGTGGCCGAACGTGCCCCGGTGATGCTGCAGGACTGTGTGCAGTTGCACGGCGGCATCGGGGTGACGTGGGAACACGATCTGCATCTGTATCTGCGGCGGGTTGCCCTGTACCGGGCGATGTACGGCTCGCCCGAGGACCACCATCGCGCCGTGTACGCGCTGAGCCGCAAGAACCGCGCAGCCGAGGAAGTTGGGGTATGACCGACACCGTGAGCACCACCGCCACCACAGAGTCTGTCGAGGAGTTCGCGCTGCGCGCCCGGACGTGGCTGGCCGAGAACATGCCCTCCATCGATCCGGAAAACCCGCCGTTCGCCGTGCGGGCCGAGTCGGAGTCTTGGGAGCGCGCAAAGGAACTGCAGAAGCGTCTGTACGCGGGCGGGTTCGCCGGCATCTGCTTCCCGCGCGAGTACGGCGGCCTGGGCCTGGATTACGCCTACCAGCAAGCGTTCAACGACGAGTGCGTGAACTACGAGATGCCGTTGATCCTCAACACCCCGTCGTTCACCATCTGCGCCGCGACGATTCTCGACATGGGTAGCGTTGAACAGAAGCGCGACCGCATCTCGGCAGCCATCCGCGGTGACGAGGTGCTCTGCCAGCTGTTGTCCGAGCCCAGCGGCGGCTCGGATCTGGCCGGTGTCATCACCCGCGCCGAGCTCCGCGGCGATACGTGGATCATCAACGGCGCCAAGACCTGGAGCACCAGTGCATTTGCCGCCGACTACGGGCTGATGCTGGCCCGTACCGACTGGACCGTACCCAAACACGAGGGCCTGACAATGTTCCTGGTGCCGCTGAACGCGCCGGGTATCACGATGCGCCGTATCACCGAGGTGAACGGCAACGAGGAGTTCTGCGAGGAGTTCTTCGACAACCTGGAACTGCCCGCGGACGCCGTAGTGGGCGAGGTCAACGATGGCTGGACCGTCGCCTCGCGTCAGCTGCATCACGAACGGCGGGCGGTCGGTGGCGGATCCGAGTTCGCCAGCGGGACCGGGGCCGAGAACGCGAACGAGATGCCGCCAGACCACGTCGGGCTGGCCGAGGCCACCGGCCAGGGCGACGACGCCCGGGTGCAGGATCTGGCCGGCCGGGCTCTGGTGCGCCGCATCGTCAAGAAACAGCTCATCGACCACGTCGGCAAGGCGATCGGAAACGGTTCGCTGCCACCGAATGCGGGCACATTGATCCGGCTGTTCCACGCCGAGACCACCGAACTAGAGGTAGATACCGCGTTGGCCATCGCCGGCACCGCCGGGGTCGTCGACGAGGGCTCGGGCGACGTCCCGAGTCTGCTCGACATCGGCGTGCGCTACCTGTCCCGGCAGACCGGGTCGTTGGGCGGCGGCAGCTCCGAGATGGCACGCAACGTCATCGGCGAGCGGATCCTGGGCTTCCCGCGCGAGCACGCCGCCGACCGGGGCGTGCCGTTCAATCAGGTCAAGCGCAACAAGAGCTGACCTCTCTGGGCCAGCAACGTCAGAACAGCGTCGGCTGCGCGACCGCCGGCTCCGGAACAGTCGCCGAAGCCGGCACCGGCATCGTGCGCGCCAAACCGTGGCGGGCAACCAGCGGCGCCACGCGCCGGCGCAGCGTGTCGCGATAGTCCTGCGGCAGATAGGCGCCGCGGCGGTACAACCGCTGGTAATCCTTGAGCAGTTCGGGATGATCGCGCTGCAGCCACGACATGAACCAGCCGCGCGTCGTGCCCCGCAGATGCAGACCGAACACCGTCACACTGTTGGCCCCGGCCACGGCGATCCGGCCGAGTAAATCGTCGAGGTGCTCGACCGAATCGGTGAGATACGGCAGCACCGGCGCGACCATCACATGGCACGAGAGCCCGGCGTCGCGAATCGCCGCAATGAGGCCCAGCCGCGCTTCGGGTGAGGGAGTGCCGGGTTCGACCGCGCGGTGCAACTCGGGATCGCCGACCGCCAACGACACCGCGACGCTCACGTCGACGCGGTGCGACGCCTCGGTGATCTGTGGCAGGTCCCGTCGCAGCAACGTGCCCTTGGTGAGGATGGAAAAGGGTGTCCCCGAATCAGACAGCGCCGCAATGATTCCCGGCATCAGGGCGTACCTGCCTTCGGCGCGCTGATAGGGATCGGTGTTGGTGCCGAGCGCGACCGTCTCGCGCGTCCAGGAGCGGCGGCGCAACTCACGGGCCAGCACCTCGGCGACGTTGGTCTTGACCACCACCTGGGTGTCGAAGTCCGTGCCGCTGTCGAACTCGAGGTACTCGTGGGTGGGCCGGGCGAAGCAGTAACGGCAGGCATGGCTGCAGCCGCGATACCCGTTGACGGTGTACCGGAACGGCAGCATCGATGCCGCAGGCACTTTGTTCAGCGCCGACTTACACAGCACCTCGTGAAAAGTGATGCCTTCGAATTGGGGGGTACGCACGCTGCGGACGAAACCGAGCCGCTGCAGACCGGGCAGCGCCCCGTCGTCGACGCGCACCGCCTGGCCATCCCACCGCATACGGTCATCGAACAACTGTTCGATGTCTATGTCAAGCAATTCCCCGAGTGTCGCCGCCGACTGGGACTGGGTGCGCCGATGCCGCGGTTTCGGGTACGGCATCGGCGCGCGCCGAGGGCGCTTGCCCAGTCAATTGCACTTCGGACCGGAAGCGGAACCGCTCCGTCGTGCACATGACCATCGAACAACAGTTCGAGCGCGCGGTCAAGGCAGTTCCCAGTTCGTGGGAACCGCAGCCCAGATTGGTCAGATCACCACTGGCCGAGCTGGCAGCGCGGACTGTAGGGATGGTCGTTCTGGACGGCGATCTGGCCGTCGACGGCGATCTCGCAGTGCGCGTTGGGTTGGGCCCGGCCGCCGTGGGTGGTGCTCGCGACCGTGAAGATCGCCCACTGCGGGTCGGCGAGGGTCGTCTCGAACACCCACGGCGCATCAGGGCCGACGTTCACCGTCGCCTTCTGCAGGTACTTGTACGCGTCAGCGTTGTAGGCGTCCTTGCTCGGCGGCTGCGCCGTCAGGTAGTAGAGGTCAAATTCGTAAGGTGCGCCGGAGGTCAGCGTGTACGTGACCTTGTGGCCCTGGGCATCCGGTTCCGCGTACGACGTTGCGTTCGAGACCGCCATACCCGCAGCTGCCAGAACCAGCGCCGCACCGACCGTGGTTGTCGCTTTTCGCATATTCGTCATACTCGTCATATCCGTGCACGCTACCGCCTTGTTACCAGATGTGGCGGGCCGGTGGCCGGCATCTACCTGCCGACAACGTCGGAAATCTGTTCACGCTGGGAACACGGCCGTCATCGGCAGGTAACAAGCCGCTCTTAATTTTTCCGGCATGACACAGGACCTCGGCAGCAAGCCGGCGGATGAAACCGTCGAGGACCGCCTCGACACCATGAACGCCACCAGGGAAACCCTGGAGGACTACACCTTGCGGTTCGCGCCGCGCAGCTACCGGAAATGGTCGACCCGCGTGGTGGGGATCTCGGCCCTCGGCGGCATCGCCTACCTGGCCGACTTCGCGATCGGCGCCAACATCGGCATCTCCTACGGCACCACCAACGCGCTGTGGGGCATCCTGATTTTCGCGGTCGTCGTCGTCTTCACCGGATTCCCGGTCGCCTACTATTCCGCGCGCTACAACATCGACCTCGATCTCGTCACGCGCGGTAGCGGATTCGGCTACTACGGCTCCGTCGTCACCAACGTCATCTTCGCGACGTTCACCTTCATCTTCTTCGCCCTCGAAGGCTCGATCATGGCCCAGGGCCTCGAGTTGGGCCTCCACATCCCGCTGCCGCTGGGCTATGCGGTCTCCACCCTGGTCATCTTTCCGCTCGTCATCTATGGCATGAAAGCGCTTTCCACACTGCAGGTCTGGACGACGCCGCTGTGGCTGGTCCTGATGGTCGCGCCGTTCGTCTATCTCGTGGTGAGCCATCCGGAGTCGGTCGGCCAGTTCTTCGCCTATCAGGGCGAAAACGGGGTCAAGGGCTTCGATCTCGGCTCGACCCTGCTGGCCGCGGGTGTGTGTCTGTCGCTCATCGCCCAGATCGCCGAACAGAATGACTACCTACGTTTCATGCCGCCGCTCACGCCGGAGAACAAGCGCAGTTGGTGGACCTGGATGATCCTGGCCGGGCCGGGTTGGGTGTTCTTCGGTGCCGTCAAGCAGATCGTCGGACTCTTCCTCGCGGTCTACCTCATCGCCAACGTCGCCGACAGTGCCGGAATCGCCAACCAGCCCGTGCACCAGTTCCTGGAGATCTACGAGAACTTCCTGCCCGGATGGCTGGCGATGACACTCGCCGTCGTCCTCGTGGTGATCAGCCAGATCAAGATCAACGTCACGAACGCGTACTCGGGTTCACTGGCATGGACGAATGCGTTCACCCGCGTCACCAAGCACTATCCCGGACGTCTGGTGTTCCTCGGACTGAACCTGTTGATCGCGCTGATCCTGATGGAAGCCAACATGTTCGACTTCCTCAACACCATCCTGGGCTTCTATGCCAACTGCGGCATGGCGTGGGTGGTCGTGGTCGCCAGCGACATCGTGTTCAACAAGTACCTGCTCAAGCTGTCACCGAAGGAGCCCGAGTTCCGCCGCGGCATGCTGTACGCATTCAACCCCGTCGGTTTCGGTTCGATGCTGGTTGCCGCCGGGCTGTCGGTGCTCGCGTTCTTCGGCGGACTCGGCGAGGCCATCCGGCCGTACTCGCCGCTCGTGGCGATCGGCCTGGCACTGGTGTTGCCGCCGATCATCGCCGTCGCCACCAAGGGCAGGTACTACCTGCGCCGCACCGACGACGGCATCGACCTGCCGATGTTCGACGAATTCGGCAACCCGTCCGGTGCGCATCTCAAATGCCATGTCTGCCACCACGATTACGAACGTCCGGACATGCTCAAGTGTGAGACGCACGATGCCTTCGTGTGCTCTCTGTGCGTGAGCACCGACAAGGTCGCCGACCACGTGCTGCCCGCCGGCGGAAGCTAGCGGGCGAGGCGAGAAAGCACCTCGGCCACAACGGAATCGGCGGGGACATCGACCTGGTCCCCGGTCGCGAGATCCTTGAGGCCGATGGTTCCTGCGTCGATGTCGCGGTCGCCGGCCACCAGCGCGTACTTCGCGCCGGAGCGGTCGGCGGCCTTCATCGCGCCCTTGAGCCCACGGTCTCCGTAAGCCAGGTCCACCCGCACCCCGTCGGCCCGCAACCGCGCGGCCAGTTTCGCCAGCTCGAGCTTGGCGGCGTCGCCCAGGGGCACACCGAACACCTCGACCCCGCCCGCCCCGGCCACCGTCTTGCCCTCGGCCTGCAACGCCAGCAGCGTGCGGTCCACCCCGAGCCCGAACCCGATCCCCGAAACGTCCTGCCCGCCGAGCTGGGCCATCAACCCGTCATAGCGCCCACCGCCGCCGATGCCGGACTGCGCGCCAAGGCCGTCGTGCACGAACTCGAACGTGGTCTTGGTGTAGTAGTCGAGCCCGCGCACCATCCGCGGGTTGATCACATACGGCACCCCGAGCGCATCCAGGTGTGCCAGCACCACCTCGAAGTGGGCCTTGGCGCTGTCGGACAGGTGGTCGAGCATCAGCGGCGCATCCGCCGTCATCTCCCGCACGTGCGGGCGCTTGTCGTCGAGCACGCGCAGCGGATTGATCTCGGCGCGGCGCCGGGTGTCCTCGTCCAGATCGAGCTTGAACAGGAACTCCTGCAACAGCTCCCGATAGGCGGGGCGGCAGGTGTCGTCACCCAGCGAGGTGATCTCGAGCCGGAAGCCGTCTAGCCCCAACGACCGGAAACCCGCGTCGGCCACCGCGATCACCTCGGCGTCCAGCGCGGGATCGTCGACGCCGATCGCCTCGACACCGACCTGCTGGAGCTGACGATAGCGGCCGGCCTGCGGACGTTCGTAGCGGAAGAACGGCCCGGCGTAGCAGAGCTTGACCGGCAGCGCGCCGCGGTCCAGGCGGTGCTGGATCACCGCGCGGATGACGCCGGCGGTGCCCTCGGGCCGCAGCGTCACCGAGCGATCGCCGCGGTCGGCGAACGTGTACATCTCCTTGGACACCACATCGGTCGACTCCCCCACCCCGCGCGCAAAGAGCGCGGTGTCCTCGAAGATCGGCAACTCGATGTCGCCGTAGCCGGCGCGACGCGCCGACGCCAGCAGACCGTCGCGGACCGCGACGAATTGCGCCGACTCCGGCGGGAGGTAGTCGGGCACGCCCTTGGGCGCCTGGAATGCAGAAGTCACAGAGTCAAACCTTCGAGAAACGGGTTGGTACGGCGTTCGTGCCCGATCGTCGAGCTCGGGCCGTGTCCTGGTAATACCACGGTGTCGTCGTCGAGTACCAACAGCTTTGTCACGATCGAGGTGAGCAGGTCACGTCCGCTGCCACCGGGCAGGTCGGTGCGGCCCACAGAGGACCGGAACAGCGTATCGCCCGTGAACACGGTCTGGGCGGCCGACGCTTTCTCCGGGCCGGCTTTCTCTGGGCCGCCGGAGACCCGGAACACCACCGAGCCGCGCGTGTGTCCGGGCGTGTGGTCGACGGTGACCGCGACGCCGCCGAAATCGAGGGTTACGCCGTCGCGGTCCAGTTCGATGAGCTGTTTGGGCTCGGAGAACAATGCGCCGAAGGCGAGCTGCGCCAGTCGGGGCCCGAACCCTTTGATCGGATCAGTCAGCATGAATCGGTCTTCGGGGTGGATGTAGGCGGGGCAGCCATAGGTATCGGCCACCTTCTGGGCCGACCAGATGTGATCGACATGACCATGCGTGAGCAGGACCGCAGCCGGGGTGAGTCGGTTCTCGTCCAGGATGCGGCGCAGCCGGTCCATGGCCCGCTGCCCCGGGTCGACGACGATTGCGTCGGATCCTGGCCGCTGCGCCAGGACGTAGCAGTTACACGCCAGCATCCCGGCCGGAAATCCGGTGATGAACACAGTGCCAGTTTCCCATGGCCGCGGGTCGAGAAGCCCACACCGCCGATCGCCTGGCAGACTCGTGACGACCCAACCGCACACGAGGAGGACTGCCGCGGTGCCGACCAACGAAGAACGTCGTGCGACGGCCAAACGCAAGCTGGAGCAACAGCTGGAGCGTCGCGCCGCCCAGGAACGCAAGCGACGCATCGTGACCATCGCGGGGTCCGTGGTGGCGGCCATCGTCGTGATCGGCGCCGTCGTGGCGACGTTCGTGTTCACCGGCAAGGATTCGGGCAGTACCACCGCCTCGGCGGACTCCACCACCGCGTCCTCGGGAGCCCCCGCCCAGCCTGCCGCCGACGGCCAGTTGCCGGCCTTCGTCGCACCCGCCGACCTCGGCGCCAACTGCCAGTACCCGCCGGCCGCCGCGGCCAGCAAGCAGGTGGAGCCGCCGCGCACCGGCAAGGTTCCCACCGATCCGGCCACGGTGAGCGTCAGCATGGTCACCACCCAGGGCAACATCGGCCTGCAACTGGACAACGCCAAGGCGCCGTGCACCGTGAACAGCTTCGCCAGCCTGGCCTCGCAGAACTACTTCAACGACACCCCGTGCCACCGCCTGACCACGGGTGGTCTGTCGGTGCTGCAGTGCGGTGACCCGACCGGGCAGGGCACCGGCGGCCCCGGCTACCAGTTCGCCAACGAGTACCCGACCAACCAGTACCAGCCGGACAACCCGGCGCTGCAGCAGCCGGTGACCTATCCGCGCGGCACACTGGCCATGGCCAACGCCGGTCCCAACACCAACGGAAGCCAGTTCTTCCTGGTGTACCAGGACTCGCAACTGCCCCCGAACTACACCGTGTTCGGCAAGATCGACGAGACCGGGCTGGCCACCCTCGACAAGATCGCCGCGGCCGGGGTGGCCGGCGGTGGACCGGACGGCAAGCCGGCGCTCGACGTTGAGCTGAAGTCCGTGGCCCTCGACTAGGTCGCCGAGCCGTTGACCGTCCTGCCCCCGTACGGCGGTTACCCACCGCAGGCCCGTACCAACGGCATGGCGGTCGCCGCACTGGTGTGCGCATGCGTGTTCGCACCATTGGGCATCGTCTTTGGACACATCTCGCTCTCACAGCTCAACCGCAGCGGTGAACAGGGCCGCGGTCTGGCGATCGCGGGCCTGATCATCGGCTACGTGATGACCGCGCTGTCGATCTTGCTGGTGGGGGTACTGGTGATGTTCGTCGTCTTCATCGCCCGCACCGCGGAAGGTGTCTCGACGCAGGACCGCCGCACCACTTCGGCCGCCTCGGACCTGCCGCCGTTCGCACCACCGCAGAACCTCGGCGCCAACTGCCAGTACCCGCCGACCACCGAACCGGCCACCACGCCGGTCAAACCGCCGCGGACCGGCACGGTGCCGACCGACCCGGCCAACGTCGAAGCCGGAATCGTCTCCAACCGCGGCAGCATCGGCCTCACGCTGGCCAACGGCAAAGCGCCGTGCACGGTGAACAACTTCGCCAGCCTGGCCTCTCAGGGATTCTTCGACGGCACCCGGTGTCACCGGCTGACCACCGGAGATCTCGCGGCGCTGCACTGCGGTGACCCATCGGGCAGCGGCACCGGCGGGCCCGGTTACCGGTTCCCCAACGAGTACCCGACCAACCAGTACCGGCTCTCCGACCCAGCGTTGCGCCGGCCGGTGATCTATCCGCGCGGCACGGTGGCGATGGCGAATTCCGGGACCGGCACCAACGGCAGCCAGTTCTTCCTGGTGTACCAGGATTCGTGGTTGCCACCGACGTACACCGTGTTCGGCACCGTCGACACGACCGGGCTGGCCACCCTCGACAAGATCGCCGCGGCCGGGGTGGCCGGCGGCGGCACGGACGGCCGACCCGCGATGGAGACCGAACTGCTGTCGGTGAGCGCGGACTGACGCCCGCGCCGATCAAGCGGCCGGTCAGGCCGCCGACGTGATGCGGTAGACGTCGTAGACGCCTTCGACGTTGCGCACCACGCTCAGCAGATGCCCGAGGTGTTTGGGGTCGCCCATCTCGAAGGTGAACCGGCTGATCGCCACGCGGTCGTTGGAGGTGGTCACCGAGGCCGAGAGGATGTTGACCTTCTCGTCGGCCAGCACCCGCGTCACGTCCGAGAGCAGACGGTGCCGGTCCAAGGCCTCGACCTGGATGGCGACCAGGAACACCGACGACGGTGAGGGGGCCCAGTTGACCTCGATGATGCGTTCGGACTGTTGTTGCAACGACGCCGCATTCGTGCAGTCCGTGCGGTGCACGCTGACCCCGCCACCGCGGGTCACGAAACCCATGATGGTGTCGCCCGGTACCGGCGTGCAGCACTTGGCCAGTTTGGTGAGGGTTCCCGGCGCACCGGGCACCGCGACACCGGTGTCGTCCGTGTTGCGTTGCCGCATCGGCATGGTCGCCGGGGTGGACCGTTCGGCGAGTTCGTCCTCGGCCGCATCGTCGCCACCGAACTGGGCGAGCAGACGCTGCACGACGTGGCGCGCCGAGACATGCCCCTCGCCGACGGCCGTGTAGAGCGCCGAGACGTCGGTGTAGCGCAGCTCGCGGGCCAGCGCCGCCACCGAATCGGCATTGATCAAGCGCTGCAACGGAAGTCCGCCCCGGCGAACTTCGCGGGCGATGGCGTCCTTGCCGGATTCCAGCGCCTCCTCACGGCGCTCCTTGGCAAACCACTGCCGGATCTTGGTTTTCGCCCGCGGCGACACCACGAACGTCTGCCAATCGCGCGATGGTCCGGCATTGGGCGCCTTCGAGGTGAAAACCTCGACCACTTCCCCGTTTTCGAGCTTGCGCTCCAGGGCCACCAACCGCCCGTTGACCCGCGCCCCGATACACCGGTGCCCGACCTCGGTGTGCACGGCGTAAGCGAAGTCGACCGGCGTGGACCCGGTCGGCAGGTTGATCACGTCACCCTTGGGGGTGAACACGAAGATCTCTTTGACCGCGAGGTCGTACCGCAGCGACTCCAGGAATTCGCCGGGATCGGCGGCCTCCCGCTGCCAGTCGAGCAGTTGCCGCATCCACGCCATGTCGTCGATCTCGGCGGCGGTGTGACTGTGCGGAACCCCGTTGCGGCCCTTGGCTTCCTTGTAGCGCCAGTGCGCGGCGATGCCGTACTCGGCGGTGCGGTGCATGTCGCGGGTGCGGATCTGCACCTCCAGCGGCTTGCCCTCCGGACCGACCACGGTGGTGTGCAGCGATTGGTAGACGCCATACCGAGGTTGGGCGATGTAGTCCTTGAACCGGCCCGCCATCGGCTGCCACAGCGAGTGCACGACACCGACGGCCGCATAGCAGTCCCGGATCTCGTCACACAGGATCCGCACGCCGACCAGATCGTGGATGTCGTCGAAGTCGCGGCCCTTGACGATCATCTTCTGGTAGATCGACCAGTAGTGCTTGGGCCTGCCCTCGACGACCGCGTTGATCTTCATCGCGCTCAGCGCCACGCCGATCTCGGCGCGCACCTTGGCCAGGTAGGTGTCACGCGACGGTGCCCGGTCGGCCACCAACCGCACGATCTCCTCGTACTTCTTGGGATGCAGGATCGCAAACGAGAGGTCCTCGAGCTCCCACTTGACCGTGGCCATACCGAGCCGATGTGCCAGCGGCGCAATGACTTCCAGAGTCTCGCGGGCCTTGCGGGCCTGCTTCTCCGGCGGCAGGAACCGCATGGTGCGCATGTTGTGCAGCCGGTCGGCGACCTTGATCACCAGCACCCGGGGATCGCGGGCCATGGCGATGATCATCTTGCGGATCGTCTCGCCCTCGGCCGCCGAGCCGAGCACCACCTTGTCCAGCTTGGTCACGCCGTCGACGAGATGGCCCACCTCGGCGCCGAACTCGGCGGTCAGCGCCTCCAGAGTGTACCCGGTGTCCTCCACCGTGTCGTGCAAAAGAGCCGCGACGAGCGTGGTGGTGTCCATGCCGAGCTCGGCCAGGATGTTGGCCACCGCCAGCGGATGGGTGATGTAGGGATCGCCGGACTTGCGCAGTTGGTCGGAGTGGCGCTGCTCGGCAACGTCGTAGGCGCGCTGCAGCAACTGCAGATCGGCCTTGGGGTAAATCTCACGATGGACCGCGACGAGCGGCTCGAGGACCGGGTTGACCGCACTGCGCTGCGCGGTCATGCGGCGGGCCAGGCGCGCGCGCACCCGACGCGAGGCGCTGGTCTTGGCGGCCTCCGGCGACGCCGTCGCCGGCGAAGTGGACACCGGCAGAGTGGGAGGCGACTGCACCGCCTGGCCCGTACCCGCGTCCGTACCCGTATCGCCGGCCATCGTCACCTCCCGCAAGCATTCAGAATTCGAGGATATCCCTCACACCGTATGCAAACTGCTCACCCGCAGCGGCGCCACGGCAGCCCGGCCGTTCAGAGCCGTGAGCTCCAACACTACGGCCGCGCCCAGAACGTTGGCCCCGCCGTCGGACAACAGCCGCGTCGCCGCGGCCAGCGTCCCGCCGGTGGCCAGGACGTCGTCGACGATCACAACGTTGCGTCCGGTGATGTCAATTCCGTCGGCCGGGATCTCCAGGGTCGCCGTGCCGTATTCCAGTTGATAGGTCGCACTGTGCACCGGCGGCGGCAGCTTGCCGCCCTTGCGCACGGCCAGCACCCCGGTGCCGAGCCTGGTGGCCACGGCCGCGCCCAACAGAAAACCCCGAGCATCCAAACCGGCCACCAGATCGGCTTCGGCGGCCGTCGCGGCCAACGCGTCGGTGACCGCGGCCAGGCCCTTGGCATCGGCCAGCAGCGGGGTCAGATCCTTGAACTGGACGCCGGGTTCGGGGAAGTCGGGAACTTCGCGGATCAGGGTCTCGATCAGCCGCGAGACGTCGCCGGACGTGCTCATGTCGACAGTTTCCAGCGGTCCATGTTCCAGCCTGCGCCCCATCTGGTCGGATTGTTGCTCACGGCGTACATCTTGTTCGACGTCAGCACGGTGCGCTGCTGGCGGTACAGCGGCAGGGTCGGCATGTCGCCCCACAGGATCGGCGCACCCTCTCCCACCAACCGGGCCAGTTCCTTCGGATCGGTCGTGACGGCCTGCGCGTCGATGATGCCGTCGATCCGCTCGTTGACGTAGTTCGGCAGGTTGTTGCCGTTGCCGGAGTGGAAGGCGTAGGCGTCGATCGCCGAGGAACCCGACGATCCGCTGCCCGCGGCGCCGCCGGTGCCGGCCAGCAACGCGTCGAATTCGTTGTTGCGCAACGTCACCGGACCGGCCGTGGCCGACGCGACGTCCTCGACCTTGATACCCGCCGCGGCGCACGATTTCGCGATGGCACCGACCGTGGCCGCCAGCCTGGCGTTGGGTGTCTGGTAGCCGATGCGCACGGTCAGCGGCTTGTTGTTGAGCGCGGCACGGGCCGCACCGGGATTGGCCACGGCGAATTGTCCGGCTTCTCCGGTGTTTTCGGCCGCGCTGAACGCGTCGTCGGCGACCGGGCTGAGCCGCGAGTTGACGATCGGGGCCCCGGCGTTGCGGGCGATCACGTCACGGGGCGTGCACAGTGCCACAGCCCGGCGCGCGGGCGGCGCGGCCAACGGACCGGCCGGCGCGAAGATCAACTGCTCGACCCCGGCCGAGGGGCTTTCCATGCTGACGTAGTCGTCGGGCAGGTTGAGCACGCCCGACGATCCGGACTCGATGTCGACGACGTCGTAGGCGCCTTCGTTGACCCGCTCCTGGATGTCGGCTCCGCGCGGCCACACCTCGATCCGGTTGGTGATCGGCGGGGTCCCCCACCATTTGTCGTTGGCCACCAGAACCACCGCACCGTCCTCGGACACCGAGTCGATCCGGTAGGGCCCCGAGGACGGGAACCGTTTGAGATCCAGGTCGGGCTTGAGGTCCCAGACGGTGTTCCACGACTCGGCGATCTTGGCGATGGTGGGCTGGTCACCGGTCTGCAGCGCAGTCGTCACTCCCCCGTCACCGAGCCCCAGTTCGTCGGCGATGACGTGGGCGGGCATCAGGGAGGTCGCCGCGAACAGGTGCCCGTAGTCGAGGAAGCCGCGGTCCTGGGCGAACGACACCCTGGCCCGTTTCTGGCCGGGCGCACACTCCACCGAACCGATGTCGCGGTAGCCCGCCCGGCTGGCGGCGTCGAACCCCGGGAACCGGCCCGATTGCGCGCCCCAGGCGAGCACCATGTCGTCACACGTGATCGGCTTGCCGTCGGAATAGACCGCTTTGTCGCTGATCACGTAGTCCAGCACCAGCGGAGCCCGGCCCACGACCGACACCGAACCGAAGTCGTTGTCGGCGACCACCTGCCCCTCTGGGCCGTGATAGGCGAAACCGGTCAGCGCACGGGCGAACGCCTGGGGGCCGGCCGAGGCTGCCCCGGCCACGGTGTTGGTGTTGTAGGTGGTCAGTGTGCCGTCGACGGCATAGTCGATCTCGTCAGCCGAACTGCCCGAGCATGCCGCCAGCCCCGAACCGACGACAAGGGCCAGCGTCGCCGCCGCCACCGTCCGGGCCCGGGCTCGCCACTGCACCATCGGGTTTACCGCCGAGTGTTCCGCTTGCCCGACGGACGACCGGTCCGCGAGGCCGGACGCGCGCCGGGTGCCGGCTTGTCCGGCGCGGGTTCGACCGCCACCGCGGCCGACACCGTCTCGGTCTCGCTGGGTTCCACGTCGACGGCGTCCTTGCCGCCGGTCGACGCCTTGGCGCCCTTCTCGCGACGGTTGAGCACCTTCTGGGTGTGCTTGCGCACCAGTTCGGTCCGCTCGCGCAGCGTCACCAGTAGCGGCGTGGCGAAGTAGATCGACGAGTACGTACCGACGATGACGCCGACCAGCTGAACCAACGCCAGATCCATGAGCGTGCCGACGCCAAGCAGCCACACGGCGACCACCATCAGCGCGATGATCGGCAGCACCGAGATGAGGCTGGTGTTGATCGAGCGCATGAAGGTCTGGTTCACCGCGAGGTTGGCCTGCTCGGCAAAGGTCCGCCGGGTCGTGTGCTCGAAGCCGTGGGTGTTCTCCTCGACCTTGTCGAACACGATCACGGTGTCGTACAGCGAGAAGCCCAGGATCGTCAGCAGACCGATCACGGTGGCCGGGGTGACCTCGAAGCCGACCAGCGAGTAGACCCCGGCCGTCACGATCAGGTCGAACACCAGGGTGGCCATCGCCGCGATCGCCATGTAGCGCTCATAGCGCCAGGCGATGTAGATGGAAGCCAGCACCAGGAAGATCACCAGGGCGATCAAGGCCTTCTGGGTGATCTGGCCGCCCCAGGTCTCCGACACCGCGGAGTCGCTGATCACCTGCTTGCTCGGCTGGCCGTCGGTGCCCTTGGGCTGGAACGCGTCGAACAGCGCGGTGCGCAGCTTCTCGGTCTCGTCGTTGGTCAACGTTTCCGAGCGGATCTGCACGGTCGCCGAGGCGCCGCTGCCGACGAGGACGACGGATTCAGGTGCCCGGTTGAGGGTCTTGTTGAAGACGTCTTCGACCTGTTGGACCGTCACGGTTCCGGCAGAACCGGCCGATGGCATCGAGACCTTGGTCCCGCCTTCGAAATCGATGCCGAAGGTGAACCCGCGCAGCACCATGCTGGCGATCGCGATCGCCACGATGATGCCGCTGACCAGGTACCACAGCTTGCGGCGACCGATGACCTCGAAGGCTCCGGTACCCGTGTAGAGCCGGACGAAGAACCCATGTTTGGGCAGCGCAGCCGACGTTGATTCGAGGCTGGGCGCCTCCACTGCGGTGTCCGTGACGTCCTCGGCGGTGGTGTCCTCAGAGGTCTTGTTCTCCGAGGTCTTGTTCTCTGTAGCCATGTGCTATCCCCGTCCCGCAGTCGCATGCGAAGCCGCCCGCCGTTCCCGCGCGATCTGTTGGACCGCACCGAGACCGTTGAGGGCAGGTTTGGCCATCGTCGGGGACTTGGACGCCAGGTAGACCAGCGGCCAGGTCACCAGGAACACCACCACGACATCGAGGATGGTGGTCAGCCCCAAGGTGAATGCGAAGCCCTTGACCTGACCGATGGCCAGTGCGTAGAGCACCGCGGCGGCCAGGAACGTCACGGCGTTGCCGGACACGATCGTCTTGCGGGCCCGCGCCCAACCTCGGGGTACCGCCGATCGGAAGGATCGGCCCTCACGGATCTCGTCCTTGATGCGTTCGAAGAACACCACGAACGAGTCTGCAGTGGTACCGATACCGATGATCAGACCGGCGATGCCGGCCAGGTCCAGCGTGTAGCCGATATACCTGCCGAGCAACACCAGGATGGCGAAGACCATGGCGCCGGCGGCGACCAGCGACAGCGCCACCAGCAGGCCCAGCACGCGGTAGTACAGCAGCGAGTACAGCAGCACCGCGGCCAGACCGACGGCGCCGGCGATCAGGCCGGCCCGAAGCGAGGACAGACCGAGAGTGGCCGAAACCGTCTCGGCCTCTGAGGATTCGAACGACAGCGGCAGCGAGCCGTACTTGAGCACGTTCGCCAGTTCCTTGGCGGTGTCCGAATTGAACTGACCGGTGATCTGGGTGTTCCCACCCGGGATGGGCTCACGGATCTCCGGCGCGCTGACCACCTGCGAGTCGAGCGTGAACGCAGTCTGCGTACCCACGTTCGCCGCGGTGAAGTCCGACCAGATCTTGGCTCCGCCGCTCTTGAAGGTGACGTCGACGACGTACTGGCCCTGCTGCTGGTTCAGGCCGGAGGTGGCGTCGGCGATCTCCTCACCGCTCATGATCGAGGGGCTCAGCAGATAGACCGTCTGCCCGTCCGTGGAGCACGTCACGAGCGGCAACTTCGGATCGTCGTTGCCGGCCAGCACGTCGTCCTTGTCGCAGTTCTGGGCTCGCTCCATGATCGCCTGAATTTGCATCATGGGGTTGGTGCTCTGGCGAATCGTCTTCGCAAGCGTGATCAACGCAGCCCGGGTCTGGGCTTCGTCAGGCTGGGCCGGGGGCGCCGGAGCCGGGGCGGGCTCACCGGGTGCCGGGGCAGGGGCCGGCTCAGTCGGCGTCGGCGCCGGATCCTGCGGGTAGGGCCGCGGCTGCGGCGCGGGAGCCGGCTATCCTGCCGGCGGGGCGGCGGGCGCTTCGGCCGGCGGTACCACGGGCGCTTCGGCCGGGGCACCGGGAAGCCCAGGCGCAGCGCCCGGCGCACCAGGTGCCGCCGGCGCACCGGATCCCGGCGCGCCGCCTTCCCCGGCGAGCTGCTTGAGCTGCTGGACAGGTATCGCGCGCGCGACGGGCCGGATGTACAGCCGCGCGGTCTGCCCGAGGTTGCGTGCCTCGTTGCCGTCGTTACCGGGAACGGTGATCACCAGGTTGTCGCCGTCGATGACGACTTCCGAGCCCGACACGCCGAGACCGTCGACGCGGGCACTGATGATCTGTTGAGCCTGGTTGAGGGCCTCTCTGGTGGGCGTTGAGCCGTCCGGGGTGCGCGCGGTGAGCGTCACCCGGGTACCGCCCTGCAGATCGATTCCCAGTTTGGGCTTGGCCTGCTTGTCGCCGGTGAGGAACACCAGCAGATAAACGCCGATCAGAAGGACCAGGAAAAGCGTCAGGTAGCGGGCAGGATGCACCGGCGCCGAAGACGATGCCACGTTGCTAGGGTCTCCTCGAGATCAGTTCGTCAGCACCGCAAAGGGTACGTGCTTGGCCTGGGTGCTCAGCTGTCAGTCTTTCTTGAGACCGTCGGTGTCGGTGACACCGTTGCTCTCGGTCAATTCGGTCGCGCCCGACTCGCCGTCATCCTCGGTGTCGTCCTCGATGCGGTCGCGCACCGCGAGCTTCATCCAGGTGGTGATGACGCCGGGGGCGATCTCCAGCTCGATGTTGTCGTCGGTGATCCCGGTGATCGTGCCCTGCAGGCCTGAGGTGGTGTGGATGCGATCGCCGATTTGCAGCGAATTGTGCAGGTCGATGGTTGCCTGCATGGCCTTACGCTGACGACGCGACGCAAAGAACATAAACGCGCCCATGACGATCAGCAGGGGCAGGAAAATGACGAGATCCATGTCAACAATGTCTTTCGTGTCGGGTCAGAAGTCAGGGCGACCGAGGCCACGATACCGCCGCCCACCCGGGCCACCCCATTCGCCGCCGATCAGGGGCGCTGACGACTAGGCTCGACACACTCGTTCCGGCACCGCCGATGGAGTATCAGGAGGCCGTGTTGAGCCATCCCGAGCAGAGCCGTCACCTCGCCACAGCGATTCCCGGCCCGAAATCCCAGGCCCTGATCGATCGCAAAGCGACCGCGGTGGCGCGCGGTGTCGGCAACACCATGCCTGTCTATGCCGCCCGGGCCGGCGGCGGCATCGTCGAGGACGTCGACGGCAACCGACTCATCGACCTGGGCTCCGGCATCGCCGTCACCACGGTCGGCAATTCCTCGCCGCGGGTGGTCGAGGCGGTCGCCGCACAGGCCGCCGAGTTCACCCACACCTGTTTCATGGTGACGCCCTACGAGGAGTATGTGGCGGTCTGTGAACATCTCAACCGGCTGACCCCGGTCCGGGGTGAGAAGCGGTCGGCATTGTTCAACTCGGGGTCCGAGGCGGTAGAGAACGCCGTCAAGATCGCCCGCTCCCACACCCACCGATCGGCGGTCGTCGCGTTCGACCACGCCTATCACGGACGCACGAACCTCACGATGGCGCTGACCGCCAAAGCCATGCCCTACAAACACGGGTTCGGTCCCTTCGCACCCGACATCTACCGGGCGCCGTTGTCCTATCCGTTCCGCGACGCCGAGTTCGGCAAGGAACTGGCCACCGACGGTGCGCTGGCTGCCAAGCGGGCCATCGACGTGATGGAAAAACAGATCGGCGCGGACAATCTGGCGGCCGTCATCATCGAGCCCATCCAGGGCGAAGGTGGATTCATCGTCCCGGCCGAGGGCTTCCTGCCCGCCCTGCTGGGCTGGTGCCGCGACAACGGCGTGGTGTTCATCGCCGACGAAGTGCAGACCGGATTCGCCCGCACCGGCGCGATGTTCGCCTGCGAACACGAGGGCATCGACCCCGACCTGATCGTCACCGCGAAGGGCATCGCCGACGGTCTGCCGCTGTCCGCGGTGACCGGTCGCGCCGAGATCATGGACGCCCCTCATGTATCAGGCCTCGGCGGCACCTACGGCGGCAATCCGATCGCGTGCGCTGCGGCACTGGCCACCATCGCAACCATCGAGGCCGACGGCCTGATCTCCCGTGCCCGGGAGATCGAAACGCTGATGAAGGACCGCCTCGGCCGATTGCAAGCCGAGGACGACCGGATCGGCGACGTACGCGGCCGTGGCGCGATGATCGCCGTCGAACTCGTCGAACCCGGCACCATCACCCCCGACCCGGAGCTGACCAAAGCGCTGTGCGCCGGCGCCCACCGGGCGGGGGTGATCGTGTTGTCCTGCGGCACGTACGGCAACGTGCTGCGCTTCCTACCGCCGTTGACGATCAGCGACGAGCTGCTCATCGAGGGGCTCGACGTGCTCGAGCTGATCCTGCGCGATCTCTGAGGAACAGCTAGTGCGCGTGGGTGTGACGACGGCCGAACATCCCACCCCACTGCCGACGCTCGCGCCCCGCGGGCATGACCTCGGTCGGCTGTGCGTCGGCTACCGCGACGGGTTCGGCCGTCGCCGTCGTCGTGGCAACGGGGCGACGCGCGTACTCGACGTCACGGACACTGCGCACCGACAACCGGCCGACCGCCATGGCCCCCAGCAACACGATGAGCGCACCGAGACCGGAGAAGTAGGCCAGTTCCAGCGACACGCGCTTGGCGTCGGTCACGGCGATCGGCATTCCGGCGTCGCCGATGCCCAACGGTCCTGCCAGCGCGCGGCCGATCACGAACCACGCTCCGCCCAGAACGGCCAGCCAGGCCCCGAAATGCGCCGTGGCCCGGTTACCCGACACCAGCAGGAGCAGGCCACCCAGCGCGGTCACCGCGCCCGGAAGCACTTCCAACCAGCCGCGCGCCGACGTCCACACCCACGGTTGGTCCGGGGTGAAGGCAAAGTCGAAGTACGGCCCGATGAAGGGGATCAACGCACCCCAGAGCCCCAGCAGAACCAGCAACAGGCCGCTGGCGGCGCCACGGCTGCGTCGCATCCTCAGGCGAGAGCCGCGGTTATCGAATTCGGTCATGATGCCTCCTTTGACACCCCTGCGGGTACCCCGAAGACAACAGACGTACGCATCCGCGGTCGCCTAGCTTCACATTGCTGACCCGCGGACCGGAACGGCCCGAACTCACAGCACATTGACAGCTGCGGAGCTGGTTTTCCGGAAATAAGTTTAGCTTCACTAACGTAGTAGTTCGATAGCGCAACGTCGCGCCGGTGCCTATTTCAGCTATCCGCAAAGAGGGAATTTTTGATGCCTTTTGATACCCACGACGAGCACTTGGCGAGCCGTATCGCCGGCCTGACCGCCGATGACCCGCAGTTTGCCGCCGCGATCCCCAGCGACGCCGTCACCGCCGCCGTCGACGCCCCGGGGCTGCGGTTGCCCGAGATCGTCAAGACCGTGCTGCAGGGCTACGCCGAGCGGCCGGCACTCGGCGAGCGCGCACTCGACTTCGTCGTCGAGCCCGCCACCGGCCGCACCACGGCTCGCCTCCTCCCCCGATTCGACACCATCAGCTACGGCGAGCTCTGGGAGCGCGTCCGCTCGCTGGCGGCTGCCTTGCACGATTCCGGCGTGGCCGCCGGTGACCGCGTCGCCGTCCTCGGCTTCACCAGCGCCGACTACACGGTGATCGACACCGCGCTGGGTCAGCTCGGTGCCGTCTCGGTCCCCCTGCAGACCAGTTCTTCGCCCGAGGCGCTCGCCCCGATCGTTGCCGAGACCGAGCCCAAGGTGATCGCCGCGAGTGCCGACCACCTCGCCGACGCCGTCGAGCTGGCGTCGACCGCCCATGCTCCGGCCACAGTGGTTGTCTTCGACTACCACGCCAAGGTCGACGATCATCGCGACGCCCTGGCATCGGCCACCGACCGACTTCAGGCGGCGGGCACCGCCGTCGAGACCCTGACCGACCTGCTGAACCGGGGCCGCGAGCTGCCCGCCGCGCCGACCCCGGAGGCCGACGACACCGACCCGCTGGCGTTGCTGATCTACACCTCCGGAAGCACCGGGGCGCCGAAAGGCGCGATGTACCTGCAGAGCGCGGTGGCGAAGTTCTGGCGACGCAACAGCAAGGCCTGGTTCGGGCCGAGCAGTTCGTCGATCAACCTCAGCTTCATGCCGATGAGCCACGTGATGGGCCGCGGCATCCTCTACGCGTCGCTGGCCGCGGGCGGCACCTGCTACTTCGCCGCGCGCAGCGATCTGTCCACGCTGCTGGAAGACCTCGCGCTCACGCGTCCTACCGAGCTGAACTTCGTTCCGCGCGTGTGGGAGATGATCCACGGCGAGTTCCAGAGCCGGGTCGATCAGCTCCTGGCCGACGGCGATCAGGACCAGGCCGCGATCGAGGCCGAAGTGCTCGCCGAGGTTCGGCAAAACGTGCTCGGCGGCCGGTTCATCACCGCGATGACCGGATCGGCACCCATCTCTGCCGAGCTCAAAGCCTGGGTCGAAGAATTGCTCGGGATCCACCTGCTGGAGGGCTACGGCTCGACCGAGGCCGGGATGGCACTGTTCGACGGCGTGATCCAACGCCCGCCGGTGATCGACTACAAGCTGGTCGACGTTCCAGACCTGGGATACTTCAGCACCGATCAGCCCCACCCACGCGGCGAGCTGCTACTCAAGACCGAGAACCTGTTCCCCGGCTACTACAAGCGTCCCGAGGTCACCGCCTCGGTGTTCGACGAGGACGGCTTCTACCGGACCGGCGACGTCGTCGCCGAGATCAGCCCGGACCAGCTCCGCTACGTCGACCGCCGCAACAACGTGCTCAAGCTCGCCCAGGGCGAGTTCGTCACGTTGGCAAAGTTGGAAGCGGTCTTCGGCAACAGCCCTCTGGTGCAACAGATCTACGTCTACGGCAACAGCGCACAGCCGTATCTGCTGGCCGTCGTGGTGCCCACCGACGCAGATGTGTCGAAAGAGGCGATCGCCGAATCCCTGCAGGAGGTCGCTCGCGAGGCCGATCTGCAAAGTTACGAAATCCCTCGTGATTTCATCGTGGAGACAACGCCTTTCAGCCTGGAGAACGGATTGCTGACCGGCATCCGCAAGCTGGCCTGGCCAAAGTTGAAGGCGCACTACGGCGATCGACTCGAAGCGCTCTACGCCGACCTCGCCGAGACACAGGCCGGTGAACTGCGGGCGCTGCGTGCCTTGCGGGCCGGTGACGCCCCGGTTCTGGAGACCGTCAGCCGGGCCGCCGGCGCCCTGTTGGGCGCCGCATCGGCCGACCTGGCGCCCGACGCCCATTTCACCGATCTCGGTGGAGACTCGTTGTCCGCCTTAACCTTCGGCAATCTGCTCCGGGAGATCTTCGACGTCGACGTGCCGGTGGGCGTGATCGTCAGCCCGGCCACCGATCTGGCCGGCATCGCCGACTACATCGCGACGCAGCTGAGCGGTTCGAAGCGGCCGACCTTCGCCTCGGTGCACGGACGGGACGCCACCGAGGTCCGCGCCGCCGATCTGACCCTGGACAAGTTCCTCGACGCCGGCACCCTGGCCGCCGCGCCGAACCTGCCCAAGGCTCCGGCCGAGGTGCGGACCGTGCTGCTGACCGGCGCCACCGGCTTTTTGGGCCGCTACCTGGCGCTGGAATGGCTGGAGCGCATGGACCTCGTCGACGGCAAGGTTATCGCCCTGGTGCGCGCCAAGTCCGACGAGGAGGCCCGGGCCCGGCTCGACGCCACCTTCCATAGCGGCGACGCGAAACTCCTTGCGCACTACCAGGATCTGGCCGACCACCTCGAAGTGATCGCCGGTGACAAGGGCGAGGAAAACCTCGGCCTGGATCAGCCGACCTGGCAGCGACTGGCCGACGAGGTCGACCTGATCGTCGACCCGGCGGCCCTGGTCAACCACGTGCTGCCCTACAGCGAGCTGTTCGGCCCCAACGCGCTGGGCACCGCCGAGCTGATCAAGATTGCGCTCACCACGAAGATCAAGCCGTACACCTACGTGTCGACCATCGGCGTGGGCGATCAGATCGAGCCCGGGAAGTTCGTCGAGAACGTCGATGTCCGCCAGATGAGCGCGGTCCGCCAGATCAACGACGGCTACGCCAACGGTTACGGCAACAGCAAGTGGGCCGGTGAGGTGCTGCTACGCGAGGCCAACGATCTGTGTGGTCTGCCGGTGGCGGTGTTCCGCTGCGACATGATCCTGGCCGACACCACGTACTCGGGTCAGCTGAACCTGCCGGACATGTTCACTCGCATGATGTTCAGCCTCGTCGCCAGCGGTATCGCGCCGAAGTCGTTCTACGAACTCGATTCCGACGGCAACCGCCAGCGCTCGCATTACGACGGGCTTCCGGTGGAGTTCATCGCCGAGTCGGTCTCGACGCTCGGCGGGCAGTCCGTGGAGAGCTTCGAGACCTACCACGTGATGAACCCTTACGACGACGGCCTCGGCATGGACGAGTTCGTCGACTGGTTGATCGAGGCCGGCTACGCGATCGAGCGCATCGCCGACTACGGCCAGTGGATCCAGCGCTTCGAGAGCACCCTGCGCGCCCTGCCGGACAAGCAGCGCCAGGCTTCACTGCTGCCCTTGCTGCACAACTACCAACAACCCGAGCGGCCGATGCGGGGCGCCCTGGCCCCGACCGACCACTTCCGGGCCGCGGTGCAGGAAGCCAAGATCGGGCCGGACAAGGACATCCCCCATGTCAGCCCGGTGGTGATCGTCAAGTACATCACCGACCTGCAGCAGCTGGGCCTGCTCTAGCCGCCACGCCGCCCGCCCCACACCGGAGTGAGGCGGGCGGCGTCGGGCGTGACGCATCTCGCAACGTCTGAGCTGGCATCTCGAAATATAATTAGTTTTACTAACGTAGTAATGAGTAGGCGCGAACAACGTGCCGACCATAGTTATTTTGATTTGCTCAGGGGACCGATATGACCACCGAAACCCGCGAAGACCGGCTGCAACGCCGGATCGCCACGTTGTATGACACCGACCCGCAGTTCACCGAGGCCCGTCCCAGCGACGCCGTCAACACCGCCGTCGCTCAACCCGACCTCCGGTTACCCGCCATCGTCAAAGGGGTGCTCGCCGGCTACGCCGACCGCCCCGCACTGGGACAGCGCGCTGTCGAATACGTCACCGACGCCGCCGGCCGCACCTCGGCCCAGCTGCTCCCCCACTTCGACACCATCACCTACCGCCAGCTGGGCGACCGCATTCAGGCCGTGACCAACGCCTGGCACAACCACCCGGTCAAGCCCGGCGACCGCGTCGCCATCCTCGGCTTCACCAGCGTCGACTACACCACGATCGACACCGCGCTCATCGAACTCGGCGCCGTGTCGGTCCCGCTGCAGACCAGCGCTCCCGTCACCACCCTGCGACCCATCGTCGCCGAGACCGAACCGACCGTGATCGCGGCAAGCATCGACTTCCTCGACGACGCAGTCGAATTGGTGCGCTCTGGTCCCGCTCCCCGTCGCCTGGTGGTGTTCGACTACCGCCCGCAAGTTGATGCTCAGCGTGAGGCCTTCGACGCCGCCAAGACGGCGCTGGCCGATACCGGCGTCATCGTCGAACCGCTGGCCGACGTGCTGGACCGCGGACGCTCACTGGCCGACGCGCCGCTGTACACCCCGGGTCAGCCCGACCCGCTGGCCATGCTGATCTACACCTCCGGAAGCACCGGCACCCCTAAGGGCGCGATGTACCCGGAGAGCAAGGTCGCCAACATGTGGCAGCTCGCGTCGAAGGCCACCTGGGATGAAAACCAGGCCGTCCTTCCCGCGATCACCCTGAACTTCATGCCGATGAGCCACGTCATGGGCCGCGGCATCCTGATCGGCACGCTCAGCTCGGGCGGCACGGCATATTTCGCTGCGCGCAGCGATCTTTCGACCTTCCTGGACGACCTCGCCCTGGTACGGCCCACGCAGCTGAGCTTTGTGCCGCGCATCTGGGACATGCTGTTTCAGGAGTACCAGAGCCGTCTCGACCGTTCCGTGGGAGAGGGGGCCGCCGCCGAAGACCGGGTGCTCACCGAGGTCCGCGAGGACCTGCTGGGCGGGCGGTTCGTCTCCGCGATGACCGGTTCCGCGCCAATCTCGGCCGAGATGAAGGCCTGGGTGGAGCGCCTCCTCGACATGCACCTGCTGGAGGGCTACGGCTCGACCGAAGCTGGTTCGGTCTTCGTCGACGGCCACATCCAGCGTCCGCCGGTGATCGACTACAAGTTGGTCGACGTGCCGGACCTGGGCTACTTCCGCACCGACCGGCCGCACCCGCGCGGTGAGCTGCTGGTGAAGTCCGAGCAGATGTTCCCCGGGTACTACAAGCGCCCCGAGATCACCGCCGAGATGTTCGACGAAGACGGGTACTACCGCACCGGTGACATCGTCGCCGAGCTCGGTCCCGATCACGTCGAGTACCTCGACCGGCGCAACAACGTGCTCAAGCTCTCGCAGGGCGAGTTCGTCACCGTGTCCAAGCTGGAAGCGGTGTTCGGCGACAGCCCGCTGGTGCGGCAGATCTTCATCTACGGCAACAGCGCCCGCTCGTATCTGCTGGCCGTCGTGGTGCCGACCGATCCGACCGTGTCGAAGCAGGAGATCAGTGACTCCCTGCAGGACGCCGCTCGCGCCGCCGGCTTGCAGTCCTACGAAGTTCCGCGCGATTTCCTCGTGGAGACAACGCCTTTCAGCCTGGAGAACGGCCTGCTGACCGGCATCCGCAAGCTGGCCCGCCCGAACCTGAAGGCTCACTACGGTGAGCGGTTGGAGCAGCTCTACACCGACCTGGCAGAGGGTCAGGCCAACGAGCTGAGCGAGTTGCGGCGCAACGGCGCGCAGGCCCCAGTGCTCGACACCGTGAGCCGCGCGGCCGGCGCCCTACTGGGTGCCGCGTCCTCCGATCTGGCGCCCGAAGCCCACTTCACCGATCTGGGTGGAGACTCGTTGTCCGCCTTGACCTTCGGAAATCTCCTTCAGGAGATCTTCGACGTCGAGGTGCCCGTGTCGGCGATCGTCAGCCCGGCGTCGGATCTTCGGACCATCGCCGAGTACATCGAGGCACAGCGCTCCGGTACCAATCTGCGGCCGACCTTCACCTCGGTGCACGGTCGCAACGCGACCGAGGTCCACGCGTCCGATCTCACGCTGGACAAGTTCATCGACGCCGCGACGTTGGCTGCCGCACCGAGCCTGCCGGGCCCGGTCAATGAGATCCGCACCGTACTGCTCACTGGCGCAACCGGTTTCCTGGGCCGCTATCTGGCCCTGGAGTGGCTGGAGCGCATGGATCTGGTCGACGGCAAGGTCATCTGCCTGGTGCGGGCCAAGTCCGACGAGGAAGCCCGCGCCCGGCTCGACAAGACCTTCGACAGCGGTGATCCGAAGTTGTTGGCGCACTATCGTGAGCTGGCCGCCGACCATCTCGAAGTGATCGCCGGCGACAAGGGCGAGGCCGATCTCGGCCTCGACCCGGCGACGTGGCAGCGCCTGGCCGACACGGTCGATTTCATCGTCGACCCGGCCGCACTGGTCAACCACGTGCTGCCGTACAGCGAGCTGTTCGGCCCCAACGCGCTTGGTACTGCCGAGCTCATCCGGATCGCACTCACCACGCGGATCAAGCCGTTCGCGTACGTGTCGACGATCGGTGTGGGTGGGGGCATCGAGCCCGGAAAGTTCGTGGAGGATGCCGACATCCGCGAGATCAGCGCGACGCGGCGGGTCGACGACAGCTACGCCAACGGCTACGGCAACAGCAAGTGGGCCGGTGAGGTTCTGCTACGTGAGGCGCACGATCTGGCCGGCCTGCCGGTGACGGTGTTCCGCTGCGACATGATCCTGGCCGACACCACCTATGCCGGGCAGTTGAACCTGCCGGACATGTTCACCCGCATGATGTTCAGCCTCGTCGCCACCGGTGTCGCGCCGAAGTCCTTCAACCAGCTCGATGCGCACGGTGAGCGGCAGCGCTCGCACTACGACGGCTTGCCCGTCGAGTTCATCGCCGAGGCCATCTCCACCCTGGGCGCCCATGTCCAGGACGGCTTCGAGACGTACCACGTGATGAACCCGCACGACGACGGCCTCGGCATGGACGAGTTCGTCGACTGGCTCATCGAGGCCGGCTACCCGATCCAGCGGGTCGCGGACTACCAGGACTGGTTGTCCCGCTTCGAGACCACGTTGCGGGCGTTGTCCGACAGGCAACGTCAGGCCTCGCTGCTGCCGCTGCTGCACAACTACCAGCAGCCCGGGATGCCGGTGAACGGTGCGATGGCCCCGACCGACGTGTTCCGTGCCGCAGTGCAGGAGGCGAAGATCGGTCCGGACAAGGACATCCCGCATGTCACCCGCGAGGTCATCGTCAAGTACATCAGCGATCTGAAACTGCTCGGATTGCTGTAACAGACTTCCCCACAAGGGAAGGTCCCCCTGAGCGGCCGCGGTCCTTATCCAGGACCGCGGCCAATCAGTATGCCGAGCCGTAGACCCCTGACAGTGTCATCAAGTTGCCTCATGTCAAGATGCGCGCGAAGGGCGGTTCGTTGCCTCACGTGAACGTGCGCGCTTGGTGACTGGAGT
>NZ_MBEJ01000035.1 GCF_001953975.1 Mycobacterium sp. NS-7484
TGATCACTCTCCAATCGAAGGGTGCTCACTTTTCAACCGGAACTACCTGCTCACTTTTCGACCGGAGCCGACACCGTTCCGAACGTCTCCTGTGCGTAGACATTGCTGGGCGCAGTCGAGCCTTCATGACACCCGCAGTTCTTGGACACAGTGATCAGAGCCAACGCCAGGTCGGCCCGGTTTCAAACAAACCCGTGCATCTTCGGCGGAATCCGACGATGAGAGCAACCGATGACCGTCTGGCTGCCGTTGCTGGTCGAATTGTCGTCAGCGTCGGATACTGTTTTCCGACTCACAGTGAACTTGCAGGAGGCAACGGTGTCTAACATAGCCGTGGTCGCCATGGATTCGGGCAGACCACCATGCTAAAACCGGGTGAGGTGTTCGCTGGGTATCGGATAGTTCGGGCGCTTGGCGCTGGCGGCATGGGCGAGGTGTACCTGGCAGATCACCCGCGGTTGTCACGCCAAGATGCGATCAAGGTGCTCTCATCGCAACTGTCGGAGGATTCCGAGTTCATCGAACGCTTTAGGCGTGAAGCCGACCTCTCGGCGTCCCTGTGGCATCCATACATTGTCGGTGTCCACGATCGTGGTGAGTGCGACAACCGACTCTGGTTGTCGATGGATTACGTCGAGGGCACCGACGCCGCACGCTTGCTCGCAGACTCTCCCGGCGGGTTACCGGTCAGCGAGGTCGCCGACATCGTCGATGCGATCGCCGTCGCCTTGGACTTCGCGCATGATCGCGGGTTGCTGCATCGCGACGTCAAACCGGCCAACATCCTGCTCACCACAGACGGGGATCGGCGGATCCTGCTCGCCGACTTCGGCATTGGACGTGAGATCGGCACCACGAATGGACTGACCGCGACCGGATTGACGATCGGTACGGTCAGTTATGCCGCCCCCGAACAGCTTATGGGTGACGATCTTGACGGTCGCGCCGATCAGTACGCGTTGGCCGCCACGGCCTATCACTTGTTGTCCGGACATCCGGTGTTCGAGCACTCCAATCCGACAATCGTGATCAGCAGGCATCTCAACGCCACACCGGGGCGCCTGGTTGACCAGCGGGCAGAGTTCGCATTCCTCGACCCGGTCCTGCAACAAGCTCTAGCAAAGGTCCCCGACGAACGGTACCCGAGTTGCACACTGTTCGCGCAAGCCCTGCGCGCTGCCGTGACCGCCATCGAGCAACCCTCCCCCACAACGCCGACCGAAGCGCCCTCGCCATCGGCTGTCACCCAGCACGCCTCCGTCGCGGGGGTACTCCGCGAGGCGGCCGCCCCCACTAGATCGGCAACCACGCCGGCGAAGACAACCGCGTCCGCCCCGACAGACACATCCGCTAAAGCCAACCCCACCTCAACGAATCCGACTGTGCCCGAAGGCCTTTCCAGGTCTCTCCTCCTTGCCGTAGTGGGCGCGGTGATCGTCGCAGTAGCCGCCGTGGCGGTAGCGGTGACAATCGGCATCATGGGATCACCAGCTGGCCCCAGGCAGGCCGCTGGATCGTCACCGACGAGCTCGCCCGATGCGACCCCGCGCCTGCCGCTTGCGCCTGCCGCGACTCCTCTGCCGTCAGTGCCCGCACCGCCACCGCACACGACGCCAACCGCACCGCCAGCACCGAAGATTGTCAGCGTTCCAACCAGCAACGGATCCGCCGGAGTCATCACCCGCTCAGGAAAGACAGCCTGCCAGATCATGACCGCATTCGTCGGATGCCAAGTGAACTGGGAAGTCGCCACCCCGCTGATGTACGGCTCCCCTGCCAACGGTGTCCGCATCCACGCGAACGGCCAATGGGAGTGGGCTAGCGGCGACATGGGCACCACAGCCTCCTTCACGACACTCGCCTACGGCACCACGTACACCACACTGGGATGGACGATCGAACCGTCTTCGACCGGCACACGATTCACCAACAACCTCACAGGTCACGGCATCGTGGTTAGCACTGACGGAATCAACCCGTTTTGAAACGTGTCATGGTAGCTGCGGGGACCCTTATCGTCGTATGACGATATTCGAGGTTGCTAGGACGCGTGTCCGACCTCGCAGCCAAGGGGACATAGGTCGCTGTTATCGGTACAAAATTCGAACCTACGTCGGCCCGGCCGAAACGGTTGTCGAAGGGACTAACGGCAGTCAGCTACACTTAGGTCCTTCGATGGTGATGGTTGATAGTCCTCTTCTGAAGCCATTGTTGGTCTCAGCTGCACCCAAAGTCTTCACCTTCTGGCAGGCAGTGCCATTTATTATTGCATCAAATCTCAAATACGCGGCTGCGCCCGGGTAATAATCTCCGATATTGTACCCACCTTGCGTAATATTATCCCCCAGTGGGCTTTCGACCTTCTCACCGGCACTAAGCGTCGTAGAACCCAGTACATAGGTCAGGTTCTCATTCCAGTCGAATTTGAAAACAACGTTTTTCTGGACAGTCGTCCCGGTATTCTTGTAGCTGAGGACAAACTGGACCCTGGATCCATTGGGGGCCGTTACTTTCCTCTTCCATTCCTCAGTACCGGCCAGACGCAGGCGGTTCTCGAACCAGAAATTCGGCTGGTCGGCCACCAGGCTCAATAGTATTTTGCCATCTGCCTTCGGCGGCAAATTTCCGTCAAGCGCATCCAGACCAAGCTTGACGCCATCCTCGCTCAATAGAGCCTCGATACTCAGTGCTGTGTTATTCACAGCACCCGTTGTCTCGATCCGGGCGGTTCCCGGCCTATAACGAAGTTCTACGTCTCCACCTGTCTTATTGACAAAATAGATTGCGTCTTTGAGTTCAGATGGTTGCACATTAGATGCACCCACGTACCCAAAAGCGGAGTTCTCGTCTCTCTGTCCATCTGAGTGTAGGACAGGGGGTATATCCATCCTCGCATACGCATACTTCAATGAGTTTGATGTCGAGTCATTGTGAAAATAGATCGCTACCTGGTATTCGTGCCCAGCCACAACGGTTACGTCGTCAGTCCAAGCGGTGCCAATCGTAACGTCACGTACGCGCGTGAAATTGCGTTCATCGCCGTAACTTGGGTTGTCAGACACCGAATTAAGCGCCGCTCCTTCTATCGCGACATTGTGTCGGTATGTTGGCCGCGCTGGATACCATCCGGTTGGGGAGGCAGCGTCAGACACCTGTGCTTGCCACGGCTCGGGCTCCGATTTCTCCTCGTCCCCAATCCATCTAACTGCGACGGTGATCCCCACGACGGCTGAGGTGATAAGCGAGATCAGGCCCACAATCAGCGCCACGATTTTGTGGGCGCGCGTCACGTGAATATCGATCCAGTCACCCCACCTGCCCATACGCGGGATCCTACGTTCTGGCACTTCTTCTGAGTTCGATACCGAACCATCAGCGTCGCAATTGCCGGCAGCAACGGAACACCGCCAGTGGGCAAGGCCGCAGGCTTAGTCGTAACGAGACCAATAGGCAGCTCTCCGACCTTATCCCCGAGCCGTGCGTGGACGTACTTGGGTCTCTCAAGTCGATAATTCGGATACGGTCTGGGTCCAACTGCGTTCAGAGGGAGGGCCCGCGATGGCGTTAGTACAGAACCTTGTGGATCGCCGCCACCTGTATTGCGCAGGTGCCATCACCGCCCACTTTTATAACCGCGCTAGCGGCCGTGACCTGCAGCCTCACCACGGCACCGCGTTCGTCCTCTGGGCGGATAAGACAGGCCGATATTTCGTCACCAATCGCCATATCCTTGACGAACAGCCTCCGGGCACATTGGACCGAGTCGAACTGTCCGGCCACCGCCAGCCAGACAACCAGAACAGCGAAACCGAGGCGTGGACGTACACGCATCGGAACCCCGAAGTGTTCTTCCATCCTGATCCCGACACCGACCTGGCACTCATACGGGTTCCTCTACCTTCGGAAACATCGGCAGACTCGAATTTCACTCAGCCCGAACGATGGTCGGCCCGGGGCGACTGGTATCCGTCATTCTTCGACATCAACTGGCTCGCCTCGGATGCCGAGCTGCGCAGGTTGCTTCCGGGTGATCAAGTATTCATCGCCGGCTACCCAGGCGTTATCGCCGCCGAAGGGGGCGGCCGGTCGGCAACCAAGGACGACCGGCCGATCATCGTCAACGGCATTGTGGCCAGCGACCCGCGCTATCCGGCCACATTCGGCGACGCCGTTCTCAACAACGCGGTCTTGTGCCATTCGTTCAGTTGGGGCGGCATGTCTGGTTCTCCAGTGTTCGCGTTCTCCCAAGGCATCGGAGTTGGCAAGATCGTCGGTATCAATGCCGGGCACATCCGAGGGCAAGGACCGGCTGGCGGCGTCATCTCACACTTCGTGCGATCAAGCGCTCTGATCGATCTGCTGGTGCAACTCGGGGAGCCCCGCCCACACCCAAATACCAGAATGGCCATGGAAGCCCGCGCACGTGCAAGGTCGGGTAAGCCCGGCTGGTATGCAGAACCACCTCCTTCGGGGAGCTGATGCCTGCTCGCCGTCTCGCCGTGGGGGAGTGCCCTGACCTACTCCACTAGTTCGAAGAAGCCACCGTTTCTGGCTGTCATGTTGGTCGCGGTCAGTGCCACGGCGCCGTTGACGTCGCGGGCGATCCCGAGATCAGTGAGCAGCACGTTGCTCACCGTCATCGTCGGTATGGGTGAGCATGACGGTGGCTGGCTTCACATCTCGGTGCAGCAGGCCTCGTTTGTCCGCGCGGCAAGTGCCCAGGCCATCGGTGGACTGACGTCGTACTCCCTTTCGGCCATCCGCGTTGTCCGAATGCTGAGCCAGACGGTGAAAGTTGTCTATGGCCTGGGTTACGCGATGCATCCGTAAGGTGTTCGTCCGCGAGGCAACACCTCATACGAGGTTCACCCATCGCCGAAGAGGGCACCCGAGCAGAACCAATCAGACGCTGCCAAACCTGCGTATAGTGCCGCTTCCCAAGCATTCGGCTCACCGAGCTGCCAGGAACGTGCCTCGCCCTCTAGATGAGATCGCACTCCGGTGGAGCCCTCGTTGTCGAATATCTCGCGCAATCTCGAATGGATTCCAGACATCAGACGGTTGGCTTGGAAGGTGTAAAGCTGGCTCAGGCCGAACTGATCGAAATGTGCAATTGCCCTTGCCGTCAGTTCGGGTGTCCAGGTGTCTTGGACGTGAAGTGAAAACTTAGGTATGCACGGAACGGTCGGGATGATCTCGACCTTCAACCACGGGCCAGGCCCCAGGTCGTCGAAGTATGCGTTGAGCGTCGGTGTCGTGCTCGCAAGTTTGATGCTGTTGCAATCTCTGCAGGCAGGCAGCAGATTGTCTGGAGTCACCGCGAAAATGGGGTGTTCGGCTTTGGGCAAATGATGATCGAGCGTCCATGCCTGTTTCACATTGCAGAGCACACAGCGGCCGTCCCTGTTGGCATCGCGCAGCAAGTCATAGTAGATACGCCCAGGTGCGCTACCGACCAGACGTTGCGTATAGAGCCATCCGAAGTCCTCACGGGTGGCAGGCGCCAGCGGTTCATAAGCTCGTGCCTCTAGGGTGTGAATTTGGCCCGCCACGCCGGCTTCCGCGTAATCGACCGCCGCCCCCTGGACCTTGTCTGCAAGAAGGACGAGCCGCTCTCGTCGGGCGTCTTCTCCGATTCCTTCACAGCACACGTTGAATACTTCGCGGGCTGAGACACCCGGTCGGACAGCGCTTAGCACTGCCCTAGCGCTCCGACTGTCGTGAGAAGTAGACCATCGACTGCAGAAGTGCCTTCGCCTCCGCTCCCAAGTTGCCGTTGAAGTCGCTCAGAATTTGGTTGAAATCCCCGCCACTGGCCACCGCTTCATCGAGTGTGCGATGGAATCCCGCAGCAGTGACCTCAAGGCCGAAGATTTCCTGAGTCAGTGTCCCGACATTTTCTCCGTAGGTTTCGCCGACAGGGCGCTGGCGACTGAGTACGCCGCCGGTACCCAACAGCTTCCACACACAGTGGCGCGGTACCTCTTGTATGACCACCGGCGAGTGTGTGGCGATGATGGCGACACCGTTACGGTCCTCCAGCAGCTCTGACAGAGCATTCATGAACGCAGACAGGAGTGGGGGATGCAAATGCGATTCCGGTTCATCGATGAGGACCAGTGATGCTTCCTCAACAGTCTCGACCAACCTCGTCAGGATCAATAGAACTATCTTGTGTCCAGAGCTGAGCTCGCGAAATATGGCTCCCGCTCTATCGCGGATATTGACCTCACCGATGCCTACCATCTGGTTCAGGATCTCTGCGAACAATGTGTCGCTGGCTAGAAATTCGAGATAGTGTCGCCAGCGTTCCAGGCGACCGATTTCAACCACACTGTTCAAGCTGTCGCCGAATTCGTCGGCGAGGGCATGGTGGTCTTTAATATAGGCTGAATCCGGTTGCTTGAGACCGATATATTGATAGCCCATAGCATCGTTGATATCCGACTGGTTTCGTGGTTCGAAGCTGTCGAACGCACTGTAAGTGACCGACACGACATTGGCGAACCGGTTGGTTAACAGCCTCTCCTGCTGCTGTTCGAAATCCACTCTCCCCGCTGCATACTCCGGGCGCGTAAGAGCCGTCGCGATATCATTGAGCATAAACGATTTGCCCACGCCATTTCTGCCTATCAGAACATGGATGTTCGTACGCGGCTTCGCATGAGGGGTCACATCAAACTCGAAAACGGCCGGCGGTGTCGGCCAACCGTCACGGTCGGTATCAGACGACACGTATGAGAAAGAATAGGGCGAGAGCTTCACCCCGCCCATCGCGATACGATGAAATTGCGTTTGCACTGCAATAGCTTTGACAGAGCGCAGGAGCGATTGCTGTGTGACGTCCAAATCCTGCACCCGACGGAAGAGATCTAAGTCGAGGGCGATGTCGCGCAGGCCTTGCAGCACCTCGATGCGTGTGTCGGGACCAAGCGCTTTGAGGCTCTCATAGTAATCCTCGTCTTGGCCGAGGGAAAAGAACTGGTCCGGCAGATCATCGAATTGCTTCGGTACCGGCGGCCGTGCGTTGTCGTCGAAGTCGGCGATCTTTACCGTACCGATCTGGATTGTCTCGCCATTACGCACGAAATACAATGTCCAAAGTGTGTAATAGCCGTAATCGTTCCAGCCGTTGGCCTCCAAGTATGCGCCGTCGCGGGCACCCCAGGGCGGACGTGTCCGCGCTCGCATCGTCTGAAACTTCATGCCCTGCCCTGACCACACCGTTCGGATACCAAATCGATGCCGACCACTCTGCCATGGGCCATGAGAAATCCCGCGGTCGCCGCGGTTTCAACGGTACGGATGGCGTCGACAGGCCCGGTGGTTGCGCGGCGATGCTGGCACAACGCAGTCACGCGAGGCGACGCCAAGCTCATTGAATCGTCCGCCCGATGCTGTTCTGGAACACGCAGCGCGCGTTGATTTGTCGACATCGATCGTCTCCGATGCGCGGGGAATCCGAGGAGTGCTCGTCAGCCCGCTACGATGCCGAGATGGCCGACATTGCAACGGCGCTCGTTTCCGGGGGAGTCGGTCTCGTCGGCGCACTGATCGGTGCATTCAGCGCCCAGCTAGCGGCACGCAAAACCAGAGAGTCGGACCGCCGAAAACGTTGCGTGGACCGAGTTCTCGCCGCAATCACTCTGTTAGACAAGGCCTACGCCGAGTACGTGACCACTTCAGCATCGGCCCCAGATGACCCCAAGACCCTGCTGCCCCTCCAAGGGTCGTTGCGGGCATACAACCAAGCGGTAGAAATGCTGCACATTCCCTCGCTGCGTGCCGCCGCAACCAGATACCGGGACCGACTGACCGAGTTCTACCTCATGTACGGGCAACCTCGTGATCCGCTAGACGCCGACCGGAAGGTGCCGACACTCCACGAACTCAATGACGAGCATGTCGCCCTCTCAGAGAAGCTGCGTGGCTACGAAAGGACCTGAAGCCTATCCGCGACACCGTGCACGCTGGCTCGCTCACGCAGATACTCGATGAATTCCTGATCCGACGCCCCGGTGATCACCAATAGCTTTGCATCACGAAGAACCAGAAGCTCGCGCACGATTTCGTCGGCGAACGAGGCTGCGGCGGCAATCAACAGCTCGCAATGCAACTGCACCACACTGCCCGACAAATTGGGGGGCAGGTTTGCCAAGAGCTGCTGAGCGCGCGGACGTGACCCGGCGAGCGCCGGCGCTTCGAGTGAAACCGTCACGTCGACACCTCCCTCGGCTCGGGCCTAAGCCCAGCGTAGATCACAGTTCCCGGGAAAGCAGCATCTGCTCCATTACACGTAAGCGCGCCGCCTGCACTACGGCCCGTCGCAGCGCCGCTCCAGGCACGTAGATGGCCCCGGTGCCGCTTCACGCGCTGGAGCAGGTCGTCCAACCCAGCTCCACGACCGTGGACACCCGTCCCAGAAATGGTGCGTTTGAACGCCTTCTTCATCGCGTCGACCGGGCCATCTACCTGGTTATGCCTACTTAATGTCCTTTCCAGTCCGTAACCGGCATCGGCGATCGCGAAGGTGATCAGCCCCTGGTTGTTCGGCATCACCTGCATTGCCGCCCATCCGCCATCCACGCCGCTGTGTTCGATCACGTTACTGACAACCTCGGACACGCCCCTGAAAAAGGAAGCCGCGTCATGCTGACTTCTGCCCGCCGCCTGAAGAGCACGAAACACACTTTCGGCGAGGTCGTCGCCGCTGTCCACATCGAACCGCTGCAATTCCGACAAACGACTGCTCGCATCCCATTCATTCACGCGAGGAAGCTCAACTCGACCGCAGAACTGCGCAAGACACTCTCCGAGGTGCATCCGCGCGACGTAGCGCCGAACGCTTTGATCCTGCGGCGCCACGAATTCGACCCTCAGACCCCTAGACGCAGCGTCCTCGGCAACAGCCGCGATAGCCGCAAGGCCCATCGGGTCGATGAATCGAGCATGCGTCAAGTCGATCAGAATCGCGTCAGCGTCCTCAGGTGTACCCGAACTCCAGTTGCTCAGCGTCGCCGCCGTCAGCGACCGCAGATGGTTACCGCCAGCTGGCGCACTGAGATTCACGCGGTCGATCATGACACCATGGCCCGACCAGCTACGCACATGCCGACCGTCAAGCGTCCGAGCAGCCTCGGGGAACAGGCGTCCCCACCTAATATCTCTGTACTACCTCTGGATATCTCTCTACTACCTCTGGCAGAGGTTCGTTAGGTACCGCGGTGTCTGAGCGAACTCGCCGCCGCGGTGCCGAACATGGATCTCCAGCGCGCACGTGCCCCTGCTCAGCGCCGAATCTTCTTTAGTGACGGGTTGGAGACCACGTCGACATCCTTTGCGTTCGCACACCGCAACTTCCGTATGCCACTGACGACCGACGGAAAGCGCCTCACGGTTAGCACCACAATCGCTCACGCCCTGGTGCCACCGAGCAAGGCCATCTCCGGGGGCAACGAACCTCCGGAACCGTGATGTCGATCCACGACACCACCGCAAAGTGAACAAAAACAAAGGTCACGAACCCAAATGAGTTCGTGACCTTTGTGCCTGCAGTCCATCTGAACCGCTCTCTGTGGGCGAAGGGGGACTTGAACCCCCACGTCCCGAAGGACACTGGCACCTGAAGCCAGCGCGTCTGCCATTCCGCCACTCGCCCGAATGACCGAGGCAGCGTAACACTGCGGGCGCGTGGTTCCCAAACCGTGCGATCAGAGCCCCGATCGGAGGTCCGTGGAATCCCCAGAAAATCCTTAACCTCATCTAGATCAGGTCACTGACCAGCGTCGATCTGATTCTCAGAGTTCTGTTGGTCCCGCATTTGGGTACCTGGCCGATACCATGCTTGTGAGCAGTGTGGCCAGAGCGACACGCGGGAGCACGGGCGACCGTGCCGAGACGACGAACGACAACGAGTAAAGGCGGGCGGTGACATGGGTCTTGTCGACCGCATCGAACGCAAACTCGAGTCGACTGTCGGTGATGCGTTCGCCCGGGTCTTCGGCGGCTCGATCGTGCCCCAGGAAGTAGAGACGGCGTTGTGCCGGGAAGCCGAGTCCCGAGCCCGTACGGTGGCCGGTGGACAAGTTTTGGCCCCGAACGACTACGTAATTACGCTCAGTGGCACTGACTATCAAAAGGTGAGCGCCGATACTGACCTGACCGCGACCACGTTCGCCAAACATCTGGGGGGATTCATCCGTGACCAGGGATGGCAAACGTATGGTGATGTGGTCGTCAGATTCGAACAATCACCGAATTTGCACACCGGACAGTTCCGCGCCCGTGGCGCGGTCAACCCCGATTCGACCGCTGGCGAATCCGCGCGAGCCCACGGCGACCATGCGTTCACCGCAGAATCAGGAGAACCACCTATGACCGATAACCCGAATTACCGCGGCGGCCAGGGACAGGGGCGCCCCGGCGACGACTACTACGACGACCGGTACGGGCACCCCCAGGACGATCCGCGCGGCGGCGGCCAGTACCCACCCGATCAGGGCGGCGGCTACCCCCCGCAGGACCAGGGCGGCTACCCGCCGCAGCGTGGCGGTTACCCCGAGCGCGGCGGCTATCCCGACCAGGGTGGTTACCCGGACCAGGGCGGCTACCCCGATCAAGGTGGTTACCCGGACCAGGGCGGCTACGGCGCGCCTCCGCAGTCCTACGAGCAGCAGCGTCCGCCGGCCGGTTACGGCGGCCAGCAGGGCGGCTATGACCGTGGCTACGGCGGACAGCCCGGCGGCGGCTACGGCCAGCCGGGGCCGGGCGGTCAACCCGGCTACGGCGCCGGCGCCCCGGATTACGACTACGGACGCCAGGATCCCCGCCAGGGCGGTGGCTACCCCGAGCAGGGCGGCTACCCGGAGCAGGGCGGCGGCTACGGCGGCGGCCAGGGCTACGGACGTCAGGAGTACGGCCAGCCGCAGCAGGACTACGGGCGCGGCTACGCCGAACCGCAGCAGGGCGGTTACCCCGACCAGGGTTACGGCGCCGAGCCGGGATACGGCGAGCCGGCCGGATACGGCGGCGGCGGTGACTACGGCGCACCGGCCGGGCAGGGCGGTTACGGCGGCGGGTACGGCGGTGGCGACTATGCCGCCGGCGGCGCCACCGTCACCCTTCAGCTCGACGACGGCAGTGGCCGCACCTACCAGCTGCGCGAAGGCGCCAACGTGATCGGCCGCGGTCAGGACGCCCAGTTCCGGCTGCCCGACACCGGGGTGTCGCGCCGCCACTTGGAGATTCGGTGGGACGGGCAGGTCGCGTTGCTGTCCGACCTCAACTCCACCAACGGCACCACGGTGAACAACGCACCTGTGCAGGAGTGGCAGCTGGCCGACGGCGACGTGATCCGGCTGGGCCATTCCGAGATCATCGTGCGCGTGCACTGAGCGTCTGAGAACCGGACACACCGGAGTGGCAAGCACCCCGCTTCGCCCTCACGGCTATCGCCGTCCAAGTATCGTGACGTTGCCGACGGTAGCTGAGCAGTACCAGTGGGGCGGATACGGAGAGGACGTCAGATGCAGGGGTTAGTGCTGCAACTGACGCGTGTCGGTTTCCTCCTGCTGCTGTGGCTGTTCATCTGGTCGGTGCTGCGTATCCTGCGAACCGATATCTACGCGCCGACCGGTGCGGTGATGGTGCGCCGGGGTCTGGCCCTTCGCGGTTCCTTGCTGCCGAATCGGGACCGACGCCATATCGCGCGGCAATTGGTGGTCACCGAAGGCGCACTGGCCGGCACCCGCATCACCCTGGGCACACAGCCGGTGCTGATCGGCCGTGCCGACGACTCCACTTTGGTGCTCACCGATGATTACGCGTCGACGCGCCACGCCCGGCTCTCGCCACGAGGATCGGAGTGGTACGTCGAGGACCTAGGATCGACCAACGGCACATACCTTGACAGGGCGAAGGTGACAACAGCGGTAAGGGTTTCCATCGGAACGCCGGTTCGAATCGGCAAGACGGTAATCGAGTTGCGCCCGTGACGCGCACGCGAGGAGCGCGAGGAGCACTATGACCCTCGTACTCCGATATGCCGCGCGCAGTGATCGCGGGCTGGTTCGCGCCAACAACGAGGACTCGGTGTACGCCGGGGCTCGACTCCTGGCCTTGGCCGACGGCATGGGTGGCCATGCCGCAGGCGAGGTGGCCTCACAGTTGGTCATCGCAGCGCTCGCGCATCTCGACGACGACGAACCCGGTGGGGACCTGCTCAGCAAGCTCGATGCCGCCGTCGGTCAGGGCAACTCCGCCATCGCGGCGCATGTAGAAGCCGATCCGGAACTCGACGGGATGGGCACGACGCTCACCGCGATCCTGTTCGCCGGCAACCGGCTGGGCCTGGTCCACATCGGTGATTCCCGGGGCTACCTGCTCCGCGACGGTGAACTGACCCAGATCACGAAGGACGACACGTTCGTCCAGACGTTGGTCGACGAAGGCCGGATCACCGCCGAGGAGGCCCACAGCCATCCGCAGCGCTCACTGATCATGCGGGCGCTGACCGGCCATGAGGTCGAGCCGACCCTGATCATGCGCGAGGCCAAGGCCGGCGACCGTTACCTGCTGTGTTCGGACGGTCTGTCCGATCCGGTCAGCCAGGAGACCATCCACGAGGCCCTGCAGATCGAGGACGTCGCCGAGAGCGCCGACCGGCTGATCGAGTTGGCACTGCGCGGCGGGGGCCCGGACAACGTCACGGTGGTGGTCGCCGACGTCGTCGACTACGACTACGGGCAGACCCAACCGATCCTGGCCGGCGCGGTGTCGGGGAATGACGATCAGAGCGCTCCGCCGGACACGGCCGCCGGACGGGCCTCGGCCTTCAATCCCCGGCGCAACGAACCAAAGCGTGTGGTTCCGCAACCGGCCGAGCCCGACCGCAGGCCACGCTCGCGGCGCCGGATCCTCATCGCCGTCGTGCTCCTCGTGCTGGTGATCCTGGCCGGGTTGGCGATCGGCCGGGAGATCATCCGCAACAACTATTACGTCGCCGCACATGACGGCACGGTGTCGATCATGCGCGGTGTGCAGGGCTCGTTTCTGGGGGTCTCGCTCCAGGAGCCCTACCGCCTGGGTTGCCTCAACGACCGCAACGAACTGTCGTTGATCGGCGCCGACGAAGACCAGAACCGCCGTGACTGCCGGTTGATGGCGGTGGATGACATGCGTCCCTCCGAACGCGCTCAGGTCGTGGCCGGCCTGCCCGGCGGTTCCCTGGACGACGCGTTCGAACAGATCAGCTCACTGGCCCGCAGTTCCGTGCTGCCCGTCTGCGCCCCACGTACCGCCACCACGACGTCCAAACCGTCACCGACGCCGTCGCCGAGCCCGAGTCCGACCACCACGGCCGCGCCGGGGTCGGCCCCCGGCGCCGAGTCACCGGCCCCCGAAACGTCCGCGCCGCCGTCGCCCACGCCCGGCGCCCCGGCTCCGACGTCGGGCGCTCCGCTGCCGTCGCCCTCGCCGCCGCCCACAGTCACCGCACTGCCTCCCCCACCACCAGAACCGGGGACGAACTGCCGAGCGGTGTCATGACAACTCAACCCCAGTCGCCGGTTACCGTCATGCCGCCGCTACCCAATCGGCGCAACGCGGAACTGCTGCTTCTGGGGTTCGCGACCCTGATCACCACCGTCGCGCTACTGATCGTCGAGGCCAACCAGGAACAGGGCCTGAGCTGGGATCTGGCTCGCTACGTCGTCGTTTTCGCGGCCCTGATGGGCGCGGCGCATCTGGCGATCCGACGCTTCGCACCGTACGCCGACCCGCTGCTGCTGCCCGTGGTGGCCGTGCTCAACGGACTCGGGTTGGTGATGATCCACCGACTGGACCTGGCCAAGGGCCAGCTGACCTCAGATGAGTTGGGCGGCACGGCCAACCAGCAGATGATGTGGACCCTGGTCGGCGTCATCGGGTTCTCGATCGTGGTGGCGGTGCTGGCCGACCATCGCATGCTGGCCCGCTATGGATACATCTGCGCGCTGGCCGGCCTTGTGCTGCTTGTCATTCCGGCCCTGCTGCCGGCGAGGTACTCCGAACAGTACGGCGCCAAGATCTGGATCCAGTTCCCCGGCTTCTCGATTCAGCCCGCCGAATTCTCCAAGATCCTGCTGCTCATCTTCTTCGCCGCGGTGTTGGTGGCCAAGCGGGATCTGTTCACCAGCGCCGGAAAGCACTTCCTCGGCCTGGATCTGCCTCGGCCCCGGGACCTGGCTCCGCTGCTGCTGGCGTGGGCGGCCTCGGTGGGCGTGATGGTGTTCGAAAAGGATTTGGGCACCTCACTTCTGCTGTACGCGTCGTTTCTGGTTCTGGTCTACGTGGCAACCGAGCGGCTCAGCTGGGTGGTCATCGGGCTGGCCCTGTTTGCGGCCGGAAGCGTTGTGGCATACCAGGTTTTCGGTCATGTCCGGGTGCGGGTGGAAACGTGGCTCGATCCGTTCGCCGACCCTGAGGGCGCCGGCTACCAGATGGTGCAGTCGCTGTTCAGTTTCGCCACCGGCGGCATCTTCGGCACCGGCCTCGGCAACGGCCAGCCCGGGACGGTGCCCGCTGCAGCCACCGACTTCATCATCGCCGCGATCGGCGAGGAACTCGGATTGGTCGGGCTCGCAGGCGTTCTCATGCTCTACACGATCTTCATCATCCGCGGCATGCGCACCGCGATCGCCGTTCGCGACAGCTTCGGCAAGCTGCTGGCCGCCGGGCTGGCGGCCACCCTGGCCATCCAGCTGTTCATCGTCGTCGGCGGTGTCACCAAGCTGATCCCGCTGACCGGGTTGACGACACCGTGGATGTCCTACGGCGGATCCTCACTGCTGGCCAACTACATCCTGCTGGCCATCCTGGTACGCATCTCCCATGCGGCCCGTCGGCCGATCACCACCACCCCGGCACCTAACCCCACCCCGATCGCCGCGGCCAGCACCGAGGTGATCGAGAAGGTATGAACACCTCGCTGCGCAGGGTGGCAGTCACGATCATGGTGCTGATCGTGCTGCTGCTGGCCAATGCCACGATCACCCAGGTGTTCACCGCCGACGGGTTGCGGGCCGACCCACGCAACCAGCGGGTGCTGCTCGACGAGTACTCGCGTCAACGTGGCCAGATCACCGCGGGCGGCCAGTTGCTGGCCTACTCGGTGGCCACCGACGGCCGATTCCGCTTCCTGCGCGTCTATCCCAATCCCGAGGTGTACGCCCCGGTGACCGGGTTCTACTCGCTCGGTTACTCCAGCACGGGACTGGAGCGGGCCGAGGACTCCATTCTCAACGGCTCCGACGAGCGGCTGTTCGGCCGGCGCCTGGCCGATTTCTTCACCGGCCGCGACCCTCGCGGCGGCAATGTCGACACCACGATCAAGCCGCAGGTGCAGCAGGCCGCGTGGGATGCGCTGCAGAAAGGCTGTGACGGCCCCTGCAAGGGCTCGGTGGTGGCGCTTGAGCCCTCGACCGGCAAGATCCTGGCCATGGCGTCGGCTCCGTCATATGACCCCAACCTGCTGGCCACCCACGACCTGGCCGCCCAAAGTCAGGCCTGGCAGCAGTTGCGCGACGACGACCAGTCGCCCCTGCTGAACCGGGCGATCTCGGAGACCTACCCACCGGGCTCGACGTTCAAGGTGATCACCACCGCGGCGGCGCTGCAGTCCGGGGCCACCCCCGACACGCAGCTCACCGCGGCGCCGCGGATTCCGCTGCCGGACAGCACCGCGACGCTGGAGAACTTCGGTGGCTCATCCTGCGGCGGCGGGCCCACCGCCACGTTGCGTGAGGCGTTCGCCAGATCGTGCAACACCGCGTTCGTCGAGCTGGGATTGAACACCGGTGCCGACAAGCTCAAGGCCACCGCTCAGGCGTTCGGTCTGGACGAACCGCCGGCACCGATTCCGTTGCAGGTGGCCGAGTCCACGACGGGTCCCATCGCCGACGGCGCCGCACTCGGCATGTCCAGCATCGGGCAGCGCGACGTGGCCCTGACTCCGTTGCAGAACGCGCAGGTCGCCGCGACCATCGCCAATGACGGCATCGCGATGCGCCCGTATCTTGTGGATAGCCTCAAAGGGCCCGACCTGACCACAATCGCCACCACTGCGCCCGCCCAAGCGCGCCGGGCGGTGTCACCCCAGGTCGCGGCTACACTTACGGACTTGATGGTCGCCGCCGAGCAGGTGACTCAGCAGAAGGGAGCCATCGCCGGCGTGCAGATCGCTTCGAAGACCGGTACGGCAGAGCACGGGACGGACCCCCGTAACACTCCGCCGCATGCCTGGTACATCGCATTCGCACCGGCCTCCGACCCCAAGGTCGCGGTCTCGGTGTTGATCGAGGACGGTGGGGACCGGTTGTCGGCCACCGGCGGCGCACTCGCCGCCCCGATCGGACGCGCCACGATTGCGGCGGCGCTGCGGGAGGGTTCATGAGTCCGCGAAGGCGACCCGGAGTGAGGATCGCAGCGAGGGACGAGCGAGGACCGGAGCGACTGGGAGTCGAGCCATGAGCCCCCGCGTTGGAGTCACGCTGTCCGGGCGGTACCGGCTGCAGCGGCTGATCGCCACCGGCGGTATGGGTCAGGTGTGGGAGGCCGTCGACTCACGGCTGGGCCGCCGCGTCGCGGTCAAGGTGCTCAAGGCCGAGTTCTCCACCGACGCCGAGTTCGTCGAGCGGTTCCGCGCCGAGGCCCGCACGGTGGCCATGCTCAACCACCCCGGCATCGCCAGCGTGTACGACTACGGCGAGACCGAGCTGGACGGCGAGGGCCGCACCGCCTACCTGGTCATGGAGCTGATCAACGGCGAGCCGCTGAACTCCGTGCTCAAACGCACCGGCCGGCTGTCGTTGCGTCATGCCCTGGACATGCTCGAGCAGACCGGCCGCGCCCTGCAGGTGGCCCACACCGCGGGCCTGGTGCACCGCGACGTCAAGCCCGGCAACATCCTGATCACCCCGACCGGTCAGGTGAAGCTCACCGACTTCGGTATCGCCAAGGCCGTCGACGCCGCGCCGGTCACCCAGACCGGCATGGTGATGGGCACGGCGCAGTACATCGCCCCCGAACAGGCCCTGGGCCATGACGCCACCGCGGCCAGCGATGTGTACTCGCTGGGAGTCGTTGGCTACGAATCGGTTTCGGGCAAGCGGCCGTTCACCGGTGACGGTGCGCTGACCGTGGCGATGAAGCACATCAAGGAGACCCCGCCGCCGCTGCCGGCCGATCTGCCGCCCAATGTGCGTGAGCTGATCGAGATCACCCTGGTGAAGAACCCCGGGATGCGGTACAAGTCCGGTGGTCCGTTCGCCGACGCGGTCGCCGCGGTGCGCTCGGGCCGTCGACCGCCCCGACCCAACCAGGCCCCGACGCTGGGACGGGCGGCTCCGGCCGCCGTGCCCTCGGCCGCCCAGGCCCGCGCCGCGGCCGATCTGACCGGCCGGACACCGATGACGGCCACCCGGGCCCGGCCGACCACCGCCGCCCACCGCCCGGCGCCACCGCCGCGGCGCACGTTCTCGTCGGGGCAGCGGGCCCTGCTGTGGGCCGCCGGCGTGCTCGGCGCGCTGGCGATCGTCATTGCCATCCTGATCGTGCTCAACGCGCAGGACCGCAAGGATCAACAACAGTCGCCGCCGCCCACGGTCACCGACACCGTGACCGAGACGACGCCCTACCAGACCCCGGCAGCGCTGCCGGATCTGGCCTTTCACGTGATCATGCCCAGCGACGCCGGGGCGCTCGCCCAGGGTGTCCCCAAGGCACCAGAACAGATACTGCGATGACGACGCCTCAGCACCTCTCCGACCGATATGAACTCGGTGAAATCCTCGGCTTCGGCGGCATGTCCGAAGTCCATATCGCGCGCGATACGCGATTGCACCGCGATGTCGCCGTCAAGGTGCTGCGCGCCGATCTGGCCCGCGACCCCAGCTTTTACCTGAGGTTCCGCCGGGAGGCGCAGAACGCCGCGGCGCTCAACCATCCCGCGATCGTGGCGGTGTACGACACCGGTGAGGCCGAGACGCCGAACGGGCCGCTGCCCTACATCGTCATGGAGTACGTCGACGGTGTGACGCTGCGCGACATCGTGCACAGCGAGGGCCCGATCCCGCCCAAGCGCGCCATCGAGATCATCGCCGACGCCTGCCAGGCCCTGAACTTCAGCCACCAGCACGGCATCGTGCACCGTGACGTCAAGCCGGCCAACATCATGATCAGCAAGAACAACGCTGTGAAGGTGATGGACTTCGGTATCGCCCGCGCCCTGGCCGACACCGGCAACAGCGTCACGCAGACCGCCGCGGTGATCGGCACCGCCCAGTACCTCTCACCCGAGCAGGCCCGCGGCGAGACCGTCGACGCGCGTTCCGACGTCTACTCGCTGGGCTGCGTTCTCTACGAAATCCTCACCGGTGAACCACCTTTCATCGGTGATTCGCCGGTTGCGGTGGCCTACCAACATGTCCGTGAGGATCCGATCCCGCCGTCGCATCGGCATACCGGCATCTCACCCGAACTCGACGCCGTGGTGCTCAAGGCCCTGGCCAAGAACCCGGACAACCGCTACCAGACCGCGGCCGAGATGCGCACCGACCTGATCCGCGTGCACAGCGGTGAGGCCCCCGAGGCGCCCAAGGTGCTCACCGAGTCCGAGCGGACCTCGATGCTGAACTCGGGGCCGATGCTGGCCCACCCCGGTGGCGCCCCCACCCAGAACCTCGTGGTGCCGCGTCCGGCGGACCGCAATGCCTCGGTGGCCCGCTGGCTCATCGCGGTGGCGGTGCTGGCGGTGCTGACCGTGGTGGTGACCGTCGCGATCAACATGTTCGACGGCGCGCCGCGCGACGTGCAGGTGCCCGATGTCAGCGGTCAGCGTTCGGCGGATGCCATCGCCGCGCTGCAGAACCGTGGCTTCAAAACGCGCACCGAGCCGAAGACGGACAACAAGGTGCCGCCGGAGTACGTGATCGGCACCGAGCCGTCGGCCAACAGCATGGCGGCGGCCGGTGACGAGATCACCGTCAATGTCTCCGCGGGGCCCGAGCAGCGGGTGATCCCGGATGTCGCCGGCCTGACCCCGTCACAGGCCCGGCAGAAGCTCAAGGACGCCGGCTTCGAGAAGGTCAAGGAGTCGGCGAGCCCCTCGACACCGGAGCAGAAGGGCCGCGTGCTGGCCACCAACCCGCCGGCCAACCAGACCGCCGGTGTCATCTACGAGGTGACGCTCGTGGTGGGTTCGGGTCCGGAAGACACCGCGGTGCCCGACTGCAAGGGCCAGAGCGTCGACGTGTGCAAGCAGATCCTGACCGCGTCGGGCTTCACCAACACCGTCGTCATCGATATCGACCACACCGCACCCGCCGGACAGGTCGTCGACACCGAGCCGACCGCCGGGACGTCGGTGCCCAAGGACACCCCGATCCAGATCCATGTCTCCAAGGGCAACCAGTTCGTGATGCCCAACCTGGTGGGCCAGTTCTGGGACGACGTCTACCCGCGCCTGACCGCGCTGGGTTGGACCGGGGTGCTGGACAAGGGCCCGGACGTGCGCGACAGCGGTCAGCGCACGAACGCCGTGGTCACCCAGAGCCCGGCACCGGGCACCGGGGTGAACCGCGACGCACGGATCACGCTGAGCTTCGCGTCGTAGCCGCCGCTACGGCGCGAGCCACCTCGGCCTCCAGGGATGCCACCAGCTGTTCAGCCGGGGCGGCACCGCAGACGCCCAGCCAGTTGGCCAGCATCCGGTGACCGCCCTCGGTGAGGATCGACTCCGGGTGGAACTGCACCCCGTGGATCGGCAGCTGGGTGTGGCGCACCGCCATGATCACACCGCTGTCGGTCTGCCCGATGACCTCGAGCTCGGCCGGCACCGTGTCGGGCAGGATCGTCAGCGAGTGGTAGCGGGTCGCGGTGAACGGATCCGGCAGTCCCTTGAGCACACCGACGTCGTCGTGGTGTACGACGCTGGTCTTGCCGTGCAACAACTCTGGGGCTCGGTCGACGGTGGCGCCGAACGCGACGCCGATGGCCTGGTGACCGAGGCAGACCCCGAGTAGGGGAGTGGCGGCCGCGGCGCAGGCTCGAACCAGGGGAATCGTGGCGCCGGCGCGTTCGGGGGTGCCCGGTCCGGGGCTCAGCAGCACGCCGTCGAATTCGGCGGCCACCGTGGCCAGGTCGGCTTCGGTGGCCAACCGTGGGTCGTCGTTACGCCAGACGTGTACGTCCACCCCGAGCTGGCCCAGGTACTGGACCAGGTTGAACACGAAGCTGTCATAGTTGTCGACGACCAGAACCTGCATCGGCCCAGGTTACCGGCTCAAACAAGCGGCTTAATACCCGACAGGTCCCGCGGGTTTCGCATACCGCATCCGCAGCGGCTCGGTATGCCCGGCGAGCTCGACCTCGGCCCGGGGTTCTTCCAGATATCCGAGCCCGAACCGCATCACGTACTGCTTGTAGAGATTCACCAGCGGCGCACCGGCCAGCGCGGCCTGCATGGCCGGGACGTCCCCGATCGCGGTGATGACGTACGGCGGGCTGTACGTGCGGCCGTTGAGCAGCAGGGTGTTGCCCACGCAGCGTGGGGCCGAGGTGGCGATGATGCGCTGATCCTGCATTTGAATGCCCTCGGCGCCGGCACTCCACAGCGCGTTGAGGACCGCCTGGATGTCCTGCTGGTGCACCACCAGATCGTCGGGGGCGGCGTCGCGGGGGAAGCGCCCCTCGGCGTCGCGTTGGGCATCGTTGAGGGTGACCACCAGACCTGGCCCGCGCATCGGCACCACCCCGGCGTCGACGGCCAACTCCGCAGACCGTTTGGTGATCGCTGTGAGTGCCGCGTGCGAGCTGGGGGATCCGCCGTGATGGCTCTCGATCTCGGTAGACAGCGCATCGCGCTGGGCGGTCAACCGGTCGACCGACTGTTGGGCCTCACGGACCAGGTCGACGAGCCGGGGAGAATCGCTGCGCCGGATCTCATCGCCACCGGAGACGCCGTGCGTGGCCGCCAGCAGCAGGCCGGCGAACAGGCAGACCACCGGCACGCCGTAGCGCCACCGGGACCGATCAGGTTGGTCCATCGCTGTCTCTCCTCGACGTGCAGCTACGTTAGGCTCGTGAGGCATCCTGCCTCATCGTCGCACCGTGTGACGCCGACAGTCGCGAAGGTACCCATGCCCAAGTCCAAAGTCCGCAAAAAGAACGATTTCACCATCAAGCCGGTGAGCCGGACCCCGGTCAAGGTGAAAGCCGGACCGTCGAGTGTGTGGTTTGTCGCGCTGTTCATCGGCCTCATGCTGTTCGGCCTGCTGTGGCTGCTGGTGTTCCAGCTGGCCGCTACCAACCCGGTCGATACGCCTTCGCTTCTGCAATGGATGGCTGACTTGGGTCCGTGGAACTACGCGATTGCGTTTGCCTTCATGATCAGCGGGTTGTTGCTCACCATGCGCTGGCGCTGATCCGAAACGGCACCCTAATGAATTCATCTTACGTTTTCAGCGTTACCGAGCCAGCAACGTCGACGATGCTCAATCACATCGTTGTGATTCATCCCCATTGGGGATAGCACCTGTGGATAACTCCATTAGGCGCGGTAAGAGGGTGTGAACAACCGGTGCAGCAAACTCATTGGAGCCCACCGGCCGCTGGAGTCGCAGGTTGCGGCATAGCCGGGTTGGCGATGGCTATCGCAGCTGTGACCGTGATCACAGATCCGCCCGGACGTGTTCTTGCCGGCATAGCTGGGGTGGGATTGCTCACCTTCGCAACCATGTCGTGGCGGGCACGACCGAAACTGGCAATCAATCAAGACAGTCTCAGCGTCGGCGGTTGGTGGCGCGACCGGAACTATCACCGCGATGACATCCGGAAGATCCGCATCACCGAGTTCCGCCGCATCGGCCGCAAGGTCCGACTGTTGGAGATCGACACGGTCGACGACCGGCTCGTGGTCCTGACTCGATGGGATCTCGGGACCGATCCCATTCACGTGCTCGACGCGCTCACCGAGGCCGGTTTCGCGTCCCCGTAGAGGTGTCGTAAAAAGCTCCACACAACACGCGACGCCCCCGGCTGACCCGGGGGCGTCGCGCGTTTGTACGTGCGGGAGGCGGCCGCGTTATGCCACGGTCACCGATTCGATGACCACCGGCTCGGTCGGCCGGTCGGACCGGTCGGTGGCGGTGGACGCGATCGCGTCGACCACTTTCTGCGACTCCGGGTCCACGACCTCGCCGAAGATCGTGTGGCGCCGGTTCAGGTGCGGGGTCTGGCCGACGGTGATGAAGAACTGCGAACCGTTGGTGCCCGGTCCGGCGTTGGCCATGGCCAGCAGGTAGGGCTTGTCGAACACCAGCTCGGGATGGAACTCGTCCTCGAACTTGTAGCCGGGCCCGCCGCGGCCGGTGCCGGTCGGGTCGCCACCCTGAATCATGAAGCCGTCGATCACCCGGTGGAAGACCGCGCCGTCGTAGAACGGACCTGACGTGCCACCCGAGGCGTTCTCGGTGCTGTAGTCCTTGGTGCCCTGTGCCAAACCGACGAAGTTGGCCACGGTCTTGGGAGCGTGGTTTCCGAACAGTGCGATCTTGATGTCGCCGCGGTTGGTGTGCAGTGTCGCCGTCGCGGTCTGAATGGGGCTCGTCACAAGAGGTCAGTCTGCCATCCCGATCCGCGCGACCGTCAGATACCCCGCCAACGCCCACCACACCCGCCGGAGATGGCAGTCTGGAACCCAGCCCCGACATGAGCCCAGAAAGGTGCCCGATGAGCGCGAACGTGGATATCCGGTTGGCCCCCCATCAGCGGCTGGCCCGCGGCTTGAAATACAGCACGCTCGGGCCGGTCGATGTCACCCGCGGTGTGGCGGGCATCAGCGCCAACACCGTGTCCGCCGCTGCGGCCGGGCTACGTAAGCGCTATGAATCCGGCAAGCTGCGTCGTCAACTCGCCGCCGCGGCGGAGGCCGTGGCCGCGCTGCCGGAGGTGATCCAGGAAGCCGCCGCGCCACCCAAGCGTCGTCGCCGTCCCCTGGTGATCGCCGGCGTCGCCGCCGCAGTGCTGGCCGGTGGAGCAGTGGCCTTCTCGCTCGTGCGGCGCTCCAAGCGGCCCGAGCCCTCATCGTTGCCGCCCAGCGTCGAGGTCACCCCCAAGCCCTGACCGGGCGGGTCACTGCGGGGTCGGTGGCTGGCAATCCAGCCAGCGACCGTTTTCCTTGACGAATGCGTTGGGCTGCGTGGCGGTCGCCGGTGGGTTCTCGCCGAACACCCATGTCGTGGTGAGGTCGGCGGTCGCCTTGTCGCCGGTGACCTTGATGTTCTCCACCTTGTCGATCGACGCCTTCGACGTCTGCCGAAGAATCTCCAGGTTGGCCGCCTTGTACGCCGGCTCGTCGTATCGGATCAACGCGTCGACCAGTTGATTGATGGTGGCGTCCGATGCCGTGGGGTGCTGCCGTTTGAACCCACTCGTCAGCAGGTCGACGGGTGCGCCGGCCAATTCCCCGGGCGCGCCGGCCGCGCTGATCGGCGGAAACAGCGTGTCCACTTGATTGCGTACCGCCTCGCGGTATTGCACACAGGTCAGCTCGGCCAACCGGTTGAAATCGAACCCGGACAGCGCCTTTCCTTCCTGGGCCACCAAGTCGCGGATCTGTTGTTCGGCACTGACCGGCGCCACTGACGCAACTGCCGAACTCGACGTCGCCTCCGGAGCGCTTTCGCTTTCCGATCCGCAACCGGCAACTGCCAGAACAGCAATGCCCACGACACATGCACGTATCACCAAAGTTCTCACTTCCCCCCGCTGGCTGACAGCGGAAGCTTACCGGTCAGGCAGGCTCTCGGGGCCGTTGCGCACTACGTGCCGCAGACGAAAAAGCGGCCCCGGCGGGAAAACCGGAACCGCTGAGAAACTTTGTGGAGCCTAGGAGATTCGAACTCCTGACATCTGCCTTGCAAAGGCAGCGCTCTACCAACTGAGCTAAGGCCCCGTATTCGGCAGGGGCGGTTTGGGATCCGCCTCGTGCCAAACCTCTTCACCGTGTCGTGATCGCCAGACGATCACCGCGACGGCTGCGACGCCGGCCAGAAGAAGAAACCGCATGGGCGCAACCTCTCGGTGATCACCGGTTACACCGGGTGTCGTGGGCCTAGGAGGACTCGAACCTCCGACCTCTTCGTTATCAGCGAAGCGCTCTAACCGCCTGAGCTATAGGCCCGAAAATTGGGATCGACCGAGCGCAGAGATTACCGCACCGGGGCACAGACTCCCAAATCAATCCCTGTCGGCCAGCGTGACCTCGACCCCGCCCACCAGATCGGTGGTCAGGTTGTAGATGAACGCACCGATGGTGGCCATCGCGCACAACACGACGATGTTCACCAGGCCGACCAGCGCCGCACCGCCGAAGATCGTTCCGCTGGATACCAATTCGCCACCGGAGGCACCGCTGGCGCTGGTCAACAGGTCACCCACGTTGCTGTTGAGCTTGCTCCACACGCCCATCGCGCCGAGCACCAGGTACAGGAACGCGACCGCGATCATCCACACGAAGAACAGCACCACCGACAACACCAGTGAGACCTTCAGCACAGTCCACGGGTCGACCCGGCGGATCTGCATGCTGGCCCGGACCGGCCCCTGATGCTGGGTCCGGCTGGCCACCTGAATCCGAGTGGTCGCGGCATTCGAGGAGCGGGGGGCCGCGGCGTCGGCAGACGCCTTCCGTTGCGACGGACGCGGCGAGGGTCCCGACAGATCCGGCAGTTCGCTGGCGTACGCCTCGGTCCGCACCTGCTCATTGCGGGGCTCGTTCCGCGGCGCGGACGATGCCGGGGCCGGGCGGGGCGCCCGGGCCTGCTGCTCGGTCTCCTGTGACTCACTGCCGGCGACGAAGCGCTGCAACCTGGCTTCCACCCCGGGGGAGTGAGCCCCCGCGGAGCGGGCATTCTCGTCGCGGGTCTCCCGCTGCTCAGAGGACGGTTGCGACGCGGTCCGGGCGGTTCCGCGCTGCCATGGCGGCGCCTCACCGGTCTCGGTGATCTGACCACCGCCGGCCCGGGCCGGCGCACCAGCCGTCTTCTTCCCGCTGGGACCGCCCTCGGACCCGGCACCAGAGCCGTTGGAGCTGCCCGGCCGGTCGCCCGCTCGTGGGTAACCCGGCTCGCTCGGTGAAGTCACCTACCAGCTCCTTAGCTCGGGCCGAGGTCCGGGTCGGGCCTCAGCAGCAGCGTCACTCGTCGTCGGACTCGGCACCGGACTCGACAACATCCGGATCGGACTCCTCCTCGGCGTTGCGCGCTATCGCAATCAGTGTGTCGCCCTCACCCAGGTTCATCAAGCGGACGCCCTTGGTCTGGCGACCGGCTTTACGAACCTGACGTGCGGCAGTGCGGATCACGCCGCCACCGGAAGTGATGGCGTACAGCTCCGTCTCGTCGTCGACGATCAGTGCTCCGACCAGATTGCCACGCTTACGGTCGTACTGGATCGTCAGGATGCCCTTGCCGCCGCGACCCTGCGGTGAATACTCGTCGATCGCGGTGCGCTTGGCATAGCCGCCGGACGTCGCGACCAGCAGATATGTGTCCGGCTGGACCACGTTGAGCGACAGCAGCTTGTCCTCTTCGTTGAACCGCATGCCCTGCACACCGGAGGTGGCACGACCCATCGGCCGCAGCGCCTCGTCGGTTGCCGAGAACCGGATGGACTGGCCTTTGGCACTGACCAGCAGCAGGTCGTCCTCGGCAGAACACAGCACCGCACCCACCAGTTCGTCGCCGTCACGCAGGTTGACCGCCACGATGCCGCCGGACCGGTTCGAATCGAAGTCGACCAGCTTGGACTTCTTCACCAGACCGTTGCGGGTCGCCAGCACCAGGTACGGCGCATCCTCGTAGGTCTTCAGTTGGATGACTTGGGCGATGCGCTCCTCGGGCTGGAAGGCCAGCAGGTTCGCCACATGCTGACCGCGGGCGGTGCGCGACGCCTCCGGCAACTCGTAGGCCTTCGCCCGGTACACCCGGCCCTGCGTGGTGAAGAACAGGATCCAGTCGTGGGTCGAGCAGACGAAGAAGTGGTTGACGATGTCGTCCTGCTTGAGCCCGGCGCCCTGCACACCCTTACCGCCGCGCTTCTGACTGCGGTACAGATCGGTCTTGGTGCGCTTGGCGTACCCGGTCTCGGTGATCGTGACGACCACTTCCTCACGGGCGATCAGGTCTTCATCGCTGACCTCACCGTCGGCCGGCACGATCCGGGTCCGGCGGTCGTCGCCGTACTTGTCGACGATCTCGCGCAGCTCGTCCCGCACGATGGCACGCTGCCGCTCGGGCTTGGCAAGGATGTCCTCCAGATCGGCGATCTCGGCCTCGATCTTGGCCAGATCGTCGATGATCTTCTGCCGTTCCAGGGCAGCCAACCGGCGCAGCTGCATGTCCAGGATGGCCTGGGCCTGGATCTCGTCGATGTCGAGCAACTCGATCAGGCCGGCGCGGGCGATGTCGACCGTCTGCGACGCCCGGATCAACGCGATCACCTCGTCGAGCGCATCGAGCGCCTTGACCAGACCACGCAGGATGTGCGCCCGCTCATTGGCCTTGCGCAGCCGGTACCGGGTGCGCCGCACGATGACGTCGAGCTGGTGGTCCACGTACAACCGGATCAGCTGGTCCAGCCGCAGGGTGCGCGGCACGCCGTCGACGATCGAGAGCATGTTGGCACCGAAGCTGGTCTGCAGCTGGGTGTGCTTGTAGAGGTTGTTCAGCACCACCTTCGCGACGGCATCGCGCTTGAGCTCCACCACAATTCGCAAGCCCACGCGATCGCTGGACTGGTCTTCGATGTTGGAGATGCCGGCCAGTTTGCCGTCGCGCACCTGCTCGGCGATCGAGGTGATGAAGTTGTCGTGGTTGACCTGGTACGGCAGCTCGGTGATGACGATGCCGGTGCGGCCCCGGCTGTCTTCCTCGATCTCGACGACGCCGCGCATCTTGACCGAACCGCGACCGGTCTTGTAGGTGTCCTCGATGCCCTGGCTGCCGACGATCAGGCCGTGGGTGGGGAAGTCGGGTCCCTTGACCCGCTCCATCACCGCGGCCAACGTGGCTTCCTCGTCGGCCTCGTAGTTCTCCAGGCACCAGTAGACAGCGTCGGCCAGCTCCCGCAGGTTGTGCGGCGGGATGTTGGTGGCCATGCCGACGGCGATACCGCCCGAACCGTTGGCCAGCAGGTTGGGGAACCGGCTCGGAAGAACCGTCGGCTCCTGCACCCGGCCGTCGTAGTTCGGACTGAAATCGACTGTCTCCTCGTCGATTTCACGCAGCATTTCCATCGCCAGGGGAGTCAGCCGCGCCTCGGTGTTGTGGCTGACGAACCCATTGGTGATGAATGCGTGGTCATCTGTATCGACCCGCAGGCTGTACACCGGCTGTACACCGGCGTCGGTCACGGATTCGACCTCGGCGTAGTAGAACCGGCCGTCGGTGAGGTCCGTGGCGATACGTTCGGCGTCTGGGTCATCTCCGAACGCAGCCAAGAATTCGTCAACACGACGGTTGATGATCGAATTTCCAAAATTCTTGTCAGGAACCGTAGCCTCGGCAAGCATCACCGCGACATCCCCGGGACGGATCTCTTCGATGAGCTTCCACAGGAGTGTCGGCACACCGGCGACGTCCACCAGGCACAACAACGGGTGGTTCTCGGTGCCGGTGACCTCGTAACCTTCGGCCGTGCGCACCCGATATGTCTGATGCTCACCCGAATGAAACAGCCGGTCCGCCACCACGGGATCGCCGTGGCGACCGACTACCTTCAGGTCGATCACATTGTCAGAGTTGGGGCGCGCCCCCGGCACAACGTCGGCGATTCGGACCGAATGTCCGAACGGCAGGCGCACCAAAGCGTCGCCGGTCACGCAGTACCGCATGGCCGCTGGCGGATCGTTACCCGGCGAGCCGAAGTTGCCCTGCCCGTCCACCAATGGGTAGCGCAGTGACCACGGCTGGGCCATGCGGACCAGCGTGTCGTAGATCGACGCGTCACCGTGCGGGTGGTAATTACCCATCGTCTCGGCGACCGAACGCGCCGACTTGGCGTGGCTGCGATCGGGGCGGAAGCCGGAGTCGTACATCGCGTAGAGCACGCGCCGGTGCACAGGCTTGAGGCCGTCACGAACCTCGGGCAACGCACGCCCGACGATCACGCTCATCGCGTAATCGATGTAGCTGCGCTGCATCTCCTGCTGAATGTCGACCGGTTCGATCCGGTCGCCCGCTTCACCTCCCGGGGGGAGGGTGGTGTCAGTCATCTAGTCCTCGTTCGTCAGCCGCGGCCACAGTCTAGTAGCTCGCATGGTCATCGGTTCGTCACGTGACAATCTCAAACATCCAGGAAGCGCACGTCTTTCGCGTTGCGCGTGATGAAACTGCGCCGCGCTTCGACGTCCTCACCCATCAGGATGGAGAACAACTCGTCGGCGGCGGCTGCGTCGTCAAGCGTCACTTGACGCAACACGCGCACAGTGGGATCCATCGTGGTTTCCCACAATTCCTTGGCATCCATCTCGCCGAGACCCTTGTAGCGCTGGATGCCGTCGTCGACGTTGATGCGCTTGCCCGCGGCCTTGCCGGCCTCGAGCAGCCCGTCGCGCTCGCGGTCGGAGTAGGCGAATTCCGGTTCCTGGCGCTGCCATTTCAGCTTGTACAGCGGCGGTTGGGCCAGGAACACGTGGCCGTGCTCGATCAGCGGTTTCATGAAGCGGAACAACAGGGTCAGCAGCAGCGTCGAGATGTGCTGGCCGTCCACGTCGGCGTCGGCCATCAGCACGATCTTGTGATACCGCAGCTTGGTGATGTCGAACTCGTCGTGGATACCGGTACCCAGGGCGGTGATGATGGCCTGGACTTCGGTGTTCTTCAAAACCCGGTCGATGCGGGCCTTTTCGACGTTGATGATCTTGCCGCGCAACGGCAGGATCGCCTGGAACATCGAGTCCCGACCGCTCTTTGCCGAACCACCGGCCGAATCACCCTCCACCACATACAGTTCGGACTTGCTCGGATCGGTGGAGCGGCAGTCGGCCAACTTGCCCGGCAGTCCGCCGATCTCGGTGGCACTCTTGCGACGCACCAGCGCGCGCGCCTTGCGGGCCGCTTCACGGGCCTGCGCCGAGGAAACCGCCTTGTTCACAACGGTTTTCGCCTCAGCCGGGTTGGCCTCGAACCAGTGGCTGATCTGCTCGTTGCAGATCTTCTGGACAAAGGACTTCACCTCGGTGTTGCCGAGCTTGGTCTTCGTCTGGCCTTCGAACTGCGGCTGGGACACCTTGACCGAGATCACCGCGGCCAATCCTTCGCGGATGTCCTCACCGGTGAGGTTCGGGTCCTTGTCCTTGAGGAGCTTCTTCTCCTTGGCGTACTTGTTCACCACGCTCGTCAACGCCGCGCGGAACCCCTCTTCGTGGGTGCCGCCCTCATGGGTGTTGATCGTGTTGGCGAAGGTGTGTACCGACTCCGAGTAGCCGCCGTTCCACTGCATGGCGATCTCGACCTCATGGCCCTCGCCCTTGCCGTCGAAGTCGATGACGCTGGGCTGGATCGGCGACTTCGTCCGGTTGATGTGCTTGACGAAATCCACCAGACCGCCGGGGTAGTGGAACACCCGGTGCTTGACCTTCTGCGGTGCGGCCACCTCGGCCGCCTTCTCCTCGGCCGTCTTCGGCGCCTCGGCGTGGTCACTGACCACGTCGTCCACCACTTCCTCGGCGGTGACGCGCTCGTCGGTGAGTTCGATGGTCAGTCCCTTGTTGAGGAACGCCATCTCCTGCAGGCGACGGGCGATGGTCTCGAAGTCGTAGACGGTGGTCTCGAAGATGTCCGGATCCGCCCAGAACCGGATCGTGGTGCCGGTCTTGTTCGTCTTCTCACCCTGCTTGAGGGTGCCGGGCACGGACTTGTCGTAGACCTGGAACCACTCGTACCCGTCTTTACGGATATCGGCCTCGAGCCGGGTGGACAACGCGTTGACCACGGACACACCCACACCGTGCAGACCGCCGGACACCTGGTAGGCGCCTTCTTCGAACTTGCCGCCGGCGTGCAGGACCGTCATCACGACGTCCACCGTGGGGATGCCGGTGGCGTGCATCGCGACGGGGATACCGCGACCGTCGTCGGTGACCTCGACGCCACCGTCGGCCAGGATCCGGACATCCACCCGGCTGGCGAACCCGGCCATGGCCTCGTCGACCGCGTTGTCCACGACCTCCCAGATCAGGTGGTGCAGACCCCGCTCGCCGGTGGAACCGATATACATGCCCGGACGTTTACGTACCGCCTCCAGGCCCTCGAGCACCTTGATCGAATCGGCGCCGTACTCACTGGGAGCGTTCTTCTTCTGGGCAGCCACGTCGGACGCGTCTCCTTGGGGTTCATGGGAGGCAGTGCAGACACCGCCTGAGATCCTCAGACAGTCTACCGCCAGATCCGGACAGGACCGACGCTGTAGGTGCGTTTCTAACGGTCTGATTGCGCCGTGCGCGGAATTTTTCGCATGTCGGTGCGTCGGGAGCCCGAAATGAGGGCTCTTGCGCGTATCGAAGCTCTCAGCCCAATGTCAGTCTGACTACCCGTACGTGTCCCGGGGTCCGCGCCCCGGCACGTGGTACCGACCTTTACGCCAGGACGGCCCGACGGGACCCACGATCTTGAGCGAGGTCACCACACCGTCACCGACGGCGGCGGCAATCTTGGCCAGCAGTTGTGCCTGCACCATCCGAAGCTGGGTGGCCCAGGCCGTCGACTCGGCCGAGACGGTCAGCACCCCCTCGTTCAGCGCGGTCGGATTGGCGTGATCGGCGATCTGATCCCCGACCACCGCGCGCCACCGGCCGAAGACCGACCCCTCTGCGACCCTCGAGGACCAGCCCCGCACCTTGGCCAGATCCCGCGTTGCCGCACCGAGCGGCTGTGGGTCGCGCACGTCCGGACCCGGACCCGACCAGGTGCGACGCCGGCCGGCGTTGCCCGCCACCCGCCGCACCGGTGCCCGGCGACCCCGGCCGACGTCCTTACCCTGGCTGCGTGCCGCGCCCCGCGCCTCCTCGAGGGTCCGCCGGACCAGATCCATGCCCCGCATCCGGGTGAGGTCGTCCGGCGAGACCGCGGGGGGCGTCGGTTCGGCAGGTTCGTTCGGTTCGTTCGTCATGACTGCACCACCGAGGTCCGCCCGTGGTCGTCCTCGGTCATCCGGATCTCGACGCGGTTGCTCGCCCAGTCCTCGGGAATGTCCTCCCCGACAGCGGCAGTGACCAGAACCTGCTCGGCCTCGCCGGCCACCGCGGCCAAGGCCTGCCGGCGCGACGTGTCCAGCTCGGCGAACACGTCGTCGAGCAACAGCACCGGGTCCACACCGTCCGAACGCAACAACTCGTAGGCGCCCAACCTCAGTGCCAACGCCATCGACCACGATTCCCCATGGCTGGCAAAGCCTTTCGCGGGCTGGTCACCCAACCACAGCTCGAGGTCGTCGCGATGCGGGCCGACCAAACAGACGCCGCGATCCAACTCGGCGTCGCGCCGGCGGGCCAGCGCATCGAGCAGCGCGGCCTCGTAGAACTCGACGCTCTCGGGTCCCGGCGTGTTCTCGATCGCCTCCACGCTGCTGCGGTACCGGATGGTCGCCGGCCGCGATGCCGGGGCCAACAATTGATACGCCTTCTGCACTTCAGGGTGGAGTTGTTCGACGAGTGCCACCCGGGCGGCGATCAGCGCCGCCCCATGGGCGGCCAGGTGTCCGTCCCACACATCGAGGGTGTCCAACACGCTGCGGTCACCGCGATAACGCGCTCCCGCAGCGGTTTTCAGCAATGCGGTGCGCTGACGCACCACCTTGTCGTAATCGGCCCGGATCCCGGCGACGGCCGGGCGACGCGTGGTCGCCAACTCGTCGAGATAACGACGTCGCTCACCTGGATCGCCGCGCACCAGCGCCAGGTCCTCGGGGCTGAACAGCACTGCCCGCAACACGCCGAGGACTTCCCTGGGCGAGCGCACCGGCGAGCGGTTCAACCGGGCCTTGTTGGCGCGACCGCTGGTGATCTCGAGATCGACCGCCAGCTCGCGACCCTCGTTGACGACGATGCTCGAGACGATCGCGCGCTGCGCGCCGGCCCGGATCAGCGGGGCGTCGGAGGCCACTCGGTGCGAACCGAGAGTACAGCAATACCACAGTGCCTCAACAAGATTCGTCTTGCCGTAACCGTTCGATCCGACGAATACGGTGCGGCCGGGCTCCAGCTCGAGCTCGACATGGGCCCACGACCGGTAATCGGTCAGTCCCAGGTGCCGGACATACACGACAGGGCCTATCCGGACTCGCTGATCCGGTGCACGGCGTGGCCACCGAACTGGTTACGCAGCGCCGACACCGCTTTCATCGTGGGGGAGTCGTCCTGCCTCGAGGCAAACCGGGCGAACAACGATGCCGCGATCACCGGCATCGGAACCCGGTGGCTGATCGCCTCTTCCACGGTCCAGCGGCCTTCCCCGGAATCCTCGGTGTAGCCGCTGATCTCGGCGAAACCGGGGTCTTCCTTCAAGGCCTTGGCCAACAGTTGCTGCAACCAGGAACGCACCACCGTGCCGTTGGTCCAGGCCTGGATGACCGCCTGGGGATCATCGATCAGATCCTCGGCCGCCAGCAGCTCGTATCCCTCGGCGTAGGCGTGCATGAGGCCGTACTCGATACCGTTGTGCACCATCTTGGCGTAGTGGCCGGCCCCGACCGGACCGGCGTGGACGAATCCGTCGGCCACATCACCCTCCGGGCGCAACGTGTCGAAGATCGGCATGGCTCGAGCCACATCGGCATCGCTGCCGCCGACCATCAGTCCGTATCCCTCGTGCAGGCCCCACACGCCGCCGGAAACTCCGGCGTCGATGAAATTGATTCCCTTGTCGCCCAACAGCTTTGCGTGCGGACCATCTTCGGTGTAACGCGAATTGCCGCCGTCGATGACCAGATCGCCCGCGGCGAGCACGTCGGCCAACTCGACGATCGTCTGGTGGGTCACCGTCCCCGACGGCACCATCACCCACACCACTCGCGGCGCCTCGAGCGCCCCGGCCAGCTCGGCGAGCCCGGCCACGTCACTGACTTCAGGACGAGGGTCGTAGCCGACGACGTCGTGGCCGCCGGCGCGCAGGCGCTCGCGCATGTTGAAGCCCATCTTGCCCAGGCCGACCAACCCCAGTTGCATGTGCGCCCTTCCTCGCCCCGGCCGGTCAGCCGGGAAGCCGTACCGGCATCAACAGGTAGACATAATCGGTTTTGGCGGCCGGGAACGGACCTGAACCGCCGGTGGCCGCATCGTCGTTCGTGGGACGTAGCACCGCCGGGCGGCTCGGGGTGGTGAACCCGAACGTCACCCGCTCGGAATGCAGCGAGCTCAACCCGTCGGTCAGGTAGGTGGGGTTGAACGCGATGGTCAGCGGGTCTCCGGCGAACTCCACCGGCAGGTCTTCCTCGGCGCGGCCGACGTCATCGGCCCCGGCCGAAAGGTGCAGCACGTCGTCGCCGAACTCCATGCGGATCTGGGCCCCGCGGTCGGCCACCAACGCCACACGCTTGATCGCCTCGGTCAGCTCGGCCACACCGATGGTCGCCACCGCGGTGTGCTCGGTCGGCAGCAGCTGACGGAACTTGGGGAACTCGGCATCGAGCAGGCGGGTGGTGCTGCGCTTGCCGTTACTGCGGATACCGAGCAGGCCGTCCTTGCCGACCGACGCGCCGGCACCGAGCGACAGGTGCACCTGGTTGCCGTCGGTACCGGCCTTGGCGGCCTCGGCCAGAGTCTTCGCCGGGACCAAGACCGCCGCCTCGACGTCGGTGGCGCTGGTCTCCCAGGTCAACTCACGCACCGCCAACCGGAATCGATCGGTGGCGGCCAAAACCACTGACTCACCGGAGATCTCGACGCGGATGCCCGTCAGCATCGGCAGGGTGTCATCGCGGCCGGCGGCAACGGCGACCTGGCCGATCGCCTCGGCGAACAGATCCGAGGACACCACGCCGGTCTCCTCGGGCAGCGACGGCAGCGCGGGATAGTCCTCGACCGCCAGGGTGGGCAGGGAGAACCGGGCACTCCCGCACGTCAACGCCACCCGGGTGCCGTCCACGCTGAGCTCGACCGGCTTGGCCGGCAGCGCCTTGGTGATGTCGGAGAGCAACCGCCCGGACACCAAAACGCTTCCCGGAGAAGCGATTTCAGCGCTCACCCGGACCTCGGCGGAGACCTCGTAGTCGAAGCCGGAAATCGTCAGCCCCTCGTCGGTGCCGGTCAGCAGAACGCCGGCCAGCACCGGGATGGTGGGCCGGGTCGGCAGATTGCGGGCCACCCAGGCCACCGCGTCCGCGAAGTCCTCACGCACTACGCGGAACTTCAGGTCCGTCAGCCCAGCCGTCGTCGTCGCCACGTGCTATGCGCCCCTTCGATGATCCCCATAACGAGCTCTACCAGCGTGTTCCCAAAACCGCACCACGCAGCACGACGCTGAATGACAAAGCTGGTAATCGCTGTCGATGAACCACCGTAGAGCTTTCCTCACCAACTTGAAAGCTAATCGATCGGGGTGACATCCAGGCACCTCGAGCCCCGACGGGTTGTCGGTCCGCTCGATGTCCCCAAGGCCCTTCTTCTAGAAGGAATTCTCAGAAGATATTTGAGTAACAGTATTAGGTGCTGTGAAAACTGGGGATGAACGGGTGTTTGCCCAGCACCACCGGTGTGTCGCAATGTGAGTGCGCTGTGGAGACCGGTGGATGGACCGGCGCTCGAGTGTGGACAGAGCCGGCGGTGTGGATGATTTTGTCATTCATCCAGTGGTTTGCCCGCAGGTTGTACACAGGCGTATCCACAGCGCTGGGCTGTGACCTGTGACGCATCGTGGGGCGAAAGTTGTTACAAGATTCTTCGCCGACAGCCCCTCGAGCGCCCACGATGTGGGACTCGGACGGGGGATCGGAACGCCGGATTCAGCGCTTGGCGCGCTGACGGATCCGCGTGGTGAGTTCCTTGACGTGGTCGAAGACCTCACGTCGCTCGGCCATTTCGCCGCGGATCTTCTTCTCGGCATACATCACGGTGGTGTGATCACGCCCGAAGGCCTGGCCGATCTTGGGCAGGGACAGGTCGGTGAGCTCCCGGCATAGATACATGGCGATCTGGCGGGATTGCGCCAGTGCCCGGGTCTTGCCGGGGCCCCGGAGCTCTTCGACGGTGGTCTCGAAGTACTCGGCCGTCGCCGCCATGATCGCGGCGGTACTGATCTGCATCGTCGTGGCGTCGGCGATCAGATCGCGCAGCACGACCTCGGCCAGGGCCTTGTCGATCCGGGTCTTGTTGAGCGAGGCGAACGCGGTGACGCGGATCAGCGCACCCTCGAGTTCACGAATGTTGCGCTCGATGCTGCTGGCGATGAGCTCGAGCACGTCGTCGGGCACGTCGAGGCGATCCATCTGCGCCTTCTTGCGCAGGATCGCGATCCGGGTCTCCAACTCCGGCGGCTGCACATCGGTGATCAGCCCCCACTCGAAGCGGGTGCGCAGCCGGTCCTCGAGGGTGGCCAACTGTTTGGGCGGCCGGTCCGAGGAGATGACGATCTGCTTGTTGGCGTTGTGCAGCGTGTTGAAGGTGTGGAAGAACTCTTCCTGGATACCTTCCTTGCCCTCGATGAACTGGATGTCGTCGACGAGCAGGATGTCGATGTCGCGGTAACTGCGCTTGAACGACGCCTTGCGGTCGTCGCGCAGCGAGTTGATGAAGTCGTTGGTGAATTCCTCGGTGGAGACGTACTTCACCCGCATGCCCGGGAAGAGACGTTGCGCATAATTTCCGGCCGCATGCAGCAGATGCGTCTTACCGAGGCCGGATTCACCCCAGATGAACAGCGGGTTGTAGGCCCGGGCCGGTGCCTCGGCGATGGCCAGGGTGGCGGCGTGGGCGAACCGGTTGGACGCGCCGATGACGAAGGTGTCGAACGTGTAGCGCCGGTTGAGGTTGACCGCGTTGTCGTCGCCGATCGTCGAATCGCGCTGCGGGCTGCTGAAGTAGCCCGGCCAATTCTCCTCGGCGCTGACCTTGGCCGCCCGGTCGTCGTCGATCTCGTCGGCTTCGGCCGCGAGGTCCGGGGTGTCGTCGGCGGCAGCGGCCGGCTCCGGGATCTCGGAGTGGTCGTCGTCGGCGGACGGGGTGGCGATCCGCACACCCAACTCGATGCGTTGACCCAGCTTGCGGCTGAGCGTGTTGATGATCGGCTCGCGCAGGTGGCGTTCGATCTCGTTCTGCACGAACGGCGTGGGCACCGACAGCAGAGCAAATCCCTCGGCGATGACGAGCGGCTGCACCAGCTTCAGCCAGGCCCTTTGCTGGGGAGTGAGGTCACCGTTGAGTTCGGCGACGACGCTGCTCCAGACGGCGACGAAAGGTGGGTCGGGGTCAGCTGTCAACGACGGTCTCCCCCTTTGAGGTGCTACTAGGTCGACCCGGGGACGACCAAAAAGAACGATGACGAACTGTCCACATATTTATCCACAGCTTGTGGAGAAAGGACAGTCGTCGTCGCTCTGTTGTCTGTTTGGAGGCCGTCAGAGCCGGGTATGTCACTGTTCGGAATGGTGACGCGGGACCGACGTCCTCGTTTCATTGTCCGGGCCGGTCCGTGCGCGGAACGGCATTGCCAGAAGCTAACAGTTTTCTCTCGATGTGCCAACAGTTCTGCAACATCGGATGCAGTCCAACTATGCGGGTCGGCGCAGGTTTGACCGAGGGAAATCTCATCAGTACCCTCGAGCAGTCGCCCGCACGTGGCGATACGGCTGCGCCCGGGAGCTTGACGGAGAACGCGCCGGTTAGTAAAGCACGACGGACGAGCTTAAACCGAGCTTGCACGGTAACCGTTTTCGACGACATTTCGGTGTCGACGAGCGCGGGTGCCAAATGGAACAAGGAGAGATTGCCGTGGCCAAGGGCAAGCGGACCTACCAGCCCAACAACCGCCGCCGTGCGCGCGTGCATGGGTTCCGGCTGCGCATGCGCACCCGCGCCGGCCGCGCCATCGTCGCCAACCGTCGTAGCAAGGGCCGTCGCGCACTCACTGCGTGATTTTGCGGTTCTCAGGCGGGATCTAGCGCGGTGCTTCCGGCTCGATACCGGATGAGGCGGTCCGCGGAGTTCAGTGCCACCGTCAGTCGTGGCGCGCGTGCAGTCCAACCCGATGTGGTGGTGCATGCGTTGCACGACGGGACGGACGCTACCGGCCCGCGGGTCGGTTTGATCGTGTCCAAAGCTGTCGGGAACGCGGTGGAACGCCATCGCGTGTCCCGGCGGCTTCGTCACGTCGCCCGCACCGTCATCCCGCGACTGGAAGCAACCGATCTCGTGGTGATCCGAGCCCGCGCGGGCAGTAGCGAGGCGCCCTCGCGTCGGTTGGAGCAACAACTGCAGCGCGCTCTCGAGCGCCTGGACGCACGGCGCGGGACGTCACCATGATTCGCCGGGCGGGTGCTGTGATGGCCCGCGGTGCGATCTCCGTCATCCAGCTCTACCGCCACGCCATCTCTCCGTACCGGCCACCGTCATGCCGGTTCATGCCGACCTGCAGTCAGTACGCGGTCGACGCCTTCACCGAGTACGGCTTGTTCCGCGGTGCGTGGCTGTCCTTGATCCGGCTGCTGAAGTGCGGCCCGTGGCACCCCGGCGGATGGGATCCCATTCCGGATCGGTGCCCCCACGACCACGAGTCCGTCAGTTCTGACGGGACCGTCCCTGGCGAGATAGCCGCCGCCGAAAACCTTGTCTGGGAGACCCCAGCGAAGCGAGGGGAGAGCAAGTCGCGTGTTTAACTGGTTCAGCCTGGACATCATCTATTACCCGGTGTCGGCGATCATGTGGGTTTGGTACAAGGCGTTCGCCTTCCTGCTGGGCCCCGAGAACTTCTTCGCCTGGGCGCTGTCGGTGATGTTCCTGGTGTTCACTCTCCGCGCGATCCTCTACAAGCCCTTCGTCAAGCAGATCCGCACCACGCGGCAGATGCAGGAACTGCAGCCGCAGATCAAGGCCCTGCAGAAGAAGTACGGCAAGGACCGGCAGCGCATGGCGCTGGAGATGCAGAAGCTGCAGCGCGAGCACGGGTTCAACCCGATCCTGGGCTGCCTGCCGATGCTGGCGCAGGTGCCGGTGTTTCTCGGCCTGTACCACGTGCTGATGTCCTTCAACCGGACCCAGACCGGCATCGGCCGGTTGGGTCTGTCGGTGGAGGAGAACCGCAGCCTGCCCAACTATGTGTTCAGCGCGACCGACGTCGGGCACTTCCTCGACGCGAACCTCTTCGGGGCACCGCTAGGCGCAACGATGATCCAGCAGCACGGCCTCGAGGCGTTCACCGAATTCAACCGGCTGTCCGTCGTTCTGGTCGGTGTGCCGATCATGATCCTGGCCGGCATCGCCACCCACTTCAACAGCCGGGCCTCGGTGGCGCGCCAGAGCGTGGAAGCCGCCGCCAACCCGCAGACCGCGATGATGAACAAGCTCGCGCTCTACGTCTTCCCACTCGGTGTGGTGGTCGGTGGTCCGTTCCTGCCGCTGGCGGTGATCATCTACTGGCTGTCCAACAACATCTGGACCTACGGTCAGCAGCACTACGTGTTCGGGATGATCGAGAAGGAAGAGGAAGCCAAGAAGGCCGAGGCGCTCGAGCGCCGCTCGGCGAATGCGCCGGCACCCGGAGCCAAGCCCAACCGTGCGCGTAAGGCCGAAGCAGCGACCGCGCCGGCGGCCACGGAGGACGCCGAGGACGCCGAGGCTGATGCCGATGCGACCCCGTCTGGAGACGAGAAGAACCCGGCAGCGCAAGAGGGAGGGCAGAGCGTGAACCTCAACAAGCCCAAGCCCGGCGCGCGCCCCAAGAAGCGGAAACGGTGACCAGTTCTCACACTGGCTACAAGTAGGGAGAGACGGATATGACTGACGCACAGACGACCGAGCCCGACGCGGAGGTGGACGAGGCCACCCCGCCCGCGCCGAAGAGCGAGGACGATCTGGAGGAGCGGCTGGTTGCCGAAGGCGAGATCGCCGGCGACTACCTGGAGGAGCTTCTCGACCTGTTGGACTTCGACGGCGATATCGACCTCGACGTCGAAGGGGACCGCGCGGTGGTGAGCATCGACGGCGGCGGAGACCTGAGCAAGTTGGTGGGCCGCAAGGGTGAGGTGCTCGACGCACTCCAGGAACTGACCCGATTGGCCGTGCACCAGAAGACCGGCGAGCGCAGCCGGCTGATGCTGGACATCGCGCGGTGGCGTCGCCGTCGGCGCGACGAGCTCGCTGCTCTGGGCGACAAGGTGGCCCGTCGCGTGCTCGAGTCCGGCGAACGTGAAGAGTTGGCTCCGATGACGCCGTTCGAGCGCAAGATCGTTCATGACGCGGTGGCCGCGGTCGACGGGGTCCGCAGCGAGAGCGAGGGCGTGGAGCCGTCGCGACGCGTCGTCGTTCTGCTTGGCTGAGTTCTAGTTACAAAGGTGTAGTTCAATGCGGCGACGGTGCCGTGGGGAGTGCGGAGGATGTTTCACGTGAAACATGGACCGGTTCCCGCGGCACCGGAAGCCGCGGCGGAGGTCTTCGGGGATCGCCTCGAGACCGCCGAACGGTATGCGGCGATCCTGGCCGGTGCCGGTGTCGAGTGGGGATTGATCGGTCCGCGGGAAGTGGACCGGCTCTGGGACCGACACATTCTCAACAGCTCCGCGCTCGGAGAGCTCCTGGCGCCCGGTGAGCACATCGCAGATATAGGTAGTGGCGCCGGCCTCCCGGGGATCCCGTTGGCCTTGGCCCGTCCCGACGTACACGTGACGTTGATCGAGCCGCTTCTGCGCCGGAGCGATTTCTTGCGCGAGACGATTGCGGAACTGGGCATCGGCGTGGCCGTGGTTCGCGGTCGCGCTGAGGACGCCGTGGTCCGTGAGACGGTCGGCGAGCTGGACGCGGTGACTTCGCGAGCGGTCGCGTCGTTGGACAAGTTGACGCGCTGGAGCATGCCACTGCTCCGCGTGGAGGGCAGGATGCTGGCCCTGAAAGGTGAGCGCGCCGAGGCAGAGATCGACGAGCACCGGCGTGTGATGGCTTCCCTGGGTGCAGTCGATGCCAGGGTGGTGAAATGTGGCGTGAACTATTTGAACCCGCCCGCAACCGTCGTCGCCGCACGGCGCGCGGCGGTGAGACCGGGCAGCCGGTCGACGGGCAGAGCCTCCGGGTCGCGGGGGAGATCGGGCAGGAGATGAGGATGGGTTCTGATCGGCAGCGCGCTGCCGCAGCGGATGCAACGCCCGCCGTTTCACGTGAAACGGTTTCACGTGAAACGTGGAACGACGGTGCAGCGTGGTCGACGGACGCGAGTATGGACACGCCCATCGCGGCAGAGGCCGAGCAGGCGACCCGCGTGCTCCATACGAAGCACGGTCAGCTTCCACGGCCCTCGCGCCAGCGGGTGTTCACGATCGCCAATCAGAAGGGCGGCGTCGGTAAGACGACGACCGCTGTGAATGTGGCGGCGGCACTCGCGCTACAGGGGCTGCGCACCCTGGTGATCGATCTCGATCCGCAGGGCAATGCCAGCACGGCGCTCGGTATCGAACATCGCCCGGGCACCCCGTCGTCCTACGAGGTACTCATCGGCGATATCCCGGTAGAGGAAGCGCTGCAGCGAAGCCCGCACAGCGATCGTCTGTTCTGCATCCCCGCCACGATCGACTTGGCCGGCGCGGAGATCGAACTGGTCTCCATGGTGGCCCGCGAAGGGCGCTTGCGCTCCGCGCTCGCGGCGCTGGCCAACCATAATTTCGACTATGTGTTCATCGACTGCCCACCGTCACTCGGGCTGTTGACGATCAACGCTCTCGTCGCGGCGCCCGAGGTGCTCATCCCGATCCAGTGCGAGTACTACGCACTGGAGGGCGTCGGGCAGCTGCTGCGCAACATCGAGATGGTCAAGGCGCATCTGAACCCAGAGCTGTCGGTGTCGACCGTGATACTGACGATGTACGACGGGCGTACCAAGTTGGCGGACCAGGTGGCTGAAGACGTCCGGGAGCACTTCGGCGACAAGGTGTTGCGCACGGTGATCCCGCGCAGTGTGAAGGTGTCGGAAGCTCCGGGATACGGGATGACGATCCTTGATTACGACCCGGGATCCCGCGGAGCGTTGAGCTATCTTGACGCCAGCCGAGAGATCGCGGAGCGCGGGGCACCGCCCCGGGCGCAGTAGGCAGTACCAGTGGGCAGACAGCGGACCGTAGGGATGAGCAGGAGACGACCATGAATCAGCCGGCACGGAAGCGGAGTGGCCTCGGCAGGGGACTGGCGGCGCTCATCCCGACCGGTCCCGCGGAGGACGGCAACGATGCGCTGAGCCCGCGGATGGGCGCCAGCGCCGCCGATGTGCTTCTCGGGCCGCCGGCTGAGTCGGGCGCTCCGGGCACTCCAGGTGTCCCGCCCACCGCGGCACCGGCGGTGGCACGTGAAACCGACTCGGTTGTCACCGGTGATGTCGGGGCCACCTACCGCGAGATCGACCCGAGCCTGATCCAGCCGAACCCACGTCAGCCCCGGCAGGTATTCGACGAAGAGGCGCTGAGCGAGTTGGTGCACTCGATCCGTGAGTTCGGATTGATGCAGCCAATCGTCGTCCGCGAGGTCACGGAGAACGGCGATACCCACTATCAGCTGGTGATGGGGGAGCGGCGCTGGCGTGCCGCCCAGCAGGCCGGCCTGGAGGCCATCCCGGCGATCGTTCGTGAGACCGGCGATGACAGCATGCTGCGCGACGCGCTGCTGGAAAACATCCACCGGGTCCAACTCAACCCGCTCGAAGAGGCGGCCGCATACCAGCAGCTGCTCGACGAGTTCGAGGTCACCCACGATGAACTGGCCGCACGTATCGGGCGGTCCCGGCCGTTGATCTCGAACATGATCCGACTGCTGCGTCTTCCGATCGCGGTGCAGCGTCGAGTGGCTGCCGGGGTGCTGTCCGCGGGCCACGCGCGGGCCCTGCTGGCGTTGGAAGGCGGTCCGGAGAAGCAAGAGGAGCTGGCGGCACGGATCGTCGCTGAAGGAATGTCGGTGCGCGCCACAGAGGAGGCCGTGACACTGGCCAACCGCGACGGCAACACCGCGCCGCCGGCGCCGCGGCGGAAGCCCATCCAGATGCCGGGCCTCCAGGATGTTGCTGAACGGCTCTCGTCGGCCTTCGATACTCGGGTCACCGTGAGTCTGGGCAAACGGAAGGGCAAGATCGTGGTCGAGTTCGGGTCGGTTGACGATTTGCAGCGCATTGTCGACATCATGAGCGCCGAACAGTCCTGAAAGTCCACGACCGAGGACACCAGGTTGTTCCGTCACTGTGACACATCAGTGATCAGCGCATGCAGCCGCGAACGCGTCAGAAAGCAAAGCGGCTGTGCGGCATAGGATTTCACCTCGGAGGCGGAGCGCGATGAGATTTACGGGGCACAGTGTGTCCGTTCGGACCGACTCTCCTATCCTTGAGGGGCAGCCACGCACTCAGTGTGAAAGCCAGGGACCTCAGTGACAACACGAATCACGCCGCTTCGGCTCGAAGGTTTCGAGCAGCTGCCCAAGCATGCGCGGCGGTGTGTGTTCTGGGAAGTCGATCCGACCACAATCGACGACGACCGTCTGGGCGACCCCGAGTTCGAGAAAGAAGCGTGGCTGTCCATGGTCATGCTGGAGTGGGGATCGTGCGGTCAACTGGCCGTCATGGCCCGTCCCGACGACGCACCGGATGCTACGTCCGAGGTGGACGCCGCAGATCAGGATGTTCGGCTCGACGTCGTCGCCGCGGCCTCGGAGTTCGGCTTGGCGCCGCCGGCCGGCGTGGACGAACCGTGTCTGGGTTTCGCGTTCTATGCACCCCCGGGTGCCGTGCCACGGGCGCGGCTGTTTCCCACCGCCCCGGTGAGTGCCGACGCGATTCTGTTGACCGCTGTTGGCGTGGATTCCACCGAGGACAGCGAGCGGCTGTCTCAGAACCTGCTTGCCGCGGTCGTCACCGATCTGGTCCGACGCGGTGTCCGTGCGTTGGAAGCGTTCGGCTACACCGCGGGACTGACCGAACTTTCCGACAGCGGGAAGCTGCCTGCCGAGTTGTCCGCGGTGACACGGGTTCTGGGGGACTGCGCGGTGGACCGGTGCATGCTCGAATCTGATTTTCTCGAAGATGTCGGCTTCACGGTCGTCGCACCACATCCGTATTTCCCCAGACTGCGGTTGGAACTCGACAAGGGACTCGGCTGGAAGGCTGAAGTGGAAGCCGCACTCGAGCGACTACTGGAGAATGCGCGCATCGAGCTACCGGTCGGTGCGGGGATGTCCGGCACCGGTTTCAGTGCGAAAAGTACTGCGCCCCAGTAAAAGCTACGTCGACTCAGCCGGCACGGCGGCGTGCTGCGCGTACAGCGCCCGCGCTGGCCACACGTAGGGCGACGGCGACGATGAACTGTGAGCCGGGAATGACCGTGCGGAAGCTGATCTCGGTTGTCATTCGAGTGCCGCCGGCAACCGGTGCGACCGTGATCTGACCGACGTAGTCACGAAACGGTAGCCCGGACACCAACTCGTACCGAAGTTTCGTCGGCGCCTCGAATGCCGTGATTCGTTCGCGGATGGGAGATCCGAACAGATGGATGGCGCGCACAGCACCCACCCCGTTGCGATTTGGGGTGCCATCCTGTTCCAGGATGACCTTGCGTGCGGGCATCCACTCGGCCATCTGTTCGTGGTTGGAGACGACGTCCCACGCCACCAGTGGGTCGACCGCGATGTCGCGACTGTCGGTGTAGCGATACGTCCGCGCCATATCGATCAGCTAAGCACGGACCGGGGCGCGTTCAAGCTTGTCTGGCGCTCACGCGCTCAGGTCCAATTGGCGCTCACGCGCTCAAGCTCAATTGGCGCTCACGCGCTCAAGCTCAATTGGCGCTCACGCGCCGCGGCCGGCCTGTTCCACCGACAACTCATGCGCCAACAACTCGGCAAAGGTGAAAGTGCCTGTGGGGCGGTCGTTTTTACCCAGCAGGTACAGACGTTTGACGGCGGCCAGGATGCCCTCGGCGATGGCGTCGCGGGTATGGGTGGACAGCAGTAGGCCACGGTCGTGTGGATTGGTGATGTAGCCGATGTCGACCTGAACGGTGGGCATGCGGGTCAGGCGTAGCAGATCCCAGGTCCGGCCGTGGGAGCGGCAGTCACGTAAACCGGTGCGCGCCACAACTTCTCGTTGAATGAAGTCGGCCAGATTGCGGCCGATGGTCGACACCGAACCGTGGGAGTTGCCGAAGTGGAACGAGGCCACGCCGTTCGCGGCGGGGGAGGCCTGTGTTTCACAGCGCAGGCTGATCATCAGGTCGGCGCCCACGGTGTTGGCGGTGTTGGCGCGATCGACGTCGAGCGGGCTGCGGTTGGCCGGCCGGGAGATGAAGGTCTCCATGCCGATCGCCGTCATCCGGCCTTCGAGCCGACTGGCCAAGTCCCACAAGATGTCTGCCTCGCTGATCGGGCCATCGGGCCCGTGCATGATCATCCCGTGGTCCGCACCGCCGCGGCCCGGATCGATGATGACGTGCTTACCGGACAGGCGGGGCCCCGAACGGCGGACCAGTTCTTCTTCGCGGATGGCGTGCGGTGAGCCGCCGGTGACGCGTGGGCCGAGAAAGTACAGGGAGCGCAACGTCTCCGGGCCGCAGATACCGTCTGGGTAGAGCCCGTACTCACGCTGATACGACGACAGCGCGTTGTGCGTCTGCAGGCCGAAATGTCCGTCGACCATGCCGGTGTAGAAGCCGAGATCCTGCAGCCGTGCCTGCAGCGTGGCGACGTCGTCGCCGTACATGGGCGCCCCGAACTGGTGGGTCAGGGTGCGGGCGCCAAGCCGGTAGGAGGCCTCACGCAGCGCGCGGTAGGTGGCCTCTCCGACGATGCCGTCCACCAGCAGACCACGATGCTGTTGAAAAGCCCGAACGGCACGGTCGAGCTCGTCGTCAAAGGCGTCGAGCGCAACATGTCTACCGGTGCTCAGGTCAGCGTCCGGGCTGTCCATCAGACCTAATGCGGCCAACGCTGCCCGGATCTCGGTGACTGCTCCGCCACGATCACCGCGACGCAGACTCGACATTCGGCCCCTCCATGCTGGTCTCCGGCCGTCTGCCGGACTAGCTAGCCAGCATTGTCTCAGACTTCGGCCACATACCGGAAAACGCCAGGCGTATCCGCGGTGGGCGTGGTGGCAGTTTTTTGGGCGTCAGAGCGCGTCGGAAAGCTCGCGTAGCAGTGCCGCCTTGCCCTTGGCGCCGACGATGCGCTTCACCGGCTGACCGTCCTTGAACAGGATCATGGTCGGGATCGACACCACCTGGAAATCACGTGCGGTGACCGGGTTGGCATCCACGTCGAGCTTGGCCACGCGCAGCTCACCGGCCTTCTCGCCGGCGATCTCCTCCAGGACGGGGGCAACCATCTTGCAGGGCCCGCACCAGGTGGCCCAGAAGTCCACCAGCACCGGGGTGCTGCTGCTCAGAACGTCGTTGGAGAACGAATCGTCGGTGACCGTAACTGTTGCGTTGTCCGCACTCATGGAGCTCTCCTGTCGTCGAAAACTGTTGGGGGTCAGCTGTTGTCAGCGAGCCAACGCTCGGTGTCGATGGCCGCTGAACAACCGCTGCCCGCGGCGGTGATGGCCTGGCGGTAGGTGTGGTCGACAAGGTCGCCGGCGGCGAAGACACCGTCGAGCGTGGTGGCCGTGGTACGGCCGTTCACCTTCACGTAGCCCTCGTCGTCGAGTTCTATCTGGCCTCGGACGAGCCCCGATCGCGGATCGTGACCGATCGCCACGAACACGCCGGTGACGTCGAGCTTGGATTCCTCACCGGTGACGGTGTTGCGCAGCCGCACCCCGGTCACCTTCGGATCGCCCTCGATCTGGGTGATCTCGGTGTTGGTCAGGAAGGTGATCTTCTCGTTGGCGCGGGCGCGTTCCAGCATGATCTTGGAGGCACGGAACTCGTCGCGGCGGTGCACCAGCGTGACCGAGCTGGCGAAGCGGGTGAGGAAGGTGGCCTCCTCCATCGCCGAGTCACCGCCGCCGACCACGATGATGTCCTGGTCACGGAAGAAGAAGCCGTCACAGGTGGCGCAAGTGCTCACGCCCATGCCGGTCAACGCTTCCTCGCCGGGCACACCGAGGTGCCGCGCCGCGGCGCCCATCGCCAGGATCACCGAGCGGGCCTGGTGGGTCTCGTCGCCGACGGTGACCGTCTTGACGGGGCCGGTGAGGTCGACGGCGTCGACATCCTCCATGCGCAGGTCGGCGCCGAAGCGCAGGGCCTGCTCCCGCATCTCGTCCATGAGCTCGGGGCCGGTGATGCCCTCACGGAAGCCGGGGTAGTTCTCCACCTCGGTGGTGGTCATCAGCGCGCCGCCGAACTGCGTGCCCTCGAACACCAGCGGCTTGAGCTGGGCGCGGGCGGCGTAGATGGCCGCGGTGTAACCGGCCGGGCCGGAACCGATGATGATGACGTCGTGAACCGTCGCTGAGGTGGACATGTAGGCCTTTCTGCCGTTCTCGGCACGGGTTGCAACGTCAGCCTAGGCCGGATCTGTTCCCAGGCGAGCGCGTAGGTCACACTACGGACTTCTCACCGGGCGGTTGAGCACGGTCCGGGCCAGCAACCCGGCACGACCACCGTCGCAGTCGGCGGCCACGACGAGCGCGACAGCGGCAGACGGCGCCCCGTCCGCGGCCGGCAACAGCATCAGCACCCCGCGCCGGCCGGCGACGTCGTGTGGCCGGGCGCCCAGAATCTGCACCCCGGGCGGGTAACCGAGCGCTTGCAGGCACGCCGCGCGGTGCTGCGGGTCGCCCAGTGGGCCCAGGTCCGCCGGCGCCGACAGCAGTCCGAGGATCTGGGACTCGGGCAGGCCGATGTCGGTGCGCGGCGGTGACACGCTGATCCGGCCCACGCTGGTCAACGTCGACGTCGTCGTCGCCGGTGGCCGCAGCAACATCAGGCTGCCGATCACGATCGCCACCACGGCCGCAACCGCCCCGGTGGCCGCAGCCACCAACTTCCAGCGCCGGGTGCCCGCAGTCCCCGGCGCGGCCCGCAGTGCCTCGGACAGGCGGGCGCTGACCTCCTCGGGAACCTCCGGAGCTGACGCCGAATCGGTGCCGAGCGCACGCACCTCCCGGCGCACCCGGTCGAGGGCGGACAAGATCTCCCTGGCTTCGGGGCCGGCCTGCGGATCGGTGCGCACCCGCCGGCGCACCTGCGCGGCGGTGGCGTCGTCGAGCAGCCCGGCCTGCAGGTCCGCGAGCAGCTCAGCAGGAATCGGACCGTCCGACGGCACTCGGGGCGTGCTGCCGTTCATCGGCTTCAAAATACTGGAGCAGCCGGGCCAGCTTGGTCCTGGCGCGGGCACACCGGCTCTTCACGGTGCCCTCGGCCACCCCGAGCAGCCGCGCGGTCTCGGCCACCGAGTAACCCTGCATGTCGACGGCCACCACGGCGGCGCGCTGCTCGACCGGCAGCTGCATGAGTGCCCGTTCGATCATGATGGCGGTGTCCACGCGCGGGGCCGGGTCGCCGGCGGGGTCACGCACGTGACACAGGTGGCCGAGTTCGTAGAGAGCCGCGGCGGGCTGGGTGCGTGACCGGCGCACCCGGTCCAGGCAGGCGTTGACGACGATGCGGTAGAGCCAGCTGCTGACGGCCGAGTCATAGCGGAACGACGCGGCCGTGCGATGCGCCGACAACAACGCATCCTGTACCGCGTCGTCGGCATCCTCATGGTGCCGGCTGGTCAGAAACGCCAAGCGGCGCAGCTGACGATGGTGCCGGTGGACGAGTTCCTCGAAGGCATACCGGTCTCCGGCGACGTGGGCGGCGAGCAGTTCGGCGTCAGAGCGATCGGTCGCGTCGTGCTCCCGTATCTGCTCCACCGGCTTGCCGGTCCCCCCGAACCTTCCCACACGCTGAACTTAAACGCTGTCCGGTACCCACCTGGACACTTGTTTGCCCGCAGCGGCATAACCCCAGCTCACAGCGCTATGAGGGCTGTGGATGGGTTGTCAGGAGGCCGCTTTGATGGTGATCTCGGAGATATCCGTGCGGCTCTTGCCGTCCACGGTGCCCAGCGTCGAGATCCACACCAACACGTAGGACGTCGACGAGGCCTTGTCCACCGAGATGGTGTTTGAGCCGGGCTTCAGCGGGGTCGCCGGGGTCAGCTCGGTGGTGTCGGACAGCGACGACGGGGAGGCCGACTTCGCCGAGCGGATCTGCACCGACGTGCCGGTGCTGGTGACGTTGAGGGTGACCGAACCGATCACCGTCGGCTCGGGCAACTGCAGCATGAGCCCGACACCGTTCTTGAAGCCCGGGAACGGGGCCGGATCGGAGTACGTGTCGGTGGACCACGCGGTGCTGGAGTTCCCGTCGATGGCCTGCCCGGCGGTGGCCGGTGAATCGGCCTCGCCCTCGGGTGAAAAGACCGTCGCCCGAACGGGTTTCACGGTGCTTCCGGCAGCGGCCGAGGAACTGTCCGGGCTTTCCTCACTGCTCGCCGAGGGGGCATTCAGGCCGAGTTCGTCGCGGTTGAGGCCGCCGCCCACATCACCGAAGATGCGGTTGAGGATCGAGGCCAGCACCAGCAGCGCCACCAGGATGACGGCCGCGGCCACGCTGACCCCGATGATCAGGCCCTTGCGCCGCCGGGCCTCGGCGGCCTCGTGCTCCTCCGGGGTCTCGTGCGCGCGGACCGGGGCGGCCGGGGCCGGAGCCTCCTCGAACGAACCCATCAACTCGGTCCGGTCGGCGATCGCGGTGGCCTGCTGCAGCAGGTTCAAAAGCGTTGGGGCGCTGCGAATTCCACCACCGGGCTGGACAGCACGAGCGGCGGCAGCCGAGATCTGGAACGGGATGTCGCGATCCACCGCGCGCGGTTCGACCGGCTGCCCGGCCTGATCCAGGGCCGCCGGTTCCAGGCCACTGCGCGACCCCGATTCCTTCAGCGGCCAGCGGTTGACCAGCAGTGCGTACAGTGCGGCACCGATGCCGCGGATGTCGTCGTCGGGCGTGGCGTCCGGCATGGTGGCCGGGAAGGCAAGCGCCACATCGCCTTCGATGCTGACTCGAACCCGGCTCGGATGATCGATGGACAGGGCCACGCCGGCTCGGTGGGCCGCCTCGGCAGCCGCGGCCAGCGACTGGATGGCCCGGGCCCCACCGACGGGGGAGGGCGACGTGTCGGCCACCTCGGCCAGTGAACCGCCGCGGATCCACTCCGAGACGATCAGCCCACCCGAGCCACTGTGCGCCACATCCAGCACCCGGGCGATGCCGGGGACGTCGATGCGGCTGAGTTTGAGGGTGCGCGAAAGGATTTCCTGCACTTGCGCGTCGGACATGGTGGCGTCCGGGTCGACGAAGGTCAACGCCACCTGGCGATCCAGTGCGGTGTCGAGGGCCTGCCAGAACTGCAGGTGCGGTGGGCCGCCGTGGAATACCAGCAACCGGTAGCGCCCGTCGGCGATCGTCGCCCCGGGGATCAGGTGCACATCGTCGTCTTCCGGCTCCAACGCGGCCTCGCGCGGCGCGGCGAACGAGATGGGTTCGCGGGTCGGGTCACCACCGAAGTCGGTGACCGGGCGAGCTGTTCCGTTCGACCGGCCGCCGGGCTCGGAAGAGATCACCGACGTGGCGCCCTCCTCGGACGACGTGGTCGACGGTTCCTCCGGCGCGACGTCCGGCTCGAACTCGTCGGGCTGGAAATCGTCGGCACTCGGCCGCGGCAGCTTCGTCGTCTCGCTCGTCATCTCGGAGGTGGAGGTGGCGTTCCGTGCCGAGCCGTCCGCAGATTCGTCGGTCACCGGTGATCCTTTCCGCATCCCCACCCCGGCAACACCCGCCGGGGTCCCGCCTCCGGCGGCTGCCGGGCTTGACGGCCACCGATCAGGAGAAGAATTCCTCTGATCAGGGTACGTGACGGGCGCCGCAGGGTGCGGCGCGACGGGCGGCGTAATTGTTTGCACGGCTACCGTTCCGGTCGCCGAGGGGGTGGCTTGCCCCCGTCCCAGTCGACGGCGCACGAGCGCCAGCACCGACTGGGCTTCGGGAACACGGGCCGCGAGCATGACACCGGCGATGATCGGCAGCATGATCAGCCCCAGCACGAGCAGGCGCAGGATCGAGCCCCCGGCGCCGCCATGCGTGGTCAGTGACTCCAGGCCCAGCAGCTGGTCGGCCGTGTGCGCCACCAGACTGGCGAGCAGCGAGCCCGCCAGTGTCACCAGGATCGTGCGGATCACGGTGTCACGCAGCATCCGCCCACCGCGGGGACGCAGGTTGGACTTCAACAGCAGATGCCCCACCACCGCGCCGGCGAGGAATCCCAGGCCGTTGGCCAGGCCGAGGTATCCGGCCACCATGTTGGCGTTGTCGGTCAGATGTGGCACCGCGACGGAGGCGACGATCTTGACGGTGGTGATCACCACGATGATGAAGATCGGGGTCCACGGCTTTTCGCGCGCGTAGAACACCCGCAGCTGCAGCAGCACGAGCGCATAGGGAATGAGCGTGAACGACGAGAGGGTGATCGCCATCCCCAGGTAACCCGCGTCCGAGGCGCTGAAGTTTCCGTAGGCGAACAGCGCGCTGCCGATCGCCGGGCCGCCGACGGTCATCATCGCCACGACCGGGATGAGCGTCACCATGGTCAGCCGGGTGGCCAGGGAGAAATCGTCGAGCACGGCGGGCACGTTGTCGGCCGCGGCGTTGCGGCTCAACCGCGGCATCACCACGGTGAGCACCGTGACGCCGATCATCCCGAACGGCAGCATCAACACCAGCCAGGTGTAGTTGTAGATGGCCGGCCCGGTGTCGGCCGCGCCGCTGGCGATCTGGTTGCCGACGATCAGGCCGACCTGGCTGATCAGCACGTAGAGCACCATCGCCGCGGCCATGGCGCCGAACTTCTTGAGCCGGGCGTCGATGCCCCACAGCGGGCGCAAGCTGACCCGTTCGGCCCGGATCGCCACGAACAGCACCGCGGCCTGGGCGACCACGCCCAGCGTGGTGCCGATGCCCAGGACCAACAGCTTGGCCGTGCCCATGTGCGGCGGATCGATCGAGAACTCTCCGGGCACCAGGACGAAAACTCCCAGCGTCACGATCGCCACCACGTTGTTGACCACCGGAGCCCACGCCGGCGGCCCGAACACGTTGCGGGTGTTGAGGATCGCCATGAAGACCGACGACAACCCGTAGAACAGCACCTGCGGCAACAGCAGGTAGGCGAACGCGGTGGTCAGCGGGTTGTTGACCTTCGGGTCACTGCCGAGCATGAGCCGCACCAACAGCGGCGCACACAGCACCGACAGCACGGTGGTGACCAGCAGCAGCGTGGTGGCCAGCGTCACCAGCCGACGGATGAAGGCGGTGCCACCGTCGGCGTCGTCACGTTCGGCGCGGGCCAGCACCGGAACGAAGATCGCGGTGAAGGTGGCTTCCAGAACCAACGCGGCCACCATGTTGGGCAGCTGGTTGGCCACCGAGAACGAACTGGTCAGCGCCCCGCCGAGCAGGGCCATCAGCAGCACGAACCGGAAGAAGCCGGTGATGCGTGAGATCAGGGTGGCAAAGGCCATGCCCCACGACCGGGACACCACCGCGGCGTCGGACAGTTCGGCGCGCCCGGCCGGTCGGGCCGGGCCGGTGGCGTGCGGAATCCGCGGCGGGCCCGGCCGGCGGGCCGGGTGCTGGTCGGGCGAGGTCATCGAGACCGGTCCGAACTGCTCGGGTGCGGTGCGTCGGCGTCGGCGTCGTTGTTGAACGCCATGGCGACGTCGAGCGGGTCGGGATGCTCGCCCGGCGGGATGAGGTCGGCCCGGTCGGGCTGGCCGCGGAAGCGGTGCCACAGCCGGCGGCCGGCCAGCGCCACCAGCACGGCGGCGGCCGAGAGCGTGATGAAGAACAGCACCTTGCCGTAGGCATTGGAGTGCACCGACAACCGCACCGGCTCGCCCAGGGTCAGGCCATCGGGGGTCTGCAGGTTGACGTCCACGGCCACACGTTGGGTGAAGTGCACCTCGATCGGCACCCGCAGCGGCAGGTAGCCGGGCGGCAGCACGATCTCACCCATGTCGGTGACGGTCATGCCGGGCGGCGCGTCGACGTGCAGCCGTACCCGCACCGGCACCGGCAGGTCGTTGCGCAGCGCCAGTGGCAACGGACTGCGCTCGGTGGCCAGGGTGTAGGCGCCGCCCGGGTTGACGATCGTCACCGCGCCGAACATGTCGTTCACACTGCGGTTGACGGCGCCCAGCCGCTGTTCGGCCAACCCGTTCCGGGCTTCGGGGGGCACGGACTGACTCAGGGCGCGCAGCGTGTCCTCCCGCAGCGGAGCGGTGTACTGCATGCCGGTCAGCCCGGTGCGCTCGTCGGTGGCCAGCGCGGCGGTCAACCCCCACAGCCGGCCGACAACCGCGGCGATGCCGGTGTCGATGTTCTCGTCGATGCGGCCGCGCGGGTTGCCGAGGGTTTCCGGCGGCGGGGGCTGCAGCGGTTGCGGGGGCACCGCGTTGCTCTCGGCGATCAGCATCGGCAGCGGGCGTGGCACGGCCAGGCCGGCGTGGATCGTGGTGGCCACCGTGGTCAGGATGGCCTGCGCGTCGTCGGCGTCCAGCGACCACACCAGCGGCGGCATCAGGATCTGGGTCCGGGGCTGCTCGCTCGGGGTGAGACCGCGCCACAGCAGCGCGCCGAGAGCGTCTTGGCGCCGGGCGGTCTGCGAGTCATGGTGTACCGGGATGTCGAGCGACGGATCCAGGTACGACGGCGCCACCGGGTCGGTGCCGGCACCGGCGAGCGCGGCGCCGACGGCGGGGTCGAAGCCGACCGCGACCACGTCCGGCCGGTACCGCACGGGCGTGACATCGGCGGTTTCGGGGGCGCCGGTCTCCGAGTCCTGTGCCGTGATGTGCGCGGCGGCGATGGGCACGGTCTGGCCTTGGGCGGCCAGCAGGTCCAGTGCCGGGCGGGTGAGCGGACCGTCGCCCAGGATGCTGGCGCCGCGGATCGAGGTGGTCCCCAGGATCTGGTCGACGATGTCGCCGGCGCCGTTGGTGGCGATGGCGCTCAAGCCCGGATCGCCCACCCGCTGCAGCGCGCTCAGATCGGCTTGGGCGTAGTTGGTCGGCGCCACGCACAGCCGCCCGGCCAGGGCCCGCAGCCGGTTGAGCCAGTTGATCGCCGCGTCCTGGCCCGCGCCGGGTCGCGTCGGTGTGCTGGGTCCGGTGTCTGGACCGTCGTTGACGACGTAGCCGCCGGTCATCGCGTTGACGGTGACCAGCAGGTCCGGGTCGACCGCCAGGCACAGGGTGGCCCGCATCTGCCCGCCGGAGTCCACGGTCGGACCGGTGGCGAAGTCGGCGGCCGAGAGCAGGGTGTCGAGCCGGCCGCCGGGGGCCAGCGAGGCCGCCAGGGTGTCGTCGACCAACCGCACCGGCGTGGTGCCGCCCGGGGCACCCGGGGCCAGCCGCGGCCGGTCGGCCAGCGGCCACAGCAAGGTCGTCCGCACGGGCTGGGAGGTGTCGGGCGGGACCACCGAATTGAGCGTGTCCGCCGCCGACAGCGACTCGCCGTCGGAGCGCTCCGCGCCATCCGGTGGGACGCCGAGGACCGGCAACAGGAAGCGTGCGTCGTCGAGCCGGGCCGGTGCACCGTAATCCGGGGTGCCGTTGACGTTGATCAGCACCGGATAGACACCGGGTTCTCCGATGCGCAGCGAGGGGCGGTCGCCGGCCCGTAAGGGATAGGACAGCGTGAAGCCGACGGATTCACCGCGCTGCATCTCCGGTGCCACCGTGATGAAGTCGGCCACCGGCTCGAACTGGTCGAGGTCTCCGGTGAGGTCGGTGCGCAGCTGGCTCGACGAGGTCACCGCGCTGGCGTGCTCCATCCGGATCACCACGTCGCGCACCGGGCGGTCACCGACGTTGAGCACGGCTCCGCTGACCGTCAGCACCGCGTCGCTGGTGGTGGTGACGACCTCGGGGGTGACCTTGTCGATGCGGATCTTCAGGAACGGCAGCGGGCTGGGTTCGCTCGCACCCGCCCGGGGCGCCAGGGTGGGCAGCGCCATCACCGACCACGTCGAGAACAGCATCACCACCGCTGCGAGCACCACTGTGCGCGCCAGGGCGGTCACGGTCCCTGTCCGCATCCGTTCGTGCGCCGGCGGGGCTGGGGTTGCGCAGATTCGTCGCGGCGGTGATTGCGGGTGTGCGAATGCGTCTGGGGCCGCCGCCGAGGTGCGCTGCGGGGCAGCGGCGGCAACGCGGCCGGCCCGTCGGTGTGCAGTTTGTCGATCAGTTCCCCGGCCACTTCCGCCAGCTTGCGTTCGTCGGCATAGGCCAGTCGGGACGACAGTTCGCGCAGCGGCACCCAGGCGACCTCGGTCACCTCGACATCGTCGTCGGACAGTTCGCCGCCCTGAAAGCGCATGAGGTAGTGGTGCACGGTCTTGTGTACTCGTCGGCCCTCGGTGACGAACCAGTAGTCGATGCTGCCCAGCGCGGCCAACACGTCACCGCGGATGCCGGTCTCTTCGGCGACTTCGCGGATCGCGGTCTGCTCGGCCGTCTCGCCGAGCTCGATGTGGCCCTTGGGCAGTGACCACAGCATTCGCCCGCGCCGGTCGACCCGGCCGATCAAGGCCGCCACCTGGGTGTCCTTGGGACCGTCGATGCCGTCGATGACGAGGCCGCCGGCGGAGGTCTCGTGGACGGTGCGGAGCCGTTCCTGGGGACGACGCGGCCGCTTGTGCTGTTTGGATTGGTCACGTGGCGTCGGTGCGGGTGCCGCCGCGGCGATGGGCGCTTGGCCGGGCCGATCAGTGTCCGTGCCGTGATCGTCGGCCGGGGGACCCGCCGCCCTCTGTGCACGGCGACGGCCACGACGCCGACTGCGGCGCCGTCTTGGTTTGGCCTGTTCGCCGTCCGACACCCAAGCGATAGTAGCTGCCACGGGGTTGGCCTCCCGCCGCACTCGCCGGTTGTGACCAGACCGGGAGCATTAGGCTCATCGAACGTGTCCGACGCTGCTGTTACTGATGCCGAATTGCTGGCCGGCGCACTCGTCGCGCTGAACCGCCGCGCCGAGGTCCTGCGCGAGCTCGGCGCGGTGTTCGCCGGCGCGGGCCACGAGCTGTACCTGGTCGGCGGCAGCGTGCGCGATGCCCTGCTGGGCCGGTTGACCGAAGACAGCGATCTGGACTTCACCACCGACGCCCGCCCCGAGCAGATGCTGAAGTTCCTGCGACCCTGGGCCGACGCGATCTGGGACACCGGCATCGAGTTCGGCACCATCGGCGTGGGCAAAGGCGGGCACCGGCTCGAGATCACCACGTTCCGCGCCGACAGCTACGACCAGGTGTCGCGCAATCCGACGGTCGAGTTCGGCGACAACCTCGATGACGATCTGGTGCGCCGCGACTTCACCGTCAACGCCATGGCGGTGCGGATCGGCGCCGACGGACCGGCCGAATTCCATGACCCGCTGGGCGGTTTGGCGGCCATCCAGGCCAAGGTCCTCGATACGCCGTCGGCGCCGGAGGTGTCGTTCGGAGACGATCCGCTGCGCATGCTGCGGGCGGCCCGCTTCGTCTCCCAGCTGGGGTTCGGGGTGGCGCCGCGCGTGCTCGAGGCGTTGCTGGAGATGGCCCCGCAGCTGTCCCGGATCACCGTCGAGCGCGTCGCCGCCGAGCTGGACAAGCTGCTGCTCGGCCAGGATCCCGTGGCCGGTGTCGATCTGATGGTGCAGACCGGGCTCGGTGAGGTGGTGCTGCCCGAGGTCGGCGAGATGCGGATGGCCATCGACGAACATCACCAGCACAAGGACGTGTACTGGCATTCGTTGACGGTGCTGCGGCAGGCCGTCGATCTCGAAGACGACGGTCCGGATCTGGTGTTGCGCTGGGCCGCACTGCTGCACGACATCGGCAAGCCCGCGACCCGCAAGCACGAATCCGACGGCGGGGTGAGCTTCCACCACCACGAGGTGGTCGGCGCCAAGATGGCCCGCAAGCGGATGCGCGCGCTCAAGTATTCCAAGCAGATGATCGACGACGTCTCGCAGCTGGTCTATCTGCACCTGCGGTTCCACGGCTACGCCGACGACAAGGGTGCCGGCAAGTGGACGGATTCGGCGGTGCGCCGGTATGTCACCGACGCCGGTCCGCTGCTTTCCCGGCTGCACAAACTCGTTCGCGCCGATTGCACCACCCGCAACAAGCGCCGCGCGGCACGGCTGCAGGCCAACTACGACGATCTGGAGAACCGGATCGCCGAACTGGCGGCCAAGGAGGATCTGCAGCGGGTCCGGCCCGACCTCGACGGCAACGAGATCATGGAGATCCTCGGCATCCCGGCCGGCCCGCAGGTGGGCGAGGCCTGGAAGCACCTCAAGGAGCTGCGCCTCGAGCACGGGCCGCTGTCCCGCGAGCAGGCCGTCGACGAATTGCTGAAATGGTGGAACGCCAGGGGCTGATCGTGCGTCTGATCAGTCATGGACTACTGCCTGGGTGAGCCCGACGGAACGGCGACCATCTTCAGCGGGACACCCGATGTAGATGTCGACGGCAACGGCAGCCTCGACGGCATCGGGCTCGATGTCGACGGGGACGGCCGGATCGACGACGTGATGGCCGATCTCGACGGCGACGGTATCGCCGAGCGCGCGGTGCTCGACGTCGATGACGACGATCACGCCGAAAGTTATTTCTCCGACGACGGTTCGGGCACCTGGGCGCTGCGGGTGGACCGCACCGGACAGGTGCGCTGGTTCGGCCTCGACGGGGTCGAGCACACGGGCGGTCCGCTGGTCGATTTCAATGCCGACGGCACCGCCGATGACCGGTTGCTGGACGTCGACGGGGACGGCCTGGCGGATCGGGTGATCGGTCCGGGCCTGGCGTACGTCGACACCGACGGTGACGGGCGCTGGGACCTGAAGCTGGCCGACACCGATGGCGACGGCCGCGCCGACGCGGTGTCTTAGCCTCGCCCCGCGAGCGCGCGTGTCTGTACGCCGACACGCCGTATATCGTGTGCAGTTGCGGTCGCTCGCGGCTGACGAGTGAGCGCTCAGCCCCGGCCGGCTCCCGGTGGCCCGGCGAAGGCCTGCGCGATCGTCAACCACTTGACGGCGTCGTCACCTTCGGCTCGCACGTCCAGATCCGCGGGAGCCCGGCGCTGGGTCACCAGCATGCAGAAGTCTTCGGCCGCACCCGTCACCCGCTGCGCGGCGTCGGCCGGCCCCCACTCCCACAGCGAGCCGTCCGGCGCGCTCAGCTCGACTCGGAACGGCTCGGCCGGCGGCGTCAACCCATGCACCGTGAACGCGAAATCCCTTGTGCGCACGCCGATATGGGCAATTGAACGCAGCCGTGCGGTGGCCGGTCGACGTACTCCGAGGGCGTCGGCCACGTCGAGTCCGTGCGCCCAGGTCTCCATCATGCGGGCCGTCGCCATCGACGTCGCGCTCATCGGGGGTCCGAACCAGGGCAGCTTGCGGCCCTCGGCCACGTTGAGCAATTCGGTGTGCAACCGGGCGCGGGTGGCGCGCCAATCGGCTAGCAGTTGTTCCGGTGGCGTCAGGGCGAGTTCCTCGGCTGCGGCGTCGACGAATCCCGTCGGGTTCTGCATGGCCTCGGCGAGAACGGCGTCGAAGCCCGGGCCATCGGTGATCGCGATGACCGACACCCGGTCGGTCCACCACAGGTGGGCGATCTGATGGGCGATGGTCCAGCCCTCGGCCGGGGTGGGGGCGGCCCACCGTTCGGGCGGCAGATCGGCCACCAACGCGTCGAGTTCGTCGCTCTCGGCGGACAAGTCGGCCACGACGGCCGCGGCGCTCACCATGGCGGTCAGCCTAGACCGGCGGCGTGTGCGGCTTCGGCGACGCCACCGCGGCGTGCACGCCGAGGCCGGCCAGATACGCTGCCGCGCCGGCCGCGACCAGGCCGGGGGAGTGCCCGTCGGCGGGGATCACCGCGGCCGCCGCCGCGATCGCCAACACGAACGACATCCAGAACAGCGCATCCTGCACGGTGAACACGTGGCCGCGCAGCGCGTCGTCGACGTCGATCTGCATGGCCGAATCCGCGCACAGCTTCACCAGCTGGCCGGCCGCACCGAGCAGCAGACCGCACGCCAGCATCACCGGAATGTGCAACCCGATCGCCAGCAGTTGCACCACCACCGCGACACCCAGCGCGCCGTTGGCCGTCCGGTACCGCCCGAACCGGCCGATCACCGCCGGGGCGGCCACAGTGGCGGCGAACTGTCCGATGCCGCCGGCCACCACGAACAGCACCGCGGTGCCCAACCCGAGACCGGTCACGTCGGGATCGTCGGTGTGCCGCACGATGACCAGCACCAGCAGCGAGTTGATGCCGAACGCCATCCGATGGGCGGCCAGCCCGGCCAAGGTACCGGCGACCGGGCGGACGGCCAGTACGGTGCGGGCCCCATGCACCCATCCCGTCGACACCGCATACGCCACCGAGCCGTGGATGGCGCGTTTGCTCTCGTGCGGACCCAGCACGTGCGGCCCGAAACGCACCGACAACCACAGGGCCAACGCCACCGGCAGCGCCACGATGAACATCACCACGGCCGCACCCGTGTCGTCGGCACCGAACAGCTTGCGCGGCAGCAGCATGAAGTCCGCGCCGAGGAAGGCCGCGACCGCGCCGATCGCGGTGGCCACCGAGTTCATCGTGACCACCTGATCGCGGGGCACCACATCGGGCAGCGAGGCCGAAAGACCCGACGAGACAAACCTGGTCAACCCGTTGACGATCAAGGCCCCGCACAGGATCGGCACGTCGTCGGCGCCCATGGTCAACAGGAGACCCACCAAGAGCACCAGCAGCAGCCGGCCGAGGTTCGCGCCGACGAGCACCAGGCGCCGGTCCCACCGGTCCAGCAGCGCTCCGGCGAACGGGCCGAGCACCGAGTAGGGCAGGAACATCACCGCGAACGCCGCGGCGATCTGCCACGGCTCGGCCTGGCGTTCCGGGTTGAACAGGATCGCCCCGGCCAAGCCGGCCTGGAACAGCCCGTCGCCGAACTGGCTGACCGCGCGTAACTCCAGGAGCCGGCGGAATTCGGTCATGCCGCGCAGCGAGTGCCAGAGGGCGCCGAGCGCGCGAGCATGAACCACCCGATCCACAGTACAAAGCTCCCGCGACATCCAAACCGCCGAAATCTCACCGCGCCCGCGCTTGTTCTCCACGTCACGGCAATCGCGGTGCCATGATGTAGGCGTGGCGCAGTCAGAAGACCCGGAGGATTTCATCGCGCCTGCGGCGCAGCGGGTGCGGCCGGGCACGCTGTTGCTGGCCAACACCGATCTGCTGGAGCCGACGTTCCGGCGCAGCGTCATCTACATCGTCGAACACAACGCCGGCGGGACACTCGGTGTGGTACTCAACCGGCCCAGTGAGACCGCGGTCTACAACGTGCTGCCGCAGTGGGCCAAGCTCACCGCCAAACCGAAGACCATGTTCATCGGCGGTCCGGTCAAGCGCGACTCGGCGCTGTGCCTGGCGACGCTGCGGGTCGGCATGCAGGCCGACGGGGTGCCGGGGCTGCGGCACGTGCAGGGGCGGGTGGTGATGGTCGATCTCGACGCCGATCCGGACACTCTGGCCCCGGTGATCGAAGGGGTGCGGATCTTCGCCGGATACTCGGGCTGGACCATCGGCCAACTTGACGGTGAGATCGAACGCGACGATTGGATCGTGCTGTCGGCCTTGCCCTCTGATGTGCTGGCCGAGGCGCGTATCGACCTGTGGGGCCGGGTGCTGCGACGTCAGCCGTTGCCGACGGCGATGCTGGCCACGCACCCGATCGACGTCAGCCGCAACTAGCTCGACGTCACTCGCAGGACAGCGTGCAGCCGGCGCACGAACCGGCGCAGCCGGCACCGGACTGAGACCGGGCTTCGGTGACCGCCACGGCCTTGGCGCTCTGCCAGCAGCCCGTGGCCACGGTGGCAACGGCCCCGATGATGCACACCACGACGACCATCAGGCCGGTATGAGGCGCTGCGGCCAGGGCGGCGGCGCCACCGGCGGCCAGCATGACCGCGGCGGCCAGTTGGGTGGGCGCCACGGCCCGCAGAACCGAGCGCACGGGATCACCGGTGCGAGGTCTGGTCAACAACCACAGCCCGAACACGCCGACGATGACGGCGGCGCTCAAACACAGCAGCGCGGCGATCAGCATGCGCCACACAATACGAGGCGCCGGCCGAAGTTGCGAGGTCGCCCCGGGTGTCGGCGGGTCAGCCCTGCAGGCCCAGGAGCTGCGGCAAACCCGGTACCGGGGCGGGAGCCGGGGCGGCCGGGGTAGCTGGCGCCGGGGCCGGGGCCGGCGCCGGAGCGCTGACCTTGAAGCCGGACACGATCGCATCCGCGGCGTCGGCAGCCGCGGAAACACCCTGGTTGGCCGCCGAGTAGTTCACCGACAACGACACCAGATAGTGGTCTTGGCCGGCCGTGGCCAGGATGTGCCTGCGCGAGGTATTGAGCATCTGGCTGCCGGACAGGTAGCTACCTTCGATGAACGCCGACGGGAAACCGTTGAAGGCGCCCATGGCCATGTCGGTGGTGCGCCAGTTCTGCAACTGCTGGCTGTCGACGTAGCCGTGGCTGATCGCTTCGGCCGGATCGAAATTGCCGACGAGCTTGTAGACCACCACCTGGGCGTTGGGGGTGTAGAGGTCGGTGCTGGACCGGTCGGCGATCACGGCGAACGCGTCGGGCACATTGGGATCGGGCACCTTGGTCCAGCCCGAGGGCAGCGGCAACACGATGCTCAACGCCTTGAAGTCGTGGCTGACCTGGGGCTCCATCTTCACGCCCTTGCTCTTGAAGAACTCGGCAAGGCTGCCGGAGGTGGCCGGGCTGATGGTTTGCGCCACCGGGACGGGTGCCGCTGCCGCTGCCGCGACGGGTGCGGCCACCGGCGCCGCGGACGCCACCGCGGGTGCCGGATTGACCGGAGCGCCCGGTGCAGCCGGCGCTGCGGCGGGGGCGACCGTGACGGTCTGGGTCACCGTCACCGGACCGGGAACGCTGGGAACCGGGAGAAGGGGTTCGGCTGAGGCGGTCTGACCAGCGAAACCGACAACCCCGGCCACGCCGGCGGCTGCGCCCGCTGCCAGCACCCGCCACCGGCGGGCCAACTCGATCATCACTCGTTCCTTCCGCAAACTGTGCGCTCACCAGGCGACTTTCACCAGGCGCCGACACTATCCGCGGGTCACCACCTACCACCAGCAACTCAATCGAGTCGGAATCAACCCCTGACAGTGCTGCGATGCAACCGATACCAACCCGTGGCCTTGGGGCGGTCCGACGGGCGGTGAGCTGCCCAAACCGTGGCCTTATACCCTGAACGGCGTGATCGAACCCGCTGAACCGTCCAACTCGCGTCCGGAAGAGGACGCCCCGCAGCATCGCTACACCACGCAACTGGCGGGCCAGATCGAGCGCGACTGGCAGGAACGGTGGAACGCGCTGGGCACGTTCAACGTGGCCAATCCGGTGGGCTCGCTGGCGCCGCAGGACGGCTCACCGCTGCCCGCGGACAAGATGTTCGTCCAGGACATGTTCCCGTATCCCTCCGGCGAGGGTCTGCACGTCGGGCACCCGCTGGGTTACATCGCGACCGACGTCTACGCCCGGTACTACCGGATGACCGGGCGCAACGTGCTGCACGCGCTGGGCTTCGATGCGTTCGGTCTGCCTGCCGAGCAGTACGCCGTGCAGACCGGAACCCACCCGCGCACCCGCACCGAGGCCAACATCGTCAACTTCCGCCGGCAGCTGGGCCGGCTGGGGTTGGGTCACGATTCGCGGCGCAGCTTCGCCACCACCGATGTCGACTTCTACAAGTGGACGCAGTGGATCTTCCTGCAGATCTACAACGCCTGGTTCGATCCGGCGGCCCGCAAGGCCCGGCCCATCACCGAGTTGATCGCCGAATTCGATTCCGGCGCACGCACTCTCGACGACGGCCGGACGTGGGGTGAGCTGTCGGCGGCCGAGCGCGCCGATGTGGTCGACGGCTACCGCCTCGTGTATCGCGCCGACTCGATGGTGAACTGGTGCCCGGGGCTGGGCACCGTGTTGGCCAACGAGGAAGTCACCGCCGACGGCCGCAGCGATCGCGGCAACTTCCCGGTGTTCCGGAAGCGCTTGCGGCAGTGGATGATGCGTATCACCGCCTACTCTGATCGGCTGCTCGACGACCTCGAGGTGCTGGACTGGCCGGACAAGGTCAAGACCATGCAGCGCAACTGGATCGGCCGCTCCACCGGCGCGTCGGTCGAATTCGGTACCGCCGCAGGAGATGTCGAGGTGTTCACCACCCGGCCGGACACCTTGTTCGGCGCCACCTACCTGGTGCTGGCGCCCGAACATAATCTCGTGGATGCGCTGGTGGCCGACGCCTGGCCCGGCGGCACCGATTCGCGGTGGACCTTCGGTGCGGCGACCCCGGGTGAAGCCGTGGCCGCCTACCGGGCCGGCATCGCGGCCAAGTCGGATCTGGAGCGCCAGGAGAACAAGACCAAGACCGGGGTGTTCCTGGGCGCCTACGCCACCAATCCGGTGAACGGCGAGCAGGTTCCGATCTTCATCGCCGATTACGTGCTGGCCGGTTACGGCACCGGCGCCATCATGGCGGTGCCCGGTGGCGACCAGCGCGACTGGGACTTCGCGACCGAGTTCGGCTTGCCCATCGTCGAGGTGGTCGCCGGCGGCGACATCACCGAGTCGGCTTACAACGGTGACGGCACCATGGTCAATTCCGGCTACCTCAACGGTCTGTCGGTGGCCGAGGCCAAGGCCGCGGTGATCGAACGCCTGGAGGCCGACGGCCGTGGCCGGGCCCGGATCGAGTACAAGCTCCGCGATTGGCTGTTCGCCCGGCAGCGGTACTGGGGTGAGCCGTTCCCGATCGTCTACGACGCCGACGGCCGCGCCCATGCCCTGCCGGAATCGGCTCTGCCGGTGGAACTTCCGGATATCCCCGACTATTCGCCGGTGTCGTTTGACCCGGATGACGCCGACAGTGAGCCGTCCCCGCCGTTGGGTAAGGCCACCGAGTGGGTGCATGTCGAGCTGGATCTCGGCGACGGGCTGCAGACCTACACCCGCGACACCAACGTGATGCCGCAGTGGGCGGGTAGCTCCTGGTATGAGCTGCGCTACACCGATCCACACAACTCAGAAGAGTTGTGCGCCAAGGAGAACGAGGCGTACTGGATGGGTCCGCGGCCGGCCGAGCACGGCCCGGACGATCCGGGCGGTGTCGATCTCTACGTCGGCGGTGTCGAGCATGCGGTGCTGCACCTGCTGTACTCCCGGTTTTGGCACAAGGTGCTTTTCGACCTCGGCCATGTCAGCTCGAAGGAGCCGTACCGGCGTCTGGTCAACCAGGGTTACATCCAGGCGTTCGCCTACACCGACCCCCGGGGCAGCTACGTGCCTGCGGCCGAGGTCGTCGAGCGCGACGGCAAGTTCTTCTGGCCCGGTCCTGACGGTGAGATAGAGGTCAAGCAGGAGTTCGGCAAGATCGGCAAGAGCTTGAAGAACTCGGTCTCACCGGACGAGATCTGCGACGCCTACGGCGCGGACACCCTGCGTGTCTACGAGATGTCGATGGGGCCTCTGGAGGCGTCGCGGCCCTGGGCCACCAAGGATGTCGTCGGGGCGCACCGGTTCCTGCAGCGGGTGTGGCGTTTGGTGGTCTCCGAAGAAACCGGAGCGACCAACGTCAACGAGCACGAGGCGCTCGACACCGACACCCTCAAGATCCTGCACCGCACCATCGCGGGGGTGGCCGAAGACTATGCGGCACTTCGCAACAACACCGCCGCGGCCAAGCTGATCGAGTACACCAACCACCTGACCAAGGAAGGGGTGTCGGCCCGCGCCGCGATCGAGCCGCTGGTGCTGATGGTCGCCCCGTTGGCGCCGCACCTGGCCGAGGAGTTGTGGAAGCGGTTGGGCCACGACGCGTCACTGGCGCACGGGCCGTTCCCGGTGGCCGACCCGCAGTATCTGGTGGACGACACCATCGAGTTCCCGGTTCAGGTCAACGGCAAGGTGCGCGGCAAGATCACCGTGCCGGCCGATGCAGACAAGGCGGCACTCGAGGCCGCCGCGCTGGCCGACGAGAAGGTGCAGGCCTTCCTCGACGGCGCCACCCCGAAGAAGGTCATCGTCGTCCCGGGCCGGCTGGTCAACCTCGTCGTCTAGTGATTTGTGCACCTCCGGTAACGCTGACCGTTACGGGAGGTGCACAAATCACCCGGGGCGGACCACGATCTCGTGGACATGCCCGTCGGGTGGGGTGGTGACGGCGGTGGTCACCAGCCCGGCGACGGTCTCGGGCTTGAGGAATTTGGCCGGGTCGTACTGGCCCTCTTCGTAGGCCACCAGGTCGCGTTGCATCTCGGTGTCGACCCGTCCGGGGAAGATCGATGTGACCCGCAGCGACGGCTCGTCGGCCCGCAGTGAATCGGCGAAGGCACGCAACGCGAACTTGCTGGCCGAGTACGACGCCATTCCGGCCGAAACCTTCTGCCCGGCACCGGAATTGATGAACACCACGTGTCCGCGTGCGGCGCGCAGGGCCGGCAGCAGGGCCAGCGTAAGAGCCACCGCGCCGGTGACGTTGACCTCGAAGGTCGCCCGCCACTGTTCGGCGATCGACTCCGCGACGCTGCCGGGGTAGAGCACCCCGGCGTTGTGCACCAGGACATCGAGCTCGGCGAGCACCTCGGTGGCCGATTCGATCGAATCGGGGTCGGTCAGGTCCAGCGGCCACGTCGGGGCGCCCAACCGTTCGGCCAGGGCATCCAGGCGCGCGGACGGGCGGCCCGCCAACAGCAGCGTGTGGGTGGGCGCAAGGGCGTCGGCGATCGCCGAACCGATGCCGCCGGCGGCTCCGGTGATCAATGCAGTCGGCACGACTGCAACGTTACTGTGACGGCGAAAGCGACGGGGCCGGCCTGCGGACCGGGCCGTGGCGTCGCATCATGGTAGGGATGCCACCGGATCCCAGCTTCGCTCCAACCCAGCTCGCCGCGCGGGCCGCCTACCTGCTGCGCGGCAACGACCTGGGAGTGATGACCACCGCCGCGCCACTGCTGTATCCGCACATGTGGAGTTGGGATGCGGCGTTCGTGGCGATCGGCCTGGCTCCGCTGAGCGTGGAGCGGGCCGTGGTGGAGCTCGACACCCTGCTCTCGGCGCAGTGGCGCAACGGCATGATTCCGCACATCGTGTTTGCCAACGGTGTCGACGGCTACTTTCCCGGCCCGGCGCGGTGGGCCACCTCGGCGCTGGCGGACAACGCGCCACGCGCCCGGCACACCTCGGGCATCACCCAGCCGCCCGTGCATGCGATCGCGGTGCAGCGCATCCTCGACCACGCCCGCACCCGGGGCCGGTCCACTCGCGCGGTGGCGGCCAGTTTCCTGGACCGCCGGTGGTCGGATCTGGTGCGGTGGCATCGCTGGTTGGCCGAGATGCGCGACCAGGACGGGCGCGGCCGCATCACGCTGTACCACGGCTGGGAGTCCGGCATGGACAACTCGCCGCGCTGGGACAGCGCGTACGCCAACGTGGTTCCCGGCGCCGTGCCGGAATACCAGCGTGCGGACAACACGATCATCACCGATGCCTCGCAGCGGCCGAGCGATCTCGAGTACGACCGGTACCTGTGGCTGCTCGAGGAGATGAAATCCGTTCGCTACGACGACGATCTGCTGCCCAAGGTGATGAGCTTCGCGGTCGAGGACGTCTTCGTCTCGGCGGTGTTCTCGGTGGCCTGCCAGGTGTTGGCCGAGATCGGTGAGGACTACAAGCGCCCGCATGCCGATGTCCGTGATCTCTACGGGTGGGCCGAGCGCTTCCGGGTCGGCGTCGTCGAGACGAGCGATGAACGTAGCGGTGCGGCAAGAGATTACGACGTCCGCGCGAAGAAGTGGGTGGCCACCGAGACCGTCGCGCAGTTCGCGCCGCTGCTGTGCGGCGGGTTGCCACACGAGCGGGAACGCGCGCTGTTGCGCCTGCTCGAGGGCCCGCGGTTCTGCGGGCACCCGGATCTGAAGTACGCGCTGATTCCGTCGACGTCACCGGTGTCGCGCGATTTCCGGTCCCGTGAATACTGGCGCGGCCCGGTCTGGCCGGTGATGACGTGGTTGTTCTCGTGGTGCTTCGCCCGACGCGGCTGGGCCGAGCGGGCCTCGGCGCTGCGCCGGGAGGGCTTGCGGCAGGCCAGCGACGGGACGTTCGCCGAATACTACGAGCCGTTCACCGGCGAGCCGCTGGGAAGTATGCAGCAGTCGTGGACCGCGGCGGCGGTGTTGGACTGGCTGGGCTGAGCCCAAGTTGAGCCCGGGAGCCCGTTACTCCGTCTTGGCGTGGGCGGGCTGCGCCGGTTCGTTTTGGACGGCCAACCGCTCCAGCGGAGCCAGCGCCTTGGCCAGGGTCTCCAGGTCCTCGGTGCTCAGGTTGGCCAGCCGGTCGGCAAGGTCGGCGCGGCGGGCGGCCAGCGATTCGCGGTGCTGCACGAGGCCGCGCGGGGTCACCTCCACGAGGACGGCGCGAAGGTCAGAGGGGTCGCGGGAGCGTTTTACCAGACCCAGTTTCTCCAGTCGGCGGATCGCCACGGTGGTAGTGGGGGTGCGCACGCGTTCGCGGGCAGCCAGCTCCGTCATGCGGATCGGGCCCTGGTCCAGCAGCGTCAGCAGGATCGAGAGCTGGGCCAGCGTGAGTTCTCCGGCCGTGCCCTTGTTGGTGTCGCCACGACGCAGCACCGAGAACACCTTCGAGAGGACGCGCTGCAGCTCCCCGGCCAGCTCTGTGACCTGCGAATCGGGCTCTACCATAATTCGCTAGTCTAACCTGTCTGACGCTGCCACGTTGTCAGCTTGTGTGGTTTGGAATGTGGGTTTCACGGGGCTCAGAGCACCTGGGACAGGAAGCGGCGCAACCGATCCGTCTCGGCGGATTCGAAGATCGCCTCCGGTGTGCCGGACTCGACGACCTTGCCGTGGTCCATGAACACCACCGAGTCCGCGGTCGAGCGGGCGAAGCCCATCTCGTGGGTGACCGCCAGGATCGTCATGCCGTCGCCGGCCAAGTCGGCGATCAACTCCAGAATCCCCTTCACGAGTTCGGGATCCAGCGCTGAGGTGGCCTCGTCGAAGAACATCACCTGGGGCGCCATCGCGAGTGCCCGGGCGATCGCCACCCGCTGCTGCTGGCCGCCGGACAGCGTGGCAGGGCGCACCTCGGCCTTGTGCCGCAGACCCACTCGGTCCAGTTGGGCCAGCCCCAGCTCGCGGGCAGCCTCGGCGCTGAGCCCTTTGAGTTTGCGCGGGCCGAGGGTGACGTTGTCGAGCACGCTGCGGTGCGGAAACAGGTTGAATTGCTGAAAGACCATCCCGATGCGCTGGCGCAGCTGGTCGGGATTGTCGTTGAGCACCGAGCGTCCGTCGAGCAGGATGTCGCCGCGGTCCGGCTCGTAGAGCCGGTTGAGGGTACGCAACAGCGTCGACTTACCGGAGCCGGACGGCCCGATGACGGCGGTTGTGGTGCCGGCCGGAACATCGAGGTCCACCCCGCGCAGCACCGGGTTGGGTCCGAAGGCCAGATGAATGTCCTTGGCGGCCAGCGCGACCGGCTGCGGTGCCGACATCAGATCATCTCCTGGGTGGTGGCCGGGGGCAGCGGATCCTCTTCGACCGGGGGACGCCCCTTGCGCAGCCGGTTGTCGACGAAATTCACCAGATGGGTCAGCGGGATGGTCAGCAGTAGGTAGAACAGACCCGCGGCCACCAGCGGCGACAGATTTCCCGTCTGCGCGTTGAGATCTCGGCCCACCTGGAACAGTTCGCGCTGACTGGCCACCAGGCCCAGGAAGTACACCAGCGACGACGCCTTCAGCAGTGAGATGAACTGGTTCATCAGTGCGGGAAGGACCCGGCGTACACCCTGGGGAACCACGACCAGCCGCATCGACGAGGTATAGCTGAAGCCAAGTGCGCGTGAGGCTTCCAGCTGCCCGGGCTCCACGCTCTGGATGCCGGAGCGGAAGATCTCGCCGACGTAGGCCGCGGCCATCAGCCCGAGCGCCGCAATCCCCAACGGGTACGGGCTGTTTCCCGTGAGCGATCCCACCACCGGCCCGATGCCCAGGCCGATCAACAGGATGATCACCACCTCGGGCAGACCGCGGAAGATGTCGGTGTAGACCCGGGCCGGCCAGCGCAGCCAGCGAGAGCGGGAGATGCCCGCCACGGCCAGGATCATCCCGAGGACCAGGCCGATGACGCTGGCGCACACGGTGAGGATGAGCGTGTTGGGCAGCCCGGTGCGCAGCAGGTCGGGGATCGCCTGCTTGTAGAGCTCCCAGTCCAGGAATGAGTCCGCCAGTTGCGCCAGTGTCGATTTCGGCGCTGCCGGCCCACCGGCGGCGGGTGCCTCGTGGGCTGCGGCGATGGCGGCGAAATCGGGTAGCTGGGGGACCGGCGCGGCTTTCGAACCGGGCTTCCAGCCGGGCGGCAGGGCTCGCGGCACCCAGTCCGAATAGAGCTTGGCCCAGGTGCCGTCGGCGATGACGGCGTCCAGCCCGGAGTTGAGCGCGTCGATCAGCGGCCGGTTCTCCTTGGCCACCGCCCAGGCCACGAAATTGTCCAGGCTGAAGGTGTTTTCGATGATCTGGGCCGGGTCGCCGGGCTGCACGGTGCCCGAGGCCTGCTGCGAAGGTGCCACCCAGGCGTCGATCTGACGGGTCTTGAGGCTCGCGTAGACGGTGTTGTAGTCGGGGAACTTGACCGGCTGCAGCCCCAGCGTGTCGATGACGTAGGCCTCCTGCACGGTGCCCTGCACCACCCCGATGCGCTGACCGGGCGCGAGCTGCCCGAAGCCGGTGATCGGCGACCCGGTCGGCACCACCAGCGAGAAGTATCCGAAGTCGTAGCCGTTGGTGAAGCCGACCGTGCGGCGTCGGGCATCGGTGGTGGTGATCGACGAGGAGGCCACGTCGAACCGCCGAGAGGCGGTCTGCGCCAACAGCCCTGAGAAGTCGGTGCCGACGAAGTTGATCCGCAGGCCCAGCTTGTCGGCGATGGCGCGGAGAAGCTCGTTGTCGAAGCCGGTGAACTGTCCGGCCGAGTTGATGCAGATGCTGGGCGGCGCGTCCGACAGTGTGCCGACGGTGAGCACACCGGGGGTGCCCAGGCCGAGGGTGTCGGCCCGGATGGCGTCCAGGGGCACCACGTTGGGGGTGGTGTACTTGTCGGCGCCCGGACCCGTGGCCGCGGCGGCCAGGTTGGTGGGCAATGCGCTGGCGCTGTCGACGCCGGGGGGTGCGCACTGGTCGACGTCTGCTGCGGCCGGTGCTGCCCACACCAGTCCGAGCAACATCAGGACCGTGGTCAGCAGCGCGGCTGATCGTCTGATGTCCATCTGATGCAACCTAGTGGGCGAGGGTCCGGTGTTGAGCGATTCCGCTCATGGGGACCGCAAGTCGCCGAACACTCCGCGCCGGGTGAGCTCGCCGATCATGATCTGCGCCATCAGCTCGGCCCGTTCGGTGCAGGCCTTGCGGGCGCCGTCGGGATCACGTGCGTGGATCGCGGCGATCTCCGCCTCGTAGCCGGCGAGAAACTCCGCCTTGGCCTTCGGATAGCTGATCCAGAACTCCGAGGGGGCAAAGCTCTTGCCGGCGCGGATGGTGGCCTGCAGGCGGGGTCCGGCGTATTCGGCGTTGATCGCGTCACGGAACGTCCAGCAGGCCTCCTGGAAGGCCTTGGTGTCCTTCGCTGCGCGCAGCGCGCGCAAGGAATCGTCTAGGAATGCCAAAATTCGGGGCGTGGGGCTGGCGGCACACCGCGCCGAGGCGATGCCGTTGAGGATGCCGTACAGCTCGTGATGCTCGGCCACGGTGGCCTCGTCGAACCTGGAGACGAACGCGCCGCGGTGATATCGCGTCGAGAGGATGCCGTCGTGCTCGAGCTGCACCACTGCTTCCTGGATCGGGACGCGGCTCAGTCCCAGGTCGCGGACGATCTCGTTGCGGTCGATACGGTCACCGGAGCGCAGCTTGCCCGTCATCACCAAATTGATGATGTGCGTGACAACCTGGTCCTTCTCCTTGACCCCGTAGTTCTTGGGCACCCTGTCGTAGCTCCCCCATGGTTGGGCTGCACCCCCCCGGTGCGTTGGCGTTGCGCCAGTTTCTCATGCGCCCGCCGAATTGGTGATGTCAGTGTGGCAGCTTATTCGTCGGCCTTTGCCAGACGGCCGTCGCGCCAGCGGCACAACGCCTCCGCGGCGGTCAGGTCATAGTCGGGTCCGTTGACGCCGACGGTGAGGATGCTGACCCCCAGATCGGCCAGCGCGTCGGCCTCGGCGAGCATGGCCTCGATGCCGCCGGATTCCTGCACGCCCGCCGAGCGCTGCACGGTGGACGGATCGCGACCGGTCGCGGCGCAGTGTTCGGCGAGTACCTCGGCCTTGCCCGGGTAGGTGTTGCGGTCGACGAATGCGTGCCAGATGTGGGCGTGCTCGGCCACCAGGCGCAGGGTCTTGCGTTCACCCTGGCCGCCGATCAGGATCGGGATCTCGCGGGTGGGTGCCGGGTTGAGCTTCGCCAGCCGGCCCTCGATCCGGGGCAGCGCCTGCGCCAGGTCGTCCAGCCGGCTGCCTGCGGTGCCGAACTCATACCCGTACTCGTCGTAATCCTTTTGCTTCCAACCACTTCCGATGCCCAGGATCAGGCGGCCGTCGGAGATGTGGTCGACGGTGCGGGCCATGTCGGCGAGCAGCTCGGGGTTGCGGTAGGAGTTGCAGCTGACCAGCGCCCCGATCTCGATCCGCGACGTCTGCTCGGCCCAGGCGCCCAGCATCGTCCAGCATTCGTAGTGCGCGCCGTCGGGATCGCCGTAGAGCGGGAAGAAGTGGTCCCAGTTGAAGGCGATGTCGACGCCGATGTCCTCGCAGCGGCGCACCGCGTCGCGGATGTGGCGGTAGACGGGGGAGTGCTGTGGCTGTAGTTGCACGCCGATGCGGATGGGATGGCTCACTTTTCCGAGCCTACTTCGCGCTGCAGCAGGCTGCGCAAAATCTGCACCAGCTTGGCCGGTTGATCACCTTGCACGGAATGCCCGGAGTCGGCGACGACGTGGGTGCGCCGGAATCCCGGTGCGCTATGTGCGAATGTCTCGGCGTCCTCGTCGTTGACGAAGAACGAGTTGGCGCCGCGAATCAGGGTGGTGGGCATGGTGATCGACGGGACGTCGTCCCACAGGCCGTCAAACCCGTCGCCCTTGCGGAACGAGTCGTAGCGCCAGGTCCAGGTGCCGTCGTCGAGTTGCTTGGAATTGTGGAACACCCCGCGTCGCAACGAGTTCGGGTCCCGATGCGGGGCGGCGGCGACGGTGGCCTCCAGCATGGCGGCAAATGTCGGGAAGGTGCGGTTCTCCTGGACCAGGGCGACGGTGCCCATCTGCGCCTTGGTCATCTCGGTGTGGCGTTCGGGTGCCGACGGGGTGACGTCGACGAGGGCGAGCTCGGGAACCAGGCGGGGTTCGGTGGCCGCGATGCGCAGCGCGGTCAACCCGCCCAGCGACATGCCGACCACCAGTCGCGGCGCCGGGGCGTGCGCCTGCAGGACGGGAATGAGGGTGGCGGCGTTGAGTTTCGGACCGTAGTCACCGTCCTCGCGCCACGCCGACCGTCCGTGCCCGGGCAGGTCGATGGCCAGCGCGGGCTCACCGAGCCCCAGGATCACGGTGTCCCAGGTGTGGGCGTTCTGACCGCCGCCGTGCAGGAACACCACCTTCGGCGCGTCGGTGCCGAACTTCAGCGCGCTGATCGGACCCTGTTCGATGCGCTCGACCGCCGGCAGCGGTCCATTGGCGCCGATCTGCTCGGCGTTCTCGGGCAGCAACGCGAACTCGTCGAGGGTCAGCAGTTCCTCGTCAGAAATCTCCGGGGCCACGTCTGCGGACATTACTCCGGAGCCGGGCCGCCCTCAGCTGCCGACTGGGGCGGTGGTCCGGATCAGGTGATCGAACGCGGACAGCGCTGCCGTCGCACCGGCTCCGGCGGCGATGACGATCTGCTTGAACGGCACCGTCGTGCAGTCGCCGGCGGCGAACACGCCGGGGACCGACGTCTGGCCGCGCTCGTCGATGACGATCTCGCCGCGCTTGGACAGCTCGACGCTGCCCTCGAGCCACTCGGTGTTGGGCAGTAGACCGATCTGGACGAAGACGCCCTGCAGCTCGAGGTTGTGCGACTCGCCGGTGGTGCGGTCCTGGTAGGTCAGGCCGGTCACCTGGGCGCCGTCACCGAGGACCTCGGTGGTCAGCGTGCTCAGCAGGATGTCGACGTTGGGCAGGCTGCGCAGCTTGCGCTGCAGCACCTCGTCGGCACGCAGCACCGAATCGAATTCGATCAGCGTCACGTGGGAGACGACGCCGGCGAGGTCGATCGCGGCTTCCACGCCGGAGTTGCCGCCGCCGATGACGGCGACACGCTTGCCCTTGAACAGCGGTCCGTCGCAGTGCGGGCAGTAGGTGACGCCCTTGTTGCGGTACTCGGCCTCACCCGGCACGTCCATCGCGCGCCAGCGGGCGCCGGTGGCCAGGATGAGGGTGCGCGCGGTCAGCGAGGCACCGCTTTCCAGCGAGATCTCGATGAGCCCGCCCTCGTCGATCGCGGGCAGCAGCTTCGCGCCGCGCTGGGTGTTCATCACGTCGACGTCGTACTCGCCGACGTGGGCTTCCAGTGCCGCGGCGTACTTCGGTCCCTCGGTGTGCGGGACGGAGATGTAGTTCTCGATCGCCATCGTGTCGAGCACCTGACCGCCGAACCGCTCGGCGACCACGCCGGTGCGAATTCCCTTGCGGGCGGCATAGATTGCGGCCGCGGCCCCCGCGGGCCCGCCGCCGACCACCAGCACGTCGAAGGGGTCCTTCTCGGTGATCGCTTCGGCGGTGCGCTGCGCGGCGCCGACGTCGACCTTGCCGATGATCTGCTCCAGCGTCATGCGGCCCGAGTCGAACAGCTCACCGTTGAGGAAGACGGTGGGCACGGCCAGCACCTTGCGCTGTTCGACCTCGTCCTTGAACAGCGCGCCGTCGATGGCGACGTGGCTGATGCGCGGGTTGAGGATCGCCATCAGGTTCAGGGCCTGCACCACGTCGGGGCAGTTCTGGCACGACAGCGAGAAATAGGTCTCGAAATGCAGGTCGACGTCGAGGGCCCGCACCTGCTCCAGCAGTTCGGGGGCTTCCTTCGACGGGTATCCGCCGACCTGCAGCAGCGCCAGGGCCAGTGAGGAGAACTCGTGGCCCAGCGGGATGCCGGCGAACCGGACCTCGACATCGGTGCCGGTGCGGCGGATGGCGAACGACGGCCGCCGGGTGTCGTCGTCGGCGCGCGAATAGGTGATCTTGTCCGACATCGCGGCGATCTCGGTGAGCAGTTCGGCGAGTTCGGCGGACTTGGCGCCGTCATCGAGGGAGGACACCAGCTCGATCGGCGCGGTCAGCCGCTCCAGCAGGGACTTCAATTGGCCGGCGAGTGAGGTGTCGAGCATGCGGATCAACTCCATCGATGAGGGGACTGGCTGGGCCCATGTGGCCCGAAAGATTTTGGTGGGGAACAGTTCTGGTGAGCGGTGCGGGCCGGGTGGACCAGGCCCGCACCGTCAGCAGCAGTGATGCCGGCGTTAGATCTTGCCGACGAGTTCCAGCGACGGGGCCAGGGTCTCTTCGCCCTCTTCCCACTTGGCGGGGCAGACCTCGCCCGGGTGGTTGCGAACGTACTGGGCGGCCTTGACCTTGCGGACCAGTTCGGAGGCGTTGCGGCCGATGCCCTCGGCGGTCACCTCGGTGAACTGGACGATGCCGTCGGGGTCGACCAGGAAGGTGCCGCGGTCGGCCAGGCCCTGGTCCTCACGGAGCACCTCGAAGTCGGTGCTGATCTGCAGGGTCGGGTCGCCGATCATGGCGTACTGGATCTTGCCGATCGTGTCGGACGAGTCGTGCCACGCCTTGTGGGTGAAGTGGGTGTCGGTGGACACCGAGAACACCTCGACGCCGAGGCGCTGCAGCTCCTCGTAGTGGTCGGCCAGGTCGCCGAGCTCGGTCGGGCAGACGAAGGTGAAGTCGGCCGGGTAGAAGAAGAAAATGGCCCACTTGCCCTTGATGTCGGCGTCCGACACGGGGATGAACGCGCCGTTCTTGTAGGCGGTCGCGGAGAACGGCTTGATTTGCTTGTTGATCAGGGCCACGGGTACCTCTATTCGTCACTGTGGGATGTTTACTGCGCCTCCCAGCGTAATCGTTTTCTTGAATAGATCCAGTTTGCAGGCCCGCTTGTGGGCAGTCTCACAACGCCGAGAGAATGTGATCCGACCCCCAGATGCCAAGTGGGCGGCCAGGTTTGACCCGGCCGCCCACTGAGCAAGAGATCTAGCCTTCGATGAAGGTCTCCAGCTGGATGCGCGCGACGTCGTCGGCGATCTGCTTGGGCGGGCTCTTCATCAGATAGGCCGAGGCCGCCTCGACGGGGCCGCCGATGCCGCGGTCCTTGGCGATCTTGGCGGCGCGCACCGCGTCGATGATCACACCGGCCGAGTTCGGCGAGTCCCACACCTCGAGCTTGTACTCCAGGTTCAGCGGCACGTCACCGAAGGCGCGGCCCTCGAGGCGGACGTAGGCCCACTTGCGGTCGTCGAGCCACGCGACGTGGTCGGACGGGCCGATGTGGACGTTCTTGTCCTCGACCTTGCCGGCCAGCGAGCCGGTCAGGTTGGAGGTGACGGCCTGGGTCTTGGAGACCTTCTTGGACTCCAGGCGCGAGCGCTCCAGCATGTTCAGGAAGTCCATGTTGCCGCCGACGTTGAGCTGGTATGTGCGGTCCAGCGTGACGCCGCGGTCCTCGAACAGCTTGGCCATCACGCGGTGGGTGATGGTCGCGCCGACCTGGCTCTTGATGTCGTCGCCGACGATCGGCACACCGGCGTCGGAGAACTTCTTGGCCCACACCGGGTCCGACGCGATGAACACCGGCAGCGCGTTGACGAAGGCCACCCCGGCGTCGATGGCGCACTGGGCGTAGAACTTGTCGGCCTCTTCCGAGCCCACCGGCAGGTAGGAGACGAGCACGTCGACCTTGGCGTCCTTGAGCGCCTTGACCACGTCGACGGGCTCGAAGTCGGAGATCTCGATGGTGTCGGCGTAGTACTTGCCGATGCCGTCCAGCGTCGGGCCGCGCTGCACCGTCACGTTGGTCGGCGGCACATCGGCGATCTTGATGGTGTTGTTCTCCGAGGCGAAGATGGCCTCGGAGAGGTCGAAACCGACCTTCTTGGCGTCCACGTCGAACGCGGCCACGAACTTCACGTCACGGACGTGGTAGGGGCCGAACTTCACATGCATCAGGCCGGGCACGCTGCTGTTCTCGTCGGCGTTCTGGTAGTACTGCACACCCTGTACCAGGGACGCCGCGCAGTTGCCGACGCCGACAATGGCGACCCGGATCTCTCCTGCGTGCTCAGACATGGACGCTCTCCTTACTCAAATTCGGTACTGCTCGGCATCGGGCTGCGTTATTGCGGTTCTGGGCGGCTTTGGCCCAGTCGTTCAGCCGCGATCAACTCGTTAAGCCAGTTCACTTCTCGCTCACTGGACTCCAGCCCCAACTGGTGGAGCTGGCGGGTATAGCGGTCGAACGAGCTGCTGGCCCGCGCCACGGCTTCACGCAGACCTTCCCGTCGTTCCTCTACCTGCCGACGGCGCCCCTCCAGGATTCGCATCCGGGCCTCGGCCGGGGTGCGATTGAAGAAGGCCAGGTGAACACCGAACCCGTCGTCGGAGTAGTTCTGTGGACCGGTGTCGGCCACAAGTTCGGCGAAGCGTTGCTTGCCGGCGTCCGTCAGCTGGTAGACCCGACGCCCGCGGCGCACCTTGGTCGACCCCAGCGGCGCGGCATCCTCGTCGATCAGCCCGTCGGCCTGCATGCGGCGCAGTGCCGGATAGAGCGAACCGTAGGAGAAAGCCCGGAACGCGCCAAGCAACCCCGTCAGGCGTTTGCGCAGCTCGTAGCCATGCATCGGCGATTCGAGCAGAAGACCGAGGATCGCTAGCTCCAGCACAGAATCACCCCTTTCGACAGTTCGATGCATTGACCGCTACGACAAATCAACACCTCGCCAAACTGTATCGCGCCGATATATTCAGCGACAAGTCAGTGACCGGGCGGCCACCGCGGGGTCAGCGGTCGGCGCGCCAGATCTGTTTGGTGGTGCCGTCCGGGAACAGCTCGATGTGGCCGGAGCCGAAATCACTGTTGACGTGGATGTCGATGGTCACCGCATCCGGGGTCGACGGATCCTCGGCCGGGCTCACCCGTAGCCACACATCCTTGACGTCGGTGCGTTGGACACCGACGGTGTCGGGCGCCCCCCGCAGCACGGCCAAGGTCTTTTCGAAGTCGAACTTGGCCAGGTCGACCAGCCGGTCATCGTTGTCCAGCGCGCTCGGTGACGAACTGGGATCACCCCACCCGCCGCGGTAGTAGTAGGTCTGCTGGCGCCGGTTGTCCTGCGGATCGGGCCGATCCAACATCGCCATGTCGGTGTGGATGTCCAGCTCGAAGCCCATGGTGTTGCCGAACCGCTGCCGCATCTGATCGAACAGCCCGGTCAAGCCGTTGAGCGAGTGCAGCTGTTTGGGTGGGGTCAGCACGACGGGTTCGATGCCGTCGGGCACTGCGCCGGGATCGGAGTTGAAGCTCAACGGCGAGGACGTGTTGCCGTACAGCCCCCAGCCGATGCCCATCCCGAGCAGGACCAGCACGACCGCCGCCGCCAGCCGCAGACCCCAGCCGGGCCCTTGCCCGCCGACCATCCGGGGCGGCCGCGGCTTGTCCAGCGTCGGCAGCTGCACCGGCGCATTGGAGTTCTGCAGGTCTTCCACCAAGCGGGCGAGGTCACCCAGCGTCGTGGCGTTGGTGGCCGCGGCCACGCGTTGCCGGTGTTCCTCCATCGACAACTGACCTTCGCTCAGCGCGTTGTCGAGCACCTTGCAGGTGTCGTTGCGGTCGCTGTCCTTGGCCCGCGTTGTCGAGGTCTGCCGTGTTGCCACGGATCATGATCGTAGGAGCTGTGATGCGGTCGCGCCTCCCTCTTCAGTGGGCCGACGTACTCTGGTCAACGTGCGATTGCAGAGACAGGTGGTGGACTACGCCCTCCGGCGGCGGTCCCTGCTGGCTGAGGTCTATTCGGGGCGCACCGGCGTCTCGGAGGTCTGTGATGCCAACCCCTACCTGCTGCGCGCAGCGAAGTTTCACGGCAAGCAAAGCTCGGTGATGTGCCCGATCTGCCGTAAAGAGCAGCTCACGCTGGTGTCGTGGGTATTCGGCGAGCATCTGGGCCCGGTCTCGGGTTCGGCCCGCACCGCGGAGGAGCTGGTGATGTTGGCAACTCGTTACGACGAGTTCGCAGTCCATGTGGTGGAGGTATGCCGCACCTGCAGTTGGAATCATCTGGTCAAGTCATATGTGTTGGGCGCGCCACGGCCGCCGAAGGCACGGGGGACCCGACCCACGCGCAAGTCCGCGCGTACGGCCAGTGAATAGCGAAGGGCGCCACAGTCGGTCAGCCAACGACGCCCGTAATGCGGCTGACCGCCTCGGTGCGCGCAAGAATCCTCCGCCGCCGCGGGACAACCCGCAGCCGGCGCGGGAGAATCGCCCCCCGGTGCGGGACAACGGGCCCACGGGTCGCGACAACGGGCCCACGGGGCGCCCCCGTCCGGCGGTGCCGCCCGACGACCGGCTGACCGCGGTACTGCCGCCGGTGCGTGACGGCCGACCGGCCCCGCTCGATGTGGTCAAGGCGGCGATGGACGGCACCCCGCCGCCCAAACCGCCGCCACCGAAATCTCCGCCGCCGGGAGGCGGCGGTCGTGGATCCGGTCCGTCGGGTCCGTCCGGTCCGTCGGGACAAAATCCGGGGTCGTCTCGGCAGTTCCACATCAACTGGAAGCTGGTCCGGCGTGGGCTGATCGCCGCCGTCGTGGCGATGATCCTGCTGCCGCTCGTGACGTTCGGTATGGCGTACATGATCGTCGACGTTCCGCAGCCCGGCGACATCCGGACGGCGCAGGTGTCGACCATCCTGGCCAGCGACGGCAGCGAGATCGCCCGGATCGTGCCGCCCGAAGGCAACCGGATCGACGTCAAGATCGACCAGATCCCCGAGCATGTCCGCGACGCGGTGATGGCCGCCGAGGACCGCGATTTCTATTCCAACCCGGGCTTCTCGTTCACCGCCCTGCTGCGCGCGATCAAGAACAACCTGGTCGGCGGTGATCTGCAGGGCGGGTCGACGATCACCCAGCAGTACGTCAAGAACGCCCTGGTCGGAGACGAGCGTTCGGGTATCGGCGGTTTGATCCGCAAGGCCAAGGAGCTCGTCATCTCGACCAAGATGGCCAGCGAATGGTCCAAAGACGCTGTGCTGCAGGCGTATTTGAACATGATCTACTTCGGTCGCGGGTCATACGGGATCGCCGCGGCCGCCAAGGCGTACTTCGACAAACCCGTCGAGCAACTCACCGTCGCCGAGGGCGCACTGATGGCCGCACTGATCCAGCGGCCGTCGACGCTGGATCCCGCGGTGGACCCGGAGGGGGCCGCCGACCGGTGGAACTGGGTGCTCGACGGCATGGTCGACATGGGTGCGTTGTCGGCCAGTGACCGTGCCGGGCAGGTGTTCCCGCCGACGGTGCCGCCCGATCAGGCCCGCCAGGAAAACCAGACCACCGGACCGAACGGACTTATCGAACGGCAGGTCACCAAGGAACTGCTCGACCTGTTCGACATCAGCGAGCAGACGCTGAACACCGAGGGCCTGCAGATCACCACGACGATCGACCCGCAGGCCCAGGAAGCCGCCGAGGACGCGGTATCCAAGTACATGGACGGTCAAGAGGCCGACATGCGCACGGCGGTGGTATCCATCGACCCGCACGACGGCGCGGTGAAGGCCTATTACGGCGGCTCGGACGCCAACGGCTTCGACTTCGCCCAGGCCGGGCTGCCGACGGGGTCGTCGTTCAAGGTGTTCGCCCTCGTCGCGGCCCTGCAGCAGGGCATCGGCCTGGGCTATCAGGTGGACAGCGGGCCGGTCACGGTCAACGGCATCAAGATCACCAACGTCGAGGGCGAGGGATGCGGCACCTGCTCGATCGCCGAGGCGCTCAAGCGGTCGCTGAACACCAGCTACTACCGGCTGATGCTGAAACTGGAGAACGGTCCCGAGGATGTGGCCAAGGCCGCGCACGACGCCGGTGTGGCCGAGAGTTTCCCCGGCGTCGAGCACACGCTGTCCGAGGACGGCAAGGGTGGCCCGCCCAACAACGGTGTGGTGCTGGGGCAGTACCAGTCCCGGGTGATCGACATGGCCTCGGCCTACGCCACCCTGGCGGCCTCGGGCGTCTACCACAAGCCGCATTTCGTGCAGAAAGTGGTGAACTCCGCGGGGCAGGTGCTGTTCGACGCCTCCAAGCAGGACAACGGTGAGCAACGCATCGACAAGGCGGTGGCCGACAACGTGACGTCGGCGATGCAGCCGATCGCCGGCTGGTCGAAGGGTCACAACTTGGCCGGCGGGCGTGCCTCGGCCGCCAAGACCGGTACCAACCAGCTCGGCGACACCGGCGACAACCGCGACGCCTGGATGGTCGGTTACACCCCGTCGCTGTCGACGGCGGTCTGGGTCGGGACCACCGAGGGCGTCAAGCCGTTGAAGAACAAGTGGGGCGCGCCGGTCTACGGATCCGGGCTGCCGTCGGACATCTGGAAAGCCACGATGGACGGCGCGCTGGACGGTACCGACAACGAGACGTTCCCCAAGCCGACCGAGATCGGCGGTTATGCCGGTGTGCCGCAAGCTCCGCCGCCACCGCCGGCGACGCCGGGCACCCCGGGCGGCCCGCCGATTTCGGTGATGCCCTCGGAAACCGTCATCCAGCCGACCATCGAAGTGGCCCCGGGTATCACGATCCCGATCGGCCCACCGACCACCGTGCCGATCGGACCGCCGCCGGGAGCCCCCGTCATGCCCGGCGAGCCGGGCGTTCCGGTACCCCCGCCGCCTCCGTGACGGACCGGGATTCGCCGGCTCCGCCGGCAGAAGACCGGCGGAGCGCCGACGAACGCGACCTCCCCAGCCGCAATGACCGGCTGGCCGAAGCGCTGTCGCAGACCGTGGGTGGGCCGGTCGGACGTCACGCGCTGATCGGCCGGGCCCGGTTCATGACCCCGCTGCGGGTGATGTTCCTGATCGCCGTCGTGTTCCTGGCGTTCGGGTATACCTCCAAGGCCGCCTGCCTGCAGACCACCGGCACCGGCACCGCCGGTCAGCGGGTGGCGAACTGGGAGAACAACCGGGCCTATTACGAGCTGTGCTACTCCGACACGGTTCCGCTCTACACCGCAGAGTTGTTGAACCTGGGCAAGTTTCCCTACAAGTCCAGCTGGGTGGAGAACGACGCCACCGGAAAGCCGCGGATGCAGTACGACGGTAGCCCGGCAATCCGCTACATGGAGTATCCGGTGCTCACCGGGCTCTATCAATACTTGTCGATGTCCCTGGCCAAGACCTACACGGCTTTGACCAAACTGGTGTCGATCCCGGTCGTGGCCGAGGTGGTGATGTTCTTCAACATCGCCGCGTTCGGTTTGGCGCTGGCCTGGTTGACCACGGTCTGGGCGACGTCCCGGATGGCCGGGCGACGGGTCTGGGATGCCGCACTGGTGGCGGGCTCGCCGATCGTGATCTTCCAGGTCTTCACCAACTTCGACGCGCTGGCCACCGCGGCCGCCGCTGGGGCGATGCTGGCGTGGGCACGACGCAGACCGGTGTGGGCCGGCGCGCTGATCGGAATCGGTGTCGCGGCCAAGCTCTACCCGCTGCTGTTGTTCGTTCCGCTGGTGTTGCTGGGTCTACGGACCGGCCGGCTGCGCGAAGTCGGCAAGGCCGCGGTGACCGCGGTGATCACCTGGTTGGTGGTCAATCTGCCGATCATGGTGCTCTTCCCGCGCGGGTGGTCAGAGTTCTTCCGGCTCAACGCCCGTCGCGGCGACGACATGGATTCGCTCTACAACGTGGTGAAGTCGTTCACCGATTGGCGCGGGTTCGATCCGGATCTGGGGTTCTGGCAGCCACCGACGGTGCTCAACACCGTCACCGCAGTGCTGTTCGCGGCGTGCTGTATCGCCATCGGCTACATCGCGCTGACCGCGACGCAGCGGCCCCGGCTGGCGCAGTTGGCGTTCCTGGTGGTGGCGGCGTTCCTGCTGACCAACAAGGTGTGGAGCCCACAATTTTCACTGTGGCTGGTGCCGTTGGCGGTGCTGGCCCTGCCGCATCGTCGAATCCTGCTGGCCTGGATGACGATTGACGCCCTGGTCTGGGTTCCCCGCATGCTCTATCTGTACGGCGAGTCCAACAAGGGTCTACCCGAGCAGTGGTTCACCATCACCGTGCTGCTGCGCGACATCGCGGTGATCGTGTTGTGCGCGTTGGTGATCCGACAGATCTACCGTCCGGAACTGGATCTGGTCCGCTACGGTGGCCGCATCGACGACCCGACCGGCGGCGTGTTCGACCGGGCCCCCGACACCCCGCCGCGCTGGCTGCCGGACTGGCTGCGACCATCGGCGGACCGGGTGCGGATCGAGCCTGCGCCGGACCGGGAGCCGGCCTCGACGTCGACGGGTTGACGTCGCGCCGGACTCTGCCGTGGGGCCGGCGCGTCACGCCCCGCTTTGTCACGCCAGAGTGACTCTGGCCGTCGAGCGCCACTCTGGTGTGACAATCGCTGGGGCATTGTGGATTTCGCGCACGCTAGCGTGACGCTCGGCCATGACAGCTGCTCCAGCGTGACAATGTGGGTGCAAGGATGATGCCGAACCCTAGCCGTCGGCGGCGGCGAACAACTGCCAATCGCCCGGCACACCCTTGAGTTGATGCGTGCCACAGCTGTCGAATTGCAAGCCGGACCCGATGACGAGGTCGCGGAGTGTGCTCGACACCAGCACCTGGCCGGGTGCGGCAAGGGCGCTGACGCGGGCGCCGATGTGTACCCCGATACCACCGATGTCGTCACCGCGAACCTCGCACTCGCCGGTGTGCAACCCGGCGCGTATCTCGATGCCGAGCGTCCGCACCGCGTCTCGCACGGCCATCGCGCAGCGGATGGCCCGCTGGGGCCCGTCGAACATGGCGAGAAAGCCGTCTCCGGCGGTGCTGACCTCGCGGCCACGAAACCGCGCGAGCTGGGACCGGACGATGGAATCGTGCGCGTCGAGGAGTGCGTGCCAGTCTCGGTCGCCGATGTCCGCTGCCCGACGGGTCGATTCGACAATGTCGGTGAACAGCACGGTGGCCAGAACACGGTCATCGGCCACATCGGGTTGGTGACCGGTGAGGAATTCGTGAACTTCCAGGAAGGCGGGGCGCCACGGTTCCACGAAGTGGTACATGTTGCGTCCCTGCAGTTCAATGTATTTCGCTCCGGGGATGTTGTCGGCGACATACTTTCCCATCGATCGGGTGATGTAGACGTCGTCAGAGTGCTGAACGACGAGGGTGGGCACCCGGATGGTCGGCAGCAGATCCTTCACGTTCAGTTCGGATACGAACGGCAGCATCAACCGGAGTGTCCCTGGGCTGGCGGCCAGGCGCTCCATGCGAGCCCACGACGCGCGGATGTCCTCGTTCCACGGAGTGTCCGGGTTGATGATGTGCTGGAATTCTCCTGTACCCCAAAGGGATACCATTGCGCTGAGCGCCTCCTCCGGAGTGGGCCCATTGGGCTTTTCCATCAGCGCATCGGCGTATACCTCGAGTGCGACCAGTGCCGTCGTTCGGGACGGATGGGTAGCAGCGAACAATGCTGCAGTGGCGAACGCGCCGTCGATCGCCAGGAGCACGGCTTCTTGGCTGCCGAGGTCATCGAGTACGGCGGCGATGCTGTCGGTCCACTGCTCCAGCGTCGGAAGCGCGCCTGCGCTGACCGGGTCGGATGTACCGGTACCTGGCTGATCGAGAAAGACCAGCCGGCCGAGCGACGTCATCGCCTTGAGCCATCCTTGCAGCGCAGGCAGTTCCGGAATCACTTCACAACAGGTGAACCAGTTCGGGACGAACACAATGTCGCGATCGCCTGCTCGCGAAGCGCGGTAGGCGACGTGCAATTCACCGTTGCGCGCATAGCGCGTCTCGGAGAACACGTCGGCAGTCTATGCCCGCCGCGCATCGTGAAGGTGCAGTTTCAGCTCAGCCCGGATACGGGGGCCGGGTACACCTTGGGCGGCTAGGTCCTGATCCATCTGGCCGTCGTCGGCAGCACGGCCAACACGATCGTGACGATCGGCAGGGCGAAGCTCAGGACCGCCAGTCCGCTCGACCCGGGAGCTGCGTAGCTGCCGGTCGTCGCGACATTGATCCAGAGACTGACCAGGCTGCCCACGATGATCAATGCACTGCCGATGACGATGAGTCGGCGGCCGATCACCTTGCGTCGCACCAGCGCCAGCGCGCCGGCCAGGAGGAGGACTCCGCAGACGACACTGAGCAGCGTCGCGAGGACGGTCATAGTCAGGACCCCCGGGGATCGCAACGCCAGGGACCGCAGACCCGCGTCGGTCACGAGCGCGGAAAGCCCGGACAGCCCGAGAATGCCGTTGCCGAGGGTCAACAGTCCGCCGATCACCGCTAGGACAGCGGTGACGATCGCCGTGACTGCGTTCGGGGCGACGTCGGACGCAGGTTCCGAGACGTCAGAGGTTTCCGTGCCGTCGGGTCCGTGCAGAGAGGTCACGAGCGTCAGGCCCATCCCTGATACGGCGGATAGGGCTGGGGTACAACGAGATTCTGTTTCGCCCGGATCCAGGCCGTTGTCGACGGCAGCAACGCCAGAACGATTGTCAGGACCGGAAAGATCAGACTCAACAGAGAGGACACGCCGCCGCCTCCGCTGTAGGGCACTTGCTCTGCCGCCGCGCTACCGATCCCGAGGATGATGAGGTTGGCCACGATGGTGACGCCGCATCCCGCGACTACGAGCCAACGGCCGATCATCTTGCGCAGCAACAACGTCACGGTCCCGGCCAGCAGTAGGAGTCCGGCGACGGTCCCCAGCACGAGCACAAGCGCCAACAGTCCCTTCATCCCGCCCGAGAGCTCGGCGCCGTCGAGGGAATTGTCGTTGCTGATCACGGCCAGCGCAAACAGTCCGATGACGCCGCCGAAGAGGTTCGCCAGGGCGCCGAGCGCGGCCAGCACGGCCGCGGTGATGCCGGTGGCACCGCTCGGCGATGCGGCAGGCATGGGCGGCAGGCCCGGCGGCGGGTACGCCCCGGGATAACCGGACGGTGGTGGATACCCGGGTTGCTGCGGATAGCCGGCCGACGGCGGCGCAAAGCCCGGCTGGTGCGGATACCCGGGTTGTTGCGGGTAACCGGGCTGCTGAGGGACACCCGGTTGCTGCGGGTAACCGGGTTGTTCTCCGAACCCCTGACCGTAGGGCCCGTTGGGGTACGTCACAAGATCCCCCGATCGTCGAAGATTGACTGGCTCACCATATACGGATTTCGCAGATCAGGGCGCTTTCGGGTAGCCTGGGCCGGTTGCCGACGCAGGCGACCCTCCTGCCACGGAATCCGCCGTGGCCGTACACGACCATAGGAGGTGATGAGGTTCTAATGCGTCCATACGAAATCATGGTCATTCTCGACCCCACACTTGACGAGCGCACCGTAGCTCCGTCCCTGGAGACGTTCTTGAACGTCGTCCGCAAGGATGGCGGGACTGTCGAGAAGGTCGACATCTGGGGCCGACGCCGGCTGGCCTACGAGATCGCCAAGCACGCCGAGGGCATCTACGCCGTCGTCGACGTCAAGGCTGAACCGGCCACCGTGTCCGAGCTCGACCGTCAGCTCAACCTGAACGAGTCCGTGCTGCGGACCAAGGTGATGCGGACCGACAAGCACTAAAGGCCGTCAGTCGTCGGCGCAGCTACGTAGGCTTCGCGCAAACGGACATGCCTATCCCAGGAGGATCTCGTGGCTGGTGACACCACCATCACAGTTGTCGGAAACCTGACCGCCGACCCGGAACTGCGCTTCACTCCGTCCGGCGCGGCCGTGGCCAACTTCACCGTGGCCTCCACGCCGCGCATGTTCGACCGTCAGAGCGGGGAGTGGAAGGACGGCGAGGCGCTGTTCCTGCGGTGCAACATCTGGCGGGAGGCGGCCGAGAACGTGGCCGAGAGCCTCGTGCGGGGTTCGCGGGTGATCGTCACCGGCCGGCTCAAGCAGCGTTCCTTCGAGACCCGTGAGGGTGAGAAGCGCACTGTGGTCGAGGTCGAGGTCGACGAGATCGGTCCGTCTTTGCGTTACGCCACGGCCAAGGTCAACAAGGCCAGCCGTAGTGGCGGCGGCGGGGGAGGCGGCGGCTTCGGCGGTGGTGGCGGCGGTGGTTCGCGCCAGGCCGAGCCCAAGGACGATCCGTGGGGCAGTGCACCGGCGTCGGGCTCCTTCAGCGGGGCCGACGACGAGCCGCCGTTCTGATCAACAACGAAAATTTTTGCAAGGAAGAGATAACCAATGGCCAAGTCCACAAAGCGACGGCCGGCACCGGAAAAGCCGGTCAAGACTCGTAAGTGCGTGTTCTGCTCCAAGAAGGGTAAGGGGCAGGTCATCGACTACAAGGACACCGCGCTGCTGCGCACCTACATCAGCGAGCGCGGCAAGATCCGTGCCCGTCGGGTGACCGGCAACTGCGTCCAGCACCAGCGCGATGTCGCCATCGCCGTGAAGAATGCCCGCGAGGTGGCTCTGCTGCCGTTCGGCTCGTCGACGCGGTAGGGGATAGACCAATGAAGCTGATTCTCACTGCTGAGGTGGAGCACCTGGGTGTCGCTGGCGACGCCGTCGAGGTGAAGGACGGCTACGGCCGTAACTACCTGCTGCCCCGCGGGCTGGCCATCGTGGCCTCCCGTGGTGCCGAGCGCCAGGCCGAGGAGATCCGCCGGGCGCGCGAGGCCAAGTCGATCCGCGGCGTCGAGCACGCCAACGAGCTCAAGACCGCGCTCGAGAACCTCGGCGAGGTTTCGCTGCCGGTGCACGCCGCAGCCGATACCGGCAAGCTGTTCGGTTCGGTTACCGCCGCTGACGTCGTGGCTGTGATCAAGAAGGCCGGCGGCCCCAACTTGGACAAGCGCACCGTGCAGCTGCCCAAGGCGCATATCAAGTCGGTCGGTACGCACCCGATCACCGTGAAGCTGCACACCGGGGTGGAAGCCAAGGTGTCGCTCAACGTCATCGCGGAGTAGCCCCGTAGCGGAGTACTTCCGCCAGCACTCAATCGCCCGGGTGGGGACCTGAAGAGGTTTCCACCCGGGCGTTGCTGTATCTCTGGCGAACCGGTGACGCCGGAATCCGGACAGCGAAGCTCACTCGGTGTTAACCGGCATGGTCCCTGCGGGCAACACAACACGCCCGAGACGGCAACCCGGCACGACACGCCGAAGAACTTCCCATACACAATTACTCACCGCGCCTCTGCCATCCTGACCAGCGAAAACATCAGAAGGTCCGGGATTGATCCACAGGTTCTCCCCAGGGCCTCAACACCGTGACCGACCTCTATCCCCATGCCATCCACAGGTCGATCCACAGGGGTGGTTCCGGGGGCGCTCAGCAACGTCTACCGTGGTGCGTCGCACCGCCGTCAAAAACTTGTCGGCGGAGTGTTTTACAGTTGCAGTACCGATTCGAATACACGTTCGAGCAGCCGGGAGGCGGTCTCGGAAGGGGGTGGGAGTCCGTGGCGGTTGTGGACGACCTGGGGCATCCGGATTCGGAGATGGATGGCCCTCCACCTGGGGAGGATTTCGGCCGGCAGCCGCCGCAGGACATGGCGGCCGAGCAAGCCGTTCTCGGCGGCATGATGTTGAGCAAGGATGCGATCGCCGATGTGCTCGAGCGGCTGCGTCCCGGTGACTTCTACCGCCCCGCCCACCAGAACGTCTACGACGCGATCCTCGACCTCTACGGCCGGGGCGAGCCGGCCGATGCCGTCACCGTCGCCGCCGAGCTCGATCGTCGTGGGCTGCTGCGCCGCATCGGCGGCGCCCCGTATCTGCACACCCTGATCTCCACGGTGCCCACGGCTGCCAATGCCGGGTTCTACGCCGCCATCGTCGCCGACAAGTCGCTGTTGCGCCGGTTGGTGGAGGCGGGCACCCGGGTGGTGCAGTACGGCTACGCCGGGGCCGACGGCGCCGACGTCAGCGATGTGGTGGATCGGGCCCAGG
>NZ_MBEJ01000036.1 GCF_001953975.1 Mycobacterium sp. NS-7484
GGGCGGGGGGGGGCCCCGGGGGGGGTGCGCCTTGGGGCGGCGGCCACTTCTCTTGTAAATGGTCCGGGGTCGGCGCGGGGCCCCCCCCGACCCGTATCTCCAACCCTCGTGGCCGTCACTTCGTCAAACGAAGCGGCGGCCACTCTGGTTGCCCAGATGGGCTGAGAATCCACTTAGAGATTCGATCCATCCGCGACTCGTCCCCCGACTGATCCAACTGTCTCACTTTTTCTCCGTGCCGACGGTGTGCCCATCATCGACCGGCCGCATGTGTGTCGCGTCGACGTTGGGAATCGGCTGCCCCGGCAGCATCAGGTAGATCGAGGTGCCCGGCGGATCGCCACCCGGCACGGTCTCGTCAATCCGCAGTGCGCCACCGTGTTTCAGCACCACCTGCTGGACGATAGCCAACCCGAGACCTGATCCGGGCATCGCCCTGGCCGCATCCGAACGGTAGAAGCGCTCGAAAACCAGGGCGCGTTCCTGCGGCGGGATGCCGGGCCCCTGATCGGAAACCACCAGCTCGGCATGTGTCGGGTCGATCTGCCGCAGCCGCACCCCGACCCGGCCGCCGGCCGGGCTCCACTTGGCGGCGTTGTCGAGCAGGTTGAGCACGGCTCGCCCGAGCCCGGGCGCATCGCCGAACACCTGCCAGCCGATGACGTCGACATCGAACTCGATGTCGTTGCGGCGCCGCCGGACCCGTTCCAGGCTGCGGTCGACGACCTCGGACATGTCGACCGGTTCCGGCGTGATGCCGCCGGCGTCGTCGCGGGTGAGGTCGACGAGGTCGCCGACCAAGGTGGAGAGCTCCTCGATCTGCGCGATCACATCGGCCTGCAGGCCGGCCATCTCGTCCTCGGGCAGCGGCGGTGCCCCTGGGGCCTGCGAGGCCATCAGCAGCTCGACATTGGTGCGCAGCGAGGTCAGCGGTGTCCTCAGCTCGTGCCCGGCATCGGACACCAACCGGGCCTGCCGTTCCCGCGATTCGGCCAGCGCCCGCAGCATCATGTTGAACGCCTCGGTGAGCCGGGCCAACTCGTCGCTGCCGACCACCGGGATGGGCCGCAGGTCATCGGTGCGGGCCACCCGCTCGGCGGCCTCGGTGAGCCGGCCCACCGGCCGCAGTCCGGCTCTGGCCACGGCACCACCGGCCATGGCCGCGACGGCCACGCCCACGCCGCCGACGATGAGCAGCACGGTGCCCAGTCTTCGCAGCACTTGGACCGTGGGGGCCAGGCTCTTGGAGATCAACAGGGAGCTGCCGTTGGCCAGGTGCACCGCCAGCACCCGCTGATGGTTGGCGGTGCGCAGTGACATCAGCAGTTCGCCTGAGATGACGTCCTTTTCGGCCTGTCCCAACGGCAGCATCTGGCCCTGCTGGTTGGCGGTGTAGATGGACCGGCCCGGGATCACCAGCATCGCGTTGACGTCGGAGTAGGCGGTGCCCTCGATCGCCTTGCCGGGATCGGCGGCCAGTGAACCGCTCTCGATGAGGAGCCGGGCGCGGCTGTGCAGCTGGTTGTCCAGGTCGTCGTAGAGCGCGCGGGACACCACGGCGTAGACGGCGACGGCCATCAGCACCACGACCATGGCCACCATCGACATCGCGAGCATCATCACGCGCCAGCGCAGTGACAGTGAGCTGGTGTTGCGCCAGGTGTTTGCGTTGAGCGCCATCAAATCAGGGGGGAGTTTCGCGCAGCACGTAACCGACGCCCCGCACGGTGTGGATCAGTCGCGGCTCGCCCTCGGCCTCGGTCTTGCGCCGCAGGTACCCGATGTACACCTCGAGGGCGTTGCCGGAGGTCGGGAAGTCGAAACCCCACACCTCTTCGAGGATGCGGCTACGGGTGAGCACCCGGCGCGGGTTGGCGATCAGCATCTCCAGCAGCGAGAACTCGGTGCGGGTGAGGCTGATCTGACGCTGGCCGCGGGTCACCTCACGGGTCACCGGGTCCAGGGTCAGGTCGGAGAACGTCATCTTCTGCGAGTCGGCGCCGTCGTCGGAGACGGTTCGGCGTAGCAACGCCCGCATCCGGGCCAGCAGCTCTTCGAGGGCGAACGGCTTGGGCAGGTAGTCATCGGCCCCGGCGTCCAGACCGGCGACCCGCTCGGACACCGAGTCGCGGGCGGTGAGCACCAGGATCGGCAGATCGTCCCCGGTGCTGCGCAGCTGCCGGCACACCTCGAGGCCGTCCAGCCGCGGCATCATCACATCCAGGACCACGGCGTCGGGCCGGTCGTTTGCTATCGATTCGAGAGCTTCGACCCCGTCTTGGGCCAGCTCGACCGAATAACCATTGAAGGAAAGCGACCGGCGCAGGGATTCGCGCACAGCGCGATCGTCGTCAACGACAAGTATGCGCACAGGCACAGTTTCAACCCGCTATCTGAGAGGGGGCTGAGAGGCGCGCCGCAAATTCGCCGAGCGTTTTGCGTGGCCGGGGCGGCCCCGACGGTGGCTGGACACGACAAAAAGCGCTATCACTTACGGATAGCGCTTTTTGAAAAAAGGTGCGTGCGGTGTTAGCGCTTGTCGAGGTCGACGAGACCCAGACGAGCGGCCTTGAGCAGACGGCGCGGCACCTTGTGCTGCTGACCGGCGACATTCACGCCGACCAGACCGGTGGCCTCGGCCTTCCACTGCGCGCGCCGGCTACGGGTGTTCGCGCGCGACATTCTGCGCTTGGGCACAGCCATGACGTGCATCTCCTTGCTTTGGGGGTTGCCGCGCGCACGGCAGCGGCAGACGACTGCCCTACAGAGTAACGGGTGACCTGGCGGCCCTCCAAAACGTGGGATGGACCGGGCCGAGCGGGCCTCGCCGGCTCGTCACCGCCGAGATTGCAGTGAGGGACAAAAACCCGGCCGTTTCTGTCCCTGGAATCAATCTCGATGCCGTGTCGGTGCCGCATGCCAGCATTCCGCCATGGGCGGGGTGTTGATCGGCAGTGAAGCGTTGGCCAACGGAGTCGTCACACGCAACGACCTCAGGTACCACTACCAACGAATTTTTCCGGACGTATACGTACGCGGCGAACCGACACTGCGTGACCGAAGCATCGGTGCTTGGCTGTGGTCGGGCCGCCGGGCGGTGATCGCCGGAGTCGCCGCATCAGCACTGCACGGGGCCGCCTACGTCGACGCCGATATCCCCATCGAACTCATCTGGCGCAACGGCAGGCCACCGCACGGATTGATCGTGCGCAACGAGACCTACGCCGAGGACGAGATCACACGTGTGGCCGGCCTACCGGTGACGACACCGGCACGGACCGCGTTCGATCTGGGGCGTCACCTTCCTCGCGATGAGGCTGTCGCACGGATCGACGCGCTGGCCTGGACCCTGCAGGTCCGTGTCGACGATGTCGTCCCGCTGATCGAACGCTATCCGAGGGCTCGCGGGATCCGGGCGCTGCGGGTCGCGCTGCCGCTGGTCGACGCGGGTGCCGATTCCCCGCGGGAAACCTGGCTGCGACTGCAGCTGACCGACGCCGGAATGCCTCCCGAGCAGACCCAGATCACGGTGATCCACGCCCGCCGCCGCATCGCGGTCATGGATATGGGCTGGGAACAATACGGCGTCGCAGTCAACTACGACGGAATCTTTCACCAGTCCGATCGCAGGCGTTACGTGCAGGACCAGAAGACGTTGCGCAAGCTGGAAGCGCTGGGCTGGATCGTCATTCGGGTGATCGCCGAGGACGACATCGTCGACGTAATCGCGCGTGTCGAACGAGCATTGCGCAGCCGTGGGTGGCGGCCGAATTGCACCCAGGGACAAAACGCCGCCTGATTCTGTCCCTCAGTGCAATCTGGAGATGGGCCCGACACCCCTTGACGTGGGACCGGCGGTACCCGTTAACCTACCGGTTGGTTGGGTCCCTTTCGGCGTTGACGGGAGTTCGTGTGCCTCCAGTAGTACGGATCGGCAACTGTTCGGGGTTCTACGGCGACCGCCTGACCGCGATGCACGACATGCTGACCGGCGGCGAGCTGGACTATCTGACCGGCGATTATCTCGCCGAGCTCACCATGCTGATCCTGGCCCGGGACCGGGCCAAGAACCCGGACTGCGGCTACGCCAAAACCTTCTTGACCCAGCTGGAGCAGTCACTCGGGCTGGCGCTCGAGAACGGCGTGAAGATCGTCGCCAATGCCGGCGGGCTGAACCCCGCAGGGCTGGCCGCCGCGGTCCGATCCCTGGCCGAGCGCCTGGGTCTGTCCGTCAACGTCGCGCACGTCGAGGGCGACGATCTCGTGGGCCGGGCTTCCGAACTCGGGCTGGGCACTCCCCTGGCGGCCAACGCGTATCTGGGTGCGTGGGGCATCGTCGAGTGCCTGAATTCCGGCGCCGACGTCGTCGTCACCGGCCGGGTGACGGACGCATCGGTGATCGTCGGGCCTGCGGCCGCGCACTTCGGGTGGAAGTCCACCGATTACGACGCGCTCGCCGGGGCCGTGGCCGCCGGCCACGTCATCGAATGCGGGACACAGGCCACCGGCGGCAACTACTCGTTCTTTTCCGAAATTCCAGATCTGACCAGCCCCGGCTTCCCGATCGCCGAGATCTCGGGCGACGGGTCCTCGGTGATCACCAAACATCCCGGCACCGGTGGGCAGGTCAGCGTCGGCACCGTCACCGCACAGCTGCTCTACGAGATCACCGGGGCGCGGTACGCCAATCCCGATGTGACGCTGCGGGTGGACTCGTTGCAGTTGAGCGCCGATGGCGACGACCGGGTCCGTATCTCCGGATTGACGGGTGAGGCCCCGCCGCCGACACTGAAGGTGTCGTGCAACAGCATCGGCGGTTTCCGCAACGCGGCCACGTTCGTGTTGACCGGCCTGGACGTCGAGGCCAAGGCCCAGCTGGTGCGGAGTCAGTTGGAGGCCGGGCTGAAAGTCCGTCCTGCCGAGCTGGAGTGGACGCTGGCGCGTACCGATCATCCCGACGCCGACACCGAAGAGACCGCCAGCGCGCTGCTGCACTGCGTGGTCCGCGATCCGGATCCCAACGTCGTGGGGCGCCAGTTCTCCTCGGCCGGAGTCGAACTCGCGCTGGCCAGCTATCCGGGATTCACCACGACGGCACCGCCCGGTGACGGTCAGGTGTACGGCGTGTTCGTTCCCGGATACGTCGACGCCACCGAGGTGCCACACGTCGCCGTCCTTGCCGACGGCGCGCGGGTTGACATCGCACCGGCGGTTGAGACCCTGCCGTTGGCGCCGGTGACCGAACCTGCGCTGCCCGAACCACTTCCGGCCGGTCCTACCCGGCGCGCCGCACTGGGCACGTTGGCTGGGGCGCGCAGCGGTGACAAGGGTGGGTCGGCGAATGTCGGCGTGTGGGTGCGTACTGACGGGGCGAGCGAAGCGACGGGGGAAAAGGCAGATGCGGAGTGGCGCTGGCTGGTCCACACGTTGACCGTCGACAAGTTGCGTGAATTGTTGCCCGAGACAGCCGATCTGCCGGTCACCCGGCACGTGCTGCCGAATCTGCGGGCCGTGAACTTTGTGATCGAAGGCATTCTCGGCCAGGGCGTGGCGTATCAGGCCCGATTCGATCCGCAGGCGAAAGGGCTGGGCGAATGGTTGCGCAGCCGTCATCTCGATATCCCGGAGGAATTCTTCACGTGAGCATCTGGAATTCGCCTGAGCGCGAGGCATTGCGCAAGACCGTGCGCAGTTTCGCCGAACGCGAGGTGCTGCCCCACGCCGCCGAGTGGGAGCGCACCGGCGAGCTTCCCCGCGAATTGCACCGCAAGGCCGGCGAGGCCGGGCTGCTGGGCGCCAACTTCCCCGAGTCGGTTGGCGGCGGTGGCGGCGACGGGGCCGACGCGGTGATCATCTGCGAGGAAATGCATTACGCCGGTTCGCCCGGTGGCGTGTTCGCCTCGCTGTTCACGTGCGGTATCGCGGTGCCGCACATGATCGCCTCCGGCGATGAGCGGCTGATCGAGACGTATGTGAAGCCCACGTTGCGCGGGGAGAAGATCGGGTCTCTCGCTATCACCGAGCCGGGCGGCGGGTCCGACGTCGGGCATCTGACCACGCGCGCGGCACGCGAAGGCGATGAGTATGTGCTCAACGGCGCCAAGACCTACATCACCTCCGGCGTGCGCGCCGACTATGTCGTCACCGCGGCGCGCACCGGCGGCCCGGGCGCGGCGGGCGTCTCGCTGATCGTGGTGGACAAGCCCGCCCCGGGCTTTGAGGTCACCCGCAAACTCGACAAGATGGGTTGGCGCTCAAGCGATACCGCCGAGCTGTCCTACACCGACGTGCGGGTGCCCGTCGCGAACTTGATCGGCGCGGAGAACTCTGGCTTCCTCCAGATCGCCGCGGCGTTCGTCTCCGAGCGAGTGGGCCTGGCCGTGCAGGCGTACGCCAGTGCACAGCGCTGTCTGGACCTGACCGTGCAGTGGTGCCGGGATCGCGAGACGTTCGGCAAACCACTGATCTCCCGCCAGTCGATACAGAACACGTTGGCCGAGATGGCCCGCCGCATCGACATCGCCCGGGTGTACACGCGCCATGTCGTCGAGCGGCAGCTCGCCGGTGAGCAAAATCTGATTCCCGAGGTGTGCTTCGCGAAGAACACGGCGGTGGAGACCGGCGAGTGGGTGGCCAACCAGGCCGTCCAATTGTTCGGCGGGATGGGCTATATGGCCGAATCCGAGGTCGAGCGGCAGTACCGCGACATGCGCATCCTGGGTATCGGCGGCGGCACCACCGAGATCCTGACCTCGCTCGCCGCAAAGACATTGGGGTTCCAGTCGTGACCACCCTGAAATCGACCATCGACCCCGGCTCCCCCGCGTTCACCGAGGCCGCCGAGGTGATGGCGACCAAGCTGGCCGAACTCGACGCCGAGCACGCCAAGGCGCTGGCCGGCGGCGGCCCGAAGTATGTGGACCGCCATCACGGGCGCGGCAAGCTCACCGCACGCGAGCGGGTCGAGTTGCTGTTGGATCCCGACGCCCCGTTCCTGGAACTGAGCCCGTTGGCGGCCTGGGGCAGTGATTTCACCGTGGGCGCCTCCGTGGTCTGCGGCATCGGCGCCGTCGAAGGGGTCGAGTGCCTGATCGTCGCCAATGACCCCACCGTCAAGGGCGGCACCAGCAACCCGTGGACGCTCAAGAAGATCCTGCGCGCCAATCAGATCGCGATGGAGAACCGGCTTCCGGTGATCTCCCTCGTCGAGTCCGGCGGTGCCGATCTGCCCACGCAGAAGGAGATCTTCATCCCGGGCGGGCAGATGTTCCGTGACCTGACCCGGCTGTCGGCGGCAGGCATCCCGACGATCGCGCTGGTGTTCGGCAACTCGACGGCCGGCGGGGCCTATGTGCCGGGCATGTCCGATCACGTGGTGATGATCAAGGAACGCTCCAAGGTGTTCCTGGCCGGCCCACCGCTGGTCAAGATGGCCACCGGCGAGGAGTCCGACGACGAATCCCTGGGTGGCGCCGAGATGCACGCGCGCACTTCGGGTCTCGGTGACTACCTGGCCAACGACGAGCTCGATGCCATCCGCATCGGCCGGCGTATCGTGGCCCGGCTGAACTGGCGCAAGAAGGGGCCGACGCCTGCGCCGGTGGTCGAGCCGCTGTTCTCACCCGACGAGCTCATCGGCATCGTGCCCGCCGATCTGCGCATCCCGTTCGATCCGCGGGATGTGATCGCCCGCATCGTCGACGGCTCGGATTTCGACGAGTTCAAACCGTTGTACGGGTCGTCACTGGTGACGGGGTGGGCCACGCTGTACGGCTACCCGGTCGGGATTCTGGCCAATGCCCGCGGGGTGCTGTTCAGCGAGGAATCGCAGAAGGCCACGCAGTTCATCCAGCTGGCCAACCGGTCCGATACCCCACTTCTGTTCCTGCACAACACCACCGGCTACATGGTGGGTAAGCAGTACGAAGAGGGCGGCATGATCAAGCACGGCTCGATGATGATCAACGCGGTGTCCAATTCGACGGTGCCGCACATCTCCCTGCTGATCGGCGCGTCCTACGGCGCAGGCCACTACGGCATGTGCGGCCGGGCCTATGACCCGCGGTTCCTGTTCGCGTGGCCATCGTCGAAGTCCGCGGTGATGGGCGGGACCCAGTTGGCCGGCGTGCTCTCGATCGTCAGCCGCGCCGCCGCGCAGGCCCGCGGTCAACAGCTCGACGAGGCCGCCGACGCCGCGCTGCGGGCTGCGGTGGAAGCGCAGATCGAGGCAGAGTCGCTGCCGATGTTCTTGTCCGGCCGGCTGTACGACGACGGGGTGATCGACCCCCGCGACACCCGGACCGTGCTGGGAATGTGCTTGTCCGCCATCGCTAATGGCCCGATCGAGGGGACGTCGAACTTCGGCGTCTTCAGGATGTGAGCCCCATGATTACGAGAGTTCTGGTCGCCAACCGCGGGGAGATCGCCCGCCGGGTGTTCGAGACCTGCCGTCGCCTCGGTATCGGCACCGTTGCGGTGTACACCGATCCGGACGCCGGGTCACCCCATGTCGCCGAGGCCGACGCCCGAGTGCGTCTGGAAGGCACCAACGGCTATCTCGACGCCGCTCAGATCATCGCCGCGGCCCAGGCTGCCGGTGCCGACGCCGTTCACCCAGGCTATGGATTCCTCTCGGAAAACCCCGATTTCGCGGCCGCGGTGCTGGATGCCGGGCTGACCTGGATCGGCCCACCGGTGAATGCCGTGCGGGCCATGGGTTCCAAGATCGAGGCCAAGAAGATGATGGCCGCCGCGGGTGTTCCGGTGCTGACCGAGCTCGACCCGGCCACCGTGACCGCCGATCAACTGCCGGTGCTGGTGAAGGCCTCAGCCGGTGGCGGCGGCCGAGGCATGCGGGTGGTGCGTGAACTGTCCGCTCTGCCAGATGAAGTCGCCGCTGCCCAGCGTGAGGCACAGTCGGCGTTCGGGGATCCGACGGTGTTCTGCGAGCGTTACCTGGCGGCCGGCCACCACGTCGAGGTGCAGGTGCTCGCCGATGAGCACGGCACGGTGTGGGCGGTCGGTGAACGCGAGTGCTCGATTCAGCGTCGTCATCAGAAGGTGGTCGAGGAAGCTCCTTCGCCTTTGGTGGAGCGCACGCCGGGGATGCGCGAGAAGTTGTTCGACGCGGCCCGGCTGGCCGCCGAGGCGATCGGCTACACGGGTGCGGGCACGGTCGAATTCATGGCGGACGAGCGCGGCGACTTCTTCTTCCTGGAGATGAACACCCGTCTGCAGGTGGAACATCCGGTCACCGAGGAAACCACCGGACTGGACCTGGTGGAACTGCAGATCCTCGTCGCCGACGGCGGCCGGCTCGACGCTGAACCTCCGGCCTCGCACGGTTCGGCCATTGAGGTACGTCTCTACGCCGAGGATCCCGCCAAGGGGTGGCAGCCGCAAGCCGGCACGGTCCACCGATTCGAGGTGCCCGGGAACGTGCGCGTCGACACCGGCATCGAAGACGGTTCGGTGGTGTCGATCTTCTACGACCCCATGCTCGCCAAGGTCATCTCCTACGCCCCGACCCGGCGTCAGGCAGCGACCGTGCTGGCCGATGCGTTGGCCCGCACCAAGATTCACGGGCTGCGTACCAACCGCGATCTGTTGGTGAACGTGCTGCGACATCCGGCGTTCCTCGACGGGGCCACCGACACGGCGTTCTTCGATACTCACGGGCTCGATGACCTGGCCACGCCGTTGGCCGACGCGGACGCGGTGACGCTCTCGGCGATCGCCGCGACGCTGGCCGACGCCGCGCATAACCGCCGCACGGCACGGGCTTTCGGTCCGGCGCCGAGCGGGTGGCGCAACCTGGCCTCGGGGCATCAGACGCGGACCTACCGCGACGCTGTGGGTGACGAGGTGCCGGTGCGCTACCGGTTTACCCGTGCCGGGGTGGAGTTGCCTGACGACGACGGGGTTGCCCTGGTGGCGGCGACGCCGGAACGGGTGGCGCTGTCGGTCCACGGTGTCGAGCGCGCGTTCGAGGTGGCACGGTACGACGATCAGGTCTACGTCGACTCACCGCTGGGGCCGGTCCAATTCACGGCGCTCCCGCGGTTCCCTGATCCGAACGACGCCGTCGCACACGGCTCACTGCTGGCGCCGATGCCGGGTTCTGTCGTCCGCGTCGGGGCGGCCGTCGGCGATACCGTCACCGCCGGACAGCCGCTGATCTGGCTGGAGGCCATGAAGATGGAGCACACCATCGCCGCGCCCGAAGACGGCGTGTTGGCCGAACTCAATGTCGCCGCGGGCCAACAGGTCGAGGTCGGCGCCGTCCTTGCCCGCGTGCAATCCGAAGAAGGAGAACAATCATGAGCTTCATCGAGACCGAAGAACAGAAGGCGCTGCGTCAGGCGGTAGCCGCGATGGCCGCCAACTACGGCCAGGACTACTACCTGGAGAAGGCTCGCGCCGGCGAGCACACCACCGAATTGTGGAACGAGGCAGGCAAACTCGGCTTCATCGGGGTGAACCTGCCCGAGGAGTACGGCGGCGGTGGTGCCGGCATGTACGAGCTGTCCCTCGTGATGGAGGAGATGGCGTCCTCCGGTGCGGCGCTGCTGATGATGGTAGTCTCCCCCGCGATCAACGGCACGATCATCTCCAAGTTCGGCACCGAGGAGCAGAAGAAGCGCTGGATTCCCGGTATCGCCGACGGGTCGATCACCATGGCCTTCGCGATCACCGAGCCCGATGCGGGGTCCAACAGCCACCGCATCACCACCACTGCCCGCCGCGACGGCAGCGACTGGATCCTCAAGGGCCAGAAGACGTTCATCTCCGGCATCGACCAGGCACAGGCAGTACTCGTCGTCGGCCGCACGGAAGATCACAAGACCGGCAACCTCAAGCCGGCCCTGTTCGTCATCCCCACCGATACCCCGGGCTTGCACTGGACGAAGATCGAGATGGAGATCATCAGCCCGGAAAGCCAGTTCCAGGTGTTCCTCGACGACGTGCGCCTGCCGGCCGACGCGCTGGTGGGTTCCGAGGATGCCGCGATCGCGCAGCTGTTCGCCGGGCTGAACCCCGAGCGGATCATGGGTGCGGCGTCGGCGGTCGGCATGGGCCGCTTCGCGATCAGCAAGGCCGTCGACTACGTCAAGACCCGCCAGGTCTGGAAGGTTCCGATCGGCTCACACCAGGGGCTGTCACATCCGTTGGCGCAGAACCATATCGAGATCGAACTGGCCAAGCTGATGATGCAGAAGGCCGCGACCCTGTACGACTCGGGCGATGACTTCGGTGCGGCCGAGGCGGCCAACATGGCCAAGTACGCCGCGGGTGAGGCATCGGTCCGCGCGGTCGACCAGGCCGTGCAATCCCTCGGTGGCAACGGGCTGACCAAGGAGTACGGCATCGCCGCCGCGGTCAATGCGTCGAAGTTGGCCCGGATCGCCCCGGTGAGCCGCGAGATGATCCTGAACTTCGTCGCGCAGACGTCCCTCGGCCTTCCCCGGTCGTACTGATGTCCGAGCTCGTCCGGTATCGCGTCGAGGGCAACGTCGCCCGATTGACCCTGGACTCCCCGCACAACCGCAACGCGCTGTCCACGGCGCTGGTGACCCAGCTCCACCAGGGTCTGGACGACGCGGCGGCCGATCCGCGCGTCCGGGTGGTGGTGCTCGGGCACACCGGCGGAACCTTCTGTGCGGGTGCGGATCTGGGCGAGGCGGCCGGGCAGGATCCGGGAGACATCGCCGTTGGTCGGGCCCGGGAGATGACGACCACGTTGCGGGCGATCCTGGAACTTCCGGTTCCGGTGATCGGTGCGATCGACGGGCATGTGCGGGCCGGCGGCATGGGCCTGGTCGGTGCGTGTGATCTCGTCGTGGCCGGACCGGCCAGTACGTTCGCGCTGACCGAGGCGCGCATCGGGGTTGCGCCGTCGATCATCTCGTTGACCTTGCTCCCGAAGATGTCGCCCCGGGCGGCGGGGCGCTACTTCGTCACCGGTGAGAAGTTCGGGGCCACCGAGGCGGCTGAGATCGGGTTGGTCACCGTGGCCGCGGACGACGTCGACGCGGCCGTGGCCGCGCTGACGGCCGAGATCGCGAAGGGATCACCGCAGGGGCTGGCCACGTCGAAGGCGCTGACGACGGCCTCGATCCTGCGCGGGTTCGACGAGAACGCCGAGGCGTTGACGCAACAGTCGGCGCGGTTGTTCGTCTCCGACGAGGCGCGGGAAGGCATGATGGCGTTCCTGCAGAAACGTCCGCCGAGCTGGGTCGATTGATGATCCCCGCAGCGTCGGGTTGAATCCGAGCCGAAACCGGCGCCGCATCGGGCCCGGCGAAGCAGGTCAGCCGCTTCTTGTGAGTTTCCCGGTCGTTGCCTGTGGCAGCAACCGGTCCGCGGGATCTGTCGCATTACGTCTCGCAGTTTTACCGTGTGAGCTGCGGACGTTCTCTGCCGTGCGGTTGTTCCCGGAAAGGCCGGAACCATGACCGATGATCAGAACAAGACCATTTCACGTCGGGTGTGGGAGGTATTCGCCTCCGGCGATTTGAGCGAATTGGACGATCTCGTTGCCCCCGGTGCCGCGTTCCATGACACCCAAGATCCGTTCGGCGACCAACGCGGCCCCGAGCACATGAGAAGCCTCATGCAGATGTACCGGAAGTCGTTCACCAACATGAAGTTCGACGTCAAGATGCAACTGGCCGAGGGCGACCACGTGTGCACGATGATCGAGGCGCAGGGCGACAACACCGGCGAGATCATGGGTCGGCCGGCCACCGGCAAGCACAGCCGGATCCACCTGATCGACATCGACCGGATCGAGGACGGCAAGATCGCCGAAAGTTGGGTCACCTGGGACACTTTGGGCATGCTGCAGCAGCTCGGTCTGATCCCGGCCGGAGCACAACAGGAGACGACGCCCGCCTGAGCGAGGCAGCAATCTCAGGCCCGGGGGTGGTTACCCCGCGACCACCGCCAGGAGGTCGCCGTGTTCGACCTGCGCCGTCCCAGGTACTGCAATAAGTTGCACCGTGCCGGGTCTGGGCGCGGTGACGGTGGCTTCCATCTTCATGGCCTCGATGGTGGCGATGGGCTGTCCCGCCTGCACGACATCCCCCACCGCGACGTTCACGGTGACCACCCCGGCGAACGGTGCCGCGACGTGATCGGGATTGGCCCGGTCAGCCTTTTCGGCGGCAGGCACGTCAGCGGCGATGCTGCGATCACGCACCAGCACCGGCCGCAGTTGGCCGTTGATGATGCACATGACAGTACGCATGCCGCGTTCGTCAGCCTCCGAGATGGCCTCGAGTCCGATGAGCAACTCGACGCCCCGCTCGAGTCGGACCCGGTGCTCTTCGCCATGACGCAAGCCGTAGAAGAATTGATTCGTCGACAGCATCGACGTGTCGCCATACCGCTCACGGTGGTCCTCGAACTCCTTGGTGGGCCCAGGAAACAACAATCTGTTCAGCGTGGACTGTCGCTTGGGACCCGGCGCCGCGAGCACCGCCTCGTCTTCGAGAGCAAGCTGTGCTTCGCTGCCGGCCGAGCCGCGTCCGTCGAGCGCCTTGCTCCGTAACGGTTCCGGCCAGCCACCCGGCGGGTCGCCCAGCTCACCCCGCAGGAAGCCGATGACGCTGTCGGGGATGTCGTACCGCGCCGGGTCGGCTGCGAATTCGTCTGCCGACGCGCCGGCTCCGAGCAACGCCAATGCCAGGTCACCTACAACCTTGGAGGACGGGGTGACCTTGACCAATCGTCCCAGGACTCGGTCCGCCGCAGCGTAATTGGCCTCGATCTGCTCGAAGTGATCGGCGAACCCCAGCGCAATGGCCTGCTGACGCAGATTCGACAATTGTCCGCCCGGAATCTCATGGGTGTACACGCGGCCGGTCGGGGACGCCGGACCGGAGGCCGCGACATCGAAAGGTGCGTACACCTTGCGCAAGGCCTCGAAGTAGGGCTCCAGGTCGCACACCGCCGACAGGTCCACACCGGTATCGAAACTGCTGTGTTGCGCCGCGGCCACGATGGAGGACAACGCCGGCTGACTCGTGGTGCCTGCCAGTGGCGCGGCAGCCCCATCGACAGCATCCGCTCCGGCCTGCCAAGCCGCGACATAACTCGCCAATTGGCCGCCCGGGGTGTCGTGGGTATGCACATGTACCGGCAGATCGAAACGCTCTTTGAGCGCCGACACCAAAGCTGTGGCGGCCGGCACCCGCAGCAGACCCGCCATGTCCTTGATCGCCAGCACATGCGCCCCGGCATCCACGATCTGCTCGGCAAGCCGCAGGTAGTAGTCCAGTGTGTAGAGCCGCTCGCCGGGATCGCTGAGATCCCCGGTGTAGGACATCGCCACTTCGGCGATCGCGGTACCCGTCTCGCGGACGGCATCGATCGCCGGCCGCATCGAGTCCACGTTGTTGAGCGCGTCGAAGATACGGAAGATGTCGATCCCCGTTCGCGCCGCCTCGTCGACGAATGCCGATGTGACCAACGGCGGATACGGCGTGTAGCCCACGGTGTTGCGGCCTCGCAGCAACATCTGCAAGCAAATGTTCGGCACCGCCTCCCGAAGCGCAGCCAGCCGCTCCCACGGGTCCTCCTTCAAGAACCGCAGGGCGACGTCATACGTGGCGCCACCCCAGCATTCGAGGGACAGCAACTGCGGTGTCATCCGGGAGATGTACGGGGCGACCGCCAACAGGCTCGTGGACCGCAACCGGGTGGCCAGCAGCGATTGATGAGCGTCCCGGAACGTAGTGTCCGTGATCTGCAGGGCCGGGGAGTCGCGCAGCCATGCGGCAAAGCCGTCAGGACCCAGCTCTGTCAGCCGCTGTTTGGATCCGGCCGCAGGGGCGATCGTCAGATCGATGTCGGGCAGCTTGTCTTCGGGATACACCGAGGAGGGTCGTGGCCCGTGTGGTGTGTTCACGGTGATGTCAGCCAGGTAGTTCAGGATCTTCGTGCCCCGGTCAGCGCTGCTGCGCGCGATCATCAGGTCGGGGCGCTGTTCGATGAACGACGTGGTGATCCGGCCCATCTCGAAGTCGGGCTCGTCCAACACCGCCTGCAGAAACGGGATGTTCGTCGACACGCCACGAATCCTGAACTCCGCGACCGCCCTTCGCGCCCGCCGAACGGCTGTCGCGAAATCTTGTCCGCGGCAGGTCAATTTGACCAGGAGCGAATCGAAATGAGGCGGTATCTCCGCACCCAAATTGGTACCACCGTCGAGGCGGATTCCCGCACCCCCCGGCGAGCGGTAGGCGGTGATCCGGCCGGTATCGGGCCTGAACCCGTTGACCGGATCTTCGGTGGTGATCCGGCACTGCAGCGCGGCACCATGCGCCACGATCGTGCCTTGTGCCAACCCGATCGATTCCAGGCTCTCGCCGGAGGCGATCCGCAGCTGCGCCGACACCAAGTCGACATCGGTGATCTCCTCGGTCACCGTGTGTTCGACCTGAATACGCGGATTCATCTCGATGAACACGTAATTGCCGCGCTCATCGACCAGAAACTCCACGGTGCCCGCGCACGAATATCCGATGTGGCGGGCGAACGCCACCGCGTCGGTACACATCCTCTGCCGCAACACCGGGTCCAGATTCGGGGCGGGAGCCAGCTCGATCACCTTCTGGTGTCTACGCTGGACGCTGCAATCCCGCTCGAACAGATGAATGACGTTGCCGTGGGTGTCGGCCAGGATCTGCACCTCGATATGCCGGGGATCGATCACCGCCTGCTCCAGGAACACCGTCGGATCCCCAAACGCCGACTCGGCCTCCCGGCTGGCCGCGCGGATCGCCGTGGGCAACTCGCCGGCATCGGTGACCCGGCGCATTCCTCGGCCACCACCACCTGCCACGGCCTTGACGAACACAGGAAACTCCATGGACTCGGCGGCCGCCATCAGTTCGTCGACGTCGGCAGACGGTGCCGATGAGGCCAGTACGGGCAGCCCCGCCGCTCTCGCCGCTGCAATAGCGCGGGCCTTGTTCCCGGTCAGCTCCAGAACGTCGGCCCCGGGGCCGACGAACGTGATACCCGCCTCGGCACAGGCGGCGGCCAATTGCGGGTTCTCCGAGAGGAATCCGTACCCGGGATAGATGGCGTCCGCTCCGCACGCCAGTGCGGTCGCCACGATCTCGTCGATGTTCAGATACGCCCGGACCGGGTGCCCCTGCTGCCCGATCTGATACGACTCATCAGCCTTGAGCCGATGCACCGAGTTGCGATCCTCGTGCGGATAGACCGCGACGGTGGCCGCTTTCAGCTCGGTGGCCGCCCGGAACGCCCGTATCGCAATCTCGCCCCGATTGGCGACCAAGACTTTCGAGAACATCAGTTCTTCCAGCTTTCGTCGAAGTGCTTCACAACAGCATGTTCAGTGCACGTGGGTGGATTCGTGCTTGATCGGCACCCCTTTAGGAGGGGGGTGCCGATCCGCGGCCTATCCGGTGTGGGTGCCGGTCGTCACAACGTCGCCACGTCGTAACCGTGCGCCTCGGCGACCTCGGCGCTCAACAACGCGCCTTCGTGGGTGCTGAGCCCCTTGGTGAGCGCAGCATCGCCGGCGCAGGCCGCTTCCCACCCCTGGTCGGCCAATTTCAAGACGTACGACATCGTCGCGTTCGTCAAAGCAACCGTCGAGGTACGCGGTACGGCACCTGGCATGTTGGCTACGCAATAGAAGATCGTGTCGTGCACGTCGAAGATCGGCTGGTCGTGGGTCGTCGGACGCGAATCCTCGAAGCAGCCGCCCTGGTCGATCGCGATGTCGACCAGCACAGAGCCCGACTTCATCTGGGCCACAGTGCTGTTGGTGACGAGTTTGGGCGCCTTCGCGCCCGGCACCAGCACGGCGCCGATCACCAGATCTGCCTGCTTGACCGCCTCTTCGAGGTCCAGCCTCGACGAGTACCGGGTTTCGACGGCACCGTGGAACTCACCGTCGATACGACGCAGCGTGTTGATGTTCAGGTCGAACACAGTGACGTGGGCACCCATCCCCGCAGCGATACGCGCGGCGTTGTAGCCGGCGACACCACCGCCGATGACGACAACCTCTGCCGGCGCTGCCCCGGGCACACCGGCCATCAGGGCGCCGCGACCACCGTGGCTGCGCATGAGGTGGTAGGCCCCGACCTGTGCTGACAGTCGGCCCGCGACCTCGCTCATCGGCGCCAGCAGGGGCAGGCTGCCGTTGGCGTCCTGCACGGTTTCGTAGGCGATCGACGTGGTGCCCGACGTCAATAGCGCATCGGTGCACGCTTGTGAGGCAGCCAGGTGTAGGTAGGTGAACAGGATCTGCCCCTTGCGGAGCTGGCGATACTCGGACTCGATCGGCTCCTTCACCTTCAACAGCAGATCCGCTTCGGCCCACACCTGGTCCGCTGTCGCCAGGATTTGTGCGCCGGCCGCCTTGAAGTCGATGTCGCTGAACGATGATCCGATTCCGGCGGATTCCTCGATCAGCACCGTGTGGCCGCGACCGGTCAACTCGTGGACACCGGCGGGGGTGATCGCCACCCGGTATTCGTGGTTCTTGATCTCGCGGGGAATACCAATCTTCATGAATGCTCCAATAATTCCTGGTCGAGCGTAGTCTGTTGATAAGTACGTGTGGCGTTGTCGGCCGGTAACCCGGTGGAACGCAGCGTGATTCGGACCCAAAGCAAGAACCTGGGCCTGGGGCTGTGGGGTTGTGGGCGTGGGCCCCGGCCCGGTCGAAACAGGGGTGGTCGCGACCGGGCCGGGGGTAGGTTGGTCAGAAGACGGTATAGACCTTCAGTACTGTCTCGTGGATATCCCAGGTGCCCGTCCAACCTTTGGGGAAGACAGCGCTGTCGCCGCCTTCGATCTCCACGGGCTCGCCGCCGTCTTCGGTGGCAGTCATACGACCCGAGAGCACGGTGATGGATTCGTTGGTCTCGAAGGTCCAGCGGGAAGGCCCTGGAGCGCACTTCCAGATCCCGACCTCGAGGATTCCGTCGCCGGTCCAGAGCTTCTTGCCTTCTGTGGCCATCGGCTCGCCGGTGGCCTCCGGCAGCGGACCCCAGTCCTCGAGGTCGATGGCCTCGACGTCCCGGATGCGCACGGTGGTGGTCGTCGACTGGCTCGATGCAGTCATATTCCTCTTCTCTCTCTTATTGTGTTGCGCTGAAACAACTATCGGCGCGTTGATGGTGGTAACTACTTGATCAGACGTAACGGCAGTGTGTAGTAGTGGCGCGAAGCGTCGGTGTTCTTGAGCGTCGGCTCGCCGGCGAGCTCGATGCGGGAATAGCGGGCGGCAATCCGCTCCCACAACACGCGGATCTCCCCTTGAGCCAACAGCTTTCCCTGGCAGGTATGTGCTCCGAAACTGAAGGTCATGCTGCGTGACTGCTCCGGCGGTCGGGTGTAGTCGAACTCGTCTGGGTTGTCGTAGACGTCGGGATCGTGGTTGGCGGCACCGAGCATCAGGCGTAACCGGCTCCCCGCCGGAACATGGATGCCCCGGATCGTGAGGTCCTCGGTTGTCGACCTGGTGATAACCGGCTCAGGTGCGTCGAACCGCACGAGTTCGGTCACAATGGCGTCGCGGACATCAGGGTCGGCGCGGAAGACATCGAAGATCTCGGGCCTCTCGGTGAACAGCTTGAGCCCCGAGCACATGAGGTAGCTGGCATCCATGTGGCCGACGGTGTAGAAGAACACTGCCGTGGCGAAGGCCTCGGCTTCGGCCATTTCACCGGTGTCCTGGAGCCGCAGCAGCTCATCGAGCAGGCCATCTCCGGGGTGGGCCCGTTTGTACTCGATGCACTCCCGCACCCGGCCCTGCATGTACACGTGGGCTTCGACAGACTGGTCGCGGTCACTCTGATCGCGGGCCGAGCTGAGGACGAACATGGCATTGCGCATCTCCCGACGCAGCTCCTGCGCCCCGTCCTCGGGCACCTGCATCACGCGGCAGATGGTGCGGTGCGCCACCTCGACCGCCAGATCCGAACCGTCGACCAGACCGTCTTCAGCGATATCGTCGAGCAGCTCGTCGGTGATCTCCTCGGTGATCTTCAGCCACTCTCTGATCTTCTTGGGCGTCAGCCATTTACCGGTCATCCGCTTCAGCCGGGTGTGGTCGGGCTCGTCCCGACCCAGAGCCATATCCTTGAGAATGTCCCACGCTCCGGCTTCGGCCCACTCGGGCTCGATCACCACCGAAGGCAGTCGGCCATAGTGCATCAAGTCCTCATACTTCGTCAGCACATAGGCACCGTCCCAGTCCAGTGAGACCGGCGCCTCGGCGAGAGCCCGCGCGTAGAAGGGGTACGGGTCAACCCGGAGCTGCTCATCCTGCCAGGGCAGATAGTCCTCGGTTTTGGGGCAGACCAGTGCCGAAGCTGTTCCATCGACAGCTGTGTCGCGGTGTACTGCGGATATTGTCATGTGACTCTCCTCCTCGTCGGTGATGGTGTTGATTGCCTCGGCATTTCAAGCTGAGTCGGTACCCGTGTCCGCCCGTCCGAGGGCGGCGAAGATGCTGGGTTTGCAGGCACGGAAGTAGCGGGCCAGCAATGCGCCGACGACGGCGGAGGCGGCCAGGATCAGGAGCAGGCCCACGTTTTGTCCTGGGGCTCCACCGACGACGAGATCGAAGTGCAGGACCGCCAGGACCAGGGTGGGGACCAGAATTGCGATCGCAATCGCGGGCGCCAGATAGCACTTGAACCAATTCGCTTCTGAGGGGACGCCTTTCCGCGCGAACCAGATGATCACGGCCAAACTCACCAGTGCCATCAGGGTGAGTACGCCGACGGTGCCCAATCCGAAGAGCTGGGCGTCCAAGCCGACTCCTTCGGGATTGCCCAGCCCGAGCGGAATGAGCAGGACCGCGACGACGACTGCCACCACGGTCGACGCTCGGGCCGGTGAGTGGTGCTTTGGATGCACCTCGGCGACGAATGCCGGCAAGGATCGGTCGACGCCCAGGTTGTAGATGTAGCGGGACACAACGTTGTGAATCGCGATGCCGGCCGCCAGCTCGGAAGTGATGATGAAGATGAACGTCAGCTGACTGAACATCGGAGCCACCAGCGCGCCGATGGAATTGGAGAACATGCTCTTCGAGTTTTCGGTGGCCACAAGGACGGCGTCGGAACCGTACGCCGTGGTCAACAGATAACAAGACACGATGTAGAGGGCACCGACGAACAAGACCGCGCCGTAGGTCGCCCGCGGAATCGTCTTGTCCGGGTCGCGGACCTCGTCGCGGAACAGTGCGGTGGCTTCGAATCCGATGAATATCATCACCGCGAAGAGAAACGCGACGCCGAAGTCTCCGTCGGCCAGGGAGCCCGGACTGAAGGGCTGGGAGCTGAATCCGTCAGGCCCGCCGCCGTGAACCAGTACTCCGATGTTGAATACCATCACGATGGCAACCTCGAGAACCATTGCCACGCTGAGGATCTTGGCTGACAACTCGATGTGGAAGTAACACAGCGTACTGACAAGACCCCAGGAGATCACAGCCCACAGCCACCACGGGACCTGCGGTCCGTTCATGCTGGCGACCAATTCGGTCACCGTCAGGCCGATGAACGCGAAAACTCCACTCAACATCAACAGGTAGGCCGAGACCGCAAGGAACGCTGCACCCAAGCCCGTGGTCTTTCCGAGGCCGGCGCTGATGAAGGCATAGAACGAGCCCGGTTTGGGCAGCCAGCGAGTCATGGTCACATAACCGACGGCGAACAGCAGGACAGCTGCCGTCACCAGGACGAAGACCAGCGACGCACCCTGCCCGCCGAACATGATGGCGAACGGGATGAATCCGGCGACCGCCGCGATCGGAGCCGAGAACGCCAGGACCGTCAGCATCAACGCACTGACACTCATGTTGCCCGACAACGCCGCGGCCCGTCCGCCGACGGCGCTTTCCGAGACAGTCGGCGGTGTCACCGACAAGGTGTGTTCTGTCACCGTTGGGCCCTTCTGTGCTGTTCGAGGTTGCCCGTCATGCCTGTAACTGCGCCAACGGAACCCCGGCGAGCCACTGGAGCGCCACGTGCGAGGGGTCCAGTCCGCCGTCGGCATCGTGAAAGCCGGTCTCTCCGATCTGGGTGGCGCCAAGATCGGTGAAAACTTCTGCCAGCGTGCGAATTCCACGGTTGTAGGTTTCATAGCTGCTGTCACCGAGGCCGAATGCCGCGAATTGGACCGCCGAGAGATCGGGTGTGGACGACTTGAGCTCGTTGAAAAACGGCTCGGTGGTCTCGGGCAGGTCACCCTCTCCATAGGTCGAGGTGATGATGATGACCATCTGCTGTTCGGGGAGTCGGTCGACGCGGTAGTCCTCCATACCGAACACTTCGCTCTTGATTCCATCCTGCGCCAGGGCGTTACAGATGTCCTCGGCCACCATCTCGGAGTTACCGGACTCGGTTCCGAACAGGATCGTGACTGCGTTCATACAGGTGCCTTCCATGGTTGTCATAGGTCCTCAGATCGAGGCGAAACTTTCTCGGGCTAGGGTGCCGTCAAGATGTCGAGGCCACACTGAGCATCTCGCCGATGTCAGCGATCTTGCGGCGGCAACGATCCGGCGGTGCCGACTGGACTTCGAATGCCTCGATGCGTTGCCAGTCACTGAAATTCACCACCCGTCCCCGCAGGATCGGGGCAACACCAGAGAAACCAGGACGACCGAGTACGACCCGTCCATCCGCCACATCCTTGATGATCGATTCGGCGATCTGTCGGGCCTCTTTTCGGTTCTCCGGGATGGTGCCCCGGGGCCCCCGGTTGAGCCAACCCACCCGGTAGACGTGCGCGCCCGACCACGATGCTGAGGGGCACGTCACGTCGTGCTCACCACCTTCGGTGAAGCCGATCGCGGTGACGACCGTGTCGGCGTCGATCTGCAAAACCTTTGTCCCACCGTCGGTTCTGGCGCATACCCGATTGGCTCCGTTGCGCGCCTCGACGCGGTCGAGGCGGACACCAAAGTGCAGGTGCACTCGTGTCGGCACACCCTGTCCGAGCCGGTGACCAGTGGCCTGCACCGCGCTGTCCAACAGATCGACGATCGCGCCGGTGTCTTCCGGCCCGACACCAGACACCACGGTTTCGACGTTCGGCAAGGCAAGTAGTTCCCGCAGCATCGACACATCGCACTTCGCCTGCGTCGCAGATGATCGCGACAGGATGTCAAGGCGAAGCGGATTGTTCGGCAGTACTTCCTGACGGAACGTGTCGTTGATGTCCGATCCGAGCAGACCCTCGGCTTCTTTACACGTCAAGCGCGCCACGTCGACTGCCACATTCCCCATGCCGACGATGACGATCTGGCGGCCCAGCGCAGCGGCGGTGCCGGCAGCATGGCGTCTGCGAAGTGCGTGGGGATGACTGTTGAACGCACGCAACAAATCACCGGCACCGATGACTCGTGTGCCAGGCGCTTGGGGAACGTTCAATCGGCGGTCGCCGGGCAGCCCGGTGGCCAACACCACGACGTCGAAGCATTCGGCCAATCGCTGGAAGGGAAGGTCGCGTCCGATCGTCACATTGCCGGCGAATCGTATGTTGGAGGCGGCAAAGAGCCGATCGAACTGTTTGGTCACCCCTTTGGCGCCCTGGTGATCCGCGGCCACCCCGTATCGGACCAGGCCATACGGCGTGGGCAACGACTCGAAGATCGTTATTTCGGCGTGTGGCCACTGCTTCGCCAGAAATTGGGCGATGTAGCAGCCGGATGGCCCACTACCGACGATGGCGATCGTCAGCATGTTCTCGGACATTTTCGTCACCTTCACGTTCTCACTGAAGCTGCGACTGAAACCTAGATTTAAAACGCGACTCTAGTCGCGTATGCCCCAGAGTATGTGGACCGGGTCACTTTGTCTAGCCATAAGTGATGTTTAACGCGGGTGTAACTTGCGCAATGAGACCTACTTCCGACTGACACACTGCTGCAATGCCGCCAGAAACAAAACTTCAGTCGCGTCCCTGGTAGCGTCGGGGCACGCTGATCGCTCATCCGGCGGCACCCAGCGTGGAGGCAAAGGAGTACGTATGACGCAGGCCGTGATCCCACCGCTCACCGGCGCCTGGCATCACGATCTGGCCGGCGGTCTGCGCAAGCGCCCGCTCCAGGAACGCTCGAAGGCCATGATCCAGTGCATCCTCGACACCGCGGCAGAACTGGTCGAGGAAGTGGGCTACGAGGCGGTGGTCGGCTCGCCCACTCTGCTACTCGACCGTTGCGGTGTCAGCCGTGGTTCTTTCTACGCGTTCTTCGAATCGCCTGAGCGTGTTCTCGATGAGTTGTCCTACCAGGGAATTCGGCAGTCCACCGCCAACCTGGATGCGGCACTGTGGAGCCGGCCCGGGGAACACTGGGTGGAGATCGTCGATGCGCTGCTCGATCTCTATACGACCGAACACCGGACGCCGCTGATCCGCGAGCTATGGGTACGTCAGAATTTGACGCAACGGGTCAGGGACCTCGATCACCGGGCAATCGATGATTCGGCGACGCTGGTCCACGCCCAGTTTCGCAAACACGCGCCACTGTTCGACACGCTGACCGAACTCCAGTGCCGGGTGGCCATCCACACCGTCGAACGACTGTTCCAATATGCGTTCATCGACGAACCCGAAGGTGACTCAGCGATCATCGCCGAGGCACGCCGCATGCTCATCGACTACTTCGCCGGCTATATACAGAAGTAACCAAGGGATCTGCTCACCTCGCCGGTTCGTCGAGCTGCCGTTCCTTGAGCGTCGACAAGAGTTTCTGCACACTCCACATGCTGCGTTGGACATGGGCGCTCATCGCCCGCTCGGCCTCATCAGGCTCGCCGTCGACAACCGCATCGAGTATCTGTTGGTGTTCGACCACCGTCGCTTGATGAAACGTACCGTCCTCGGGCAACAGCGCCAGTGCGGGATGACAGCACTGGCGTGATTCCTCGATTCCCCGGATGAGAAACGGATTCGCGGTGATACTCGCCAACGTCAGGTGGAAGACCGCATCGCTCTTCATGAACGACGCGTCGTCTGTCGCGTCCATGAGCATCGCGTGCGCAGTTTGCAGTTCGTTGAGTTCCGAGGTGGTCCGACGCTCGCTTGCCAGACGCGAAACCGCAGGCTCGACCAGGCATCGATACTCCATGGCGAGACGGATTTCGTCACGGTTGTCGATGGCCTCCCTGATGACATCGTGAAACCGTTCTTCGTCTTCTCCCGCTCCGCGCACAAAGGCCCCACCGTTTCGGCCCCGTCGGCGTTCGATCAAACCTTCGGCCTGGAGCTGTCGAAAAGCCAGCTGGACCGGGGTTCTACCGATACCGAGCATCTCGGCGAACTCTCGTTCGGCCGGCAACGGCGACCCTGGAGGCAGGAGACCGAGTCTGATCTCACGCCGGACGAGATCGGCTACGTACCGGTTGATCTCGACGTGAGCAGGTGGCAAGACGATATGGCCGTCTGCAAGTCCACCCACGCGGAGATTCATCGATTTGGTGGCCACGATCGCCATGTTCGCAGGTGTGGCGACCTCCCAATACTCATGGGTCAATGTTAGTCACTCACATTCGCTCGCCGGCCTGGCCTTGGTGCACCGCGCGCTGCTCTCACTCGTAGCGTTGGCGTTCCCATTCGCTGACCGCGTTCTGCCAGGCATGCAGTTCCCACTCCCGGGTCGTCAGATAGTGCGCACAGAATTCGGCACCCAGCACGGAATCCAGATCGCGATCACGGGCGCGGAATTGGCCGATCGCGGATTCCAGGCTGCCCGGAAGAGCGCCGTCGTGAGCATCGATGCTTCGCCGGTCGGGGATCGACGCGAGCTCAAGACCAAGGTGGACCGAGGCAGCAATCGCCGCGAGGGTCAGGTACGGGTTGCAGTCGGCTCCAGGCCGACGCAGTTCGAAACGGCTCGAGGCCGGGCTCCTCAGCAGAGCCCGAAGGGCAAATGACCGTTCGTCCGCGCCGCACGCGGCGCTGACCGGTGCAAAGTAACCAGGAACAAGCCGTTTGTAGGAGTTGATGGTCGGGTTGTAGATCAGACTGAGCGCGGGAAGGTGCGTGAGCAGGCCCCACGCTGCGCGTCGATAGAACTCGTCATCCGGGTCGGCCGCGGCACCGGCCAGGACGTTGGCCCCATCCGTGTCCCACATCGAGAAATGCACATGGGCGCTCGATCCCTCTTGGTGCGCAACGGGTTTCGCCATGAAGTTGGCTCGCAGATCGTGGCGTCGAGCCGCTTCGATGGCCGCGAAGCGCAGAATCGCCGCGGTGTCGGCCGCAGCCAGGCCATCTTGGGGCTCGACGTTGACCTCCAGCAGCCCCGGAGCGCCCTCACTGTGCACCACCGACATCCCGAGCTCAAGCTCGTCGGCGTACCGCCGGAGCGTCGCAATGAAATCGCCGACCTGCGAAATGGTCAACGGACTGTAACTGGGCCCCTTGGTCGCCGGCTCCCAGCTGTCCTGCTTGAACAAACGGAATTCGAACTCGAATGCCGCTTTCATCGTCAATCCGTGCCCTGCCAACGCGTCCAGTGCTCTGCGAAGAACCTGCCGTGGACTGATCGCACACGGAGCACCGTCAGACTCGCTGAGGTCACCCAGGAGCAGATAGGCAGCCGGAAACCATGGCAGTGGCCTCAGTGTCTCGTAGTCGGGGCGTAGCAGAAGATCTTTTGCGCCGCCGTTGATTCCGCGGTCCGACAACACCGTGATCGGTTCGTCAACAGGGTCCACAGCCAGCAACAAGTCGGTGGTCGGCACGCCCTGAGTACGGGCTTGTTCGGTCGCAACAATCCGAGGATCGACCAACTTGCCACGGAGGTTCCCATGGATGTCCGGAAACACCAGGATGATCGCGTTGGCGTCGGCGGGCAATCCGCCGGGGGCGATGCCGTCCACTCTGTGGCCAGCAGCCAAAGGTGCTTGCTGAGCGCGGGGCGAAGACAGTGACATGACAGGTTCCTCTTTGCGTCCGGGACCAACTGAGGCCGGCAGCGTCGACTCCAAATGGATCAAGCAGTAAGCCATTACTATCAGACACACTCCGAGGTCGCAACCGAAATCAATGTACGCACATCGGGACAGTCGCACTGTCCCAACGCTTTAAGACCACCACCGGCCACGGGTGAGGCAGCCGAACCGCCCACTTGACGCGACCCAGCACCACAGCTAAAAATGGATCGCTATGGAATCCAATTCGCTGCAGGGGCCTGCGGCCGGAACCGGCACCGCGCAGGTGAAGCGCGGCATGGCCGAGATGCTCAAGGGTGGGGTGATCATGGATGTGGTCACACCTGAGCAGGCCAAGATCGCCGAGGCTGCCGGTGCGGTGGCCGTGATGGCCCTGGAGCGGGTGCCGGCTGACATCCGCGCGCAGGGCGGGGTGTCGCGCATGAGCGATCCCGACATGATCGACGGGATCATCTCGGCGGTCACCATCCCGGTGATGGCCAAGGCGCGCATCGGGCATTTCGTCGAGGCGCAGATCTTGCAGTCGTTGTGGGTGTGGATTACATCGACGAGTCCGAGGTGCTGACTCCGGCCGACTACACGAACCACATCGACAAGTGGCGCTTCACCGTGCCGTTCGTGTGTGGGGCGACCAATCTGGGTGAGGCGTTGCGCCGGATCACCGAGGGCGCGGCGATGATCCGCTCCAAGGGTGAGGCCGGCACCGGCGATGTCTCCAACGCCACCACGCATATGCGCAAGATCGGCGGCGAGATCCGCCGGCTCACCTCCCTGTCCGAAGACGAGCTCTACGTGGCGGCCAAGGAGCTGCAGGCCCCGTATGAGTTGGTGGTCGAGGTGGCCCGGGCCGGCAAGTTGCCGGTGACGCTGTTCACCGCAGGTGGGATCGCGACTCCGGCGGATGCGGCGATGATGATGCAGCTCGGTGCTGAGGGTGTGTTCGTCGGGTCGGGGATCTTCAAGTCGGGCAACCCCGAGCAGCGGGCGGCAGCGATCGTCAAGGCCACCACGTTCTACGACGATCCGGATGTGTTGACCAAGGTGTCGCGTGGTCTGGGTGAGGCCATGGCCGGCATCAACGTCGAAGAACTCGCCGCACCACACCGACTCGCCGAACGCGGCTGGTAACGAGCCCACCAATTCTTCGATCGATCTCTCACTCAACGAAAAGTGTTGTCCGGAAAGGAATATGATCATGACATCAGTGCAATCCCGCCACGCTCTCGAGACTCAGGCGCTCGACCACCTCTGGCTCCACAGCAATGATCTGGAATGGAGCGAACTCACTCAGGGCGGACTGCGGGTGTTCGTGGAAGGTCGCGGCTCCACTCTGATCGACGTCCACGGACGGGAGTACATCGACGGTCTCGCCGGCCTTTTCGTGGTCGCGATCGGCCACGGTCGAACGGAGATCGGTGAGGCGATGGCCGCCCAGGCCGGCAAGCTCGCCTACACCGCCGCATCGAACGCCGCCAATCCCGCTTCCATCGCCCTTGCCGAGAGGATCAGCTCGCTCACCCCAGGTGATCTCGACCGGGTGTTCCTGTGCTCAGGCGGCTCGGAGGCGGTCGAGAGCGCGATGAAGATCGCCAAGCAGGTTCAGGTCATGCGCGGTTTCGGCAAGCGCTACAAGATCATTGCGCGACGCGGCTCCTACCACGGCACCACCTTTGGCGCGGCCAGCCTCACCGGTAGCGCGAGCGAGAAGTACTTCGGACCGTTCATGCCGGGAGTCAGCAAGGCGCCCAACCCCAACCACTACCGCAACGACTTCGGCCTGGAAGGCGAGGCCGGTGACATCATGTGCGCCCGCTTCGTCGAGCAGGAAATTTTGACCCAGGGGCCTGAAAACGTCGCAGCGGTCATCGGTGAACCCATCTCGGTCGCCAATGGCACCCATATTCCGACTCCGACGTACTGGAAGATGCTCCGCGAGATCTGCGACCGCTACGGCGTACTGCTGATCATGGACGAGGTCATCACCGGATGGGGCCGCACCGGTAAGGTCTTCGCTGCCGAGCATTTCGGCATCGTGCCCGACATCATGACGATGGCCAAGGGCCTGTCCAGCGGTTACGCACCGGCAGCGGCGGTGGCCGTCCGGTCGTCGATCTTCGACGACTTCCGCCCCGACGGAAATGCGTTGGCCCACCTCATCACTTTCGGTGGCCATGCCGTGGCCGCGGCCGCCGCACTCAAGAACATCGAGATCATGGAGCGCGAAAACCTCATCGAGCGCTCGGCCGAAATGGGCTCGTATCTCTTCGAATTGGCCCAGGGTCTGCGCAGCCACCCCACCGTCGGCGATGTTCGTGGCGGCAAGGGTCTGCTGTGCGCCATCGACTTCGTCAAAGACAAGTCGACTCGCGAAGCCTGGGGCACCTCGCATCCGTTCATCCGGAAGATGGCTCTGCGGACACAGGAGGAGGGACTCGTCACGCGAGTGTGGGACGTCCTGCACCTCGCTCCCCCGTTTGTGCTGACCCGTGGTGAAGCGGAGCAGGCCATCGAGATCATCGATCGATGCCTGACTGAGGCAGAAAGTGAATTCGCCGATGAGATCAGCTGACGTTCCCGCCGCGGTGCAAGGCAGGGCGGTCCGATGACGGCCGTCATCGGCGTATGCGCGGCCTTCGAAAACGCGAGCTGGGGATTCTGGAGCCAAGAAGCCGCAATCGTCCCAGGAACCTATCTGGCCAAGATCCATGCGGCCGGCGGAGTGCCGCTGGGGTTGATCCCGGATGCCGGCGTCGTCGAGCAACCCGAACTCGTGCTCGACCGCATCGACGGCCTGCTGTTGATCGGCGGAGTGGATGTCGTGCCGGCGTCCTATGGCGCGGAATCAGCCACTCGCATCGAGGCCACCGAACCGCGTCGCGACGCATTCGAGCTGGCCTTGGCCCGCGGTGCACTGCAGTGCGATCTGCCGGTGCTCGGCATCTGCCGCGGCATGCAGATACTCAACGTGGCCACCGGAGGGACACTGCACCAACACCTTCCGGACGCCGGGTTCGGCGAACATCGGCGAAGCCCGGGACGACTCGACCACGCAACGTTCCACGACGTCGAGGTCGATTGCGGCACGCACGCGGCCAGCCTCGCCGGCAGCGGTGTACAAACCGTCAACTCCCACCACCATCAGGGCGTGGACGTCCTCGGCGACGGAGCCGTCGTCACGGCACGGTCGATCCCGGATCTGCTGCCCGAGGCCATCGAGTGGCCGTCACACCGCTATGCCCTCGGCGTGCAATGGCACCCCGAAGCCGTGGAACTCCAACACGCGCTCACCGACTTCGTGGGCGCTACCCAGCAGAGTCGAAAGTGACTACAGATATGAGCATTCTCGAAGTAATCGAGCCGGCCACCGAGCAGGTTCTGGCCTCGGTGGAGCGCACCACCCCTGAGCGCCTCGATGAGATCATCGCCGAAGCGACTGCGGCACAGCAGGTATGGGCGGCGCAAACACCACAGTTCCGCGGCCAGGTGCTGCTGGCAGTGGCGGCGCAGATCGACAACAATCTCGAAGCCCTCGCCCAACTTGAGGCACGCAACGTCGGGATGCCCATCGGTGACGCACGTGGCGCCGTGGCGGGGGTGGCAGCCACCTTCCGCTATTACTCTGCAGCCCCGGAACGGCTGCTGGGACACACCATCCCAGTGGCCGGCGGCGTCGACATGACGTTCCGGGAACCCATCGGTGTCGTCGGATTGATCACGCCGTGGAACTTCCCGTTGAGCATCGCGGCCTGGAAGGTAGCGCCGGCCCTCGCTGCCGGCAACGCCGTGGTCCTCAAGCCGGCTGAACTGACCCCACTGAGCTCACTGGAACTCGGCAAGATCGCCGTGACAGCGGGTCTTCCCGAAGGTCTGCTCAATGTCGTCGTCGGCACCGGACGCACCATCGGAACCCAGCTGGTCGAGCACCCCGGCATCGGCAAGATTGCCTTTACCGGGTCGACCGACGTCGGCAAGGACATCGGCCGCCGTGCCGCCCAGAGCATCAAACGAGTGACGCTCGAACTCGGCGGCAAGTCCCCATCGCTGATATTCGCCGATGCTGATCTGGACGCTGCCGCCGAAGGGCTGGTCGGCGCGGTGTTCGGAAACGCCGGTCAAGATTGCTGCGCCCGTTCTCGCGTCTTCGTCCAGCGCCCTGTGCTGGGGAAGTTCCTCGACAAACTACAGACTGTCGTGGACGCCATGGTGGTCGGGAACCCGCTCGACGAATCCACACACATGGGTCCACTCATCTCCGCCTCGCATGCCCAGACCGTCCAGGGCTACGTCGACGACGCGCCGGTCCTCTTTCAGGGGTCAGCGCCGGCTGGACCCGGTTTCTGGTTCCCGCCCACGGTGTTACATCCGATCGACGACGACCACCGCTCGGTTCGGGAGGAGATCTTCGGGCCCGTGGTGTCTGTCCTGGCTTTCGACGACGAGGATGAAGCGGTGGCCCGCGCCAACGACACCATCTACGGCCTCTCCGGGTCCATCTGGACCGCGGATGGTGCGCGATCTTTGCGAATCGCACGCCGACTCGCTGTGGGTACGTTGGCGATCAATTCTTACACCTCGGTGCGGATCACCACCCCGTTCGGCGGCTTCAAGCAGTCCGGTGTGGGGCGAGAACTCGGTCCAGACGCGCTTGAGGCGTATACCGAGGTGAAGAACGTCTTCGTGAACACCTCACCGGCGTAGCCACGTGCGCCACCCATGATCGATCAGTTCGATTGGGAGATAATCGAATTCGTAGTTTCATGGGCAAACTACGGAGGCCCGAGGGACGAGGATACATTTCCGTTGTTCGGGATGGATGCCCAGCGATTGCTGGTGCGATTCAGCAATGTAGTACTCCGGTTGGGAGCCGGCTGCGACGCGGCGCTCACGTTGGAGCAATACAAATTGCTCCGACGCGCCGCCTCATTGAACGCCGACCTCAACCGGCAGGGGCAGACACCCGGTACAACGAAGTCCGGAAATTCCCCTCTCGATCTTTCAGCAAGCGCCGGGGAGTGGTTCCAGCACCAGGGCATTTGGCACTGGCAAGAATCGGAAGCCTCCCGATCGATGCGTTAGTTCATCAATAGATTTGGAGAAGCCATGAGTCAAACAGTCCGTGGAGTGATTTCTCGGTCCAAAGGCCAGCCGGTCGAGCTGGTCGACATTGTCATCCCCGATCCGGGGCCCGGTGAGGTGGTGGTCGACATCATCGCCTGCGGCGTGTGCCT
>NZ_MBEJ01000037.1 GCF_001953975.1 Mycobacterium sp. NS-7484
TCTTGTGCTCCAGATCACATCGGGGAATGGTGGATGGCAGGGACACCAGGAGGAACGCCATGGCGGACAAGTCGAACTCGGCCGGCAACGCAGCGGTACCCACCGCCGACAGTCCCGCCGCCATTCGCAATGTGGTGCTCGTCGGCCCGTCAGGTTCGGGCAAGACCACGCTCGTGGAGGCACTGCTCGTGGCCGCAGGGGTGTTGAATCGCCCGGGCTCGGTGGCCGACGGGTCGACGGTCTGCGATTTCGACGAAGCTGAGATCGGCCAACAGCGCTCGGTCGGCCTCGCGCTGGCCCCCTTGCAGCACAACGGGATCAAGGTCAATCTGATCGACACCCCCGGATACGCCGATTTCGTCGGGGAACTACGCGCCGGGCTGCGCGCCGCGGATTGCGCATTGTTCGTCATCGCCGCCAACGAGGACGTCGACGAGCCGACGAAGGCGCTGTGGCAGGAGTGTGCGGCGGTGGGCATGCCGCGGGCCGTGATCATCACCAAGCTCGACCACGCCAGGGCCAACTATGCGGCTGCGCTGGCCGGCGCCCAGCAGGCCTTCGGGGACAAAGTGGCGCCGCTGTACTTCCCCGCCGGTGAGGGGGTGATCGGGCTGCTCACCCTCACCAACCGGCCCCCCGACGGCTCCTTGGATGACGAGATCTCCGAACTACGCGGCTCGCTGATCGAGGGGATCATCGAGGAGTCCGAGGACGAGACCTTGATGGAGCGCTACCTCGGCGGCGAAGAGATCGATGAAGCGGTGTTGATCGCCGACCTGGAGAAGGCCGTGGCCCGCGGTTCGTTTTTCCCGGTGATCCCGGTGTGCAGCGGGTCGGGGGTCGGCACGCTGGAACTGCTGGAGGTCGCCACCCGCGGCTTTCCGTCACCACCGGAACATCGGCTGCCCGAGGTGTTCACCACCAACGGAGCCACCCGCACACCGTTGCCCTGCGATCCGTCCGGGCCGCTGCTGGCCGAGGTGGTCAAGACGACGTCGGATCCCTATGTCGGCAGGGTCAGCCTGGTCCGGGTGTTCTCCGGCACCATCAGGCCCGACGCCACCGTGCATGTGTCGGGCCATTTTTCTGCCTTCAACGGCTCCGTCTCACCGGCCGGCTCCCACGGCCATGCCGATCACGACGAGGACGAGCGCATCGGCACCCTGTCCTTCCCGCTGGGTAAACAGCAGCGTCCGGCGCCGTCGGTGGTGGCCGGGGACATCTGCGCGATCGGCCGGCTCAGCCGGGCCGAGACCGGGGACACCCTCAGCGACAAGGCTGATCCTCTGGTGCTGCGGCCGTGGACCATGCCCGACCCGCTGCTGCCGGTCGCGGTCCAGCCGCGCGCCAAAACCGACGAGGACAAACTCTCGGTCGGGTTACAGCGGTTGGCCGCCGAAGATCCGACGCTGCGTATCGAGCAGAACCCCGAGACCCACCAGATCGTGCTGTGGTGCATGGGCGAGGCGCACGCCGCGGTGGTTCTCGACGCCCTGTCGCGCCGTTACGGGGTGTCAGTCGACACCGTGGAGTTGCGGGTTCCCTTGCGAGAGACGCTCGGCGGAAAGGCAAAAGGCCACGGCCGACACGTCAAACAGTCCGGTGGTCACGGCCAGTACGCGGTATGCGACATCGAGGTGGAGCCGTTGCCGGAGGGCACCGGGTTCGAATTCGTCGACAAG
>NZ_MBEJ01000038.1 GCF_001953975.1 Mycobacterium sp. NS-7484
CTGCGGCCCCCGCCACGCCGACGGTGCCTACGAGGTGATCACGCTCTAGTTTCCCCGCCGAGCAGAGGAAACCCGTATGCTTCACGGCCGAAACGATCGGGGTTTGCGTCTGCTCGCGGAGGAAATGTTACCGCTCGGCGCGCTGGTAGGCCGTCACGACGGCCGCACCGCCGAGGCCGATGTTGTGCTGCAGCGCCGCGTTGACGCCCTCGACCTGACGCTTGTCGGCGGTGCCACGCAGCTGCCAGGTCAACTCGGCGCACTGGGCCAGGCCCGTCGCACCCAGCGGGTGGCCCTTGGAGATCAGCCCGCCCGACGGGTTGACCACCCAGCGACCGCCGTAGGTGGTGTCGTTGTCGTCGATCAGCCGCGGCGCCTCGCCCTCGCCGCACAGACCCAGCGCTTCGTACAGCAGCAGTTCGTTGGCGGAGAAGCAGTCGTGCAGCTCGATGACCTGGAAGTCTTCGGGGCCGAGGCCGGACTGGGCGTAAACCTGCTGGGCGGCTTGCACATTCATGTCGTAGCCGATGATGTTGGCGGCACTGCCGTCGAAGGTGGAGGCGAAGTCGGTGGTCATTGACTGCCCGACGATCTCGACGGCCTGAGACGCCAGTCCGTGCTTGTCGACGAACGCCTCGCTGGCCACGATCGCCGCACCCGAGCCATCGGAGGTGGGGGAGCACTGCAGCTTGGTCAGCGGATCGGAGATCATCTTGGCGGCCAGGATGTCATCGAGGGTGTACTCGTCCTGGAATTGCGCGTACGGGTTGTTCACCGAATGCTTGTGGTTCTTGTAGCCGATCTTGGCAAAGTGCTCGGCGGTGGTGCCGTACTTCTTCATGTGTTCGCGGCCGGCCGCGCCGAACATCCACGGCGCGACCGGGAAGGCGAACTCATCGATCTCGGCCAGTGCCTTGACGTGCTTTCCGAGCGGGGACTCGCGGTCCTGCGCCCCGCCCCCGAGTGAGCCGGGCTGCATCTTCTCGAAACCCAGCGCGATCGTGCAGTCGGCCAGACCGCCGCGAATCGCCTGTGCGGCAAGGTAAAGCGCGGTCGATCCGGTGGAACAGTTGTTGTTGACGTTGACGATCGGGATGCCCGTCATGCCCAGCTCGTACAGCGCGCGCTGACCCGAGGTGGAATCCCCCGAGCAGTATCCGACGTAACCCTGCTGCACCTGGTCATAGGAGATGCCGGCATCTTCGAGCGCCTTGGTGCCCGACTCCCGGGCCATGTCCGGGTAATCCCAACCTTCCCGTCGGCCGGGCTTCTCGAACTTCGTCATACCGACCCCGACGACGAAAACTTTGTTAGCCATGTCGAGAAACATACAGATCACCGTTTCTGTCGTGTAGAGATAGTTGGAACACGTTCTAGTTCTGGATGGGTCTCGGGAAAGGTGTGTCGTGCTCAAAGTCGTGCAGTGGGCTACCGGTGGCGTCGGCGTCGCCGCGATCAAGGGCGTGCTCGAACATCCTGACCTGGAGCTGGTCGGCTGCTGGGTGCATTCCGAGGCCAAGAACGGCAAGGACGTCGGTGAAATCATCGGCACCGAGCCGCTCGGCGTCACCGCCACCTCCAGCGTCGACGACATCCTGGCGCTGGACGCCGACGCGGTCATCTACGCGCCGCTGATCCCCAACCCGGACGAGGTGGCGGCCCTGCTGCGCTCGGGCAAGAACGTGGTCACGCCCGTCGGCTGGCTGTACCCCAGTGCGAAGCAGGCCGCGCCGATGCGGGAAGCCGCCCTGGAAGGCAACGCCACACTGCACGGCACCGGCATCGCACCGGGCGGGATCAGCGAGAAGTTTCCGCTGGTGTTCTCCGCGATGGCCACCGGGGTGAACTTCGTCCGGGCCGAAGAGTTTTCCGACCTACGCACCTATGACGCACCCGATGTGGTGCGCCACGTCATGGGTTTCGGCGGCACGCCCGACACCGCATTGAGCGGGCCCATGCAGAAGATGCTCGACGGCGGCTTCATCCAGGCAGTCAAGATGGTCGTCGACCACATCGGGTTCGAGATCGACCCGCGGATCCGGGCGACCCAGGAGATCGCGGTGGCCACCGCGCCCATCGACTCGCCGATCGGCGTGATCGAACCCGGCCAGGTCGCCGGCCGAAAGTTCCACTGGGAGGCGCTCGTCGACGGCGAACCCGTCGTGCGGGTCACGGTGAACTGGCTGATGGGCGAGGAAAACCTGGACCCCGCATGGACTTTCGGCCCGGCCGGGCAACGTTACGAGATGGAGGTCCGCGGCAACCCGGACTTCACCGTCATCATCAAGGGCTTCCAGTCCGAGGCCGGCGAGGAGGGCCCGGAGGCCGGGGTCGTCGCGACGGCCGCGCACTGCGTCAACTCCGTGCCCGCGGTGTGCGCGGCGCCTCCCGGTGTGGTGGCCTATCCCGACCTGCCGCTGATCAGTGGGAAGGCCGCGCCGAGTCTGCGGTAACCCTCAGGGCCGCACGAGGATTCGAATCGGATTGCCCTCTTGGCGTTCCAGCTTGTCGATACCGACCGCGACGTCTTCCAACGACACGATCTCGGTGATCGAACGGGACAGATCCAGCCGGCCCAGGGACACGAGCGTCGCCAGCGTGGAGATGTCGACGTTCTGGTAGCCCAGATGGCCGAGCACCTGCTTCTGGGTGAGCCCGAACATCGAGGTCGGACCGATCGTCGGCTCTTGCGCGCTCATCCCGACCGCCACCAGTCGACCGCCGACCGTCAGATGATCCAGCGCCTGTTCGAACGTCGACTTCAAGCCGACCGCATCGAACGCCACATCGAGCCCGCGGCCCCCGGTGACCTCGGCGATCTTCTCGCCCAGATGCTCGTCGTCGGCGAGGAAGGCGTAATCGGCCCCCAACTCCAGTGCACGATCGAGCACCTCGGGTTTGATGTCGACGGCCACCACCGGCACCGCACCGACCAACCGGGCCAGCTGCACGATGTGGGTGCCGACCCCGCCCAGACCCCACACCCCGACCGATTCACCGATGCCGACTTTGCCGGTACGCACCACCGCGCCGTACGGCGTCGACACCGCGTCGGCGAGGATCGCGGCCTGCTCCAGCGGCACATTGTCGGGCACACGGGTCAGCCCGACCGCCTGCGCCAGCGTGTATTCGGCCCAAGCACCGTCATAGGCGAAGGCCATCAACTGGATTCGCAAACAGTTGGCGATGTCGCCGCGCCGGCAGTTGGGGCATTCCATGCAGGGCCGGCCCGCCGCGACGATCACCCGGTCGCCTTCGGCCCACCCGGTGACGTCGGGGCCGAGCTTGGCGATGGTGCCCGACGCCTCATGCCCCTGTGTCACCACCGGGGCCTGCGCCGGGAACGTCCCGTTGATCAGGCTCAGATCGGAATGGCAGATCCCGCAGAACGCCACCTTGACCAGTACCTCGCCGGAGCCTGGTTCGGGAATCGGAACATCTTCCACCACAACCTGTTTGGTGTCGGCGTAGAAACGCTCGGCCCGCATCGTGGGCCCAAGATCAGAAGTCATGGCGTTCCCTTCGTTTACCCGGCTACTATCGGAAATCATGGCACTTCACCGGGTGGGCTGAGGGCATGTGCCGATTGTTTGGTCTGCATGCAGGTGATCGGTTGGTTTCGGCGACCTTCTGGTTGCTCGACGCCCCCGACAACCTTGCCCAGCAGAGTCGGAAGAACCCCGACGGGACCGGGCTCGGCGTGTTCGGCCCCGACGGCAGGCCAGTGGTGCACAAGGAACCCGTGGCGGCCTGGCAGGACTGCGAATTCGCCACGGAGGCACACGATGTCACCGCGACGACGTTCATCGCGCACGTTCGGTATGCCTCGACCGGCGCGCTTGACGCGGTGAACACCCACCCGTTCCTGCAGGACGGCCGGATCTTCGCGCACAACGGCGTGGTCGAAGGCCTCGATGTGCTCGACGAGCGGTTGCGCGAACTGGGCGTGGCGGCCCTGGTCCAAGGCCAGACCGACTCCGAGCGGGTGTTCGCGCTCATCACCGCCGCCGTCCGGGCGCGTGACGGCGACGTGGGTGCGGGCATCGTCGACGCCATCGCGTGGCTGGCCGACACCGTGCCGATCTATGCCGTCAACCTGCTGCTCAGTACTGCCACCGACATGTGGGCGTTGCGCTACCCGGACACTCACGAGCTCTACCTGCTCGACCGCAGAGATCCCGACGAACGGCTGGCGCTGCGCACCCCGCGGATCCGGGCCGAGTCCGAGCACCTGACGTCCCAAGCGTCGGTGGTCTTCGCCACCGAGGCGATGGACGACGAGGGCTGGCAGCCCATCGCCCCCGGCGAGCTGGTGCACGTCGACGCCGGTCTGCGGATCGACCGGCGGGTGGCGCTGCCGGATCCGCCGCGACACCTGCTGCGCATCGAGGACCTGTCGGCCACGGCCGCGGCGTCGCAGCACCCGTGAAACCGGGGCCCTGGCACACTCGACGTCCGTGACCTCCAAACGTGCTCTGGTGCTCGCCGGCGGTGGTATCGCGGGAATCGCCTGGGAAACCGGGATCCTGCACGGTATCGCCGACGAGTCGCCCGAAACGGCCCACGCCCTGCTCTCCTCCGACGTGCTGGTGGGCACGTCGGCGGGGTCGACGGTCTCGGCGCAGCTCAGCAGCGGGCTGAGTTTGAGCGAACTGTTCGAGCGTCAGATCGGTGCCGAATCCGCCGAACTCGACCCCGGCGTGAGCATCGACAACGTCACCGACCTGTTCGTCAAGGCGATGCTGACCCCCAACACCACCAAGGCCCAGAAACTCCAAGGCATCGGGGCCGTGGCAGCCAACACCGCCACGGTGGAGCCGGCGGTGCGCCGCAAGGTCATCGAAGCGCGCCTGCCCGCACACGAGTGGCCCGACCGGGTGCTACGGATCTCCGCCATTGACATCGACACCGGTGAGCTGGTGACGCTGGACCGGGATTCCGGGGTGTCGCTGGTCGACGCCGTCGCCGCGAGCTGCGCGGTGCCCGGGGTGTGGCCGGTCGTGACGATCGGTGGCCGTCGCTTCATGGACGGCGGCATCGGCAGTGCGGTCAACATGGTGCTGGCCGCCGACTGCGACACCGCGGTGGCGCTCGTGCCCCAAGGCCGCTCGACACCCTCGCCGTTCGGGACCGGTGCGGCCGAAGAGGTCGACGGCTTCGCCGGACGCTCACTCGGGATCTTCGCCGACGACGACGCCCTGGCCGCATTCGGCAAGAACCCGCTGGATCCTGCCTGCCGCGTGCCCTCGGCGCAGGCCGGGCGGGCCCAGGGCCGCCGCGTGGCCGCCGAGGTCGCGGCGTTCCTACTCGGGTAGCGCGGGCTCGGCGTCGTCGCGAGCGTCGAGCGCCTGCGCGGCCAGCACCCGGCCCACGTCGATCACCTCGGCCGCGCGGTGGAAATCCAGGCTCCGGCACGCCGTCCGCGGCACCTCGATGAGCAGATCGGGCGGATGCGCCGCCAACGTGTGCCGGGCGAGCGCGGCCTGGGCGATGTCGATGGTCCGGTTCATCACCTCGAAGTTGCCCAACTTGGGTACCGGCACTTCCTTCGCGCTGTCGACGAGCTGACTGTCGGCTTCATCCGGGCTGTCCGCGTCGTCAGGGTCGGCCTCGTCGCCCTCGTGGTCGCCACTGCTCCCGAACAACGCAGTTGTGCTGCGCAACAACCGGTTCAGCCATTCCGCGGTGGGGCGGGCCTCGACATCCTTGGTCTCGGGTTCTTTCGGCATCTCGCGACCACCCGACTCACTGCCGGCCAGGCTGACGGCGATGGTGAGATCGGCGTTGACCGCGGCGATCGGCGCCATGGGCAGCGGGTCGAGGATGCCGCCGTCGGCGAGCAGTCGGCCGTCGAGCACGTGCGGCGCGATGACGCCGGGGATGGCGATCGACGCGCGGATCGCGGCATCCACCGGGCCGCGTTGCAACCACACCGATTTACCGGCGATCAGATCCGTCGCAACTGCGGTGTAGGGGATCGGCAGCTCCTCGATGGCGACGTCACCGAGGATGTCGCGCACCGCGTCGAGGATCTTCTCGGCACGCAGGATGCCGGCCGCGGTGATCGAGGGATCCAACAACCGCAGCACTGCCCGCTGTGTCAGCGATTTGGCCCAGTCGGCGAAATCGTCGAGCTTGCCCGCACCATGCAGGCCACCGACCAGCGCGCCCATCGAGGAGCCGGACACCCCGACGATCTCGTATCCCCGGGCCTGAAGTTCGTCGATCACCCCGATGTGCGCGTAGCCGCGGGCGCCACCACTGCCGAGGGCCAAAGCAACACGCATGCGTTCCATTGTGGATCAGGCGCCGAAGTAGCGGCCTCGACGAGCGCGTTCATGACAGGGTTGATGCGTGGCTGCGCCGACGCTCGCCCGAAAACTGGGCCGTCCCAAGCTTCGCGATGTGATCGCCGGGCTGGTGACAGGCCTGTTCTCGATCCCGGAGGGCATGGCGTACGCCAGCATCGGCGGCTTCAACCCGGTCACCGGTATCTACGCCGGCGTCGTCCCCGGCATCATCGGGTCACTGTTCGCCCGCACGGTGCTGATGGTGACGACGTTGACGAGTGCCATCGCGCTGACGTCACGCAGCGTCCTCAAAGAAGCCGGGCTGGATCCACAGGATCCGGCCAACGTCGCCGCTCTGGCCGTTGTCGTCGGTGTGGTGATGCTGGTATTCGGTCTGCTGCGGTTCGGCTCGATCATGAACTTCGTCTCCAACGCCGTGATGACCGGTTTCTCCACCGGTATCGCCCTGCAGATCATCGCCGGCGTACTCGGAGACGCCACGGGCTATAAACCCGACAGCGGCAACACGATTGGCAAGTTCATCGACTCGTTCGCGCACATCGGCCGGTGGCATCCGGAGACGGTGGCGGTCGCCTTGGGAACCGTGGCGGTGTGGGCGGTATTTCGCTTCGTCAAACCGCTGGAATCGTTTGCGACCCTGCTGGCGCTCGTCGTGGTCACTGCGGTGGTGGCCGTCGCGCACGTCGACGTCGAAACCGTCGGCGACATCGCCTCGATCGCGAATGCGCTTCCGCCGGTGACGGTTCCGAACTTCGCCGCCATGCCCGAGCTGATCGTCGGCGGTGTCGCGGTGGCACTCGTCGCGCTGGCCCAGGCCGCCGGGATCTCGGCGGCGGTACCCAACCCGGACGGCAGCCGCACCAACATGAACGGCGATTTCCTGGCCCAGGGTGCGGCCAATGTGGCGGGCGGGATGTTCGGCGCGTTGCCCGCCGGCGGCTCGCTGTCACGCACCGGGGTCGCCACCTCGGCCGGTGCGCAGACGAGGTGGGCCGGCATCTTCGCCGGGTTGTGGCTGGCGGTGTTGGTGCTGGTGGCCGGCTCGGCCGCCGAGATCATCCCGATGGCGGTGATCGGCGGGCTGATCCTGGTGATCGGTGCCGAGCTGGTGGTCGGCCGGTTGCCCGACATCAAGCTGGTGCTGCGGGTCGCGCCGCTCTCGGCGCTGGCCATGTTGGTGACGTTCGCGGCCACCACGCAGCTGCCGCTGCACACCGCGATCCTGATCGGTGTGATCACCTCCCTGGTGCTCTACTGCGCCAAGGCGGCCGAGACCGCCCAATTGGTGGCGCTGACGCCGTCGCCCGACGGCGGCTGGCAGGAAGGCCCGGTGCCGCAGCGGTGCGCCAGCGACGACGTCACCGTGCTGCACTACGCCGGGGTGGGCCTGTTCGCCGAGGTGGCCCGCATCGACGAAACCTGGCCGCGCACCGAGGGCACGCAGAACGCCGTCGTCGTGCTCAGTCTGCGGGCGCTGCCCGACGTGCCGTCGTCGGTGACGATCAAAGCGCTGCGCCGGTGGGCCGGGCAGTTGTCGGCCAACCACGGCAGGCTGATGATCGCCGGGGTCAACCCGGGCACCGCCGAGGTGCTGCGACGCGGTGGCCTCGATGACCTGCTGGGCGACGACGGCATCGTGCCCGCAACCGACCGCATCTTCGGTGCGCTGGACATCGCGGTCGAACGTGGCCGCGCCTGGGTGGCAGCGCGGGACGGGGATTTACCGCAACGTGATTCGAACTAGCTGCAGAGCTCGTCGGCTGCCGCCTGCGCGGCCACGATGACGGCGGCCTGGCGCGCGGGCTCGAGCTCGGACCAGGCCACGTTGTAGGTGCCGGGTCCCGGCACCGCGTCCGGTGCCTGCACGCTCGCCAGATACGGCTCGATCTGGGCCTTGAGGTCGCCGCCCTTGGCCTCCATCCACACCTTCGCGGCATGACAGGCCTGGAAGTACTCCTCTTCCGTGGACTGCGCGTCGGCGCCGACGGCAGTGGTGACCCCGCCCGGGGACACCGCCACCTCACCCGGCTTTGCCGTCGGCGTCGGCGCTTCGGTGGTCGTGGTGGCCTGCGGGGACGGCGTCGTGGATTCCGTCGGGTGCTCTTTGTCGGCTTGTGTCGAGCATCCGACGAGCAAGCCCAGGCCGGCGGCCACAACGGCTCCGGCGGTCACGCGTGAGGTCCACCTGTAACTGCGCATGGGGCCAATCTATGCAACACTGGCCGCCGTGACCCAAGGGACCGGATTCCAGGAGTGTTGTCGGGCTCGCTAGCGCGCCCGTCCGACCTGTTCCGTCGTCATCCCTGGAGTTCTTCCGATGCTGTCCACCCTCACGTCTGTTCCTGCCGTCTCCGCCCCGACCCGGCTGCGTCTGCCCGATCTGTTGCACATCACCGACCGCGCCGCCGACGACGTGTTGTCCGGCCGCTACGACCGGTTCCTGCGCAAGCTGCCCCGAGACGACCGGTGGTACACCCGGCTGTCCGGTGACGACGAGGTCGAGGTCTGGTTGATCAGCTGGGTGCCCGACAAGTCGACCGAGCTGCACGACCACGGCGGCTCCCTGGGGGCGCTCACCGTGGTCTCCGGTGAGCTCGCCGAAACCCGTTGGGACGGTGAGCTGTTACGGCACCGCCGGCTTGCGGCCGGGGACCAGGCCGCGTTCCCGCTGGGCTGGGTCCACGACGTGGTGAGAGCGCCGGGGCCGGTCACGGTTGGCGCGCCCACGGTCAGCGTGCATGCGTACTCGCCGCCGCTGACCGCGATGTCCTACTACGAGGTGACGTCGCAGAACACGTTGCGCCGCAACCGCACCGAGCTCACCGACGCGCCGGAGTGACAGAGATGAGCCGCATCGACGACGTGCTGGCCCGGGCGCGCGCCCGCCTGCACCGATTGCCTGCCGCCGACCTGCCCGACGCGTTGGATGCCGGCGCGGTGCTCGTCGACATCCGTCCGGCCGCCCAGCGGGCCGCCGAAGGTTCGGTGCCCGGCGCGTTGATCATCGAGCGCAACGTGCTGGAGTGGCGCTGCGACCCGACCAGTGACGCCCGCATCCCGCAGGCGGTCGACGACGACGTCTACTGGGTGATCCTGTGCTCGGAGGGCTACACCTCAAGCCTGGCCGCGGCCGCACTCCTGGATCTCGGCCTGCACCGGTCCACCGATGTGGTCGGCGGTTACCACGCGCTGGTGGCTGCTGGTCACGTGTAAAGGCGGGCGGCTCAGCCGTTTTCGCCGCTGTGCAGCATGGGGCGCAACTTCTCGGTCTTCTCCGGTGTCCACCCCGGTGGCTGCAGGATGGCCGCCCAGGCATTGGCCACGTCCTTGACGTAGACGTGGCCATGCCCGTCGGGCACGTCGACGGCCACCGCCATGTCCGCCGACACCTGCAGGAACGTCACCACCGGGATCCACTCCATGCGCGGGGACACGTCGTACCCACGGGGTTCACGCAACCAATCCGGTTTGGCGAACAGCAAATCGGTGCTCCACCACGCAATGGGGTCGGAGGCGTGCTGCAGATAGACCGCACGCGGATGGCCCCATGCGGCGTCGGGCCGGTCCAGGTTCTCCGGCCTGGCCACGAAGCGGGCGTTCTCCCCGTCGTCGAAGATCGGCAGCCACTGCGGTGACCCGGGATCACGGTCACGGGTCAGCGTGGTCCAGATGGTGTTCTGGAACGTCGGGCCGGAAAACAGCGCACCGTCGGTGCGGGCCACCAGATTGTTCAGGGCCAGGAACGGGGCCTCACCACCGAACGATCCCAGGCTCTCGCCGAACACGACGAGCTTGGGACGTCGGTTCTCCGGCATCGCACGCACCAACTCGTCGACCGCCTCGAACAACGCCTGGCCGGCCTGCCGCGCGTTCTCCTTGTCCACCAGGAACGACAACCAGCTGGGCAGGAACGAGTACTGCATCGACACGATCGCGGTGTCGCCGTTGTACATGTACTCCAGGGCCGAGGCCTCGGCCTCGTTGATCCAACCGGTGCCCGTGGTGGTGGCCACTGCGACCACCGCGCGGTCCAGGCCACCGGTGCGCTGCAGCTCCCGGGCCGCCAATGCCGCAGTGGCCTTGATGCCGTCGGCGGAGTGCAGGCCCGCGTAGGCGCGGACCGGCTCGATCGCGGGTTTGCCGTTGAACTGCGAAAGTTGTTGGACCGTAGGGCCTGCCGATACGAAGATGCGGCCCTGATGTCCCAACGACTCCCAGGTGACCAGGGACTGTGGGCCACCGGATCGCAGAACTGACGTGGGGGCGGCGAAATCTGGACTCGTCTCGTCGTTGACGGCAGAAAACGTCGTGTTGATGGTATGCATGGCAAACCGCACCACGACGCCGTTGAGCAGGGCGATGCTCAACGCGAGCAAAAGTGACACCGTGATGACCGCCGAAACCCGCGGCGGCAGAAAGCGATCCAGGTGCAGATCGAGGAACCGCACCAGCCGGCCCACCAACTGCCCGACCTCGACGAAGAAGAACAACACCACGATCGAGAGCACCGCGGTCAGCGGGTGATCCCAGAAGCCGAGCCGCGGGACGCCCATGAAATCACGGACCTCGTCCTGCCAGATGTGGAAGTAGATGATCATCAGGACCTGGCCCACGATCCCCACGGCGACCAACGTCAACCACGCCCACTTCGGCGCCCGCGGACTGCTCTCGGCCGAGCGCATGTAGCGCACCAGCCACACCCCGAAAACACCGAGGCCGTAACCGATCGCGCCGGCCCCGCCGCTGACCAGACCCTGGAACAACGGGCCGCGGGGCAACAGCGACGGGGTCAGCGACAACCAGATGAACACCAGACCCACCGCGGTACCGAAGAACGTGTAGTGGCGCAGCCACCACACCGGCTTGGCCGCTGGTGCCTCGTCGGCCTCGACGACGGTGTCGGCAGCCGGTGCGGGAGAGTCGGTGTCGGTCACCCGTCGACCTTAGCGATGGGTGAAGTTCGCGGCGCGCTTCTCGGAGAACGCCGCCATGCCTTCCTTCTGATCGGCGGTGGCAAACGCCGAGTGGAACAGCCGGCGCTCGTAGAGCAGGCCCTCGGCCAGCGTGGACTCGAAGGCACGGTTGACCGCCTCCTTGGCCATCCGCGACGCCGACAACGACATTCCGGCGATGGTCGTCGCCACGGCCAGGGCCTCGTCGATCAACGAGTCCGCGGGCACCAGACGCGAAACCAGGCCGGCGCGTTCGGCTTCTGCGGCGTCGATGGTGCGGCCGGTCAGGATCAGATCCATGGCCTTGGCCTTGCCGATGGCCCGGGTCAGCCGCTGGGAACCGCCCATGCCCGGCAGCACGCCCAGCTTGATCTCGGGTTGACCGAACTTGGCCGAATCCGCGGCGATCAGGATGTCGCACATCATGGCCAGCTCACAGCCGCCGCCCAGCGCGTAGCCGGCGACCGCGGCGATCGTCGGGGTGCGGGTGGCGGCGAACTTCGACCACAGCTCGAAGAAGTCGGCCTCGTAGACCTCGGCGAAGGAGAGCTCGGCCATTTCCTTGATGTCGGCGCCGGCGGCGAAGGCTTTCTCGTTGCCGGTGACGATGATCGCGCCGACGCTGGGATCGCGGTCCAGTTCGGCTGCGGCCGTGGTCACTTCGGTCATCACCTGGCTGTTGAGCGCGTTGAGCGCCTTGGGCCGGTTGAGCTTGATGGTGGCGACCCGGTCGGTGCGGGTCACCAGGATCGTCTCGAACTCGCTCATCAGTTCTCCTCTCGGAAGGTCAGTTCAGCTTCGGCCGGAACGAAATACGCCTCGACGTCGGCACCGGTGACGTCGGCGATCGAGGCCGGGGACCACTGCGGATTGCGGTCCTTGTCGACGAGCTGCGCCCGGATGCCCTCCACGAAATCATGGGACTTCAGGGATGCGCACGAGGTGCGGTATTCCTGGCGCAGCACGTCTTCCAGTGTCTCGAGCTTGGCGGCGCGGCGCACAGCTTCCAATGTGACTGCCAGGGACACGGGGGAGCGGGTGGCGATCAAGGTGGCGGCGTTGTCGGCGGCGGTGCCGTGGCCGGCCAGCGCGGCGAGGATGTCGGCCACGGTCTCACCGGCATAGCACGCGTCGATCCAGTCGCGCTGTTGCACCAGCGGGCTGGCCGGCGGTTCTGAGGCGTAGGCGGCCAGGGCTTTCTGCACGCCCTCGTCGATGAGGGCCTCGGTGAACGCGGCCAGTTGATCGTGGGGCACATAGTGGTCGGCGAAGCCCATGGCGATCGCGTCGGCACCGGTGAACGGCGCACCGGTGAGCGCGGCGTGCAGGCCGAGGGCGCCCGGTGCCCGGGACAACAGATAGGTGCCGCCGACGTCGGGGATGAAGCCGATGCCGACCTCGGGCATCGCCATCTTGGTGGTGTCGGTGACCACCCGGACGCTGCCGTGGGCCGCGACGCCGACGCCGCCGCCCATCACGATGCCGTCCATCAACGCCACATAGGGTTTCGGATAGCTGCCGATGTAGGCGTTGAGCAGGTACTCGTCGTACCAGAAGCGACGCGCGTCGGCGCCGCCCGCCTTGGCGCTGTGGTACAGCGCGACCACGTCACCGCCGGCGCACAGGCCGCGTTCACCGGCGCCGGTGAGCAGCACGGTGTGAACGGAGTCGTCGTGCTCCCAGGCGTGCAGCGCCTCGGAAATGGCCGCGACCATGGGTTCGGTGAGCGAGTTGATCGCCTTGGGGCGGTTCAGCGTGAGGATGCCGACGCCGCTGCGGACACTTACTAGGACGTCCTCGTTTTCTGTCACGAGTTGCAATCTAGTTCGCCCTCCCACCGATGGCGTGCTACGGGTAGGGTTTGCCCCAAGATCGAACCTGGAAGTTTCCTGAGAGTTGATAGTCCTCGACGGGAACCTAGCCGGAACATCGATCGTTGAGCCAAGTAGTTCGTAATCGAACATCTCATAGGAGAGGAACCCGACGGTGCGCGAAACCAGCAACCCGGTATTCCGCAGCCTGCCGAAGACGCAGGGCGGATACGCACAATTCGGTACCGGAGCCGCCGGCTTCGGTGCACAGCAGGTGCAGGCGCAGCCCTACGCACAGGAGTACCTGCAGCAGCCGCAGGCCGGCGTTTCTCGTCCGCTGACGATCGACGACGTCGTCACGAAGACCGGCGTTTCGCTGGCCATCGTGTCGCTGGTCGGCATCGTCTCGTACTTCCTGGTCTCGGCCAATATCGCGCTGATGATGCCGACGTTCTTCATCGGCTCGATCGGTGGCCTGGTCCTCGTCCTGATCGCGACGTTCGGTCGCAAGCAGGACAACCCGGCCATCGTGTTGTCGTACGCGGCGTTCGAAGGCCTGTTCGTCGGCTCGGCGTCGTTCCTGTTCGCCAACCTGGTCTCCAGCGGCGGGCCCGCGATGATCTTCCAGGCCGTGGTGGCCACGTTCGGCGTGTTCTTCGGCATGCTCGTCGTCTACAAGACCGGCGCCATCCGCGTGACGCCCAAGCTGACCCGGATGATCGTCGCCGGCCTGTTCGGTGTCGTCGCGTTGGCCCTGGTCAACATCCTGTTCGCGATCTTCACCGGCAACGCCCCGCTGACCGACGGCGGACCGCTGGCCATCGGCTTTTCGCTGCTGTGCATCGGCCTGGCCGCGTTCAGCTTCCTGATCGACTTTGACGCCGCCGACCAGATGATCCGCGCCGGTGCTCCGGAGAAGGCCGCCTGGGGCATCGCCCTGGGTCTGACCGTCACCCTGGTCTGGCTGTACATCGAGATCCTGCGGTTGCTGTCGTACTTCAACAACGACTAGCAGCCCTGCCCCGAGAAAGGCGTCCGCGATTGCGGGCGCCTTTTTCTTTTGCGTGTCTTGCGCCGACGGTGCACTCAGATCGTGAAATCACGCGAAATAGCGATCTGAATGCACGTTCGGCGACGACGGGGTTGTCCCCAGCGCGCGTTTCATCCCCAATTGCACAACCAAGCGACCCACGGTTGGGTTCAGTGCGCAAGGGTGGGGCAATGCACACCCCCTTCCTCGGTAGCGAGGCCGTCGCGGCCGGCATGGTGCGCAAACATGAATTGCGAAATCCCCGTGGGCCTTTCGTGGCGGTGTTCCCCGATGTGTACACCGATCGTGGCCGCGCGATGACGATGCATGAGCGCGCGACCGCGGCCTGGTTGTGGTCGCATCGACAAGGAGTGATAGCGGGGCTTTCCGCAGCTGCGCTGCACGGTGCGGAGTACGTCGACGACACGCATCCGATCGAATTGATCTGGTCCAACCGGCGGCCGCCACGTGGCATCGTCACGTTGAAAGGAAAGGTCGATGACGATGAAGTGATCGTGTGGCGGGGGCTGCCTTTCACCTCGTTGCTGCGGACGGCATTTGATCTCGGCAGGCGTGGCCCGCTCGATGATGCGGTCGCGCGGCTGGATGCACTCGGCAACGCGACACGGTTTCGCGCCGAAGATGTCGTGGCCTTCGCCTCAAAAAGACACCGGGGCGCTCGCGGAATGCGGCAACTCATCGAGGCACTGGACCTCTACGACCCCGGTGCCGAGTCGCCGAAGGAAACCTGGTTGCGGTTGTTGTTGATTCGCGCCGGATACCCACGGCCGGCCACCCAGATTCCGGTGACGAGCGCCGACGGACGTCGGCAGTACTACCTGGACATGGGGTGGGAAGAACTCAAGCTCGCCGCCGAGTACGACGGGGATCATCATCGAAAAGACCCCGTGCAATTCGCCCACGACATCGTCCGCTCCGAGGATCTCGACGCGCTGAGGTGGACGCGGATCAGAGTCACCAAGCGGCATTCCGCCGACGATGTTCTGACGCGGGTGGCCCGGGCATGGGCAGCGGCGGTGGGGGGGGGGCGGGGGCGGGGGCGCGAGCCGGGCCGCGGTGGGCGGCGGGGGGGGCGGAGAATGTCTGGGCGCGCCCCCCCCCCCCCCCGCCCCCGCGCCCCCCCCCCCCCCCCCC
>NZ_MBEJ01000039.1 GCF_001953975.1 Mycobacterium sp. NS-7484
CTCCGGCGACTGGAATCCCGGCCGCTCGGGTGGCTCCGGTGGTTCACACGGCTCCGGTGGTGGGGGGCCCATGTGGCCGTTCCCGTTCGGCGGGCACTGACAACCGTCACCTGACGTTGGCCTGCCGCTCAGTGTCACGTAGCGGCTAGCTCATCCGCACCGCCTATCCAGTCAGTATGCGATGCACCGTATTCGGTACCGGCTATCTGGGCGCGACACATGCCGCGGGGATGGCCGAGCTCGGCCACGAGGTGATCGGGGTCGACATCGACCCGGGAAAGGTGGCCAAACTCGCCGCGGGCGACATCCCGTTCTATGAACCCGGCCTGCGCAAGGTGCTCAACGACAATCTGTCCGCCGGACGGCTGCGGTTCACCACCGACTACGACGAGGCCGCCGACTTCGCCGATGTGCACTTTCTCGGGGTCGGCACCCCGCAGAAGAAAGGTGACTACAGCGCCGATCTGCGCCACGTGCACGCCGTCATCGACACCCTGGTGCCGCGGTTGCGCCGCAACGCGGTGATCGTCGGCAAGTCCACCGTCCCGGTCGGCACCGCGGCCGATCTGGCCGAGCGGGCCCGCGCGCTGGCGCCGGCGGATGTGGACGTCGAGATCGCCTGGAATCCGGAGTTCCTGCGTGAGGGCTACGCCGTACACGACACGCTGCACCCGGACCGCATTGTCGTTGGGGTGCAGCGGGATTCGGGCCCGCACGCGACGAGGGCAGACGGAGCCAGTGGTGAGGCAGCGGTGCGGGAACTCTACGCGCCGATGATCGCCGACGGCGTGCCGTTCCTGGTCACCGATCTGGAGACCGCCGAGCTGGTCAAGGTCTCGGCCAACGCGTTCCTGGCCACCAAGATCTCGTTCATCAACGCGATCTCCGAGGTGTGCGAGGCCGTCGGCGCCGACGTCACCCTGCTGGCCGACGCACTGGGCTACGATCCGCGCATCGGCCGGCGATTCCTCAACGCCGGCTTGGGTTTTGGTGGTGGCTGCCTGCCCAAGGACATCCGGGCGTTCATGGCCCGTGCCGGTGAGCTCGGCGCCAACCATGCCCTGACATTCCTGCGTGAAGTCGACAGCATCAACATGCGCCGCCGCACCGCCATGGTGGAGCTGACCACCCGGGCCTGCGGGGGATCATTGCTGGGTGCCAACATCGCGGTCCTGGGCGCGGCGTTCAAACCCGAATCCGACGATGTGCGGGATTCCCCGGCGCTCAACGTGGCGGGGATGCTGCAGCTCAACGGGGCCGCGGTCAACGTCTACGACCCCAAGGCGATGGACAACTCGCAGCGGGTGTTCCCCACGCTGAATTACTCGACCTCGATCATCGAAGCCTGCGACCGGGCCGACGCGGTGCTCGTGCTCACCGAGTGGGCAGAATTCGTCGACCTCGATCCGGTGGAACTCGCCGACACGGTCCGCGTCAAAGTTGTTGTGGACGGCCGTAATTGCCTGGACAGCCAGCGGTGGCGGGAAGCCGGTTGGCGGGTGTTCGCCCTCGGCCGCCCGGTGGCTGCTGTTTGACGGTTGTAGAACAAAATGGGCGGTCGTAGGCTCGATCCATGCGGGAACAGATCCGGTGGATGGCCATCCACGGAGTGGTCAGGGGGATATCCGCGGTCGGGATGCGGCGCGGTGATCCGCAGGCTCGGTTGATCGCCGATCCCCAGGTGCGCGCCGACCCGGCGCCGTTCGCCGACGAGATGCGCCAGATCGGGCCGATCGTCCGCGGCCGTGCGGTCCTGATGACGTTTCACTACGACGTCGCCAGTGATCTGCTGCGGTCCGACGACTTCCGGGTGTCCCGGCTGGGCGGCAACCTGCCGCGTCCGTTGCGCTGGGTGGCCGACAAGACCGACACCGGCAAGCTGCACCCGCTGCTGCCGCCGTCCCTGCTCGCGGTGGAACCCCCCGATCACACCCGCTACCGCAAGCTGGTCTCGTCGGTGTTCACGACGCGTGCGGTCTCCCGGCTGCGTGAGCGGGTCCAGCAGACTGCCAACGACCTGCTGGACTCGATGGAACACGACGCCGGCGTCGTCGACGTCGTCGAACGCTACTGCGCGCAGCTGCCGGTCTCGGTGATCAGCGACATCCTGGGTGTTCCCGACAGCGACCGTTCGCAGATCCTGCGCTTCGGTGAGCTCGGCGCACCCAGCCTCGACATCGGGTTGTCGTGGCGGCAGTACCGCACGGTGAACCAGGGCATCGACGGCTTCGAAACCTGGCTGACCGAGCACCTGCGCCAGCTGCGTCGTGCGCCCGGAGACGATCTGCTCAGCGAGGTCATCAAGGCCTCCGAAGCCGGCGCGGCCGGTGACCCGCTCACCGAGTCCGAGCTGCGGGCGCTGGCCGGCCTGGTGCTGGCCGCCGGGTTCGAGACGACGGTCAACCTGCTGGGCAACGGCATCCGCATGCTGCTCGATCACCCCGAGCACCTGCAGACGCTGTCGGCGCGCCCCGAGCTGTGGCCGAACACCGTCGAGGAAATCCTGCGGCTGGATTCCCCGGTGCTGATGAGCGCCCGGGCCGCCCGCGTCGACACCGAAGTCGCCGGCACGCAGGTGAAGGCGGGGGAGTTGGTGATCGTGCATCTCTCCGGGGCCAATCGCGACCCCGCGGTGTTCACCGACCCGCACCGCTTCGACATCGAGCGGGAGAACGCCGGTCGTCACCTGTCGTTCTCGGGTGGCCGGCATTTCTGCCTCGGCGCCGCCCTGGCCCGGGCCGAAGGACAGGTGGGTCTGCAGACCTTCTTCGATCGGTTTCCCGACGCCCGGATCGCCGGTGCGGCCAGCCGCCGCGACACCCGCATCCTGCGGGGTTGGTCGACTCTGCCGATAGCACTCGGAAAGGCGCGCACAGCGGTAGGTTCGTGACGTGGATTTCCGAGCCGCCCTGCTCGACCAGACCCGGATCTTCGGGGAGCTGATCGCCGCCAACGATCCCGAGACGCCGGTGCCGTCATGCCCGGACTGGACGCTCAAGCAACTGTTCCGCCATGTCGGCCGCGGAAACCGTTGGGCGGCACAGATCATCTCCGAGCGCCGGGTCTCACCCCTCGACCCGCGCGAAGTGCATGACGGCAGGCCACCGGACGATCCCGAGGCCGCGATCGACTGGCTCAATACCGGTGCGGCCCAAGTCCTCAAATCCGTCGACCAGATCGGCACCGACGCCCGGGTGTGGACGTTCCTGGGCCCCAAACCCGGGGGTTGGTGGATCCGGCGGCGGCTGCACGAGGCGACGGTGCACCGCGCCGACGCGGCGCTGGCGGTCGGGACGGACTTCGATCTGCCGGCCGATCTGGCCGCCGACGCCGTCAGTGAGTGGCTTGAGATCACCACGGTGATGGCCACCAAGCGGCACGCCGATCCGCTGCCGTCGGGCTCCAGCATCCATCTGCACGCCACCGACGACGAGCTCGGGCCGACGGGGGAGTGGACGGTGGAGCACGACGAGGACGGCCTCGGATGGTCGCACAGTCACGGCAAGGGCAGCGTCGCGTTGCGCGGCCCCGCGCATGACCTGCTGTTGGCCGTCACCCGCCGGCGGAGTGCCACCGACCTCGGGTTGGACGTGTTCGGCGACACTGCCGTCTGGGACGCCTGGCTCGACCGCACGCCGTACTGAGTGGCGTACGTTTCGTTCATGACCACATCCGAGATCGCCACGGTACTGGCCTGGCACGACGCGCTGAATGACGACGACATCGACACCCTGATCAAGCTGTCCAGCGACGACATCGAACTGGGTGATGCCGCCGGGGCCGCCCAGGGGCATGCCGCCTTGCGAGAGTGGGCGGCATCGGCCGGGGCGACGGTGACGCCGGGGCGGATGTATGTGCATGACGGCGTCGTCGTCGTCGAACAGAACGTCACGAGCGCCGACGGCACCTCGCATGCCGGCGCGGCCGCGTTCCGCGTGGTGCACGACCACGTCACGTCGGTGTTCCGGCATGACACCCTGGCTGCGGCGCTGGCCGCCACCGAGCTGACCGAAAAAGATCTCGCCGGCTGACGATCAGGGCAACGCCGGCAGCACCTTGTCGAGGGTGACCGGGAGATCGCGGACGCGCACCCCGGTGGCGTGGTGAACGGCGTTGACCACCGCCGCGGCGGCGCCGACGATGCCGATCTCGCCCGCACCGCGCGAGCCCATCGGGTTGAGGTGTTCCTCGACCTCGTCGAGCCAGATCGCGTCGATGTCGGTGACGTCGGCGTGGGCGCTGATGTGATACGAGGCGAGGTCCTGGGTGACGACGTGCCCGAAGCGCGGGTCGCGGACGCTCTCCTCGTGTAACGCCATGGACAGCCCCATCGTCATGCCGCCGATCAACTGCGAGCGCAGCGTACGCGCGTTGATGGCCCGCCCCACCGAGAAGACCCCGAGCATGCGTGGGATCCGGATCTCACCGGTGTCACAGTTGACGTGGGCCTCGACGAAGTGGGCGCCGAAGGATTGCACGGTGAACTTCTCGGCATCGGGATTCTGCGGTGCCTCGGCTTCCGAGGACACCCCGACCGGTGGGTGGTCGCCGTGCTCACGACGAAACTGCTTGGCCGCGGCCACAATCGCCGAACCCCACGAGGTGATGCCCGACGAGCCGCCGGCCACCGAGGCCTGCGGCAGGTCGGTGTCGCCGATCTGCAGGTCGACCGCGGCGAGTTCACACCCCAGGGCATCGGCGGCGATCTGGGCCAACGCGGTCCACGTTCCGGTGCCGATGTCGGCGGCACCGATCTGCACGGTGTAGCAACCAGATTCGGCGTGGCTGATCCGCGCGGTGTTGCCCTCCATCGCCATACCCGGATAGGTGGCGGCGGCCACGCCCGTGCCGATATACCAGCGTCCGGCAAGGTATTTGGCCGGACGGGGATCGCGTGGAGACCAACCGAAGCGCTCGGCGCCGGTCCGCAGACACTCGACGAGGTGGCGGCCGGACCACGGCTTGCCCGATTCGGGATCGACGTCGGGGTCGTTGCGCACCCGCAGCTCGATCGGATCCAGATCGCAGGCCACCGCGAGTTCGTCCATCGCGACCTCGGCGGCGAAGGTGCCCGGACACTCACCCGGTGCGCGCATCCAGAACGGCACCGCCACGTCGAGGGCGGCCAGCCGGTGCGACGTGCGCCGGTTGGGGCTGGCGTACATCTTGCGGGAGGTGACGGCGGTCTGCTCGGCGAATTCCTTGACGGCCGAAGTCTGTTCGACGACGTCGTGGACGAAGGCGGAGATCCGGCCGTCCTTGTCCGCGCCCAACCGCAGGTGCTGGATGGTCGGCGTGCGATAGCCGACGAGGGAGAACATCTGTTGGCGGGTCAGCGTCAGTTTCACCGGTCGCCCGTTCGCCCGCTGGGCGGCCATTAGGGCCAGGACGTCATGGGCGTGCGGTGCTCCTTTGGAACCGAAACCGCCGCCCACGTGCGGCGCGATGACCCGCAGCTGTTCGGGTTGCAGTCCCAGGATCGGTGCGAGGGTCTTGCGCACGACGTGTACGCCCTGTGTCGAGTCGTACAAGGTCACCGCCGGCTGTCCGGCGCGGGTGGCCCATTGGGCGATGCAGGCGTGCGGCTCCATCGGATTGTTGTGCTCGATGGGCGTGCGATAGGTCTGATCCACGGTCACCGCGGCGGTGGCCAGCGCCGCATCCACGTCTCCCTGATCGGAATCCGGCGGAAACGACGGATTGACCGACTCGGGTGTGTACAGCCTCGGATGGTCGGCGGTCAGTTCGGTGTCGTGCGGTTCCTCGCTATAGTGCACACGCACGAGACTGCTTGCCTCCCGTGCGATCTCGGCCGTTGAGGCCACCACCCCGCCGATGATCTGACCGCGAAAGTGCACGCGGTCGTCCTGCAGGATGGACAGTTCGCCGTCGGAGGTGTCGGCCAGGGTCGGGGCGTCGAACACCGTCAGCACGTCGAGCACTCCGTCGAGCGCGGTGGCAGCGGCGGTGTCCATCGCGGCGACGCGACCGCGGGCGACGGTGGCCTGGATGGGATGCAGGTAGACCGGGTCCTCGACGCGGTGCTCGAACGCGTAGCGCGCGGTGCCGGTGACTTTGGCCCGGCCGTCGGTGCGGGCCGTCGGTTGGCCGATCGCGTGCGGTTCGAGGATCGTCATGGCCGTCTCCGCTCGGTCAACATGCGTAGTTGGGCGACAAGCGTGCGGCGGGCCAACTCCACCTTGAACTCGTTGCCCGGCAACGGCTCGGCCTGCCGAAGCTCGGCATCGGCCGCCGCGGCAAAGTTTTCCGGTGAGGGCTGATCGCCGCGCAGCATCTCTTCGGCCCGCCGCGCCCGCCACGGCTTGTGTGCCACCCCGCCCAAAGCGATACGCGCCGAGCCGATCTGGAATGTCGAGGTGAAGGTCAGCTCGGCCGCGACCGACACCAACGCGAAGGCATAGGAGGCACGATCGCGGACCTTGCGGTAATCGGAGGCCGCGTCTGCGGGTGGGGCGGGCAACTCGACCGCGGTGATCAGGTCGCCGTGTGCCAGCACGGTGTCGCGGTCGGGTTCATCGCCGGGCAGCCGGTAGAACTCGTCGACCGGGATCCGTCGCTCGCCGTCGGCGGTCTGCACCACCACCTGGGCGTCGAGAGCGCTCATCGCCACGGCCATGTCCGAGGGGTGTACCGCAACGCAGTGTGGGGAGGCGCCCAGGATCGCGTGGTAGCGGACATATCCGCCGACCGCCGAGCAGCCGCTGCCGGGTGCCCGCTTGTTGCACGGTGTGGTGACATCTTGGAAGTACACACACCTGGTGCGCTGCAGCAGGTTTCCGGCTGTGGTGGCGGCGTTGCGCAGCTGCCCCGACGCGCCGGACAGTAGCGCCCGCGACAGCATCGGGTAGTGCGAGCGGATCACCGGGTCGGCGGCCAGATCGCTGTTGCGGACATTCGCACCGATCCGCACGCCGCCGTCAGGGGTCGTGGCGATCTCGGAGAGCTCGAGCCGGCTGACGTCGACCAGGAGATCAGGTTCGGCCACACCAAGTTTCATGTGGTCGACGAGATTGGTTCCGCCGGCGAGATAGGCCGCCCGCGGGTGGGTGGTCAGCGTCGCCACCGCGTCGGACGGGCTGGTGGCCAGGTGATAGTCGAACGGTTTCATCGGGTCGACGCCCGCCCGATCGCCGCGACGATGTTCGGGTACGCCGCGCAGCGGCACAGGTTGCCACTCATCCGTTCGCGAATCTCCTCATCGGTGAGGATCGGAGGCAGATCGAGGTCGGGGGTGACGAAACTGGGCGACCCAGCCTTGGCCTCGTCCAACATGCCGACGGCAGAACAGATCTGGCCGGGCGTGCAGTAGCCACACTGGAAGCCGTCCTCGTCGCAGAACGCTTGCGCCACCGGATGCAGCTCACCGTCCTGCTCCAGTCCGGCCGCCGTGGTGATCTGCGCCCCGTCGGCAGCGACGGCGAACGTCAGGCAGGTGGTCACGCGGCGGCCGCCCAGCAAGACGGTGCACGACCCGCACTGGCCGTGGTCGCACCCCTTCTTCGGTGCGGTCACCCCCAACGTTTCCCGCAGGGCGTCCAGCAGGGTCATGCGGTTGTCGACGGTCAGCTGACGGCGTGATCCGTCGACCTCGAGGGTCACGTCGCTGTGATGGGGCTGGCTCACCGTCGCCGGGTACCCCGGGCGGTGCCGGTCAAACGTGCCGGGTCACTGCCTGCTGGTTTGTGGGGTGGCCAGCACCGCGGCGATCCCCGTCGTCAACGGCACCGAAAGGGCCAGGGCGATACCACCCACTGCGGACCGGGCGATCTCGATCGCCACGCTCTCACCGGTCAGCACGTCGGCCAGTGACCGGTTGGCCACGCTGAACAACAACAGCAGCGGCAGCGCGCTGCCGGCGTAGGCCAGCACCAGCGTGTAGACCGTGCTGGCGATGTGATCGCTGCCCACCCGCATGGCGCCGGTGAAAATCGACCTCCGGCTACCGCCGTGCTCGGCGAGCTCAAACACCGCCGAGGCCTGGGTGATGGTGACGTCGTTGAGCACACCGAGTGAGCCGATGATGAACCCGGCCAGCAGCAATCCGGTGATCGACACGTTGCCCATGTAGGCCGCGACCTCGTTGTTCTGGTCTTCGGAAAGCCCGGTCAGATGGGCCAATTCGATTGCTGCCCAAGACAGCAGCGCGGCCAGCAGCAGTGAGGTGAGGGTGCCCAGCAGGGCTGCGCTGGTGCGCAGGCTGACGCCGTGGGCCAGATAGATGACGGCGTAGAGGATCGCCGCCGAGGCCACCAGGGCCACCGGGATGGCCGGGGCTCCGTCGCGCAGCGCCGGCAGCAGGAAGATCATCAACACCCCGAAGGCCACCGCGATGCCGACAATGGCGCGCAGTCCCCGCCAGCGGGCCACCGCGACGATCACGACCGCAAACGCCAGCGCGAGCAGAACCAGGGGCCAGGTGCGCTCATAGTCGAAGAAGGCGTAGCTCGTCGTGCCGGCCTCGTCGACCTGCCGGCTGATCCGAATATCGTCGCCGGCAACAAGATTGGGTTGGCCGGGCCCGGTGGTGAATTCCAGCAGGGTCTTGGCGCCCTGGTTCGGCCCGGAGTCGATGGCCACCAGGTTCTGCACGCAGGTGCCGCCACCGGGAACTGCCGGTCGGGGTGCGGCGGTCAGTACGGCGCCCGCCGACGGGCTGCCACAGTCGGCCAGGGTGCTGGACACCACGTGCCCGGATTCAGTGGTGACGGCGCCCCCGGCGGCATTCTGGAACGGCAGCGGGATGTCCACCTTCTGCTGGCTGGGCCACAGCCAAGCAGCGCCGGCGAGCACCGCGACACCGATGGCGACCAGCAGGCCGACCACGATGCGGGCGGCCAGCGGGCCCAGCGGGGACGGGCCGGCCAACGAGTGGGAGTGGGAATGGGTGTGCGCCACTCGCACAGCGTAGAGGGGGTGGCTGTGGGGTCACCGATGCGCCGACACTACGGGTTCTGGCTGATTCTGGGCAGATTGGCGCCAGAAACCGTCGTCTCGGCGGGACACCTACTGCCGGTAGCCGGCCAGGAAGTTACCCAGGCGCTCGATCGCCTGGGCCAGGTCCCGCGACCACGGCAGGGTGACAATGCGCAGGTGATCCGGTGTGGGCCAGTTGAATCCGGTGCCCTGGGTCAGCAGGATCTTCTCCTGCAGCAACAGGTCGAGCACCAGCTGCTCGTCGTCGTGGATGTCGTGTACCTCGGGGTCCAACCGGGGGAACGCGTACAGCGCACCGGCGGGCTTCACGCAGGACACGCCGGGGATTTCGTTGAGTTTCGTCCAGGCGGTGTCACGCTGCTCGAGCAGTCGGCCACCCGGCAACACCAGGTCGTCGATGCTCTGATGGCCGCCCAGCGCCACCTGAATGGCATGCTGGGCAGGCACATTGGGGCACAGCCGCATGTTCGACAGCAGGCTGATGCCCTCGATGAAGCTGGTCGCATGCTCCTTGGGGCCGGTGATGACCAGCCAGCCGGAGCGGTAGCCGGCGACCCGGTAGGCCTTGGACAGGCCGTTGAACGTCAGGCACAACAGGTCGGGCGCCAGCGTGGCCAGCGAGATGTGCTTGGCGTCGTCGTAGAGGATCTTGTCGTAGATCTCGTCGGCCAACAGCAGCAACTGATGCTTGCGGGCCAGCTCGACGATCTGCTCCAGCGTCTCGCGGCTGTAAACCGCACCGGTGGGGTTGTTCGGGTTGATGACCACGATGGCCTTGGTGCGCTCGGTGATCTTCGATTCGATGTCGGCGACATCGGGATTCCAGCCCTGGGTCTCGTCGCACATGTAGTGCACCGGGGTGCCGCCGGCCAGTGCTGTGGACGCCGTCCACAGCGGGTAGTCGGGCGCCGGGATGAGCACCTGGTCACCGTTGTCCAACAGTGCCTGCAGGGTCATGGTGATGAGCTCGGAGACCCCGTTGCCCAGGTAGACGTCGTCGATGTCGAACTTGGGAAAGCCCTCGACCAGTTCGTACCGGGTGAACACGGCCCGGCGCGCGCTGGCGATGCCCTTGGAGTCGGAATACCCCTGCGCGTGCGGGAGCGCCTGGATCATGTCACGCATGATCACGTCGGGTGCCTCGAAGCCGAACGGCGCCGGATTGCCGATGTTGAGCTTGAGGATGCGGTGCCCTTCAGCTTCCAGCCGTGTGGCGTGCTCGTGTACCGGTCCGCGGATCTCGTACAGGACGTCCTGCAATTTCGTGGACTGGGCAAACGTACGCGGCTTCGGGTGCTGTCCGGTCTGCCACGGCAACTGATGGGTAGTCACGCCCACCATGGTCTCATCACCGTCCACTGATTTTGGAATTTGCCGATGTCGGGGGTGGCCGAGACCACAGTCAGCCGGCATCGTTCCTGCGTCTCGTGTGCCAAACCGCTGTGGATTCCCTTGGGCCGGCGCGCGTCGAGCAAATTTCTGCGAAACCATGGTGACACGTACGCGGTATCCGGATTCCCCAGCTCAACGCGGTGACTCCGGACCACATCACTTCACCTGATCGGCAAGCACATGACAATCAACATTCTCCGGGCCAACACCCTGGCTGCTGTCCTGGGCGGCAGCGCCCTCATCACGATTGGCGTCATCGGTGCGCCCCTGACCAGTGCACCCGACGGTCAGGGCCTCATCCCCAGCGGCAAGATGACAATCGGCCAGACGACGACCATCACCAACTCGGGAACCGTCGCGCCGGTCGTCGCGGTCCCGCCGGTCAAGGCCAAGCCGTACGGGAAGGGCTGATCCGAAAAGCCGAACGGCCACCTCCCCGGGGAGGTGGCCGTTCGGTGCGTCAGGGAACTGCTCAGCGCTTGCCGGGGCGCTTGGCGCCGGGCTTGATGCCCAGGCCCACCACCGGAGGCTCCGGCTTGGCGGGCTCGGCAGGCTTCTCGTCCGCCGGGGCCGACGGCTCTGCTGCGGCCGGTTCCGTCGCCGCAGCCGGTTCCGGCGTCGGCTCGGGAGCCTGCGCCGCAGCGGCCGGCTTGGCCGCTTTCTTGGCGCCCGGACGACGTGCGCCTGCCGCGATGCCCAGGCCCACGACCGGGGGTTCCGGCTTGGCCGGTTCGGCGGCCTCGGGAGCGGCAGCGGGAGCCGCCGACGCCTCTTCGGCCGGAGCTGACGCAGCAGGTGCCGCAGGAGCTGCTTTCTTGGCGCCCGGACGCTTCGCGCCCGCGGCCAGACCCAGTCCCTTCACCGGAGCTGCGGGAGCGGCAGGCGCCTCAGCGGCCGGCGCGGCCTCGGCAGCCGGAGCGGCCGACGCAGCAGGAGCAGCGGTCTTCTTGGCGCCGGGGCGCTTGGCGCCACCGGCGATGCCCAGGCCCTTGACGGGTGCAGCCGGAGCGGCGGCCTCGGCAGCCGGAGCAGCGGAGGCAGCGGGAGCAGCGGTCTTCTTGGCGCCGGGGCGCTTGGCGCCACCGGCCATGCCCAAACCCTTGACCGGGGCTGCAGCTGCGGCCGGGGCTGCGGGAGCTTCGGCAGCGGGTGCTGCCTCCGCGGGAGCGGCTTCCTCGACGGCCGGTGCCGGAGCCGGTGCCGCGGCTGCTGCCTTGGCCTCCGCCTCGGCGCGTGCCTCGGCCCGCTTCTCGGATTCCTTTGCCGCCGTGCCCTTTTCGGGCAGCGTGACGGCGCTCTTGTCCAGCGAGTTCAGCAACAGCTGAGCCACGTCGAGCACTTCGGCCTTCTCGACGTTGCGGGCCGCGGCGACGTCGTCGACACCATCGGTGATCATCACGCGGCAGAACGGGCAGCCGGTCGCGATCGTCGAGGCGGTGTCCATCGCCTCCTCGGTGCGCTCCACGTTGACGCGCTTGCCGATGTGCTCTTCCATCCACATCCGCGCGCCACCGGCGCCACAGCACAGACCACGGTCGGCGTGGCGGGGCATCTCCTTCAGCGTCACGCCCGAGGCCTCGACCAGCTCACGCGGAGCCTCGTAGACCTTGTTGTGCCGACCCAGGAAGCACGGATCGTGGTAGGTGACCTCGGGGCCGCCGGTGGACTTGACCGGCACCAGCTTCTTGTCCCGGACCAGGCGGTTGAGCAGCTGCGTGTGGTGCACCACGGAGTAATTGGCGCCCAGCTGCGGGTACTCGCGGCCGATCGTGTTGAAGCAGTGCGGGCAGGTCACGATGATCTTGCGATCGACCGTCTCGACACCTTCGAACAGCTCGTTGATGGTCTCGACGTTCTGCGCGGCCAGCTGCTGGAACAGGAACTCGTTGCCGGAGCGGCGGGCCGAGTCACCCGTGCAGGTTTCGCCGGTGCCCAGCACCAGGAACTTCACGCCCGCGGCGGACAGCAGCTCGGCGACGGCCTTGGTGGTCTTCTTGGCGCGGTCCTCGTAGGCGCCGGCGCAGCCGACCCAGAACAGGTACTCGAAGCCGTCGAAGCTCTCGACGTCCTCGCCGTAGACCGGTACGTCGAAGTCGACCTCGTCGATCCAGGTCGTGCGGTCCTTGGCGTTCTGACCCCAGGGGTTGCCCTTGGTCTCCAGGTTCTTGAACAGCACGCCGAGCTCACCGGGGAACTCGGATTCGACCATGACCTGGTAGCGGCGCATGTCGACGATGTGGTCGATGTGCTCGATGTCCACCGGGCACTGTTCGACGCAGGCGCCGCAGTTGGTGCAGGACCACAGCACGTCGGGGTCGATGACACCGCCCTGCTCCTCGGTGCCGACCAGCGGGCGCAGCGCCTGCTCAGGGCCCGAACCGGTGATGCGCTCGTAGCCGTCCTCGGGCACACCGTGCCGGTGCTCGTTGGGCCCGAGCTTGGCGAAGTCCACCGAACCCTCTTCGGGCATCGGCTTGCCCTCGATGATGTAGGGCGCCTTGGCGAACAGGTGGTCGCGCAGGTTCATGATCACGAGCTTCGGCGACAACGGCTTGCCGGTGTTCCAGGCCGGGCACTGCGACTGGCAACGACCGCACTCGGTGCAGGTCGCCATGTCGAGGTTGCCCTTCCAGGTGAAGTCCTCGATCTTGCCGCGGCCGAACACCGCGTCCTCGGCGGGATCCTCGAAGTCGATCTTCTCGCCCTTGTGCTCCATCGGCAGCAGCGGGCCGAGGCCGTCGGGCAGGCGCTTGAAGGTGACATTGATCGGGGCCAGGCCGATGTGCAGGTGCTTGGAGTGCAGCACGATCAGCAGGAAGGCCAGCATGACGCCCAGGTGGGCCAGCAGCGCGATGGTCTCCAGCCACACATTGGCGGTGTGACCCAGCGGGGCCAGCAGCGCGGCCATGCCATCGGAGAAGAAGGCGCCGGACTGGTACGGGAAGTCTTCACCAAGCACGTTGACGGCCGCGCCGCGGAAGATCGCGTAGGTCAGGATGACCAGGAAGATCATGTAGAGGATCTGCCAGGCGCCGCCGTTGTGCGAGCCGTAGAAGCGGGATTCGCGGCCGAGCTGCTCGGGGTTCTTCCGGATGCGGATGATCGCGAAGACGATGATGCCGACCAGCACCGCGGCGGCGAAGAAGTCCTGCAGGAAGCCCAGCACCGCCCACCGGCCGACGAACGGAATGTGGAACTCGGGGTCGAACAGCACGCCGTAGGCCTCGAGGTACACCGTGGCCAGGACGAAGAAGCCCCACATGGTGAAGAAGTGCGCGAGGCCGGGGATCGACCATTTCAGGAGCTTCGATTGGGCGAAGACTTCCTTGTTCTGGTTGAGGAAACGCTGGACGAGGTGATCCTTGCGGCCGCGCTCGTCACCGACCGTCTGGCCTGAGCTGATCAGCTTGGTCAGCCACAATATCCGCCTGGCGGCGAACACCAGCACGACGAGCGTGGCGAGCACACCCAGAACCAGCCGCGTCAGAAACAGGGTGTGTTCGAGACTCTCCACAGAAACGCCTCCATTTCGCGAGTTACCGGTCGGTAACTTGAGCATAGTTACCCGTCGGTAACTTAGCTTCCTTCAGCTCATAGTGACATTTAGGAGTTTCTTACCGCTACCGAGGCTTACCTAAGTTCGCGGCGACTGTGGTGGAGGTCTCAGCCTTGCGGGGACAGCATTGCCCTCAATATCGACAGCATTTCGGTGCGGGATTCCGCGCCGAGACGTCGTCGAATTCGGGCCACGTGGTGCTCGACGGTCTTCGCGGAAATGAACAATTGGCTGCCGATATCTCGGTAGGGCATTCCGAGCAGAAGCAGCTCGGCGACTTCCCGTTCACGCTCGGAAAGCTTGGTGGAGGACGGGGTCGAGGCGGTCTGGGTGGGAGCACCGCTCGGGGTTGCCGCGGGCCCCGGCCCTACCTCGATCTCTTCGGCCGCGCTCGTCTGTTTGAGATCACGCGCCAACTGCAGCATTGCCTGCGATACCCGCCCGTCCGGCGTCTGCAACGCAGCCTGGCTGGCCAGTCGGGTGCCGTCCCAGGTCAGACCGAACTGAGCCAGGGCCCGGGCCGCCGACGTCACCTCATCGGTGTCGACGTGATTGGCCAACACCCGCAGCCAGGTACGGCCGGCGTTGGCCAACGCCCGGGCGAACACGCTGTGGGTGGCCGCGGCCGTCAATGCCTGCCCGTGCGGGGCGACCGCGCCGGGTGAGTTGGCCAGAATCCCGGCATGCACCCCGGCCCAGTGCAGCGGCACCGACCACAACACCGGGTTGCCGAGCGATTCGAGCAGGCCCCACGCCTCGGACAGGGTGTGTTCGAGGCGGTCAACCTGGCGCATGCGCGCGGCGGCGACCCACAACTCGCCCAACGGCAGCAAGGAGAACACATCAATCGAATATTCGGCGAGCACCTCGACCGCGGCGTACCAGTGCTTCTGGACGGCGCCGCTGTCTCCGCTGCGCCGCGCGATCGCGGTTCGCAGCGCCGCGGCCCACAGCGCGTCGCGCCGGTGCAGCACCGGGCCCGCTTCGGCGGCCGACACGTCGGCCCCGGCCGCGCCGAACTGACCGTCCTGCATCCTCACCCAACCCAGCAACAAGCGGTGCCGGGCCGCGGTGAAGGGACTGCAGGCGTCATCGGCTTCCCCGTCGGCGCGGACGGTGCGTCCGATCACACTGCGGGCCCGCACCGGGTCGCCGCCGTGTAGGGCTGCCAGCGTGACCAAAGCGGCGGGAGTATCGGGCGTGACACCTCCGGCTTGATATTCGGCGGCCACCGCCTGACCGAGCCGGGCCACGGCCACCGCGAACGGCTGATCCAGCGACAGCACCAAACCGTCGGCCAGGTTGCGAGCCGCACGTGCCGTCGAGGTGGGCGGACCGGTCACCTCAGAGCGCGACGACGCCCGCGCGGCGGCAGCGTCCCCGGCGGCCAGGAAGGCGGTCGCGCCGGCGGAACTGATCACCGTGTCCGGGTAGGGACCGAGCCAGCGGAACAGATCGGCGGCCTGGGCGGCGTTTCCGTCGTGCATGGCGATACTGGCCGCGATCCGTACCGCGGTGGCCCGCTCGGCGGGGTCCTCGGAGCTCAGCAGCTCATCGGCCATCCGGGCGGCGCCGGCGCCGTCGCCGGCGCGGGCCAGCGCGTCCGCCAGCCCGGTGTTGACCGTGGCCGCCCCGGCCATGACGGCGGCGCGATACAGCCG
>NZ_MBEJ01000040.1 GCF_001953975.1 Mycobacterium sp. NS-7484
ACAGCACGGTGAGAATGAGCTCGACGGTGATCACACCGAAGTGCCAGCCGGTGGTCAGCAGCCCCAAGGCCGCCACCTTGTGGAAGACCATCGCGACCGCGCTGCTGCGGGTCGAGAAGTGGCTGCCCGCAGCACTATTGGCCATCGCGATCGCCGGGGCGCCGCTGCTGTTGTGGGACTGGTTCGCCGAGCATGCGCACGTGATCGCCGCCGTGGCGATGTTCCTGGCCATCACGCTGGTCGCGGTGTACCACGCGTGCTACGCCCGCGCGGCGGTGCGCCGGCACCTGGCCCGGTTCTACGCCACGATCGCCGCGCTCATGCTCGTGACCGTGGTGGCCGCCTTGGTGCTGCTGACCACCGGCTGGCACTTCGGTGTGATCACCGTCGAGCTCATTCTCACCGTGCTGTTCGCGGTGTTCTGGGCGGTGCAGACCTGGGATGTGTGGGACGCCGAGGATCGCTACCCCGAAGAGTCCGTGCCCACCCTGGCCAACGCCGAGCGCTAACTGGCATAGCCGTCGATCTGCAAGGTCTGGCCGTCACGCCGTAACACCAGCACCGCGCCCGGTGCCGGCACGAAACCCTCGACCGATCCGGCGGGCACCGCTGCAGTCTGCGTGCACGTGCTGGCGTCGAACGTGCGCAGCGAACCGGGAACGCCCGGGCCCCCGTTGTCGGCGATGACGAAATGGTCGTCGAAGGACAGGTAGGCAAGGCCGCTGCCCTGGCCGAGTGCGCGGGTGTTGGTGCCGCGAACCCCTTGGGCCCCGGCGCATCTCTGCTTGCCGTCCGGCCCGAACAACACGAGGTGCCGGCCACCGTCGCGGCTGGAGAACAAGAAGTTGTCGGCCGGCCCCGGGGAAGGTTCGGCGGTGCCGCGGTCCACGATCGGCGTCACGGTCTTGTCCGCCACGTTGACGTACGTGATCCCGGGTGGCGCTCCGGCACCGGCGAACTGCATGAAGATACCCACCGAGTTCGCCGGCGTGGCGATCGCGCCCGCGTCGGCCTGACCTGTGAACACTTCGTTGTCCCATACGGTCTCGCCGCTGCCGGGGTCGACGGCGACCACCCGGATACCACTACCTCGCTCGGACGAGCACTGCACCACCGCGACCAACCACGACCGGGTGTCCACCGTCCGGGGCGGGAAGACGCAATCGCCGTGGGGCGCAGGCACCGTCCACATGGGGGCTCCCGTCCGAGTGTCGAAGCGCACCCACACGCGGTCATCGCGGTACACCACGAACGGCGCGTCAACGTTGTAGCCGGGCACTTCCGACAGTGCGTACATCATTCGTTCGTCGGCGTTCTGCCACAGCTGTTTTCCGGTGACGGCGTCGAGGCCGACCAGGCCCTTGTCGAGGAAGGCCACCACGGTGGCGCCGTTGTCGAACACCCGCATTCCGGTGACCACGACACTGCCCGGCCCGGTTCGCGCGAAATGCCAGCGTTCCTGCCCGTCGGCTCCGTAGGCCGTGATGCGATGATCGCCATACACCACGAAACCCGCTCCCGCAGCCACGATTTCACGTGTGGGCTGGTGTTCGTCTCCGGCGAACGCATCGGGCACCGAGACCGTGAAGGCGTGCTTCCCCAGCGTGGTGGGGACCGCAGGCACGTCGGTAGCTGCCGCCGTCGTCGCATCGAGATAACGTCCGTCGTCGCCCGCCCGGAACGCCCCCACAGTGACCGCTGCGGCAACCGCGACGGCGATCACTGCACCGATCGCCAGCAACTTCACCGAGCTGCGCTCCAACCGCGGGACGGCGCGCACGGCCACCAGGGTCAGCGCCGCACCCGCCAGGCACAACCACCACGAGGCCATGACCGCCGGCAGTGCCGCGGTGACCGGCGCGCCCTCCATGACCCTGCCGTAGAACGTCGGAATGCCTTGGCTGACGTAGGCGATGAACAGCAGCGCCATCACGGCCGCGGCGCCGGCCGCAGTCGCAGGCAGGTCACGACCGGTGCGCCCGCGCCAGACGCAGTAGGCCATCGCCGCAATCACCACGACCGCGATGACCACGACCGCCAACGCCATCCGGTTCGGTAGCGCCTCACCCCAGCGGTGCACGCTGACGGCATACCAGGCGCTCTCCCCGGCGCTCCGCGGCGCGAGCAGTCGCGCCCACGCCGCCAACACGGCGGCCCACACCAACAAGACCGCCGCCGCACCGACCAGCACCGTGCCCAACGGACGCAGCACGCCAAGCGCCCGGTCAGCCATCTTCTGCGCCCCTTCAGAACCCATACGGGCCATCGTCACACGCCGCGACACCACCACAACGGACCAGCCCCGGTGACAACTACCGATAGAGTTGAGCGCGATGAGCCCTGCGCTGACCGTTCGTTACGACGGATCGACCCGTACCTTCGCCCCGGGCAACGATGTCGTCATCGGCCGAGATCTCCGCGCCGACGTCCGCATCGCCCACCCGCTGATCTCGCGTGCCCACCTGGTGCTGCGCTTCGACCAAGGCCGATGGGTCGCCATCGACAACGGCAGCCTCAACGGTATGTACGTCAACGGCCGGCGCGTGCCCTCGGTCGACCTTCACGACGGCCAGATCGTCAACATCGGCAACCCGGACGGCCCGCAACTGACCTTCGAGGTGGGCCGGCACGAAGGCGCCGTGGGCCGGACCCCGACCGCCGCGGTGCCGATCGCGAGTCGGCCGAGCGGCGGTTGGCCCACCCAGGCGCCCACCGCTCCCCGATCGCCTTACGGCCAGCCCCCCGCACCGCCGCGACCCGGCTATTCGTCGGGCCCGCAGCCGCGCTACCCGACCGCGCCGACCGGTTATCCCAGCGGTCCCCAGGGCGGCTACCCCAGCGGACCGCAAACCGGATATCCCAGTGGACCCCAGGCGTATCAGTCGCAACCGGTTCGCACCCCGGCTCCGACCCCGCCCCCGGCAAATCCGGCGCAGGCACCGACCACCATGGGTCCGGCCGCCTCGGCCCGCGGCAGCAGCGAGGCCGGCGGCAACAACATCGCGACCAGCATGATGAAGATCCTGCGGCCCGGGCGCAGTACCCCGGCGCCGGCAGACGCGGTGAAGATCGGTCGCGCCACCGACAACGACATCGTCATCCCCGACGTGCTGGCCTCACGGCATCACGCCACCCTGATCCCGCTGCCCGGCGGCACCGAGATCCGCGATGAACGCAGCATCAACGGCACCTTCGTCAACGGTGCGCGAGTCGACAGCGCGATCCTGCACGACGGCGACGTCGTCACGATCGGCAACGTCGACCTGGTGTTCACCGGTGGCACCCTGGTGCGCCGCAGCGAGACCGAGGCCGACACCCGCACCGGCGGTCTGGAAGTTCGTGGTCTGACCTGGACCATCGAGGGCAACAAGACGCTGCTCGACAACATCTCCCTGGACGCCCGGCCCGGCACCCTGACCGCGGTGATCGGGCCCTCGGGTGCGGGCAAGTCGACGTTCGCCAAGCAGGTCGCCGGCTACACCCATCCGACCAGCGGCACCATCACCTTCGAGGGCCACGACGTCCACGCCGAGTACGCCTCGCTGCGGTCCCGGATCGGCATGGTCCCCCAAGACGACGTGGTGCACGGTCAGCTCACCGTCCGGCAGGCCCTGATGTACGCCGCCGAGCTGCGGCTGCCCCCGGACACCACCAAGGAAGACCGCGAACAGGTCGTCATGCAGGTGCTCGAGGAACTCGAGATGACCAAGCACCTCGACACCCGCGTCGACAAGCTGTCCGGCGGCCAGCGCAAGCGCGCCTCGGTCGCGCTCGAGCTGCTGACCGGCCCGTCGCTGCTGATCCTCGACGAACCCACCTCGGGCCTGGACCCCGCGCTCGACCGCCAGGTGATGACGATGCTGCGCCAGCTGGCCGACGCCGGCCGCGTCGTGCTCGTGGTCACGCACTCGCTGACCTACCTCGACGTGTGCGATCAGGTGCTCCTATTGGCCCCCGGCGGCAAGACCGCGTTCTGCGGCCCGCCCGACCAGATCGGCCCGGAGCTCGGCACCACCAACTGGGCCGACATCTTCAGCACCGTCGCGAGCGATCCGGCCGAGGCCAACCGGCGTTATCTGGCCCGCACCGGCCCGGCACCGGCTGCGGCGGCATCCTCGGAGCAACCCGGCGACCTCGGCGAGCCGGCCAAGACCAGCCTGCTGCGCCAGTTCTCCACCATCGCGCGAAGACAGATCCGGCTCATCGTCTCCGACCGCGGCTACTTCATCTTCCTGGCGCTGTTGCCGTTCATCATGGGCACGTTGTCGCTGTCGGTGCCCGGCACCGTCGGCTTCGGCGTACCGAACCCGATGGGTGACGCGCCCAACGAGCCCGGTCAGATCCTGGTGCTGCTCAACGTCGGCGCGATCTTCATGGGCACCGCGCTGACCATCCGCGATCTGATCGGCGAGCGGGCGATCTTTCGCCGCGAGCAGGCCGTCGGGTTGTCCACGACCGCCTATCTGCTGGCCAAGGTATGCGTGTACTCGGTGTTCGCCATCGTGCAGTCGGCAATCGTCACGACCATCACGATCCTCGGAAAGGGCTGGGGCGAAGGCGCGGTGGAGCGGGGTGTGTTCCTGCCGAACCGGTCCCTTGAGCTGTTCGTCAGCATGGCCGCCACCACCGTCACCGCCGCCATGGTGGGCCTGGCCCTGTCGGCGCTGGCGAAGTCCAACGAGCAGATCATGCCGCTGCTGGTGGTCGCGATCATGAGCCAGCTGGTGTTCTCCGGCGGCATGATCCCGGTGACCGGCCGCGTGGGGCTGGATCAGCTGTCGTGGATCACCCCGGCCCGCTGGGGGTTTGCCGCGTCGGCCTCGACGGTCGACCTGATCCGGCTGGTGCCCGGGCCGCTGACGCCCAAGGACTCACATTGGGAGCACACCTCGGGAACCTGGCTGTTCGACATGGCCATGCTGGTGGCACTGTCGGTGTTCTATGTCGGCTTCGTGCGCTGGAAGATCCGCCTCAAGGCCGGCTGAGAACTAAGCGCCGTGGACGTCGAGGCCATGGGCGGAGGAATAGGCCAACGCCTGGGTGATGTCGATCTTGGCGCCGCGCAGCTTGGCCGTGGTCCAGAACGTGGCGTCGACGCGGGCGCCCCGCAGATCGGCCTCGTCGAACTTGGCGTCCTGCACCCGGGCGCCGGTCAGCTCGGCCTGGCGCAGCACGGCCTTGCGCAGATCCACACCGACGAGGCTGGTCTCCCGTAACCGGCAGTCCGACAAGTCGACGCTGCGCAGATCGCAGCCGCCCAGTACGGCCAGGCTCAGATCGGACTCCACCAACGTGATCGGGCGCAGCGTGCACTCGGTGAACACCGAACCGAGCAGGCTGCAATTGGTGAATGTGCTGTGCCAGAGCCTGGCCCGGCGGAACGTGCAATTGCGGAACGCCGAGCCGGAATGCTGCGACTCGGACATGTCCACGCCGCTGAAATCGCATTCGGTGAACACCACCCGCTCGGTGCGCAACCGGCTCAGGTCTCCGTCATATTCCCCGGCACGGAAGTCGACACCGGTGAATTCTCGGTCCGCCCAGACGGTTTCGTCGGCCACCACGTGTCAGCCGGGCAGCGCCGACAGCGTGCTCAACGAATACTCGGTGACCGCGATGAGCGCGGCCTTGGCCGAGTTGCGATCGCGGGCGTCGACGGCCACCACCGGGATGTGGTCGGGCAGGGCCAGCGCCTTGCGCACCGCCTGGGTGGGATGCTTTGGCGCCTCGTCGAATTCGTTGACCGCGACGATGAACGGCAGTTTGCGGGCCTCGAAGAAATCGACCGCGGCGAAGCTGTCCTGCAGGCGTCGCACGTCGACCAGGATGATCGCACCGATCGCGCCGCGCACCAGGTCGTCCCACATGAACCAGAACCGGCGCTGCCCGGGCGTGCCGAACAGGTACAGCACCAGATCCTCGGCCAGGGTGATGCGGCCGAAGTCCATCGCGACCGTGGTGGTGCGCTTGTCGGGGGTGCCGTCGAGGGCGTCGACGCCTTCGGACACGTTGGTGACCAACGCTTCGGTGCGCAGCGGCATGATCTCGGAGACCGCGCCCACGAATGTGGTCTTGCCTGCGCCGAACCCGCCGGAGATGACGATCTTCGTCGAAGCGGCCCCACGCCGGGGGGAGGCCGAGCGGGGTTCAGAGTGCTCGTAGGCCACGCAGGGTCCTTCCAATCAGTTCGCGGCGTTCGTCGAAGCTAGCCGAGTCGTCGAGGGTGGCTTCCACCCGTAGATAACCCTGCGTCACCAAGTCCCCGATCAGCACGCGCGCCACGCCGAGCGGGAGAGACAGGTGTGCGGAGATCTCGGCTACCGAAGGGCTGCCGGTGCACAACTCTACGATCTGTGCGCGCACATCGCTGCCAGCCCAGCGCGGTTCGCGCGGCGTGTCGAGTTTCTGCACCGGCGCTTCCAACGGAAGGTGCACACGCGAATCGGTGCGGCCAGCCGTCAGGGTGTACGGCCGTACCAGACTCGGTCGATCGGTGGGTTCCGATTCGTCCACGGACACCTCGCGAAGGGCAGAAGGGGACAGAGACTCAGGACGGTTGCGGCGCGCGACGCGACGACTGCACCACTGCACCGACGCGCTCGACCAGGATGGCCATCTCGTAGCCGACCTGACCGATGTCGCACGACGGGGCGGTCAGCGTGGCGAGGTTGGAGCCGTCGCCCACCCGCATCAGCAACAGGTAGCCGTTCTCCATCTCGACCACCGACTGCATCACGTGACCGCCGTTGAACAACTGGGAGGCCCCGGTGGCCAGGCTCGCCAGACCGGAGGCGACCGCGGCCAGTTGATCGGCCCGCTCGATCGGCATGTGTTCGCTGGCCGCCATCAGCAGCCCGTCGGCCGAAACCAGAACCGCATGGGACACCCCGGATACCTCGCGGGCGAACTTGGAGACCAGCCAGTCCAGGGAGTCGCGCTGGGTCGGTCGGGTCATTCGCTATCGGTTCCTCTGGTCTCTCGGGCATGCGATCGCCCGGCGTGCACGCCGCCGAAAAGGTTGCTGGTGCTCGCGCGGACAGCCTCGGGATCACGCGGTTTGAACGCCCCGAACATGCTGCTGTCAGGTTCGCTTGCCGATGCTACCGCCTCGAAGCCGTCGTCGTTACGGTGCGCGCCACCGTTGCGGTGACGACCGTTGACCTCGCCGGCGGGAGCTCCGACGGCTTCGGCGACGCCACCGGGCACCAGGCGGGCACCCGGCGTACGCATCGGCAGGCCTTCCTCGGTGTGTTGCTCGACGGGCGCATCCTGCGCCGCGGCCGCCACCGACCAGCCCTTCTCCCACACTGTCTTCCAGTCCAGGTCGGCACTGCGGACGTGGGTGGTCGGATCGATCTCGAATTCCGAGACCATCGACTGATAGATCGAATCCCCTTCGGCCTCGGGGCTTTCGGACGCCTCGGCAGCTGCGGATTCGACGGGTTCCTCGATGGCCTCGCCGGCGTCAGCCGCACCGTTGAGGGCGTGGCCGTTGACACCGTTCAGCCCACTGTGACCATTGAGACCGCTGTGGCCGTTCAGGCCGGTGTAACCACCGAGACCGTCCGGGACGCCGGCGCCGGCCACCTGCCCACGCGAGGCGAAGAACGACGACGTGTTCGTCGGCGTCGTGCGTCCGGACTCGGACTCGTCGCCGACGTCTGCCCTCGTTTGCCCCTTCGCGGCGGCGGCGCTCTCCTCGGTGTGCACCGGCCATTGCTGCGGCCACTCCGCGACCGGTTCCTCGGGCACTGGCGGCTCCGCCACCGGTTCCTCGGCCGCCGGTTCGGGTTGCGGGGCAAGTGTGCCGGGCAGCTCCGAGATACCGCTGGCTCCCGGATTGCGTTGCGGCAACAGGTCGAACGACACGTCGGCACCGTTGACGTGGGGTTCGGCCGAGCTGGATCCGAAGACCGACGTGTCGGCGGGATCGACATCCAACGACAATGCCGTGGCAATCCCGGCCTGGGCGTCCACGGGCATGCCGTAGGCGAGGTCGTCCCCGGGCTCGGCTTGCGTCGAGCCGTCGCGGGCCAGCAACGCGGCCGGGACGTACACCCCGGCCGTCGTGCCCGAGCTCGGTTCCTCGGCGACGGTGCTGCGCAACCGCACCACCAGACCGTGCTGGGTGGCCAGCCGCCCGACCACGAACAGACCCATGTGCCGTGCGGTGTAGGGGTTGACCTCGCCGCCGGACTGCAGACGGGTGTTGGCGACCCGAAGATCGGCTTCGGTCATGCCGAGGCCGACGTCACTCACCTCGATCACCAACGCGCCCTTGGCCGCGATCACGGCCGACACCCGCACCTGCGAAATCGGGGGCGAGTACCGCAGGGCGTTGTCGAGCAGTTCGGCCAGCAGGTGGATCAAGTCACCGGCCACCGCGCCGGTGACCTCGACATCGGCCACCGAGGCGGTGACCACACGGGTGTAGTCCTCCACTTCCGAGGCCGCGGCGTTGATCACCGTCGCCAGCGGCACCGGACGGCTGTGCTCGCGCGCGAGCTTCGACCCGGACAGCACCAACAGGTTGGCGCCGTTGCGGCGCATGCGCGCGGCCAGGTGATCGAGCCGGAACAGGCTCTCCAGGCGCTCGGGGTCGTCCTCGTTGCGCTCCAACTGATCGATGAGCGACAACTGCTGATCGACCAGTGAGCGGCTACGCCGCGACAGGGTCTCGAACATGTCGGACACCTGCAACTGCAGCTGCGCCTGTTCCCCGGCGAGGAACACCGCCTGCTCGTGCAACTCGTCGACGGCATGCGCAACCTGGCCGATCTCCTCGGTGGTCTGCACCGGAAGCGGGGTGACCGGGACCAACTCACCGCCGGCCCGGACCCGTTCGATCTCCCTGGCCAAATCTTCGTGCGCCACCTTGAGTGCGCTGTCGCGCAGCGTACGCAGCGGGCGCACCAGCGAGCGCGCCACCAACAACACGATGACGAGCGCGCTGACGATCGCGGTGGCCACGAGGATGGCGTCGCGGATCGCATCATTGCGGGCGTCGTCGGCCTGCGCCTCCACCGCCGCGGGGATGGCCGCCGTGGTGTCGGAGATGATCTGCCCGGCGATCTCATTGGTGGTGTGCAACGACGCCAGCAGATCCGGATTTCCGACCAGCGGAACGCCCGGGTTGGACATCATCGCCATCCGCTTGACCATCTCGGCGCGCAGGGTCGCCGCCCCCTCGGAGGCACCGCCGAGCACCTTCGTCAAGGCCGCGACGGTCGACGGTTCGGTACCGGCCATCGTGATCATCGAGGTCCGCAGCAACGGTTCGGGCTCGGCTCCCCCGGCGTTGACCATCATCTGCTGGATGGCCATCTGCCCACGGGCGCCGATCGCCCGGGCCAAGGCCTCGACCTGGGCCTGGACCGCCTGCTGGTTGCTGTGCACCGAACCGGTGATCGCGGCTTCGCCGGTGAGCAGCAGCGGACCGTAATCGATGATGCGCTGACGCAGGTCGATCGAATTCGACATCACCGCGTCGACGATTTCTTGGCCCTTGCTGAGCAGACTGCCCACCGCCTGGCCGACGTCCTCCAGCACGTCGGTGGCGTCGAGCCGTTGCTGTAGATCGGATTTTCTGTCACTGAAAGTGGACATCGCGGCCTGCCCGTCGCCACCTTCGGTAGCTGCGATGAGCACGCCCTCCATGGCGGCCATGTAGGCATTGATGTCGGGGATCAGTTCGGCGCGGTCGGCGGCCAGACGCAGATCACCCGCGGCGGTGGCACTGGCATAGATACGCAAACCACCGAACGTCGCGGCCAAGATCAACGGCACGACGACGATCGCGAGGACTTTCCGGCTGACCGGCCAGTTGGCCGGAGACCATCGCGAAGGGCGCTTGGCCACAGCGGTTGGGGTTGCGTTCGGGGAAAAATCGACAAGGGTGCCGTCAGCCTGTTTCAGCTGCGTAAAGGCAGTCATCGGCGCCCAACCGCACTACCGGCTGCGTGGCCGCATTTCACTCGTGGGGCGTGATTCATCAGAACTTCCTGCTGTTTCCGCCCACGCTGGGGCGGGCGTCAAACGCCTTGGCAATTGCACGAGTATGACAGCCGCGCGCGAGCGTTTCCACAATTCTTACTGAACAGACAGAGTTCGTGACCGAGCCGTAGCGCAGTTGTGTGGTAATCGAGCAAACAGTAGCGCGCTTGCCGGTGCGCGCCGGGATTTGCCGCCTTCAATTTCGCCGCCCGATTCGTCACCGTATTCGGCTGCCGATTCGTCTTGGCATGCCCGTTCGTACGAGGATCGTCGAATGTTCCGGGTGTTGTTCTTCAGTCCCCGTATCGCACCCAACACCGGCAATGCGATCAGGATGGTGGCGGGTACGGGGTGCGAGCTGCACCTTGTCGAACCGCTGGGCTTCGACCTGTCCGAACCCAAGCTGCGCCGGGCCGGCCTGGACTACCACGACCTGGCATCGGTGACCGTGCACGACGATCTGGCCGCGGCGTGGCGCGCCCTGTTGCCGGCTCGCGTCTACGCGTTCACCGCGCACGCGTCGACGTCGTTCGCCGACATCACCTACCGGCCGGGTGACGTGCTGATGTTCGGCCCCGAACCCACCGGACTTGATGCACAGACGCTGGCCGATCCGAATATCACCGCACAGGTTCGCATTCCGATGATCGAGGGCAGAAGGTCACTCAATTTGTCCAACGCGGCCGCCGTCGCCGCTTATGAGGCGTGGCGTCAGAACGGGTTCGCCGGAGGCGTCTAGTTACGCCGCGGGCGTGGACCGGCAAGCGGTCGGTGCCCGAATCTCACAGAGTGTTCATACCCCGGCTTCACAATTGCACCGGGGGCAACAGGTGCCCCTGGGCTCACCAACTGTCCCAGTGCGAGAACTGCTCGGCCGGAAGTCGCTTGGCCTTCTTGAAGTCGGTGCCCACGGTGTAGGCGATCGGGAACAGACCGGCCTGCGAATACCGGTCGAACGGAATCCCGAGCAGTTCGGCGGCCTGCTTCTCGCCCTCTCCGAGCAGGTGCAGCGTGGTCCAGGCCGAGCCGAGACCGCGAGACCGCAGTGCCAGCATGAAACTCCACACGGCGGGCAGCAGTGATCCCCAGAACGAGGCGGACATTCCCGCGGGCGCGCCGTCCGGGCGGCCCTCCAGGCACGGGATCAACAGCACCGGCGCCTTCTCGAAGTTGTCGGTGAGATACCGCGCGGAGCTCTTCACCGCGTCCTGCTGCTGATCGCGGATGTCACCGCGCTCCTGATTGGGCAGGTCCAGGTACGGGTTGGCATTGGACCGGTAGATGTCGGCCAGCGCCTTTTTCTTTGCCGGGTCTTCCACGAAAACCCATTGCCAGCCTTGCGCATTCGAGCCGGTCGGGGCCTGAAGCGCCAGGTCGAGGCATTCCATGATCACCTCACGCGAGACCGGCTTTTCGAAGTCGAGGCGTTTGCGCACCGAGCGGGTGGTGGTGAGGAGTTCGTCGACGGTCAAGTTCAGAGTCGGTTCGGCTGTCATGCCGCGAGACTACAGACGCACGCGGGCCATCGGGCCGACTCGCAGAGCAGTTTGCTGAGAACTGTCCGAACATCATGTGCCGCAGCACAACTCAGCTAACCGCTGAAGGTTGCGCGCCCTCGTCGAGGAGACGCCGGCGCGCGGGACGATCAGCCGGCGTTCTCGGAGACCAGCACGGGGTCCCAGCCGTTGACGTCGGATTCTTCCGGCGCGTCGAAGTCGGCCGGGGTGGGCACGGCGTGGATGCCGTGATCGTCGCCGGGCAACCCGCCCAGCGCGGCGATGGTTTCGCGGATCTTGGCCGCTTCGTCGTCGGTGGGCGTTGCGCCGGCCTCGAGTTCGTCGAGCAGGCCGTCACGCAGGCCGGCACCGTTGGCCACCTCCTGGGCCGACAACTTGGCGTGGATGCGCGTGACGTAGATCTGCTGTCCCAGAGAGGAACCCGGCGCCGCGGCGGCATGTGCCATCAGCGAGTCGTACCGCTGGCGAACGCCACTGAGCGCCACGATGACTGCGGGGGAAGGCCGGTTGCTGCTGGCCGCCTCGGTCAGGGAGGCGCGCAGCTTGCGCAGGCCGGACAGGACGACGTCGGCACGCTTGTGGAACTTCTTGTCCTCGGGGAACGGCAGTGCGTCGATGGCGGCCGAATACATGTGCATCGCCGCTTCCGACAGACTGACGATGACCGCCGAATCACCTTCCAGTGTCGCGTTTTGTCCCATGGGGCCCTCAATTCTGCAGCGAGCGGATCGGTAGACGCCGATGACCCTAGCGGTTGGTGTGCGGCCCGTCATCGCTAGGGCCACTTGAAGAATGACGAAAAACCAGGTATGCGGATGCCGGTGGGACTGGCCGGTGGCACATCCCACCACGGGTAGCCCTACTCTGAACGCCGGCACGCTGGCAGGCTTGGCCGACGGGAGGTCGACATGGCCGGACTAACTGAATCGACAAGGGCCGCTGAGTTTTCAGAGGGGTCCCCGTCAGAGGACGGCGACGTCAGCGATACCACCCAGCCGATCCGGGTGCCCGTCGCGGATCAGGAGCGGTCACCCGAGCCACCCCCGGCCGAGCGCAGGATCGGTATCGGCTGGCTGGTCGGCGGCGGTCTCGGCAGCCTGGCCATCGTCTGGTTTCTGGTGTTCAGCCCGGGCGAGCGCGGCAGCAAGGCCGAGTGGTTCTTCGGTGCCGTCATCTTCGTCGTCGTGGTGGTGACGATGTGGTTGACGCTCACCGTTCAACGCCAGGCGCGCCACGACATCGCCCAGGCCGACGAGCGGCTGCGCCGGGAACTGGCGGCGGCCGATGAGCGCTCGGCGGCCGAACTCGCCCTGACCCAGAAGTGGCACCGCGCCGAGATCCAGGCCCAGCAGAAGCTGCACCGCGCGGAGTTGGTGGCCCAACGGGAGCTGGCCCGCATCGAACGCAACAACCTGCTCGAGCAGCTGCAGAAGCAGGCCATGATCGAGGTGTCCCGGGCGGTGGGGGCGCACACCCGGATGCTGGCGACGCTGTGGAGTGAGGCGGCGACGCAACTGCGCAACCCGGATCGGGCCGAGCGGGAAGCGGCCATGAACGCGATCTTCGGACAGATCAGCCAGGTGGTGAACGACGTTTCGGTCGAGCTCGACAACGCCCATCTGCTCAGTCAGGACGACCGCCTGCAGGATGCGCTCAACCGGGTCAACGATGCGGTGCTGATGGCGATCCAGGTGGCCGAGGAACTGCATGCCGATGTGGTCGAGGGGCGCACCCCGGACACCAACCCGATCCCGGCCGTCCAACACCTGCTGCACGAGCGCGCCACCGCCGCACGGCGGTTGGCATGGTCGCTGTTGCGGACCGGGTTGGAGGACAGCCTTGAGGACAGCACGGGCGCGCTCAGCGGAAATCTCGGGACCGGGACCCGACCCGGAGCTTGACCGGCCCCATCCGGTCGGCGATCACGGTGACCGCGCCGGTGGCGTTCTGCACGATGCCACGGACGACCAGAGCCGGCGCGGTCTGCGCCAGCTTGCGGTAACGCGCCCATACTCCAGGCGCGCACAGCACGTTGACCATCCCGGTTTCATCTTCCAGGTTCAAAAACGTCACCCCCTGTGCGGTCGCCGGACGCTGCCGGTGAGTGACCGCCCCGGCAACCAGGATTCGGGTTCCGTCGACGACACCCAGCAACTTGTCGTTGGGGATCACCCCCAGCGCGTCGAGGTCGGCGCGCAGGTACTGGGTGGGATAGCTGTCCGGCGAGACACCGGTGGCCCACACGTCGGCGGCGGCCAGTTCCAACGCACTCATTCCCGGCAACGGCGGCACGTGGGAGGAAGAGCCCACTCCCGGCAGCCGGTCCGGCCGCTGGGTGGCCGCCGCACCCGCTGCCCACAGCGCCTCGCGCCGGCTGGCCCCGAAACAACCCAGCGCACCGGCGGTGGCCAGCGCCTCGGTCTGAGGTACCGACAGCTGCACCCGGTTGGTCAGGTCGATCAGGGTCGTGAACGGCCCGTTGGCTTCTCGCTCGTCGACCAGGTGCTGGGCCAACTCGTCACCGATATGGCGGACGCTGCCCAGGCCCAGTCGCACGTCAAGGCCGCGGCTCTCGCACGTGGCGTAGGCCAGGCTCGCGTTGACGTCGGGGCCGTGCACCGTCACGCCGTGTCGGCGCGCGTCGGCGACCAGTGACTGTGGCGAGTAAAACCCCATCGGCTGGGCCCGCAACAGTGCCGCGCAGAACACCGCCGGATGATGCAGTTTGAACCACGACGAGTAGAACACCAGCGATGCGAAGCTCAGCGAATGGCTTTCCGGGAAACCGAAATTGGCGAATGCCTCCAGCTTCTCGTAGATCCGCTCGGCCACCTCGCCGGTGATGCCGTGAAGCTCTCTCATCCCGTCGTAGAACCGGCTGCGCAGCCGTCGCATCTTCTCGGTGGAACGTTTGGAGCCCATCGCCCGGCGCAACTGGTCGGCCTCGGCCGGGGTGAAACCCGCACAGTCGACCGCCAATTGCATGAGTTGCTCCTGGAACAGCGGCACCCCCAGCGTCTTTCGGAGTGCCGGCTCCATCGACGGATGGTCGTAGGTGACGTCCTCTATCCCGTTGCGGCGCTTGATGTAGGGGTGCACCGAGCCGCCCTGGATCGGGCCCGGCCGGATCAACGCCACCTCGACCACCAGGTCGTAGAACTCCCGCGGTTTGAGCCGGGGCAAGGTGGCCATCTGCGCGCGGGACTCCACCTGGAACACCCCGACCGAATCGGCTCTCTGCAGCATCTCGTAGACCGCCGGCTCGGACAGGTCCAGCTTGGCCAGGTCGACGGTGATGCCCTTGTGTTCGGCCAGCAGATCGATCGCGTAGTGCAGCGCCGAGAGCATGCCGAGGCCGAGCAGGTCGAACTTCACCAAACCGATTGCCGCACAGTCATCTTTGTCCCACTGCAGCACGCTGCGGTCAGCCATGCGGGCCCACTCCACCGGACACACGTCGGCGATCGGGCGGTCACAGATCACCATGCCGCCCGAGTGGATGCCGAGGTGGCGCGGCAAGTTGGCGATCTGGGTGGCCAACTCGATCACCGGCTGCGGGATCTCTGCGGCCTCCGGCGAGTCGGGGCGCCCGTCCCATCGGCTGAGGTGCTTGCTCCAGGCATCCTGCTGCCCCTGCGAGAACCCCAGCGCCCGGGCCATGTCCCGCACGGCGCTGCGGCCGCGGTAGGTGATGACGTTGGCCACCTGGGCGGCATAGTCGCGGCCGTAGCGCTCGTAGACGTACTGGATGGCCTTCTCGCGCAAGTCCGATTCGATGTCGATGTCGATGTCGGGTGGGCCGTCGCGGGCCGGGGACAGGAACCGTTCGAACAACAAGTCGTTGGCGATCGGATCGACATTCGTGACCTTGAGCGCGTAGCAGACCGCCGAGTTGGCCGCCGAGCCCCTGCCCTGGCACAGGATGTCGTTGTCCCGGCAGAACCGGACGATGTCGTGTACCACCAGGAAGTAGCCGGGGAACTTCAACTGCTCGATGATCTTCAGTTCGTGTTCGATCTGTGCGTAGGCCTTACCCGCGGTGCCCGGTGGCCCGTACCGCTCGGCCGCTCCGGCCATGACCAGATGCCGCAGCCAGCTGTCCTCGGTATGCCCGGCAGGGACGTCGAACGGCGGAAGCTGCGGGGCGATCAGCGCCAGACCGAAGGCGCACTGCTCACCGAGATCCGCTGCCGCCTCGACGATCTCGGAGCCGAAGAGCCGGGCCATCTCCTCCCCCGAGCGCAGGTGGGCCCCACCGAGCGGGGCCAACCAGCCCGCCGCGGCGTCCATCGAGTTGCGAGCCCGGATCGCAGCCATCGCCATGGCCAGCCGGCCCCGATCGGGAACGGCGAAGTGCGCGCCGGTGGTGGCCACCACACCCACTCCGAATCGCGGGGCCAACCCGGCCAGCACCGCGTTGCGCTCATCGTCGTCCGGATGACCGTGATGGGAGAGCTCGACGCTGACCCGGTCGGCCCCGAACCGGTCCACCAGATCGGCCAGCGCGGCGGCGGCGGCATCCGCGCCACCCGCGGAAAGCGCCTGACGGACATGGCCTTTGCGACACCCGGTGAGGATCTGCCAGTGCCCACCGGCCGCCTCGGTCAGCGCGTCGAAATCGTAACGTGGCTTGCCCTTCTCCCCTCCGGCCAGATGCGCGCCGGCGATCTCGCGGGACAACCGTCGGTACCCCTCCGGCCCGCGGGCCAACACCAGCAGGTGCGGGCCGGGCGGGTCGGGATCCTCGGTACGGGGAACGTTCCCGAGCGACAACTCGGCACCGAACACCGTGGACACGTCCAACTCCCTGGCCGCCTCGGCGAACCGGACCACCCCGTAGAGCCCGTCGTGATCGGTCAACGCGATTGCCCGCAGGTTCAGCCGGGCCGCCTCCTCCACCAACTCCTCCGGCGTGCTCGCGCCGTCGAGAAAGCTGTAGGCACTGTGCGCGTGCAGTTCGGCATACCGCACCGAGCCAGCGATGCGGGCAATATCGGGCAGTTGATACGCCCCACGCTTACGGGACCAGGCCGGACTGTCCCCACCGTCGCCCTCGGGCTCCAGCGGCAGGCCGGAGCGACGCGGCCTGCCCGTAAGCACCCGCTCCATTTCCGACCAGCTCGGCGGCCCGTTGTGCCAGCCCACCGCGCCAGTATATCGAACAATTGTTCGATATACTGGGCCGGGGTCACCTTGAGATGCCGATCACGGCACGACACCCTACGATCCCTCTGGGCTGGGGATCGGCTGTGAGAGGACGGCAATGGCGTCAACCAAATACATCGGCTATGTCGGTGGCGTCGCGGTAGCGGCGGGAGTGGGTGCGGCGATCGCCGTGGCCGGGCAGGGCACCGCCCATGCCGATTCGGGTGACGGGGCGGCCAAGAAGTCGACCAACAGCACATCGCAGCACGTCAAGGCCGGACCCAAGCGCGCGGATTCGGCGAATTCCAAGGCCGACGCCGCCAAACGGACCAAGCCCGTGGCCAAGTTCAAAGACGCCGTCGACAAGCAGACCGACAAGCTCGAGAAGGCCGCGACGCAGGCCGGCAAGTCCGCGAACGTCGTCTCCAAGACGATCACCGACTCGTTGACCAAGGCCGTCACGCCCGCCAGGTCGGTGTCCGTGACGCCCAAGGCCAAGCCGAGCGCCGAAGAGTTCGAGGCCGAGCAGGTCACGAAGCTCAAGAGCCTGTTCACGCCGAAGCAAGCGGCCGTCGAGCCGGAATCCACCACCGCACCGGAGCCCGTCACCAAGCTTGCGCCGAAACTCAGTGCGGTGCAGACGCAGTCGGACACTGTCGACACCCAGGCAGATACGCCCTGGAGCCCCAACCCCTTCCGAGACAACGACCCGGACCCGACCGACTTCCCCGACGCGATGATGAGCCTGCGAGAAGCACTGCTCACCGCGTCACCGGATGAGCTCGACCCGTTTGTCCGGGAAGCCACCGAGCAGATCTACCGGGCCAGCCAGATCGTGCCGTGGGTCAACGCGGTGATCCCGATCAGCCGGATCCTGCCCGACCTGGCGCCGGCGCTGGGGGACGACGACGCGGCCCGAGATGCCCGTCAGACCATCATCATGGAGCTGATCAAGACCACTCCGCCCGGCTCGGCGGTGTACTACGGGTACGACATCATCGCCGACCTGATCAACCTGGAAGAGCCGGCCGCCGCGCTCAAACAACAGGTCGTCGGTGGAGTCTGGGATCTGCTCGATCCGTTCCAATTGGCCCACAACAAGGGGCACTCCGGAATCGGCGACGCGGCCGGATAGCCCGCGCGCTACTCCACGAGCGACGGGGTGTCGTGGCGCAGGGTCTCACCGCGGAAGAACGCCGGGTTGACCGATCGCCACACGAGCATGAGCACGGCGCCGAGCAGCAGGATGCCGAAGCCCATGAAGAACACCAGCCCGATGCCGCCGATCTCGGCGCCGCTGCCGTTCTCCGGGTTCATGCTCTCTCCGATGGCGATCACGAACACCGCGGCCAGCACGATCCCGCCGAGCAACGGGAACAGGAACTTGAACACCACGTTGCGCGCGTTGGTGAACAACTCCCGCCGGAAGTACCAGACGCAGGCGAATGCGGTGATGCCGTAGTACCAGCAGATCATGATGCCAAGGGCGGCAATGGTATCCAGCAGGGCACTTTCGGACAGCAGGCTCACCACGGTATAGAACACGCCGGTGACCACGCCCGCGGTGATGGTCGCGAAGCTGGGCACCAGATAGCGGGGACTGACCTCGGCGAACCGTGCCGGAAAGGCCTTGTAGGCGCCCATGGCCAGCATGGCCCTGGCCGCGGGCAGGAAGGTGGTCTGCAGGCTGGCCACCGACGAGGCCAGGATCGCCAGGAACAGGAACGGCCCGGCCCAATGGCCCATGATCGGGTCGGCCAGTGCCGCGAACACGTTCTCGGCATTGTCGGGATTGCCCAGGCCCAGATCGGTTTCGCCCACCCCGGCATACATCATCACCGCGACGGCGATGAGCAGATATGTGCCCAGGATCGACAGCACGCACAACAGACCCGCCCGGCCCGGCACCTTTGTCGGATCCTTGGATTCCTCCCCCAAGGTCAAACAGGTGTCCCAGCCCCAGAACGCGAAGATCGACCCCGTCACGCCAACCACGAAGGCGCTCAACGCAAGTCCGCTGAACGGGTTGAACCAGTCCAGATCGAACGACAGCCCGACCGGGGCATCGCCGCGGCCCACGTGCACGAATGCCATCACGGCGAACGCCAGCAGTACCACCATCTGGAATCCCACCAGAACGTACTGCACCCGTTCGCTGGTGGTGATGCCGCGGCTGGCGATCGCGGTGGCAAGGGCCAGAAATACCAAAGTGGTGAGGATGTTGATGGCCTTGTTGTCGGCCAGGTCAGCGATCGAGGGATGGTTGCTGACTCGAGCGATGAACAGGTAGAAGAACTCCACGGCGATGGCGGCGAGGTTGGACAGCACGATGATCGACGCCATCACCATGCCCCAGCCGCACATCCAGCCCACATACGGCCCGAACGCCTTGGTGGACCAGGTGAACGACGCGCCGCAGTCGGGTGCCCGCGAGTTCAGTTCGCGGTAGGCGTAGGCGGTCAGAAACATCGGGATGAAACCGGCGATGAAGATGGCGGGCATCTTCAACCCGACCGCCGCGACGATCAGACCGATACTCGCGGTCAGCGTGTATCCCGGCGCCACGCACGAGATCCCGAGCACAGCACCGGAGAATGTGCCCACCTTGCCGGCAGCCAATCCCTTGGAGATCAAGCCGCTGGACTGCTCGGCGGCCACGAGCTTGTCCTGGGGCGCGGATTCCGCGGCAGAATCGGTCATGCGTGGCCCTCGCCGTCTTTCAGTTCGTCCCGAGGTACCACCACCATCGGGACGTCCAACACCCGCAACATCTTGGCCGCGGTCGAACCGAGAAAGATCCGCCGCGGCGCGCTGAGCCGGCTGGAGCCGACCATGATGATGTCGCCGTCCTGCCAACTCAACTGCTCCACCGCGGACTCGACGGTGGGGCCGTTCACGATCGTGGAGGTCACCGGAAAGTCCTCGGGCAGCTCACTTCTGGCGGTCTCCAAGGTGCTCTGGGCATGCGCGAGCGCGTGTTCACGAACCGCGTCGTCATCGCCGCGCAGCGATCCGAAGGCCGGATCGAGCGCCACCAACGACACCAGCCGCAACGGGACGCCGGCTGCTCGGCTGGCCCGTACCGCGGTGTCGAGCAACAGATCTGAGCCTTGCCGTTGCCCGATGGCGCACGTGATCTCGTGGATCCGTTCGACCGTCGAGTCCCGAGTTCCGCGCGGCGCCACCGCAACCGGCACCGGTGAGGAGTGCAACAGCTCGTTGACCACCGAGCCCAGCGAGAAGCTGCCGACGAGCCCGCCACCGGAACCACCGACCACGATGGCCACCGCCTGCAACCGCAGCGCCTCGTGGATCAGGCCGTCGGTGAACGACTCGTCGAAGCTCAGATGAGTGTGCGCCACAACGTCGTCGGGCACCGAGGTCATCGCGTCGTCCAACCAGCCCTGGGCCTGTTCGGCCACCATGTCCTCGTAACCGCCCTTGGGGCCGATGCCCGCCGGTGCGGTGTCCGGCGGGATGACGAGGCAGATGTGCAGCTGCGCCGCCAAGGCCCGGGCGAACCGGACCGCCAGTGCCAGCGCATCGGCACCACCGGGGGTGGCCAGGTACCCAACGACCAGATTCACCTGCGCCATCTGCCACCGCCCATCCCGCACCGTGCCGTGCGACCGTAGTGGTTCGATCCTGTCAATCCCCCACTCGGCGTGCAGCGCTTCTACAAAATTGCCGGCCCCGGCCGATCAGTCGGAATACTCGGCGGCGCCGTCCTCCAACACCAGCCGAGTATCGGCGCCGTCGGGCCCGGAGGCCTCGGTGCGGAACACCGCCCGCCCCGGCTCGGTCCGCCAGATCGACGTCGTCAGCGTCTCTCCCGGGAACACGGGTGAACTGAAGCGGGCCGCGACCGCATGGACCTTGGTGGCGTCGCCGCCGCCGAGTTCGGCGACCAGGGCGCGCCCGGCAACGCCGTAGGTGCACAGGCCGTGCAGGATCGGCTTCGGGAAACCGGCGAGATTCTGGGCGAACCACGGATCACTGTGCAGCGGATTGCGATCGCCGGAGAGCCGGTAGATCAGGGCCTGGTCCTCGCGCGTGGGCAGCTTCACTTGAGCGTCGGGCTCGCGGTCGGGAATCTGCGGTGCCGTCGGGCGTTGCCCCGGTTGACCGCCGAATCCGCCTTCGCCCCGAATCACCACGGTGGTAAGGGTTTCGGCGACCACCTCGCCGCTGGCCGGGTCGGTTCCGACGCCCTTGAGCATGACCACCGCGTTCTTGCCTTCGCCCTTGTCCTGGATGTCGGCGACCTCGGAGACGACGGTCAACTTTCCGGCCGGCGGCAGCGGCCGGTGCAGCCGGATCTCCTGGGAGCCGTGCAGCAGCATGCTGAAGTTGAACGTGCCGATCTTCAGGGCGGCGGGAAAGGCCGAACATGCGATCACCGCATAGGTGGGCAGCACCTGCTGCTCGATCTCGTGGCTGTTCTCCGTGGTGAAGGCCAGGTCAGCGGTTCCCGCGCCGACGCCGATGGCGTACAGCAGGGTGTCGCGGTCGGTCCAGTCGAACTGGATCGGATCGGTCTTGGCGCCGATGGCATCCGGATTGAGGGGCATGCGTGCCGACGATAGTTGAGAAGACCGCCCCTGTTGACGTTTGCTCGATCTAGGTCCACGATGACTCGCATGCGCTATGTCGTTACCGGCGGTACCGGGTTTATCGGCCGCCGAGTGATCTCCCGGATTCTGGCGGTCGAACCCGACGCCCAGGTGTGGGTACTGGTGCGCCGGGAGTCGCTGACAAGGTTCGAACGTCTGGCCCAGACCTGGAGCGAACGGGTGAAACCGCTGGTCGGCGACCTGACTGCAGCAGATCTCGGCTTGTCGGCGGCCGACGTCGCCGAACTCGGCGACGTCGAGCACGTGGTGCACTGCGCAGCGATCTACGACATGGCGGCCGGTGAGGCAGAGCAGCGGGCCGCCAACGTGGAAGGCACCCGCGCGGTGACCGAGCTGGCCCGCCGGCTGGACGCCACGTTGCACCACGTGTCCTCGATCGCCGTCGCCGGGAACCACCGCGGCGTGTTCACCGAAGATGATTTCGACGTCGCCCAAGACCTGCCCACGCCGTATCACCAAACCAAGTTCGAAGCCGAACAGCTCGTGCGCTCGACACCGGGACTGCGCTACCGGGTGTACCGGCCGGCCGTCGTGGTCGGCGATTCGGCGACCGGCGAGATGGACAAGATCGACGGCCCCTACTACTTCTTCGGCGTGCTGGCACGGCTGGCCGCGCTGCCCCGGTTCACCCCGATGATGCTGCCCGACACCGGCCGCACCAACGTCGTCCCGGTGGACTATGTGGTCGACGCCCTCGTCCATCTGATGCATGTCGAGGGCACAGACGGCGAGACGTTCCATCTGACCGCGCCGAGCACCATCGGGTTGCGCGACATCTACCGCGGGGTGGCACCCGAAGCCGGGCTGCCACCGCTGCGCGGGTCACTCCCCCGAGTCACCGCGGCGCCGGTATTGCGGGCGCGGGGACGGGCCAAAGTTGTGCGCAACATCGTGGCCGCCCAGTTGGGCATCCCGGGTGAGGTGCTCGACGTGGCCGAACTGCGTCCGACCTTCACCGCCGACAATGCCATCGCCGCGCTGCGCAGTACCGGGATCACGGTCCCCGAATTCTCCTCGTACGCACCGAAACTGTGGCGCTACTGGGCTCAGCATCTCGATCCCGACCGGGCCCGACGCGACGACCCGGCCGGCCCCCTGGTGGGCAAGCACGTCGTCATCACCGGTGCCTCCAGCGGCATCGGCCGCGCGTCGGCCCTGGCGGTGGCCGAGCGGGGAGCCTGTGTCTTCGCCCTGGCCCGCAACGGTGAGGCTCTCGACGATCTGGTCACCGAGATCCGCTCGGCCGGCGGGCAGGCGTACGCCTTCACGTGTGATGTCACCGACTCGGCATCGGTGGAGCACACCGTCAAGGACATCCTGGGCCGGTTCGACCACGTCGATTATCTGGTGAACAACGCCGGGCGGTCCATCCGCCGATCGGTGATGAACTCGACGGATCGACTGCACGACTACGAGCGGGTGATGGCGGTCAACTACTTCGGCTCGGTGCGCATGGTGTTGGCGCTGCTACCGCACTGGCGGGAACGCAGGTTCGGCCATGTGGTCAACGTGTCCAGCGCCGGCGTGCAGGCCAACACCCCGAAGTACAGCTCCTACCTGCCCTCCAAGGCGGCACTGGATGCGTTCTCCGATGTGGTGTCCACCGAAACCCTTTCCGACCACATCACATTCACCAACATCCACATGCCGTTGGTGAAGACGCCGATGATCGCACCGTCGCGCCGGCTCAACCCGGTGCCCCCGATCTCAGCCGAGCACGCGGCGGCCATGGTAGTACGCGGGCTCGTGGAGAAGCCGGTCCGCATCGACACCCCGCTGGGCACGGTCGCCGACTTCGGCAACTATCTGACGCCGAAGCTGTCCCGTCGCGTTCTGCACCAGCTGTATCTGGGGTATCCGGACTCGGCGGCGGCACGTGGAGTGAGCAGCCAGGTATCCGACAGCACACCACGTCGGCCGAAGCGACCGGTCCGTAGCCCTCGCACCTTGCGGGTTCCGCGTGGGGTGACCCGCCCGGTCAAACGGGCGGTGCGGTTGGTGCCCGGGGTGCACTGGTAGCCGGGCCGGTTCTATCGTGGCGAGATGACGCCACCGCCGCGGAGCGGCGAATCGATGTTGCCCGTGTTCGCCGACGTCGATACCGGTGTCGACGATGCGATGGCCCTGGTGTACCTGCTGGCCAGCCCCGAAGCCGAGTTGGTCGGTGTCGCCTCGACAGCGGGAAACGTTCCGGTGCAACAGGTCTGCGACAACAACCTGGGTCTGCTGGAACTGTGTCGGGTCACCGGGGTTCCGGTCTCCAAAGGGGCCGAGCAGCCGTTGAGCGCGCCGCTGCGCACCGCCGAGGACACCCACGGACCGCAGGGCCTGGGATACGCGCAGCTTCCGTCCGGCGACCGGCTGCTCACCGCGCACGACGCCGCCGAGGCGTGGGTGCGTGCCGCCCGTGCCCATCCGGGTGAGTTGATCGGACTGGTCACCGGCCCGCTGACCAATCTGGCGTTGGCCATGCGCGCCGAACCCACCCTGCCCAAGCTGTTGCGCCGGCTTGTCATCATGGGTGGGGCGTTCGACTACCGGGGCAACACCACCCCGGTGTCGGAGTGGAACATCAGCGTGGACCCCGAGTCGGCCGCCGAGGTGTTCGGCGGCTGGACCGCGGCCTGGGGCCGCGACACCGCAACCCATGTGCCAATCGTGTTGGGACTCAACCTCACCGAGAACATTGCCATGACTCCGGCGCTGTTGAACCGGCTCGCCGTCGCCGCCGGGTCTCCGTCGACACCGATGAGTGTGCTCGACGAGCGGGGCACCCGGTCAACGGCCGCCAACCCGTTGATCCGCGTCATCGAGGACGCCCTGCGGTTCTATTTCGAATTCCACTTCGACACCGACGACGGGTACCTGGCGCACTTGCACGACCCCCTGGCCGCCGCGGTTGCATTGGACCCGGACTTGGTGCGCTACCGGGAAACCACGGTCGACGTCGAGTTGAGCGGCACCTTGACCCGTGGCATGACAGTCGCCGACTGGCGCGGACACTGGGGCCGTCAACCCAACGCCCTCATCGGCATGGAGGTCGACCCGGTGGTGTTCTTCGACCGGTTCATCGACCGGGTCGGCGCCTTCGCTCAGCATCTGGGTTGATCCGCCCCCGGGCCGGAGTTGCCCGGCCGAACGTGAACCTGTTGGCCAAGTTTCTGCGAAATTTCGCAATCTTGCTCACATTCGGCGGCTTCATTCAGCCTCATTCATAGGCGCCCTCCAGATACCACCGGCGTTGCCGGTAACACAACAGCAGGGCAAGGTGGTCTTCGTCGGCGTCGCCGGGCCGCAACAGCACCTGGACCCGGGCGGTACGTCCGGCCCCGCGGTTCTCCGGATCCCACCACCGCTCGTCGACCGGCCACGGCCCGGCCCACCAGCGCAACCTGCCGTCACGCCTACCGGCGCCGGCCAACCGTGTGGGATCGGCCGAGAACAACCCACGACTGGTGACCCGGACCGGATTTCCCTGTGCATCAAGCAGTTCCACCGGGTCATCGAGCAGGACGGTCGGTGAGGGCTCGGGCAGTTGACCGGGCCAGGGCTGCCGCGGATCCGCCCGCGCCACCGGCTCATCCCCCAGTGGCGTGAACGTGATGCGCTCGGCAGGCCCTCGGCCCCCGCTGAGTACCGGCACCTGCACCGCCTCCGGACCGAGCAGCCCCTGAACCCGTAGCAGTGCACGCCGGGCCCGCAGCCGGTCCTCCTCGCCCACACCGCCCCACAACGGCAATTGCAGCGCAGCTGCCGACACCACCTCCACCGGCCGTAGGCGTAGCACCGTCACCGGGGCGGTGGGCCGTTCAGAGGTGCGCCGGTTCAGCCAGCCGTCCAACTGCCACCGCACCCGGTCGGCGGTGGCATCCTCGGTCAACGGTTCAGCACACCGCCAAACCCGTTCCAGCTCTTCACCGTTGGCGGTGACGGCGTGGATGGCCAACCGGGTGCAGCCCACCCCGGCGCCTTCCAGATGACGATGCAGATCACTGGCCAGGGACCGCCCCGCAAAAGCTGCGGCATCCACCCGTTCGATCGGCGGATCGCAGTTCATCACCGCATCGAGTTCAGCTGCCGGATCCCGCCCGGAGGGGCCCCGGTCCGGCTCTCCACAGGCGAACCGGTGCGCCGTCACCGCGTCGGCCCCGAACCGGGAAGCGACATCGGTGCGGGACAACTCGGCGAATTGCCCCAAGGTCCGGATACCCATCCGCCACAACAGATCCGCCAGGTCCTCCCGACCGGAACCGGCCAGGGCCGGTTCGGTGGCCAACTGACGGATCGACAGCCCCGACAGGAACGTCGCGTCATTTCCGGGGTCGACGATGCGGCCCGCCCGGGCGGCGAAGACCGCTGTGGAGAGCTGATCGGCGATGCCGACCTGGCATTCGACCCCTGCTGCGGCGACGGCATCGATCAATCGTTCGGCGGCAACCGGTTCGGACCCGAAATACCGTGCCGCCCCACGCACCGAAAGCACCAGCAGCCCCGGCCGCAACACTTCGGCGCGCGGGACCAGATCATCGACGGCCAGTGTCACGTTCTCGAAATAGCGGGCATCCCTGGCAGAATCGGCAGTGACGACATGCAGTTGTGGGCACCGCGCCTGCGCCTCACGACGACGCAACCCACGCCGCACCCCGGCCGCCCGGGCCGATGCCGAGCAGGCGATCACCCGGTTGGCCAGCGTGACGGCGACCGGCACCGTCGAGGGCAGACCCGCTGCCGTCGCCGCCGCCACCGCAGGCCAGTCCATACACCACAGAGCCAATACCCTGGAATCTGCGGGCATGGGCTACCCGCCTGCTGCACAAGCTGTTCCGAGGGACCGCCCACGCGTACGCATGGCCAGCCGGACCCGACTGATCCGGCCGCGTCCGGGCACCGGGGCGCCCCCGCCGGCGCCGGTCACGTCATAACCGGACACCCGGGCCTCCAACCGGGCCGATGCCCCCTGCCAGTTCCCGTCGGTGACCAACAGGGTGCAGCCCTTCTGCCGGGCCCGTGCCACCATCACCCGGGCCCGACTCGGCGGCACCGAACGGCCGCCCAGCCCGAGCACCACCAGATCCATCCCGTCCATCAGCACAGCGGCCACCTCGACAGGATCGGCCCCCGGATCGGGCACCACCGCGAGCCGGGTCAGATCGGCGCCCATCTCCACCGCGGCCAGCAGGCCGACATCGGGCTGGCCGATGATGACCGCATGCCCGCCCGCCGCCGTCACCGCCGCCACGATGCCCAGCGTCAGCGAGCGGGCACCGGCGGCCACTGCAACAGACCCCCGCGGCAGCATGGTCGGCAGACCCTCGGGCAACGTCTCAACCAGCGATCCGACCGGCTTCAGCAAAGATTCTGGAGCCGGGATGGCCGCATCGGCCCGCGGCACGCTCCGATGCGCCGAGCCCACCTTGCCTGATACCGAGGCGATCTTGCGCCTGAGGTGTTCCACCTGTTCAGAGCGGGTCAATAGACGTAAATCACGCTCCGTCGCAACAGTCACAACAACACCTCCAGCACCAACTATCCAGGAACATCTTCGAATGTATGTTCGACGTCTCGAGTAAACACCCACCCACCGACAGCGTCAAGCTGCGGCCGGGGGTCGCCGATGCGCGCGGACGGACCACGCAGGAACAGATCTGCGGCCGCGAGAACCTTGAGTTAGAGTTCGGTCACCAGAACCCGCTTCGGGATGGGCTGGGCCACGATTTGCGTTGCAGGGAGTGGGAATCCGTCGCGATTCACCGAAGGCCAGCTCTGTAGGAACACGGGGGACAGTGAGGAAACGCAACATGAAATCTGGGCAGTTGACTCGTCGGCTCACCGTCATCGCAGGCGGTGCGGCAGTCATCGGGATGATTTCGTTCACCGCGGCATGCGGTACCGAGGAAGAAAAAGGTCCCGAAACCACCACGCCCACCACCACGACGACAACCGAGACGACAACGACCACGACGCCGCCCGCCCCCC
>NZ_MBEJ01000041.1 GCF_001953975.1 Mycobacterium sp. NS-7484
CGAGGCCGTCGCGTTCCGCCGCTGGATCACCGGCACCGTGCTCCCCGAGATCCGACGCACCGGATCGTTCAAAGCAGTGCCAGCCACGGCGCTCACCGAGGACGAGATCGTGCACCAGGCGCTCGCGATCACGGCGCGCCGGGTCGAGGAGCTGACCGCCAAGGTTGCCGAGCTGGAGCCGTCCGCCACCGCCTGGGACACGCTGCAGGAGATCGGCGCGGACTATGAGGTGGCCGACGCTGCGAAGATCTTGAGCCGCGACCCGCGCATCGAGATCGGCCGTAACCGGCTGTTCGAGTTCATGCACGACCAGGACTGGATCTACCGGGGCCGCCACAACACATGGAAGGCGTACCAGGATCAGGTCGACCTCGGCCGGCTGATCCATCGCCCGGGTGGTCAGTACTTCCACAAGTCCAGCGGCGAGTACCGCACCGGTGATCCGACGATCCTGGTCACGCCGAAGGGGCTGGCCGAGTTGCGCCGCCTGCTCGGTGGTCGTCAGCTCGAATTGGTGGCGTCCTCATGAGCGCGCTGAGCGACACGGTCGCCAACTTCCGCGCCCTCGGTGCCGCTGCGGCCCGCCTGGTCGCCGACGTGCTGGATGGTCCGGAGCTGCTCGGCCACGACTACGACGTGCCGGCCACCGATGAGGAGACGCGGCGTGCTGAGGGGACGCAGCACGCGCAAACCCCCGGGGAGGTGAGCGCGGACCCATCCCCCGATCCCGCGCCCTCCCCGGGGGACCTCCCCGACTCCGCTCTGTTCGAGGCCGCTGCTCAGTACGCACTTGAGTACAGCCTTCTCGTCGACGATCCCGATGGGAAGGCCGATGCGCACCGGGACGCTGCTCTGTTCCGTGATCGCGCCGCCCAGTTCGCGGCTCTCGAATCGCTCGACACCCAGTAGTAAGGCGGCCCGGTGCCGCTGACACGGCCCGGGCCTTCACCCACAAGGAAGAAGGTCCATTGTGAGCAGTCCTGATCGTATCGCCGACCACCACAAGAGGTGGGACGCGCTCCCACCGTTCCCCGGCTGGCCCTACGTCATGACCGATGGCGACGTCGAGGCCTGGGGCGACATCCTCTACATGCGCGCCCTGGTCGACGAGATCACCAACCACGCCACCCCCCGGGCGATCGAGGAGGTGCTGGCCGGTTTCCCGACCGATGCCGATAGCCCGCTGACCGACGATTGGCCGCACGATGACGCCGCCGATCTGTTGGCTGCGTGGCGGGTCGAGCGCCAGGCGGTGGCAGCGTGAAGCGCCCGACGATGCACTGGCGCACCGCACGCCGGGTCGAGCGCCGAGGCGGAGCGCTCGTCGGTACCGGTATCGCTGCGGCCACCGTGCCGGCCAAGGCTGACCCGGGTATCGGGTGTGAGCGGATCGACTGGGGTCTGCACTTCCTGACCCCGCAGAAGCGCACCATCTGCGATGGCCCGAAGCAGGCCGATGGGAGCTGGAAGCGGTTCCGCCAGTTGTGGACTCCGGCGCATTATGTGCCGCTGCGCACCAGCTGCTACGGCACTTACACGATCAGCTGCACGACCTCGGGCGGCTATCACGTCGACGACCAGATCTGGGAAGAGATGACGTACGTGGTGTTCGACCACAACGTGCTGCCGGATGAGCCGGGTTGGTTGCCGCCCGGGACGGCGGTGCTGCGATGACCCGCGAATGGCTGTGGGCACCCGTACTCATCTTCCTTGCCATCCTGCTGCCCGGCCTCGCCGCGTACGGGGTGATCTAAATGAGCGGGACTGTGAAGACCCAGGGAATGCTCGATTGGGAGATCGGCGTGGTCATCGAGGGCTATCGCTCCGGAAAGTCGATCGGCTACCTCGCCCGAAAGTACGGGATGGGCCGCGAGACTGTCCGTAAGCACTTGCGGAACAACGGTATTGAGCTAGGCGGATATGAGCGCTGCGTAAACCAGCGACCAACGTCCGGGAGCCTCGTACCGCTGCAGGTATCCAACGAGTACCGCACTGCCCAGGCTGCGCCAATCCTGGTTGCCGCCGCCAAGCGCGCGCTCGCGGTCACCGGCGACGAAAGCTACCGGGCGGTGCTGAAGGCGCGCATCGAGCACCCCGATTGGACGCTGACTCAGATCGCGTCGGCGCTCCAGCCGCCGATGACCAAGGCGGCGTATTGGGGCCGGCTGCGTAGGGCGCTCAAGGCAGCGGGGGTGCGGTGATGCCGATGCAGACCGATCGCCTGCCGCTCTGCCCGGTGTGCTGGCAGCCCGTGCGGCCCACGATCCACGCCAACATTCCCCAGCACTTCGACTCGATCCGCGAAGACATCTGCCCCGGCTCCGGTGAGCACTACCGCCTCACCATCGAGCGCCGACCCGAGTTCGAGGGAGTTGCGTCGTGACGATCCCGAATCGTCCTGAGAAGTGCCAGAATTGCGGATTTTCGTCGCGGCACTCGCACCAAAAGCGCGGCGAGATCCCGCAATTCGTGACGTGCTGCAACGCGTGGATGTGCGCCTACTGCCGGGACATGCGCGG
>NZ_MBEJ01000042.1 GCF_001953975.1 Mycobacterium sp. NS-7484
CCTCCACGCCCGCGGCGGGCGGCTGTCCCGGCAAAGTGCCGGGCAGCTCCTGCACGACGCGGACGTCGGCCCCGCCGTCGAGCAGGTGGGTAGCGAATGAGTGCCGCAGCGTGTGCGGGGACACCGCCGAGGTGATGCCGGCTCGCTCGGCCGCGTCCTGCAGCACCTGCCAGGCACTTTGCCGGGACAGCCGCCCGCCGCGGGCGTTGAGGAAGACCCCGGGAGTACCGCGCCCCCGTCGGGCCAGATCGGGACGTCCCCGCACCAGGTAGGCATCCAACGCACTGACCGCGGGACGACCGATCGGCACGAGGCGCTGCTTGCCGCCCTTGCCGTGCAGCAGTACCGAACGCGCCTGGGTGTCGATGTCGTCGATATCGAGGCCGACGGCCTCGGAGATGCGCGCGCCGGTGGAGTACAGCAGTTCCAGCAGGGCCCGGTTGCGCAAGGTCAGCGGGCCGTCGGCCTCGCTGTCCCCGCCGGCGGCCTCGAGCAACGCGAGCACCTCGTCGAGGGTGAGGCTCTTGGGCAGCCGACGGCTGGGTGTGGGTGGTTTGACGCCGCGCGCGACGTCGAGTTCGGTCATCCCCTCGGCGGCGGCGAACCGGTGCAGCCCGCGGACAGCGACCACCGCCCTGGCCGCCGACACCGCCGAGAGCGCAGCGACTCCGGCATCCGGATTCCCGCGGCGCAGCGCGATCAGGAAGTCGCTGACGTCGGACTCGCTCACCTTGGCCAGGTCATCGATCCCACGCTGGGCCAGGTGTTCGGCGTACCGACGCAGATCCCGCCGGTACGAGCTCAAGGTGTTGGCCGCCACCCCGCGCTCGATCGTCAGATGATCGAGATAGCCCTGGAGTTGGTCATCGAGGGCCGAGCGCAGCGGCGACGGGGTTGTCATTGCCGGCCTTTGCGCCGCCCGAATGCTGTGGGCCGATCGGTCCACGGGGCCTCGACGGTTCGCAGCGTGCCCACGTCGGGCATGGCATGCGCCGCCAGGATGCCCGCCACCGCAATCGAGTTCACGATCTCACCGGTGAACACTCGATTCACCGCCTCGTCGAGTGGCACGCGCTCGACCACCAGGTCGGCTTCCTCATGCTCGGAATCGGGCCGTCCGACGTCGGTCAGGCCGGTGGCCAAGAAAACCCGCACGCCCTCGTCGGAGAAGCCCGGGCTGGACACCAGGTCCACCAGCACACGCCACTGCGCGGCGGCCAGGCCGACCTCCTCCTCCAGTTCGCGGGCCGCGGTCACCTCCGGCCGTTCACCACCGAGATCGAGCAGGCCGGCGGGCAGTTCCCAGAGCCGACGGCCCACCGGGTGCCGGTACTGATACACCAACACCACATTGCCGTCGTCGTCGAGCGCGACCACGGCCACCGCGCCGAAGTGTTCCACCACCTCACGGCGGGCCGAACCGTCGTTCGGCATGCTGACCTCGTCGGCCCGCAACGCCAAAATGCTTCCGACGTAGACGGTTTCGCTGGCTATCGTGTCGAAGTCGTGGTCACCCAAGAGAAGCGCTTTCGGCTTCCTCAGCAGCACTGCCGGAGTCTCCGGCTTCTCCGGCGTCCTCGGTGAAATGCTCGGGAAGGTCCATGCCCGGCAGTCGTTCCTCGGCCTTGTACGCCAGCGCCGCCCCGATGAACGCCGCGAACAGCGGGTGCGGACGGGTCGGCCGACTCTTGAGCTCGGGGTGGGCCTGGGTACCCACCAGGAACGGGTGGATCTTCGCGTCGTATTCCACGAATTCCACCAGATGCCCGTCCGGCGAAGTGCCGGAGAACCGCAGGCCGCTCTTGGCGATCCGATCCCGGTAGGCGTTGTTGACCTCGTAGCGGTGCCGGTGACGCTCTGACACCTCGGTGGCCTGATAAGCCTGCGCCACAATCGATCCCGCCTCCAACACGGCCGGGTAGGCGCCCAGTCGCATGGTGCCTCCCAGATCGGCCTCACCCGCGACGGCATCCTCCTGATCAGCCATCGTCGAGATCACCGGATCGGCGGTCGACGGATCGAACTCGGCAGAGTTGGCGTCGGTGATTCCGACCGAGCGCGCCGCCTCGATCACGATGCACTGCAGACCCAGACACAAGCCCAGGACGGGAAGGCCGCGCTTGCGCGCGTAGGAGATCGCCCCGAGCTTGCCTTCGATGCCGCGGATGCCGAATCCGCCGGGGATGAGCACCCCGTCGACGTCGGCCAGCGCGGCGGCCGCGCCGTTCTCGGTCTCGCAGTCGTCGGAGGCCACCCAGCGGATCTCCACCTTGGCCCGGTGCTTGAACCCGCCGGCCCGCAGCGCCTCGGCAACCGACAGGTAGGCATCCGACAGGTCGATGTACTTGCCCACCAAGGCAATCCGGACGGTCTCCTGCGGCTCGTGCACGCGACGCAGCAGATCGTCCCACTCGGTCCAGTCGACGTCGCGGAAGGGCAGGTTGAGCCGACGGACCACATAGGCGTCGAGCTCTTCGCGGTGCAGCACCTTCGGGATGTCGTAGATTGACGGCGCATCCGGGGTGGAGATCACGCCGTCGATGTCGACATCGCACATCAGGGCGATCTTATTCTTCAGCGGCTCGGGCACGTCGCGGTCACACCGCAGGATCAGCGCGTCCGGGGTGATGCCGATGCTGCGCAGCGCGGCCACCGAATGCTGCGTGGGCTTGGTCTTGAGCTCACCGGAGGGGGCCAGGTACGGCACCAGCGACACGTGCAGGAAGAAGCAGTTGTCTCGGCCGACTTCGTGGCGCACCTGACGGGCGGCCTCCAAAAACGGCAATGACTCGATGTCACCGACGGTGCCGCCGATCTCGGTGATCACGATGTCGGGGCGGTGCCCGGTCGCATCCGGTTCAGCCATCGCCAGGATGCGGCTCTTGATCTCGTCGGTGATGTGCGGGATCACCTGCACGGTGTCGCCCAGGTACTCGCCGCGCCGTTCCTTGGCGATCACCGAGGAATACACCTGGCCGGTGGTCACATTCGCCGACTGGGACAGGTCGCGGTCCAGGAACCGCTCGTAATGGCCGACGTCCAGGTCGGTCTCGGCGCCGTCCTCGGTGACGAACACCTCACCGTGCTGGAACGGGTTCATGGTGCCCGGATCGACGTTCAGATAGGGGTCGAGCTTCTGCATTGTCACCTGCAGTCCCCGCGCGGTCAGCAGCTGACCGAGGCTCGAGGCCGTCAACCCCTTACCGAGTGAAGACGCCACGCCACCGGTGACGAAGAGGTGTTTGGTGGCGGTTTGCGGGTGCTTGCGTAAGGCGGGCAAAAGCATCCTCCGTGACGACGGGCAGGGAATCAATAAACCAGCTGTGGCCTGCCGACCCACGGAAGTTCACCTTAACACCGACGACGACAAGTCGTCGCTGGCGCGCCGCACCGAGCAAAGCGGTCGCCGGCGTTACTGCGGGATGGTCACCGACGTGGCGCCCTGCCCGGTGCCGTACTTGCCGGGCTTCCCGCCACCCGCCAGGTCGCTCAGCGCGAGCACGGCGGTGAGCTGGCCGGCGCTGGCGTCGGCGTCGTCCACGGTGGTGACCGCGGCGCTCAGACCCGCATCTGACCTGGTCACCGCGACCGGCCCAGTGCCCGAGGCCGACCCGGAACGGCCCACCAGCACGGTCCCGGCGCCGTGGGGCGCCAGTCCCGCGGCGAACCGCGCCACGGTGGCACCGCGGTTGCCGCCGTCATCACCGAGCCCGCCACCGGTCACGATCAGCGCGGTGTCGGCCGCCGACATGTGCTGATCGTCATAGCTGAGGAACCCGGTGTCGCGTAATGCGGCGAGCACGGTCTGGCGCTGCATGTCGTCCACGGGTGCGGCGGCTGGGTTCTTGTCGATCAGGAGCGTGATGCCCAGCAGGTCACCGGCTTGAGAGCCTTGGTCCACCGCCGCGGTGCTCAGTTGCTTGCCCGCCGGCACGATCGGCGAGTTGACCACCGAGAGCAGCTTGTCCGCCGAGTTGGCTTCGACGAATTCGCTCGTGAGCCCGATCGTCCCGGTCACCCGTCCGCCGGCCTGGCCGACGAACCGCGACATGGCTTCGACATCGCCGTCGGCGGCGTCAGGCGTGCGGAATATCACCACCGATTTGTCCTTCAACGCCTCGCGCACGATTCTCGGTGCCATCTGAGCGTCGAATTTCCCTGCCGCGTTGAGCTTTTCGTTCAGCGCGTTCTTGCCGTCGGTGAGCGTGTCGATCTGATGCTGCAGGTCCAACTTGTCGTCCCGAAGGCCCGACAGCACGGTGTTGGACAACAGCCCCGACCCGAGGGCCACCCCGATGGCCAACGCCAGGAACACCGCCGCCAGCGAAATCGCGTGTGCGCGTAGCGTGATCACAGCTCACCCATCGCTTAGCTGACCAGGCCCTGCACCCAGAGCGTGAAGCGGTTCCAGTACTCGACGACCCAGTCGATGACGGCGCCGTCGGCACGCGAAACCCACAGCGCGACGACGACGGCCACCAGCATCGCCAGCACCAGCAGGGCGATTGCCCCACCGGAGACCCGGCTGCGGTACAGGGTGGCCACCGCCTTGGCGTCGACGAGTTTCTCGCCGACCTTCAAGCGGGTCAGGAACGTCGACGGGTTGCTGCGCTGGCGCGACCGGTCGAAGAACTCCTCGATGGAGGCGGTGTGGCCGGCGGTGACGATCAGCGACGCCCCGTGGTGGTCACACAGCAGCAGCGCCAGGTCCGCCGCCGACCCGGCAGCCGGGAACGTCATCGCACCGACACCCAGATCCTGGATGCGCTCCAATCCGGCGGCGTGGCCGTCGGCGTCGGCCGGCAGCACCACCTGGGCACCGCAGCGCAGCACCTCGACGCTCATCTTGTCCGGGTCACCGACGATCAGCGCGGGCCGGTATCCGGCCTTGCGCAGTACGTCCGCGCCGACGCCGACCCCGACCAGCACCGGCTGGTACTCCTTGATGAACGGTTTGAGCGCCCTGAGATCCTCAGCGGCATTGGGCTCTTCGGCCACGATCACCACATGCCTGCGGTGCAGGTCCACGTCGATGTTCGGGATGCCGATGCCGTCGATGAGCAGCGGGCTCTCACTGCGGATGAACTCGATGGTGTTGCCCGCAAAGGCTTCCAGGTGTGCCACGAGGCCACTCTTGGCGTCATGCATCAGCTCGTGGATCTCTTGGTCGTTACGTTCGGTGCCCAGCGCGATGCGCCGGTCACCGGAGTAGACGCCGCCGTTGTGCAGCCGGACCCGGGCGCCGTCCTTGACCTTCTTGAAAACGTCCGGCCCGGCCTCGTCGATCAGCACCACGCCGTTGGCGACGAGCACCTCGGGACCGAGATTCGGGTAGCGCCCCGAGATCGACGGCGAGGCGTTGACGACACCGGCGATCTGGGCCTCCACCAGCGCATCGGCGGTGATCCGATCCAGGTCCTGAGCGTCGAGCACCACGATGTCGCCGGGGCCGACGCGCCGCAGCAGCCGATCGATGTCGCGGTCCACCCGGGCAGTGCCGGTGACTCCCGGACGCGAACTGGCATGGCGGGTCAGCAGCGTGGACATCTTCATGCGCCGATTCTGTCGGGGATCACCGGTCAGGCGGCGGAGGCGCGCCGTAACACCAGCCTCAGAAGTCTGCTTTAGTCACATCAGTAACAATCCCGATGCGCCGCGCGATCAGGGTGTGCCGCGCTCCTGCTGCGCGGCCTCCAGCAACTCCCTCGCATGTGCCCGGCCGCTGTCGGACTCCCCCAAACCGGCGAGCATCCGAGCCAGTTCGGCCACCCGGTCCTCGTCCTCGATACGCCGCACGCCACTGGACTTGGCCCGGCCGTTGCCACTGTCGACCACCAGATGCGCATCCGCGTAGGCCGCGACCTGAGGCAGGTGCGTCACCACGATCACCTGATGGGTGCGGGCCAACCGAGCCAGGCGCCGCCCGATCTGAACTGCCGCGCGCCCACCGACACCGGCGTCGACCTCGTCGAACACCATCGTGGTGCCCGCGGTCGACGCTGAGAGCACGACCTCCAGAGCCAGCATGACGCGGGAGAGTTCACCGCCCGAGGCGCTCTTGGCCAGCGGCAGCACGTCGGCGCCCCGATGCGCGGTGAACCCGAACTCGACCGCGTCGACCCCGTCGTGCCCGGCATGCAGCACTTCACCGTCGGGCATGGTCAGCGGCGCCGAATCGTCGGCGCGTACCGGCATCGGGGCCACCCCGATCGTGAACACCGCATTGGCCATGGCCAGCCCGGCCAACTCCGCGGTGACCGCCTTCGCCAACCCCTTGGCCGCCCGGGTCCGGGCCTTGGTCAGTTCGGCCGCCGCCGTGGCCACCTGCGCCTCGAGCTCGGCGACCTTGCGGTCCAGGGCAGCCAGACTCTCCTCGGACACGTCGAGCTGAGCCAGCCGTTCTGCGGCCTCGCGTGACCATTCCAAGACCCCGTCGACGTCGGCGGCGTACTTGCGGGTCAGGGCGCGCAGCTCGGCCTGACGCGCCAGTTTGGTCTCCAAAGTGCTGGCATCGCTGGGCAATTCGGACAGATAGTCCCCGAGTTCGCCGGAAACGTCACCGATCACCGCCATCGCCTCGGCCAACCGGGCTCCCAGCGTCTGCAGCGCCGAATCATCGGTGGCCTCCAATGCTGCCTGCGCCCGGCCCACCCCGTCGGCCGCCGACATCGACTCCGGCGTCGGCTCTTCGAGCTCACCGGACAACGCCAGCCGGGCCGTCTGGGCGGCATCGCGCAGCGCGTCGAGCTCCGAGAGCCGGCGGATGTCGGCGATGATCGCCTCGTCCTCACCGGGAAGTGGTGCGACCGCGTCGATCTCCTGGATTCCGAAGCTCAACCGGTCGGCTTCCTGGGCGAGTTCCCGGGCGCGATGACGACGGTCGGCCAGATCCCGACGCGCCTCGAGCCACTCCTCACGGGCCCGGCGGTATCGGGTCAGCGGCTTGTCCACCTCGGCGAACCGGTCCAGCGCGGCCCGCTGCTCGTCGGGCCTCATCAATCGCAACTGGTCGTTCTGCCCGTGCAGCGTCAACACCTGGGCGGTGAAGTTGCTCAACGATTTCGCCGGCACACTGCGCCCACCCAGGTACGCGCGTGACGGCCCGGCCCGGCTCACCGAGCGGGCCGCGATGACACTGCCGTCGTCATCGCGCTCGGCACCGGAGGACTCCAAGATGTCCTCCACCCGCACCGATACGTCCTCGCCGAGTTCGCTTGTGCTGAACCGGCCTTCGACGACCGCGCGATCAGACCCCGACCGCACCCTCGTGGCGTCCGCGCGCGCCCCGCCGAGCAGATGCAGGCTGGTCACCACCATGGTCTTGCCGGTACCGGTCTCACCGGTCAGCACGGTCAACCCCCGGTCGAATTCCGCGGTGGCGGCGCTGATCGCGCCCAACGACTCGATACGAATCTCTGACAGCACGGCGATCTACTGTCCCCGCCATCCGGTGACCGGCAGCCGGAACTTGCGTACCAACCGATCGGTGAACGGAGCCGAGTCCAGCCGTACCCATTTCAGCGGCGTCGCGCAGCGGGTCACCTCCAGGCGGCCGCCGGCCGGCACCACCATCTCGCGCCGGCCGTCGCAGAACACCAGGGCGTCATTGCCGCTCGCCTCGATCTCGATGGCGATGTTGGCGACCGGACTGGTCACCATCGGGCGGGCGAACAGCGCGTGAGCGTTGTTGGGCACCACCAGGATCGCCTCCAGATCCGGCCACAGCACCGGGCCGCCGGCCGAAAAGGCGTAAGCCGTCGACCCCGTCGGTGTCGACACCAGCACACCGTCACAGCCGAAGGACGAGACGGGGCGACCGTCGACCTCCAGCACCACCCCGAGCACCCCGAGCCGGGGACCCTTCTCCAGGCTGGCTTCGTTGAGTGCCCACCCCCGGTTCACCACGTCGGCACCCGATCGAACGACGACGTCGAGGGTCATCCGCTCCTCGATGCGGTAGTCGCGCTCGATGATGCGCTCGAGCACGTGGTCGATGGCCTCCGCTTCCGCCTCGGCCAGGAAGCCGATGCGGCCCAGATTGACGCCCACCACCGGGATCTCGACGTTGCGGGCAAGTTCGGCGGCGCGCAGGAACGTACCGTCGCCACCGAGGACCAGCACGAGTTCGCAGCCCTCGGCCGCCCGTTCGTCGGCGTCGACCACCTCGATGTCGACACCCAGCGCCCGCATGTCGTCGGGCGCCAGGTGCAACGAGCCACGGTCCACGGCCTCGGCCGAGAGCACCTTCAGGCCAATACCGTTGTCGCCGAGCACTTTCTCCACCCGGCGGGCGACTTCGGTCGCCTCATCCCGGCCGGTGTGCACCACCAGCAGGATCGTGCGTTCAAGCGTCATTGCGGGCCCTCCTCAACCGCCCGCCGCACCGCCTGTTCGAGCATCTCGCCCTCCAGTGCGCGGTCGGTCCCGGTACGCAGGTGCAGAAAATATTCGACGTTGCCCGATGGCCCCGGGAGCGGGCTGGCCGTCACATCGACAGCATGCCACTGCAAGGTGGCCGCCTTGCGGGCGACCGTACACACCGCGTCGACCCGCAGCTCCGGATCGGAGACGACGCCACCGGCGCCCACTCGATCCTTGCCGACCTCGAACTGCGGTTTCACCATCGGAACGATATCGGCGTCGGTGGCGGCACAGGCAGTCAACGCCGGGAGCACGGTGGCCAGCGAGATGAACGACAGGTCAGCCACGATCAGCTGCACCGGTCCGCCGATCGCCTCGGGCGTCAGCTCCCGCACATTCGTGCGTTCCAGTACATGTACGCGCTCGTCCGAGCGCAGCGACCAGGCCAACTGCCCGTAGCCGACGTCGGCGGCCACCACCTCGGCCGCGCCGCGATCGAGCAGCACCTCGGTGAAACCTCCGGTCGAGGCCCCGGCATCCAGACAGCGCCGTCCCTCGACAGCGACGTCGAACGCATCGAGCGCTCCGATCAGCTTGTGTGCACCCCGCGACACCCAGCTGCGCTCCTCGGTGGCGAGCACCGTGATGTTGGTATCTGAGGCCACTGCGGTCGCCGGCTTGGCCGCGGGCATCCCGTCGATGCGGACCCGGCCGGCCTCGATCAGCTCAGCGGCCTGCTGGCGGGATCGGGCCAGCCCGCGTCGCACCAGCTCGGCATCAACACGAGCGCGCCGTGCCACCTGCGCTCACCTTCCGGTCGCCTGCGGTCCGCCCGGTTGTCCCCTGTCGACGGATTCGAGAGCGGCCACGAGCAGATCATGGGCCTGTTCCAGCCGCGCGGCCACCACGTCGATGTCCGTGCCGTCGAGGGCCGAGGGGTCCGCGGCCGGATCCGGCACGTCGGCCAAGACGGCAGCCACCTGCGCGCGTAGCTCGTCGGGATCAGTAGTCATAGCGACACTCACGCTAGTCGATGACACCTTCATCGACCGGCACTGACAGCAATGACCATCGTTGCAACGCCGCGCGCGCGGTGTCGTCCCCGCCCGTCACCGTGACAGCGCCGTCGGCCTCCGCGCTCCACACCGCGTGGGCGGTGGCCCGTACCACCGACAGGTCGTCCTGTGGCTGCTGGCCGGTGGCATGCACGGTGACCGTGGACGTGTCGATGTCGACCCGCCACGCGTCCTGTGGCGCGATCCGCAGGACATCGGCATCGGTGTGCAGTCCGCGCAGATCCGCCGCCAGAAAGTCGGGACGCTGTGCCGGCACCGAATGTACGGCCTCACCGGCGGTACTGACGCCGGTGAGCACCATCAGACTCGGCAGTCCGGCGGCGACGGCACCGGCGATGTCGGTGTCGAGCCGGTCACCGACCACCAGTGGCGCGGTGAACGATCCGCGGCCCAGTGCGTCGTTCATCAATGTCGGTTGCGGCTTTCCGGCCACCAGCGGTTCCCGCTCGGTCGCGGCGCGCAGCGCGGCCACCATCGAGCCGTTGCCCGGAAGCAGGCCGCGTTCGGTCGGCAGGGTCAGATCCACGTTGGCGGCCACCCATAACGCCCCCGCGCGGATCGCCAGCGCGGCCTCGGCCAGATTCGGCCACGCGGTGTCCGGGGAGTGCCCCTGCACCACCGCGACCGGTCCCTCGTCGAATGTCCGTACCGGGTGCAGGCCGACATTGCGTACCTCATCGGCAAGGGCCTCCGCCCCCACCACGAGAACCACCGAGCCAGCCGGCAAATGCGCGGCAAGCAAGTGCGCCGCACTCTGGGCACTGGTCACCACATCGTCGGCGTCCGCAGTGAACCCGAGCTCGCGAAGATGTCCGGCGACCTGACCGGGAGCACGTGAGGCGTTGTTGGTCACGTACAGCACCCGGGCCGATACCGCGGCCAGGCTGTCCAGCGCGCCCGACGTGGGCGCGTGGCCACGAAAGACCGTGCCATCGAGATCGAGCAGCAGGCAATCATGTTGCCGTGCAAGCGCCGTCACGTCAGGAAAGCTCCGTGATCCGGTCTTCGGCGTCCGTGATGCCTTCGAGGTCGGCATGCGCGGCGTGGAGGAACCACTGCAACGCCTCGTCCCGGCGGCCCAGTGCCAGCAGGGTGTCGGCGTAGACGTAGAACAACCGGGCGGACGTCGGTCCGAGTGCGGTCGGGTCGAGCGGTGGGGTGGACAGGATGGCCAATGCCTGTTCGAGCTGGCCGAGATCCGATCGGGCGCCGGCTGTCACGATGCGCAGCTCATCGGCGTCTTCGCCCGTCAGCGCGGCAGCCTCGTCGCTGCGGGCCAACTCCAACGCCCGCTCGGGCCGTCCCACACCGCGTTCGCAGTCCGCGATCATCGGCAACAACGCCGACTTACTGCCCATCCGCCGGGCCGCACGCAATTCGGCCAGCGCCTGAGCCCAATCTCCGCTGTGATACGCCGCGATTCCCACGGCTTCACGAACCACCGCGATCCGCCCCGCCCGATTACGGGCCGATCGGGCATGGGCGAGGGCCGTTTCCGGGTCCTCGTCGAGCAACTTGCCGGCCATCACGAGGTGACGCGCGACGAAGTCCGCGGTGGTCTTGTCGAGGGTGACAAGTTCCCGACGGACATCGGGAGCCAGTTCTTTTGCTTCGACATCAGCCGGCAACTTCGGGCCGTCATTTCTGGGCTCGGCCTCGTCGGTGGGCTGCGCCGAACGGGCCCGGCCAGGTCCGGACACCCGTGGGGCGCCGGAGCGCTGGCCCCGGCCCTGTTGATCACGACCACGCTGATCGCGGGGACGTCGGGGTCCTGAATTGCTCGATGCGCGGTCGTTCGATGCACGCCGCGGGCGCCGCTCTGCGTCGCCTTGTCTGTCTCCGACCACGTGTGCCTTTCTACCCGCCCTTGTGAGCAAAGGATACTGGCAGCAACCACGGCCGACATAATCATCCCGACGCCGGCCCATTGAATATCGAGATATAACTGCCAAAAGAATTGAGTAATAAAGCGAATCGCCCCCCACGCATAAACGTGGGGGGCGATTCTTAATTTGTGTTCGGCGGTGTCCTACTTTTCCACCCGTGTGGGTAGTATCATCGGCGCTGGCAGGCTTAGCTTCCG
>NZ_MBEJ01000043.1 GCF_001953975.1 Mycobacterium sp. NS-7484
GCTGCCCACCTACATGGTCCCGGCCGCCATCGTCACCATCGACACCCTGCCACTGACCATCAACGGCAAACTCGACAAAAAGGCCTTGCCCGCACCGGAATACGAACAGAGCGACAACTACCGCGCTCCCGCCGACCCGGTCGAAGAAGTCCTCGCCGGCATCTACGCCCAGATCCTGGGGCTGGAACGCGTCGGTGTCGACGATTCGTTCTTCGAATTGGGTGGCGACAGCATCTTGTCGATGCAGGTGGCGTCACGGGCGCGAGCGGCGGGCCTGGTGTGTCGTCCGCGTGACATCTTCGTCCAGCAGACGGTTGCCCGCCTCGCGAAGGTTGTCGGCGTGGCCGACGATGTCGCCGAGGTCATCGACGACGGGCTCGGCCCGGTACGGCCCACCCCGATCATGCACTGGCTCAAAGGACTCGACACCGGCACCGGCGCCATCAACGAATACAACCAAACCGTCGTCCTACAAGCCCCCACCGACACCACCGACACCGACATCACCGCCCTACTGCAAGCCCTCCTCGACCACCACGGCATGC